>NZ_JACYUG010000013.1 GCF_014841615.1 Sphingomonas sp. CFBP 8760 | reverse complement strand
ACGCACCACCTCGCGCCCCGCCGGCATCGCTGACGGCAATATGTTGCCATTGGCATCCTGCTCGGACTCCGACACCTCGCCCCAGCCCTTGGCCGGATCCATCCAGTTCGATCCCGTCAGCAAATTCGCAAACGACCGCTCGCCGCTCCAATAGGTCACCACCGCCAGATTCACGCCCAGTTGAAAACCGGACGCAGGCGGCGTGGAAACAGTTGGAGCCGGAGCCGGAGCCGGAGCCGGAGCCGGCGTCGGCGTCGGGGTCGGGGTCGGGGTCGGGGTCGGGGTCGGGGTCGGGGTCGGGGTCGGGGTCGTGACCGATGTGCCTGAAGGGACCACCGTCACATCGGATGTGGTCGCCGGCTCACCACCCGATCCACCGCAAGCACTCAATGAGAAAGCCGCCGACAGCATCGCGACGGTCGTCACGATGCTCCGACCGGAACGGCCCCCCGGTCGAGTGGATAGTATGAATTCGTGCCGTGACAATGGCCACACTCCCGAGGATCTGTTCATCGGGGAGGTACGAAAAAATGATTATTGCCCAATTAATTGGCGGTTTATTTCCTCGTAAGGAAGATTGACGATCCGGCAACTGGCACCGCGATTCGGCGTGTGCGACCCGATCACTTCCTGCATGAGGCATCGAACCGGTTCGATGCCGGGCAAGACGACCGCATCCGTCGGGCATCCGGTGTCGGGACCCGGTGGGTGACATCGACCTTCCGCGTGGCGGCCCGAAGAGGGGCACCACGGAAAATTCGGTGATGGACGAGGATTGCGCGCTGCTGGTATCGCTGGCGAACCGACACGGATCGACGGGCGGATCATCAGCCAGCTGATCGTACAACGCGACAAACGGTGACGTTGACGCACATGGACTGGCCAGGCCGGTCACATGGACAGGGAATAATGGGATGACCGCCGGATGATCTTCGTTCTCAAGACAAGCATCACCATCTCGCTGCTGTCCGGTGCGATGATCTACCTGTTGCGGATGCTGGTGAAGCGGCCGTTTCGCGACACCACGATCACCGCCACCTATGTGACCATCCTGTCTTTCCTCGGCCTTTGTATCGGCCAGGTCTTCATCGCCTTCACCGCGCTGGGCACGATCGTGGCTTATTTCGCCCGCAGGCGCACGATCGCCGCCGGTGTCGCGCTGTTCGTCATCATCACCATGCCCGCCGTGCTCAAGACCATCATGGCGGGGTCGCTTCAGCTCATCAACATCTCGACCGAAACCAGCGCGACCCTCGGACTGCTGGCCGGCAGCTTCATGTGGGGCGGCCGTTCCGGGCGACACGACGCGACCCGTGATCTTCCGGCCTATATGATCATCGCCGTGCTGACCTTCTCGAACGCGCGCGACACGACGATCACCAATGTCCTGCGTGTCGTGATGGAAAATCTGATCGCATTCGTGCTGCCCTATCTGTTGATCCGGAACGCGTTGCGTGACGCGATCAGCATCCGCAACGCGTTCCTGTTCGTCACGGCGGCGGGGCTGTGCCTGTCGGCCGTCGCGATCTTCGAGAGCGTCCGGGTCTGGCCGATCTATCAGGCCTATGGTCAGCAGTTCGGCACGATGTCGTTGGCCAACGTCAAGATGCGCGGCGGCATGCTGCGCGCGGGCGGGCCATTGATGAACCCCCCGCTGTCGGGCGCCATCCTGGCGCTGTGCTTCGTCACCGCCTTCGCCGCGCGCGACCTGTTCAGGACGGCGATGGGCCACCGGATCGTATTGGCGGTGCTGGTGGGAGGATTGTTCGCCATGCAGACGCGGGCGGCCTGGCTGGGCGCGGTGTTCGGTACCGTCGGGGTGGTCGTATCACGTCGGGGTATCAGGGGGATCATCGGCTATCTGCCCATCCTGATGATCGCGGGCGGCGGCCTCTATGCCGCCGCGCTGGTCAGTCCACGCGTGGCCGGGCTGGTGGGCTTTTCGGCGGATGCGCAGGGAAGCAGCCAGTATCGCGACCAGCTTACCGATCTGGGTGTGGAGATCGTCAAGCAGCATCCGCTGATCGGCCAAGCCCCGGCGATCGTGCAGATCCAGATGTCCAGCCTGCGTCAGGGCGAGGGCATCGTCGATTTCGTCAACGGCTATCTGGGGATCGCCCTGTTCTCGGGCCTGATCGGGCTGGGCCTGTTCGTCGGTGCGCTCCTGCTGCACGGTTACCGCGCCTATGCGGGCAAGCGGGTGGCACGGGCGCGCGGGGGCGGCAGTTTTGCCGATCTCGGACTGGGCGTCGTCGCCGCGGCGGGATCGATGTTCCCGTTCGTGCCCCCCGACTATCGCGTCGTGACGACGATGATGCTGTTGTTCGCCCTGAGCAATGCGGTCGAGGCACGCTCGCATCTCCAGCCGGCGGAGCGGAGGCCCTCGCCCCCGGCACCCCCCGCCCGCCACCGCGATGAGGACGACGCGCTCACCACGGCTCCCGCCTGAAACCGACCGAGGCAGGACGCATCAGATCGATTCTACCGTCATTGTCTCGCCACGCGGGGCAATGACGGAAGGGCCGGGGACGGAAGGGCCGGGGACGGAAGGGCCGGGGACGGAAGCGTCAGGCCAACGTCATCCCGCTCTAGCGGATGTCGAACAGTGCCATGATCGCCTGTTCGCCGCCATAACCGATGGCGACGCCGGTGAGGCCCACGACGATGAACAGCAGTTCGCGGGAAACGTTCAGGAACCCGTGCCGCCGCAGCGCGATCCACGCCACCACCTGAGCGGCGAACTCGACGGTGCCGACCGCCCAGACGATGCCGACCGGCCCCAGCTGCGACCATGCGATCCAGCCCATGATCGCCAGATAGCCCAGCCGGGCGAGATTGGTCACGAAGGTGAAGCGCGTGTTGCCGATCGCGATCATCACCTCGTTGGCGGCGTAATTGCCTGCCGCGAAGAAGGTCGAGATCGACAGGATCTGCAGATACATCGCCGCGCCCGCATAGCGCGGATCGTACAGCAGGGTGATGACGAGATGGGCGCAGCCGATGAACCCGCCGGCGGCGAAGGTATAGAACAGCGTCTGCGGCATCCGGACGCTGTAGAACTTCGTCCGCAACGCTTCCGGCGACTCGCGGAATATCTCGGCGTAAAGCGGATAGAGAACGCGGCCGGCATAGGCGGTGACCAGCCCGATCGGCGCCACCGCCAGGCCGGCAGCGATAATGTAGATACCCATCATGTCGAGCGGGAACACCCGCGCCAGCACCAGCTTGTCGCCCTGCGTGATCAGCAGCGTCAGCATCGTCGACCCGGTGATGAACCGCGAGAACTGCCATAATTCCGCCGCCCGTGCCTTCGAGAAGCGGAACCGCTGGCTCGAATCCGGATAGAGCCAGTAGCTGACCCCGACCGATAGCAGCTGCCCCAGCAGCGTCGACAGGATGATCGCCCAGAAGGAACGGAAGATCAGCGCGCAGATGATCGAGATCACCAGCCCCACGATCTGGCTGCCGACATCGATCGAGCTCATCATCTTGACCCGCCGGGCGCGCAGCGCGTTGAACGGCGCCATCGATCCCAGCCCGTCGATCAGCGACGTCAGCCCCGCGACCGCGATCGGCCATTGCAGCTCCGGTTTCCCCATGAACTGCGCGATCGGGCCGGCCAGGATCGCGACCAGGATCGACAGGGCGATGCCGCGCACCAGCTTCAGCGTCCACACCTCGTCGCGGAAATCGCGGTCGATGCCCTTTTCGTGACGCACGATGAAGGCGATGATGCCGACATCGGAGATCAGCGCGAAGGTGACCATCACCGAGGTGATGATCCCGACGATCGCGAACGCCTCCGCGTTCAGCAGCCGGGTCAGGATGACTGAACTGACGATCCGCAGCACGTTCTGGAGCAGCATCACGCCGACCACGACCGACGTGTCGCTCGTCATCCCGCGCCGCACGGCACGAAAGGCCGCCGCCGGGGACATCAGCGGGTTCGGGAGTATTCTGATCGGCATCGATGCTCGCTCGAAAGACGGGGTTCAGGGAGTGGTCGTGGGGCTCCGGCGAGCGCGGCGGTACACGTCCTGCCAGCGGCCGAGAAGATCGCGCCAGCGAAAACCGAGCGCCATCGCCTTGGTCCGCGCCTGCCCGGCCAGCTGGTCGGCGAACGCGCCGTCCTGGCCCAGCCGGTCCATCGCCGCCGCCAGCGCCGCGACCACCGCCTCGTCGCCGTCGGGCGGGATCATGATCGCCTCGTCGGTGGTCAGCAATTCCTGCGGCCCGGCCCAGTCGACGCAGATCACCGGCAGGCCCAAGACCATCGCCTCCTGAAAGGCGATGCCGTTGGCTTCGGCCAGCGACGGCATCACGAGCGCGCGATAGCCCGACAGCCGGTCGTGCAGCGCCGGCCCGGTCGGCATCCAGCCGATGAAGCGCACCCGCTCACCCAGCCCCAGTCGCTCGGCCAGCGCGGTCAGTTCGCCGCGTGACGGCCCGTCGCCGATGATGTCCAGCGTCGCACCGGCATCGGCGCGCGCCAGCGCCCGTATCGCGAGGTCGCAGCCCTTGTACGGGACCAGCCGGCCGAGATGGACGAACGACCGGTTGACCCCGGCATGGCTTACCCGTGGCCGGTCGACCAGCGCATCGGGGATACCGCAATCGAGCGTGCGGATCAGCCGATCCTCGTCGCAACCGCCCAGCAGCAGCGCCGCCGCGGTCCGGTCGCCTCCCGACACCAGCAACAGCGCGTCCCGCTTGCCGCGGAACAGCCGGCCGAGCAGCCATTGCAGCGGCCGGAGGATGGCCGCGCCGATCGCCTTGCCCGCCGACTCGCGATCGCGAAACGCGGGCGGATGGGTGACGTTGCCGTTCAGCGGCCCGATCACCACCGCCCGGCCCGGCATCCGGAAATAGGGCAGCACCGGCGAGATCGGCGAGGTGAAATGGACGATGTCGGGCGAGAAGTCGTTCGCGACCCGCACCGCCAGCCGGTGCAACTGCCAGGCGTTGAGCAGCGCCAGCAACGGCTTGACACGCAGCCGGTGGAGCCAGACCTGGGTCGGCCCGTCCTCGACATAATCGATCGTCAGATCGGGCTGGTCGGCCAGCATCTCGTCGCGGACGCGGGCGTGCGTCACCTGCCGGACGTCATGTCCCAGCGCCTTCAACTCGCGATGGATCTGCAGCGCCTTGATCCCCTCGCCGCCCATCCGCCGCGAGATGTTGGGGGCGACCAGCAGGACGCGACGGATGCCGTCGAGCGTCGCCGCGCCCGCGTCTTCCTGCTCGGCGAGCGGCATCAACCGCCGCCCATCACCGAATACAGCCCCAGCTTGCGCGCGATCTGACGGACGCGGATCTTCCGCTCGAACTTGCCGCGGGGATAATCGACGAACGGCCGCACCGGCGTCGGCGCCAGTCGCGGGGTACCGTTCGCGAACAGCCCTTCGCGCTCGGCATCGACCAGCCAGTCCTTGGCGATGCCGCCGGCATGGAACGCCTTCATCTCGCCGAACGCCAGTTGCCGCAGCATGTCCGGCCCGGTCTTGCCCAGCCGCCGCGCGATCCGGCCGGCGACGGTGTTACCGAAGCAATGCCAGGCGGCGGGATCGAAATAGCCGCCCCCCATCTTCTCGGCGAGCGCAGCCCAGACGATCGATTCGACATGCATCGACCGAACATGCGCATCGGTATCGAGCGTCGCCAGCAGCTCCTCCAGCACCCGATACGGCAGCGGCGCACGGAACTGACAGACACCGATGTCGGTATGATCCGCCATCGGAATGCCCTGGTCATAGGCATCGCGGACCAGCGGTTCGGGCAGCAGACAGTTCGGCCGCTGCCACATCAGCAGCAGGCCCGTGGCCGGGGTCGGCTCGAACGCGAAGCGGTTGGGGAAATAGACGTCGGGATCGAGGATGATGACTTCCTCGCCATCCGCGGCATACAGCACCGGATCGGTGATCTTGCGCCAGCAGGGATGGCCGCCACGGAAATGGCGGATCGCCGGATAGTCCGTGAATTGTGTGGCAGCACGTTCGTCGGCATCCGCCTGATCGAATACCGACAGCCGGTGCGGCGTGCCGACGACCAATGGCGCCATCGCGGCGCGCAGCGCATCGGCATCCGCCGGCGCGTCGGTCAGCAGCGCCAGATCGAGCGGCTCCGCGGCATTGCGGAACAGGCTGGCCATGCACGCCTGCGCATAGCGGAGCGATCGGGCGCCGAGGACGCAATAGACCTTGCGCGGTGTCGTGCCGTTCACCTTCGCCTCCTGTCCGATGTCAGTTGTAATAGTCGGAATAGCCGCTGCCCTTGCCGTAGCCATAGCCGTAATCGTCGCCGGTGAAGCCCTGGACATAATTGTTCAGGACCGTGCCGAAGCAGCGAACCGACTTCATCAGCCGCATCGAATCGCGCACCTGCTTGGCGGTGGTGACGCCGTCTTCGACGACCATGATGTACCCGTCGATCATCGCGCCCAGGATCATCGCATCGTCGTTGGCGAACACCGGCGGCATGTCGCACAGGACGATGCCCGGCTCCGGCCGTGTCCGGGCCGCCGCGATCAGTTCCTGGCAACGCGAACCGGCGAGCAGTTCCGACGACAGGACGTTGCGCACCGCGGTGGGATAGATCGTCAGCTGCTGCCCCTCGATCCCCCAGGCCAGATCGGCCAGCCGGTCGTCCCGCCCGGAAAGATATTCGGTCAGCCCGCGCTCGACCGGGATGTTGTAGCGCTCCGCCACCGACCCGCGCCGCAGGTCGAGGTCGAGGATCACGGTGTGCTGGTCGGGCAACCGGGCCATCGAGGCGGCCAGATTGCACGCGACGAAGGTCTTGCCGACCCGCGGCGTGGCGGACGTGATGCCGATCACGCGCACCCCCTCCCCCATCAGCCGGACAATCTGGGTCCGGAGCAGGTTGAACGAGCGCGATCGCTCGTCGCGACTGCGAAACCCGACGATCGCCTCGCCAAGATCGGCGGCGGGCAGGATATGCCGGGGCTCGGTACTGATCGTGACCGGGCCGGGAATGGAAGGCGACTGGATATTCATCGACTGGGCGTTCCCGTGCTCAGGCTGGGGTGATGGCGGCGGGCGCCCGCTTGCGGAAACGGGGCAACCGGTCGCGCCAGCCCTTCTTGCGCGACAGTTTCGGCACGATCACCAGCGGCGGTTCGCCGATCACGTTCTGCAGCGCACCGACCCCGCGGATCGGCCGGGCGATCAGTTCCAGCAGGAACGCGATCACCACGCCCAGGCCGGCACCCCCGATCAGGCCGCCCAGCACCAGCACCGGCCGGTTGGGCGAGATCGGCTTGTCCGGCACCACCGGGGGATCGATCACCGTCAGCCGTTCGCCCCGGCGCTGCTCGCTGATCTGTGCAGACCCGCGTGCGTTCATCAGATCGGTCTGCGCCGCCTGATAATTGGTGCGCAGCCCGTCCGCGCGCGCCTGCAACTGCGAAATCTGCTCCAGCACCGCCGGCGCACGCGCCTGTGCCTGCGCTAGTGCCGCGGTCCGCGACTGTTCGGTGCCCATTGCCGATCGCAGATTGGCGATCGAGGCATTGTTGGCAGCGATCTGGTTGCGGATCGCCCCGCCGACATCGGCACGGCTGACATTCTGCGCGCCCAGCCGCTTGGCCTCGGCGAGCCGTTGCTCGGCGGCACGGACGTCGGGATGATTGTCCGAATAGATCGCGCGGGCCGATGCCAGCTGGGTCTCGGCGGCGGCGACGACGGGATCGCGGTCCACCGCGCCGCTCTGCTGGCGTAGCTGCGCGGTCAGCTGGGCATTCTCGCGCTGGAGCTGGGCGATCTGCGTTTCGTATCCGCCGCCGCCCGCCTGGATCATCATCGAATTGCCGGTCGACAGCGCCATGCCGTTGGCCAGCTTGATGCTTTCGATCTGACGCTCGATGGCGCTGACCTGCCCGGCCAGATCGTTGGCGCGCTGCTGCAGGAACTCGACCGTCCCCGTCGCCTGCTCCGCCGTCTGCGATGCGTCCAGCTTCACCAGTCGTTCGACGAAATCCTGCGCGACGATCTGCGCCTTGACCGCCTCGGGATAACGGAACGACAGCGAGAAGGCGATCGTGTTCGATCCCGGGCCGCCGATATCCGCCGATACCGGGGTGATGCTGGTCGCCCCGCGCATCGTGTCGAGCACCTCGGACAGTTTCCCCCGCCGCCGCTCATCGGGATACAGGTTGTTACCCTCGACCAGTTCGATCAGGTCGGGCCGGCTGAGGATCTGCTGGCGCACGCTGGCGATGCGGCGATCGATCAGGTTGGTCGACGACGATGCCATCTGGCCACCGACATTGGCCGGAATCTGCGGGCTTTCGACCAGCAACGTCGCCGACGACTGATAGCTGGCCGGCGTCAGCGATGCCGCGGCGACGCCGATGACGGTGCCGGCCACCGCCGGCGCGATGATCCACCAGCGCCGCTGCCACAGAATGGCAGGCAGGTACGGGATGATCCCGGCCCCCTGCTCGTTGTCCATGTCCTGTGCGTAACCTTCGTTCATCATCGTCTACCCGCCGACCACGACAGTCCCAGTCGTGCCCCTATGTCCGATCCGTCCGCGAACGAGCTGTTGACCCGGCGATAGCTGACCTGCCCGACGAGCGACAGCCGCTGCCCGATCTGGCGTTGCAGGCTGACGTCGCCCGAATACAGATCCTGATTGCCGGCATCGGACAACCCGCCCGCCACATCGCGCACCACGCCGCCATCGACATGGTTGATATTGCCGCCGATCCCCAGCGACAGTTTCTCGGACAGCCGCTGGCTGTAGCTGAGGCCCGCGCTGGTCAGCACGCTGACCCCGCCCAGCCCGGTGGCGCTGGGCACGCGCGCCGCGTTGATGCAGCCCTGCCCGCGTTCCGTGATGCGACACAGCGATCCTTCGACCGACAGCGAGACGTTGGTGCCCGACGATCCGTCACGCACGATGCCGGCACCCGCCGCCGCGGTCATCGACCAGCGTGACGACAGGCTGCGCGAATAGGTGAAACGCGGCGTGTAGACCTGCGACGACAGGCCGCGGGCGTAATCGACCTTGCTGAGCGACAGCTGGAACCCGCCGCTCGAAATCTCGGACAGCGACCGCGAATAGCCGAGATTGGCCCCGTAGCTGTTGTAATTGGCCAGCTGCGCCTCACCATCCGGGTAGGTCGACCGCACACCGTTCAGCCCGAACGACAGGGTGGAGCGGGTATCGACCAGATAGCTGCCGCCGAACTGCGCCTGCAACGTGTTGCGACGCTGCCGCAACCCGATCAGGCCGACGTCGCCGCTGATGCCGCTGGCACCCGGCTGCGTGATGACCGGATTTACCACGATCGGCGCCGTGCCGACCGCCACCGGATCGACGGCGGCGCCGCCGGTCGTGCCAGTGCCCGTGCCCGTCGTGCCCGTCCCGAGCGGTGGCACCGCCAGGGCCGACGGCACGAAGAAGCCGCCGCCCGCCCCCAGTATCTGGCTGTCGTACGTCGCGGAGACGCTCAGCGAGGTTCGCGGGCTCAGCCGCGTGCTCGCGCTGCCGTTGACGCCGTAGCCGTCGTTGCTGCCCAGCCCGCCGGACAGATAGTCCGACCGGGTGTAGTTGGCACCGATCACCCCGTCGCTCACCCCGTCGACGAACCGGACCTGCGGCCGGACGTCCAGCTGGGTCGATGCCGCGGCCTCCGACGATTCGGTCAGCAGCGGGTTGGTGGAATAGGCTCCGCCCGCCGTGACCGTGATCGACGGCAGCGTGGTCTGCGCGACGACGGACGCCGGCATGACCGCGGCGATCGTGCCCAGCAGCAGGGCGGGCAGCGACACGGAAGCGGGTCGCGGATCAGAGCGGCCCCGGATCATCACGGCACCACGACGGTGTCGCCGCTCTGCAGTTCCGGCAGGCCGGACAGATCGCGCGCGCTGGGATTTCCCTTGATGAGGTCGGTCAGCCGGACCCGCGTCGGCTCCAGGCCGCTGCCCTGCTTGCGCAGGATCAGGACGTCGTTCGTGTTGGCAAAATCGGTCGGCCCGCCCGCGCTGAAGATCGCCTCCAGGACGTTCAGATAGCGGCCGGGGGTGAACGATCCCGGACTGCGGACCTTGCCGATCACCGACACCTGGAAACCCGACGGGGTCCGGATCGACACGGTCACCTGCGGCACCTGGTCACGGAACTGGCTGGCCAGCCCCTTGGAGATCGCGGCCTCCAGATCGGCGGGCAGCTTGCCCACCGCGTTGACCCGGCCGACCAGCGGGAACGAGAAGGTCCCGTCGGGCAGGACGCGGACGGTGCGCTGCAACCGCTCTTCGCCCCAGACATAGATTTCCAGTTCGTCGCCGGGGTTGACGCGATAGGGGGGAAGGGTTGCCGACCGGCTTGCCCCGGGCTGCTGCGCCAGCGCGGGCAGCCCAACGGCGACCGATGCCGCCGCGCCGGCCACTGCCAGCGCCCGCATCACGACCATCTTCATCAACAAATCCCCATGTCTTGATCTCGACCCGTGCCGCCTTAGCCCGATGGCGTTGAGAAAGCCATAAGGCGACAAAGCCATAAGGCACATGCCATTACCGCCCCGTCGTTCCAGTGGCGATCCGCCGCCGCCCGGTGCTACAGGTCGCCCGGACCAACGATCGGGAAACGACATTGAAACGCCAACGCCGGCATGATGCGCCAATGCCGACACCCCCTGTACCCCCGCGTCATGCGCCGTACCGTGCCGCCCTGTCATCCGTCGCCCTGATCGGCACGATGCTGCTGGGCGCGGGCTGCACGTCGCGTGCCGAGCGCGCGGCGGAGGCGATGGCGGCGGGCCAGCAACTGGCCGCCGCCGGCCAGTACGGCCCGGCCCAGGGGCAATTCGACATCGCCATCGCCGCGCGCGACGACCTGCCCGAACTCTGGCTGCTGCGCGCGCGCAACCAGATCGCGCTCAACGATTATGCCGGCGCCTATGGCTCGTTCCGCAACGTGCTGGATCAGGACCGCACCAACCGCGAGGCGCTGGACGCGGTGTCGCAGCTGTCGCTCGCCACCGGCCGGCTCGACGATGCGCGCGATTATTCGTCGCAGATCCTGGCGCTCGATCCCAACAATGTCGGCGGCCTGATCGTCGCCGCCACCGCCGCCTTCCGTCAGGGCCTGTACGATCAGGCGGAAGGCCAGTTGAAGCGCGCGCTGCAACTGGCGCCCGACACCGAATCGGCGCTGGTCCTGCAAAGCCAGTTCGCCATGCGCCGGGGACGCTTCGATCAGGCGGGCGCGGTGCTGCAGCCGATCTTCCTCAAATCGGGCGGCAGCCGCGACGTCCGGCGCCAGTTGATGACGGTGTACGAACATGCCGCCGACGCGAAGGGCATGCTGGCGGTGGCGACACGCAACGTCGCGGCCGAGGGCGACGACATCGCCCACCGCCTGACGCTCGCCCGCCAGATGCTGCTGACCGGCGACCGGGCGGGTGGTGCGGCCCAGCTGAACCGCATCCACGCCACCCGTCCCGGCGATGCGCGCCGCGATGCGACGATCGCGATGCTGGCCGATGCCGATATCCCGACCGCGACGCTGGCACCGGCGCTGGCGACATTGTCCGAACCCGATCCCGACCTGACCCTCGCGCTGGCCGATTACGCGCTGGTGCGACAGGATCATGCGGTGGCCGAACGGCTGCTGGCGCCGCTGATCGCCGGTCGCCCGGCGGGGGTCGGCACCGCCGATCTCTACGGCGCCCGCGCCCACGCGCTCGCCGGGCTCGGCCGTTATGGCGATGCGGCCCGCTTCGCTGCCGCCGCCCTCCGGTTCGATCGCGAGCAGACCGACGCGCTGATGGCCCGCGTGCTAATCCAGCTGGCGGCGCGCAAGGCCGCCAGCGCCCTGCGCGACGTGCGGATCGTGGCGGCGGAGAATCCCGATTTCGCGCCGGGCTATGCGTTGTTGCGACGCGCCCTGATCGCCGCCGGCGAGCCGCTGCTGGCGGATCGCGCGCTGTTCGACGCGGTGAACGCCAACCGCAACGATCCGGTCGCGCTGCGTCAGTTGGCGGCGATGCTGGTGGCCAACGGGCGGGAACGCGACGCGCTGGATTACGCCCGGTCCTTCTCGCTGCGCAACGTTGCCTCGGTCGCGGGCTGGACGATCCGGGGTGATCTGTGCCGGATCACCGGCGACAATGCCTGTGTGGGCCGCGCGCGCGCGATCGTGGCCCGGCTTCACGGCCAGTCGGTACCCCTGCCCCCCGTCCCGGCGGACGAGCGCACCGACCAGAACGCCGCCGATGCGGCCGACGTAAAGGACAATTGATGACGTCGACCACCAGCACCGCCCCGGCGAAGCGCGCGTTCCTCGGCCTGGATTACGATCTGCTGCCGATCGACGACGTGCTGGCGCAACTGGGCGCACGGCCCGCCGATGCGCCGTTCGTCTATCTCGTCACCCCCAATGTCGATCATGTCGTCCGCCTGCACGACGACACGTCCGACGATCGCGAGACGATCTGGGCGGCCTATCGCGCCGCCCGATGGTGCACCTGCGACAGCCGCATCCTGGCGGCCCTCGCACGGCCGCGCGGGATCGATCTGCCGATCGCGCCGGGCAGCGACCTGACGCCGCTGGTGCTCGACCGGCTGTGCCGCCCCGGCGACCGGATCGCGGTGATCGGCGGCCGCGAATCGACCGTGGCAGCACTAACCCGTCTCTATCCGGGACTCGATATCGTCCAGCATCGCCCGCCGATGGGGATGCGCCGCAATCCCGAGGCGATGGCGGCGGCAGTGCGGTTCGTGGTGGAGGCGCGGCCCCGCTTCACCTTCCTCGCGGTCGGATCGCCCCAGCAGGAACTGCTCGCCGATCTGATCGCGCGCGACGGCGGCGCGACCGGTATCGGCCTGTGCATCGGCGCGGCGATCGAGTTCGTCGTCGGGGAAAGCAAACGCGCGCCGCGGCTGTTCCAGCGGCTGCATATCGAATGGGCGTTCCGGCTGCTCGCCGATCCGCGCCGGTTGTGGAAACGCTATCTCGTCACCGGACCGCGCATCTTCCGCCTGGTCCGCGACCATCATCCGGGCGACACCCCCGGCGCGTGATCCGCGCCGGGGATACCGGATATCAGGTGGTCGGGGCCGCCGCCTTGGGCGTGGCACCGGCCTTCGGCGCAAAGCCGGGCTGATAGTCGATCTTGGCGCCGTCGCGCGCCTGCTTCAGCTGCTTCTGCGCGATGTCGCCCACCGCGGCACGGCGGATCGCCTCGGCGGCGATGCGGCGGGCCGGGTCGCCCGCGATCGGCTGGGTTTCCTTGCCGGTGATGACGCTCACCACACCGCGCCCGCCCGTCGCGACGACGAAGGGCTCGCCCGCCGGCAGGTCGGTGACCGTCTTCAGGAACTGCGCCGGGGTGCCGCCGCTGTCGAGCTTGGCGGGCTGGCGCTGGGTCGGGATCGACATGCTCTTCAGCCGCGTCACGACCGCGTCCAGGGTGTGATCCGCCTCCAGCGCCTTCAATCGGCTCGGGTCGGCCGGCAGCGGGAAGATCACCTGGTCGAGCGAATAGATGGTCCGCTGCGCGAACATCTCGGGATGCTGGGCGATGAAGCCGTCGATGTCGCTCGCACTCGGCACCGGGACGTTCTTGGTCACCTGCTGGCCGAGCATGTTGATCATCAGCTCGTCGTTCACCCGGCGCTGCTGCTGGAGATATTCGGGGTCCTTGTCGATCCCGCGTTCGCGCGCCTGCTGGACCAGCAGCTTGCGGTTGACCAGGCTCTGCAGGGCCGCGGTGCGGATCGCGTCCTTGTCAGCGCCCGCCGGCGCGTTCTTCAGCTCGCCGTTCAGTTCGGACAGCGATACCTCCTCGCCGTTCACCACGGCGACGACCTGCCCGGTGGCGGAGCGCTTGCACCCCGTCACCGCGATCGCCGATGCCATGATCACGATCGTTAACGCTTTGGATCGCATAACTGTCTTTCACTCCTAACCAACGTCCACTAACCGGATCGGGCAGGCCCACCGGATGGCAGGGCTCCCGTACGTACCGCCAGGGGCGGATCTTTGGAAGGAACCACGTGATGCAGACTATCTACGATTGGATCACGGTCGCCTTCTTCGCCGGATTGGTGGTCCTGCTGCTGCAGCGTTCGGTCGGACCGGAAGAAAAGCAGGATTCGATGCTTCACTATATCGTTCCGGCCGGTGGCTGCGCGGTGACCAACTATCTGGGTAATGAGGGATATCACGCCTTCGCGATTCTCGTCTTCGTGGGAATCCTCGCCTATACCTGGTATTTCCTGAAACCGTTCGCGCGCACCTGATCGCGGCGGCGTCCCCCTGTCCGTCGCGGACCCGCACCGGCCGGGGATCAATGGGGCCCGATCAGCATCGCCCGCCCCGCCCGGCCCGAATCGGCGACCAGCGTCTGCACGAACCGGGTCAGCGTCGCCATCGCCTCGCCGCGATCGTCCGAGATCACCGACACGCGGGCAAGCAGGCCGTCCGGGATGAAGCCCTGCAGATTGGCCTTCGCCATCATCAACCGCTGGTCGAACCACCGGACCGGCATCGAATCGCCGATCCGGGTCCAGTACATCACATATTCCCGCCGCGCGCCGCGATCCGCCGCCAGGAAGCGGACGGGGATCGAGAAACGGTCGTTGATCGGCACCGTCGCCGCGCTGTTCTCGATGATCGAGAAACCGGCGGCCGGATAGCACACCTCCGGCCGGTGGACCTGCAACCGGCCCTCCTGCACGCTGCTATAGGCCATCACCAGCATCACCGGATCGGCGCCGCCATCGGTATAGACGCGCGTCAGCAGCTGTTCGTACAGGGTGCGCGACAGCTGGTCCTCGGGCGGCAGCACCAGCCCCGACTGGGTGGCATAGCGCCACGATCCCAGTTGCTCGGGGATCAGCTTGCCGAACGCCTCCTCGCCGATCCGCGCGACGCTGCGCCGGGGAACGTAGAGTTCGGACAGCGCCACGGTACCGCCCACCGCCAGTCCGATGATGAGCTTGCGGCGCGACAGCAGGTCGGGCCCGGTACCGGCCGTCCCGCCGTCATGCCGGCCGTCGCGATCGCCGGTCAGGTCCTGACCCATGATGACATCGCCCGCGCTCATGGCTTCATCAACCCCGTCCGATGGCCGATCGCGGTGAAGATCTTGTCGATCAGGAAGATCGTCAGCACCGACACCACGAACATGAACAGCCCCGCCGCCTCGTGCAGGAAGCCCTGTGCCACCGCCTCGCCAGCATAATAGGTCAGCAGGACCAGGATCAGCACGCGCAGGAAATTGGCGAACACCGCGATCGGAAAGATCATCGCGATCAGCAGCAGCGTGTACCGCCAGCTCGCATTGTGCCGCAGATAGACATAGAAACTGCCGATCGCCGTCAGGCTGATGAGCGAGTTCAGCCCGGCGCAGGCGGCGGCGATCAGCAGCTCGAACTGGCCGATATAGATGCTGACGCCCGACGTCGCGACCGGATACCCCAGCCGGGCGAGCAGCCCCACCACGCTTTGCGAGATGACCAGCTTCACCGGCTGCGTGCCGATATCGACCACGGTCTGCGGGATCGGGATCAGGAACAGCGAATACAGGATCGGGAACCACAGCACCGCCAGCGGCCGCCGCCCGCCGACCGCATAGAGGATCGCGATGAACGACAGATACGCCGCCAGCCCCCGCACTTCGAGCAGGCCGGTGATCCGCGCCGCGGCATAGAGCATCAGGCAGGGCACGAGGAACAGCGCCGCCTTCCACGCGGCGGGTGGCGAGGCGACCGCCGCCGCCTGCCTGGCGCTCAGGGCGAAGATCCAGATCGCGGTGGCGAACACGATCGGGGCATGGGCCGCCTGATCGGTGCCCCAGCCCCGCGCCGCCAGATCGAGCAGGGTCGGCCCGGCGAGCAGCGCCAGCCCCAGCCAATAGATCGGATGGCGGCGGAATGCCGTCCACAGCGTCAGCGCGGTATCGCGCCACTCCTCGCGCCGGGTGGGGCGCGGGGGCGGGGGTGCCGCCGGCTGGCCGTTGCCCGGTATCGGGGCAGACGGCACGGCACCGGTCCAGCCCGGTTCGGGTGACGCGGTGTCGGGAGAAACGCTCAGGTCCATGATACCGGCAAGTCTAACCGCCAAAAGTTAAGGGCAAGCCCAG
The DNA here is from genome assembly GCF_014841615.1 of Sphingomonas sp. CFBP 8760. GTDB lineage: Bacteria > Pseudomonadota > Alphaproteobacteria > Sphingomonadales > Sphingomonadaceae > Sphingomonas. The sequence continues at coordinate 91,138 of NZ_JACYUG010000013.1, read as the reverse complement.
AAAGCGCGGGATCGACCGACCGGACCTTGCGGGCCGCCGATCGAATGATGGCCCGACCCGCCGGTACTGCCGGTCATGGCTGACGATCACCTCTTCCAACACCGCTCGCTGTAGAAGGACGGCACGGCCTTGGCAACCGGCCGCCCCCTCCGGTGCCATTGAACCCCAGATGTACAGACCTGCGCACCGTCCCTAAAAGGGACAGGGCGGCAAATAACGGGGGCAAGGGGAGCATGACCGGGCAGGGGGTCGGCACGAATCGCGGTTCCGACATGAAAAACCGTGATGTTTCCACAGGATCGCCGCGATGACGGACGCAGGTGACGGGCCGGAACGACGGGTCCGGCGACGCCGCATCGTGCGGATGCTGGGCGGCTGGGCGATCCTGGTATCGCTGTTCCTCCTCTGGCAGACGCTGACCTATCGCGGGCTGATGGCGCTGGCGGCGGAGTGGCAGTTCAACACCTTCGGCCGCTACTATCCCTCGCTCACCTATGTTCTGCTCGCGACCGTCATCGCATCGCCGGTGCTGTGGCTGTTGCGCGGCGGCGACCGCGACGGGGAGGTGGTCGGTGGCGAAGGGGCCGTCATCGCGCCGTCGCCGTTGCCGGGCCGCGCGTTCATCCGCACCATATTGGGCGTCGCCGCCGGCTGTGCGGTGATCTGCCTCGCCGTGCTGATCGCGATGATGTCGCTGCCGGGCGATACCGGCGCGGTGCAGCGGGTCGTGGTCGGATCGCCCGCCGCGGTCGACCCGCGCACCGGTCCGACCGAATTGTCCGGCGCCCTGCTGCGGGGCCGGACCGCGGGCCTCAGTCAGGATCTGCTGGTCGCACGCCGGACGATCCGGTTCGCGCCGATGCTCTCCCCCGCCGGCGACCATGCCGAGCCCGTCCGCTATTTCGTGGAGATCGGCGCGGACGAGAATGCCGCGACGATGCAGGGCAATGGCCTGCGCGAGGGCATCCTGCGGCGCGGCGGATTGCCGGGCGAACTGGAATATTTGTTCCGATACGCCGGCTACGACGTGGCGACGCCCTATTATGTGCTGTTCGCGTCGCGCGCCGCGCTGCAATGGCCCTATCGCGTGGCGGCGATCCAGCTCGCGCTGGTCGGGCTGATCTGCCTGATCGCGGCGGGAGGGCTGCATCTGCGGCGGGAGCGGCTGCGCCGCCGGCTGCACGATCATGACAGCCGTCATACCGACCCCTTGCCCTGATTTCGTGCTGAACCGGCCATTAGCCATGAACGGAAGGCTGGCGTTCAGGGATGGGGGTGCACGACGATGCCCATGGCCCCGTCGCTGTCCCTCAAATCCTTTTCGCTGGCGGTGGCGGCACTCGGCTTCACCGGCATCACGCCGCCCGGCGGCGGCGCGCGTCTGACGCCGCCGCCCGCCGTGCCGGTGCCGTCAGGAAACGACTCGATCGATCCGCTGACGCTGACGCGTTCGGCGGACGGATTATTCTACGTCACCGCCGCGGTGAACGGCGTGCCGGTGCGCTTCGTGGTCGATACCGGGGCCAACGTCGTGGTGCTGACCAGGGCGGATGCCGCCGCCGCCGGGGTGACCGGCTCAACCGCCGGGGGCCGCGCCTTGCGGACCGCGGGCGGCACCGCGGCGATGCGCTGGGCGACGATCGAGCGACTGATTATCGGCGACCACGCCATCGCCGATGCCGATGCCGCCATCGTGGGCGATGGCGGCCTGCCCCATTCGCTGCTCGGCCAGTCGGCGCTGTCGCGACTCGAATCGGTCACGCTGCGCGGCAACCGCCTGCACCTCCGCTGATCCGGGAAGATCAGCCGCCCCGCCTCAGGCGACCACGCCGGCCCTGATCCGCGCACGCCGCGTGAAGAAGCCGATCAGCGCCATGCCGCACAGGATCATCATCCACGATGCCGGTTCGGGGACCGGCGACACCGGATCGGTCGCCTCGACGAGCGGATTGAGTCCCGCCGGATCGAGCGGGTCCACGCCGGTGCCGATGACCCCCGATCCTGCCCCGATTTCCGACCCCGCCCCCGACATGAACGACGCCTGCCGGAACCCGTCCAGATTACCCTGCGGCCCCAACGCGTCGCCATCGGCGACGAGCAGCGGCGCGACACCATCGACCAGGGCGAGGAACGCACGCGGCTGACCGGCGGCCGCCGGGATCAGGCCGGGCAGCATGGTGCGGGTGGCCGGACGCGCGCCGGCCGGGCGACCGGTGCGAAACGCCCGCGCGAACGCCGCCGGCTCCATGGTTCCGAACCGGCGCGGCAGCGGCGCGACCGGATCGGTCACCACCGCCGCGAAGGCGGACGGCAGACGCCCTTCCTCAAACAGGGCGCGCTCGGTATGCGGGGCCAGCGCGACGATCGCGAACACGGTGACCAGACCACCCACGACCACGGCCTGAAATCGACGTTCGTGCAAGGCCAGCGTCGAAGGGGATAGGGTCATGTCAGGGTTCCTCACCAGCGTTTCCATCCGTCATGCGCGCTTGCAGGGCGCATCGTCGGAGGGCCCCCGCACCACCGCCGCCCCCGTCATGGCGGTACTCGTCACGGCGGGGCTGCTGGCCGGTTGCGCCCCCGCCCCCACGACACCGGATGCCGCGATCGTCCGCGCGGTGCTCGCGCTGCTCCAGTCCGATCGCTCCCCGACCGCACCGGGCCTGTGCGTCGATGCCCGCCCGCGCGGCGCGGCGCTCGCGATCTTCCGCACCATGCGGATGACCACCGAACCCGACGAGCGACCGTGGCGGTCGCCGGCCCCGCTGGGCGCCGCGCCGCGCGTGAAGGGGCAGCAGTTGTTCGAGGATGCGGTCGGCCGCGACCGGTTGCGTATCCGCGAGCCGGAGACGCCGGCCCCCGCCCTGCCGCGTGCGGCGCAGTTGCGCCTCGACGCCGCGGCCCGTGCGCTGTCGCTGGCGGACCGGTCGACCGATCATGTCGTCGGCGACGATCTCGCCCCGCCGGGAATGGCGGTGCGCTGGTGGCTGCTCAACCGCCTGCGCGGGTGCGAGCGCACCTTCATTCTGTCGCGGATCGCCCGCAACGATGCGATCGGCTTCGTCACCGTCACCGCCGATCACTGGGGCACCACCTATGCCGTCGAACGCGTATCCGGCGGCTGGCGCGTGACCGGCCAGTGGGACAAATGGCTCTACTGAGCCGCCCATCGGGCTAGGCCAGCGCCGCCAGCGCCGCCCCGACCAGCAGCCACGGCAGCAGCAGCCCGGCGACGATGATCGGCCCGCGGAACTGGCGGATGCGCAGTTCCACCGCGTCGAGCGGCGGTTCTTCCAGCCCCGCGTCGCGCCAGGTGCTGGCGGGCGCGGCGACGGTGCCGAATTCGGCGCGCACGATCGTCTGCGCCGGGGTGGTGACGTCGACCGCGTCGATCGCCAGCGGCACGACGAAGCGGCAGCCATAATGCTGGCCGTCGCGCCGCACCACGCGGGCGGTATGCCGCCCCAGCCCGGCGATCCCGACCGACACCGTCGCGTCGATCGCGATCGGTTCGTCGGACAGCATCCGGAAACCGGTCGCTGACAGGTCGTCGACCTGGATGTCGACGGGACGCTGGTCGTCACGGCGCAGCGTCGCGCCCAGGTTCACCGTCTGACGATCGGCGATCCGTTCGTCCTGCTCGCGATAGAGCTTGGCCGTCACCGCCATGTCATGCGTCTCCCACCGATCATGTCGATCGATGTGCACCCGCCGGGGTTAGGGGAACGTAAACGCACACACGATTCACCCGCCATGCGGGGCAAATCGCGCCGCGATGCTGCATTTCAACGCCGAAACCGGCGTATCGGGCATGGGCGTATCGATACGCGGGCGTGGTTAACGGCCGGTTTATGATGAGCGACCGGTTAACATCCGGTTTCCCCGCCTGACGGAAAACGCGCGCCGATCGGTTCGTGCCGACTGATCCACGTTCTTGTTCGCTGCGGATTGAAGTGTTTAGCTCCCGCCATGCCCCCCGCCACCCGACCGGAACACGTCCCCGCCCGCCGAGTCGCGGTCGCCATTCCGGTCCGGGACGAGGAAGAACGCCTGCCCGCCTGCCTGGCCGCGCTCGACCGGGCGGCGGCAGCATGGGGATCGCGCGGGCCGGTTACGATCGTCGCGCTCGCCAACCAGTGCCGCGACCGCAGCGTCGCCATCCTGCGCGACACCCGCCTGTGCCATGCGACGCTGGTGTGGCGCGCGGTCTCGCTGCTGCCGGGATACCGCCATGCCGGCTGGGCGCGCCGCCTCGCCTTCGATGTCGCTGCCGACCTGCTGGTCGCGGACGACGACCTGCTGCTGTCGACCGATGCCGACACGCTGGTCGCGCCCGACTGGCTGGTCCGCAACGCCGCCTGCCTGACGGAGGCCGATGCGGTGGCGGGCCGCGCGGTGACGATCCGGGCGGAACGCGTCGCCACCGGCGCGACCGGGCATCGCCGGCTCGATCTGCTCGGTCGCTACTATACCGCGCTCGATTATCTCCGCGCCGTCCGCGATCCGGGGGTGGAGCCGTGGCCCCGCCATTATTACGAAGGCGGTGCCAGCATCGCGCTGACCCATGGTCTGTACCGCCGCATCGGCGGCGCGCCGACCCCGTCACTGGCCGAGGATCGCGCCTTGTTCGACCGCATCCGCGCCGCCGGTGGCCATGTCCGCCACCCGGTCGACGTGCGCGTCGCCACCTCTTGCCGGCTCGATGGTCGCGCGCCCGGCGGGATGGCGGATACCGTCGCCGGCTGGGTCGCGCAGAACGAGGATGCACCGCTGCACGACACCTACCGCCTGCCCGTCGCGCTCGATCCCGATCTGGCGGTGGCCGCCGACCGGCTCAGCTTCGCCACGCTGCCCGCCACGCTGGCGGAGGCGCAGCGGCTGATCCGCCTGCACCGGTCAGACGCGACGCCACAGGTCGAGCCGATACCGGTCGTGCCGGTCGCCCCGCCGCTCGATCACCGCGTCGCCGAGCAGGTCGCGGAGTTCGGTGACGGCATCGTCTCCGGACTTGGGATAATCGGTATCCCCCGTCCAGTGGACCAGCAACAGGTCCCCGCCTGACCGCAGCGCATCCCGCAGATACGCCGCCATCCGCGCCAGATCGTCACCGTCCCAGTAATAGATCACCTCGGACAGCAGGATCAGGTCGAACGGTCCGGCCGGCGTCTGCGCGGGCAGGCTGCGTTCCTCGAGCCGGACCTGCGGCAGGTCGCGGCACCGCGCCCGCGCCGCCGCCAGCGCGGTCGGCGACGGATCGACCGCGAGCAACCGGTCGCAGCGCGGGGCGAGCAACGCGGTCAGCACCCCGTTCGCGCACCCCACTTCCAGCGCGTCGGCGTAGCGCGCCGCCGGCAACGCCGCGAGCGTCTCGGCATATTTGGCCTGTTCGTAGGGGCTGGTCTCGAACCCCCAGGGATCGCCCTGTTCGCGGTACAGTTGCTCGAACCATTCGCCGTCGATCGATCGTTCGCGCCGGGTCACGACCCCGCCCTCACCACCATGGCTCCGCACCCCAGCGATCCGCCGTCAGCCACGCCGCCGCCGCCCGGTCGCGCGCCTGATCGGGCACCGGCTGGCGCAGGTACAGCCCCAGATCGCGGGTGATGCGGTCGATCGGATCGCCGTCGAAGAACGACGCGGTACCGACGCCGCGCGCCGCCGCCTCCATCACCGCCAGCCCCGCCTCCTCGACGATCCCGCGCGTCATCAGCACGAACGGGATCGCGTCCGCCGCGTGCGCCTGCGCCAGTTGCGCGGCGCGCTCCACCCACATGCCCGCGCTGCGCGTCGTCGCCACGCATTGGCCGAAGCGCAGGCGCTGCACCGGATCGTCGCCCTTGCCCGTCGTGACCAGATGATCGCGCAACAGCCGCACCAGCGCCTCCACCGCGCCCAGTTGCACCGCCGTGAAGCGCCACGCCCCCGCGCTGAACCGCGGTTCGCGCTCGTAATCGCCCGGCCCGCCGATCAGCGCATCCGCCGGCACGGTCATGCCGGTGAAGTCGAACCGTCCGCTCATCGTCCCGCGCATCCCGCGCACCGTCCAGCGGCGATTGTCCGCCCGGTCCGTCATCCCGGCCACGTCGGCGAGGATCATCTGCTTCGCGCCATCGGCGTCTCGGGCGGTAATGAGCACCCGGTCCAGCCGCCCCGCGCCCGACGCGAATATCTTCGCCCCGTCCAGCACCGGGCCGTCCAGCACCGGGCCGTCCAGCACCGCCCCGTCCAGCACCAGGCCGTCCAGCACCGGGCCGTCACCGCTGCGCGTCACCGTCATCCCCGGCGACGGTTCGGTGTTCCACACCCCCATCAGGCATCCGGCCGCCAGATCGCGCGTCAGCGTCGCCCGTTGCGCCTCGGAGCCATAGGCATGGACCAGCTGCACCGCATTGACGTGCCCTTCGTACAGCCGCCCCAGACTGAGGTCGGCGCCCCCGATCCGGCGCAGCACCCGCACGAAGCCGGTCGTCTCCTCGCCGGCCGCGACGGTGCGGAACGCCGCCAGCAGTCCGGCGGCGCGCAGGTCGTCGATCCGGGCGGCCGGAAATTCCTCGACCGGCGGTTGCGCGCGCCACCGGTCGATCAGGTCGTCGATCATCTGCTCCATCGCCGCCCAACGGGCGATGGGTCATGCGGGTTTCAGTCGCCGACGAAGTGGAGCGCGGGGACATGCCGTTCGCGCTCGTTCACGATCAGCGCCCGCCCGATCGGCGGATGCGATCGCTGCCGGCACGCCGGGCGGTGGCACGCGCGACAGCCCAGCCCGATCGGCGTCGCCCGTCCGCTCAGATCGATCCCGCGCGCGATCGCCAGGCTGCCCGCCTGTGCCGCCGCCACTCCCAGCCCGATCGCGAACTGGCCCTCCACCCCGCCCCAGCCCCGCGGGCTGACGGCGCGCTGGATCGTCAGCCAGCGCGCACCGTCCTCCAGCTCGACCAGTTGCGCCACCGTCTCGCCCGGCCGCGCGCCGACATGGTGGACCCGCCACAGCGGGCAACGCCCCTCCGCCGTCACCATCGCCGCGCCGCTCGCCCCGGCATGGCGCTTCGACACCTGCCCGGCCGGATCGATCCGGATCATGAAGAACGCCAGGCCGCGCGCGCCGACGCGCTGCAACGTCGTCAGCCGGTGGGCCAGTGGCTCGAACCCCACCCCGAACCGGTGGCCGAGCAGATCGAGATCGTAACCGCTCGCCTCGCATGCGCGCAGGAACCGCGCATAGGGCATCACGATCGCCGCCGCGGCATAACTGGACAGGTGGCGGCGGAACAGCCGCTCGGCGGTGCGTTCGGCAAAGCCGGCGCCGCGCGCCACCGCCTCGATCTCGCCGCGCATCTCGATCGCCGCCAGCTGATACGCCACGGCGAAGGTCCGCCCGGCCGCGTCCAGCGTCTCGCTCAACTGCACCTGCCGGGCGTGCAGGTCGATCCGGCGCAGCACGTCGGACATCACGTCGACCGGCAGCACCCGGATCGACAGGCCGTGCTTCACCCGCAACCGCTCGACGATCGCGCCGTACAGGTCGGCACCCACCAGCCGCAGTTCGTCCGCCAGCATTTCCGCGCCCGCGTCCAGATCGGCGAAGTGATTGCGCCAGCGTTCGACCTCGCGCTGCACCTCGCCCATCGGATCGCTGGTGGGCAGCGGCGCGGCATGGTCGCCCCCCGCCCGGTCGAACAGCCGCGCGAACGCCTCCGCCCCGCCCGGCGCCGCCGCCAGCCATTCGTCTACCTCGCCGCGATCGATCTCCAGATCGGCGAACAGCGGGTCGGCCAGCCGCCGCCGCATCGCCGCCGTGCCGCCGCCCGGCTCGCCATCCGCCAGCGTGCGCGGATCGAAATCGAACTTCTCCGCCAGCCGCACCAGCAGCGTCGTCGACAAGGGGCGATGATTGCGCTCGACGAGGTTCAGGTAACTGGGCGATACCCCCAGCATCTCGGCCATCGCCGCCTGGGTCAGCCCAGCCTGTCGCCGCAACCGCCTGACCGGCTGCCCCGCCAGCAGCTTGCGTTCCGCCACCGCCCGTCTCCTTCGAGCGGCAGCATGACGCGGTTGTCAACGATTTACAACATGACAGGTTTTGACACCGGATCGATCACGGTCAGACCCGAATCAATCCGATATTCCATTCCGTCCCCGCAGGGAATGCCGCATTCCGTTCGCACAGCGACACCCGCCACGCCGATGGGTGGATGATGGAGGACAGCATGACCAAGGAGCCGACCCGCAGCCGCGCCGTGTTTTCGACCGAGGATTTCGGCCTGATGAAGGAGGCGGTCGCCGACTACCTCCGCAAGGTCGCGGACGACCCGAAGTCGGTCAAGTTCGCCAACCTCTACCACCGCCTCGGCCGTCTGGGCTGACGGTCCGGCCCCGCCGACGGGGCCGACGCTTTTACCGACTTTCCTGGGGAGGAAAGGACGTCCGCCGGCGTGGATGACGCGCCGGCGGATGTTTCCGCCTGCCCGGACGCCAGAGGATCAGGGACATGACCTATCAGGATCGCATCACCACCGCCGACCGGCTCGTCCGCCGCCATGGCGAGGCATGGGCCGGCATCGATGCCGGCGCGGTCGCGCGGATGCAGGCGCAGAACCGGTTCCGCACCGGGCTGGACATCGCGCGCCACACCGCCGCGATCATGCGCCGCGACATGGCCGCCTATGATGCGGACCCGGCCGCCTACACCCAGTCGCTGGGCTGCTGGCACGGCTTCATCGCGCAGCAGAAGATCATCAGCATCAGGAAGCATTTCGGCACCACCGACCGCCGCTACCTGTATCTGTCGGGCTGGATGGTCGCCGCGCTGCGGTCGCAGTTCGGCCCCCTGCCCGACCAGTCGATGCACGAGAAGACGAGCGTGCCCGCGCTGATCGAGGAACTGTACACCTTCCTCCGCCAGGCGGACGCCCGCGAACTGGGCATGATGTTCCGCGATCTCGATCATGCGCGCGACGCCGGCAACGCGATCGAGGAACAGCGGCTGCTGAACGCGATCGACGCCCACGAAACCCATGTCGTGCCGGTCATCGCCGATATCGACGCCGGCTTCGGCAATGCCGAGGCGACGTACCTGCTGGCGCGCAAGATGATCGAGGCGGGCGCCTGCGCGCTCCAGATCGAGAACCAGGTGTCCGATGAAAAGCAGTGCGGCCATCAGGACGGCAAGGTCACCGTCCCGCACGAGGACTTCCTCGCCAAAATCCGCGCCTGCCGCTACGCCTTTCTCGAACTGGGCGTCGACGACGGCATCATCGTCGCCCGCACCGATTCACTGGGCGCCGGACTGACCAAGCAGATCGCCTGCTCCACCGAACCCGGCGACCTCGGCGATCTCTACAACGGCTTCCTCGACTGCGACGAGATCGATCCCGCGCGGATCGGCAACGGCGACGTCGTCATCAGCCGCGACGGCCAGCTGCTCCGCCCGAAGCGCCTGCCCTCCAACCTCTACCGCTTCCGCGAGGGGACGGGCGAGGATCGCTGCGTGCTGGACTGCATCACCGCGCTCCAGCACGGTGCCGACCTGTTGTGGATCGAGACGGAGAAGCCGCATATCGAGCAGATCGCCGGCATGGTCGACCGCATCCGCGCGGTGATCCCGAACGCGAAACTGGTCTACAACAACAGCCCCAGCTTCAACTGGACGCTGAATTTCCGTTGCCAGGTGTTCGATGCATGGGCCGCGGCGGGCGAGGACGTATCCGGCTATGATCGTACCCGCCTGATGTCGGTCGATTACGACGCCACGCCGCTCGGCATCGAGGCGGACGAGCGCATCCGCACCTTCCAGCGGGATGCGGCGGCGCGCGCCGGCATCTTCCACCACCTCATCACCCTGCCGACCTATCACACCGCCGCGCTGTCGACCGACCATCTCGCCCGCGACTATTTCGGCGAAGCGGGGATGCTGGGCTATGTGAAGGGCGTCCAGCGCACCGAAATCCGCGAAGGCATCGCCTGCGTCCGCCACCAGAACATGTCGGGCAGCGACCTGGGCGACGATCACAAGGACTATTTCGCGGGCGAGGCGGCGCTGAAGGCCGGCGGCGCCCACAACACGATGAACCAGTTCGCGGCGTGACGGGAAAGCCCCCCTCCCGGTCGGAGGGGGGCTTGGTCGATCGCGAACTCGCCAGCGACATGCGCGCCGTCACCCGTTGCCGAACGCGCCAGACGACCATCCGCGACCCTGAAAGCGGCTATCCGGCCCGTGTGGCCATTCCCGTCTCTTACCGTCGAACGGTAGCTGACGATCGGGAACAGGTTTTCGGGAAAGCAGATATCCGGAACGGCGGTTGGGGCGACTGTCCGAACAGGCCTCCCGATCGGGCGTTTTCCGTCTCGGCGTCGACCATCACCGCCCGGCCCCGATCAATGCACCCAGCCATGGGGCCGCTGCCGGCTGATGGCTCGGCTACTCGGATCACCACCCTGTCCGACGTTGAAAGGCGGAATGATTATCCTGACATTGACAGGATATACTATCGGGCACATCAATTACCACCAGATGGCAAAATGCCTGCATCCCGCAATTCCGAGATCGCCGAGTCGTAGAAAGATATATCCGACCGTCCTCGTGCCAGAAGCTGCGCCCCGGCAATGGCACTGAAGACGGCTCGTGCCCTTTTCTCGCTATTCTCTATCGGAACGATCGAGGCTGCGGATAGCTGCCTGGCAATCCACGCGACGTTGACGTCGATAAAGGCCTCTATTTCTGTTTTCACGACATCCGGCAAGTCGCTATACTCTGCTGACATGAAATTGTTCATGCACATCCGGTTGTCGTTCTGCAGAACCGCACGGAATATATCGGTGTATCGTTGCAGACAGGAGAGAGGGTCAGGCATCTCGTCGGAGATGGCCTCCAGGGCAATCGTGGCATCTTCCCGATAACGTTTTACGACCGCCACACCGAGATCGGCCTTGGACGCGAAATGATAATGGATGCTCGCCGATTTTATACCCACATCCGCGGCAAGATCCCGAAAGTTCAGGCCACCATAGCCTCGCGCCTGTGCTGTACGCCTCGCAGCGCTCAGAATCGCTTCCCGGGTGTTTTCACGCATTCCGATACCTCACACTCCGTCACCCCCTATCAACTGACAGATAGGCATTGACGCGCCCGATTGCGATGCCCTAATTCCCCTATCAAGTGGCAGGTAGAGAGGCTTCTTCGTGAGGATTTATGACCGGGAGGCCGGGCCGCATCCGATGCGGGTTCGAATCGTGCTGGCGGAAAAACATCTCGATGATGAGGTCGAGTTCGTCAGCGTCGATCTCATTGCCGCCGCCCAGAAGCAGCCGGATTTCCTGGCGATGAATCCGATCGGGAAGATTCCCGTGCTCGAACTCGATGATGGCACCATCATCTCCGAATCGACGGCCATCACCGAGTATCTCGACAATCTGGATGGCAATCCGATCCTGACCGGCACGACGCCGCGCGAGAAAGGCCTCATCCATATGATGCAGCGTCGGGCAGAGATGATGATGATCGATGCCGTCGACGATTATTTCCATTATGGCACCCCCGGCCTCGGGGCCGCGCTGCGACCTTGGCGAATGCCTGACTGGAGTGGCGCGGAAGAATGGGGGCAGCGGCGCGGCGCCTATGCCGTAGCCAATATGCCGTACTTCAACGATGTGTTGACGAAACAGCCGTTCCTGACCGGCGACCGGTTTTCGATGCCCGACATTACGTTGTTCGCGGGCCTGATGTTCGCCGACCTCGTCGGCTTGCCAATTGCGTCGGAATTCACCGCCCTGCACGCCTGGCGCGGCAAGGTGTCCGGGCGTCCCGCCGTAAAGAACCGCACCGGACAGACGCCGCGCCCAGAAGATATTGCACGGCTTAGTCCTGTGCCATGACAAGTTCGTCACTTCTTCGACATGTAGTCATGTAATTACAATTTCATTTGTTACCAACTCAAGGAGCTGGATTATTCCGCCAATCTTCTAACCGAACTTCTTATTGATAGTTATAGCAAGGATTTTTCCATGAGCAACGCAATCGACATCGTGAGCGAATTTGTTTCTGCAATGAACGCGGATACGAAAGGCATCACGGAAGCCTATCGCCGTTGGTTCACGCCATCGACCATCTGGGACAACGTCGGATTTGCCAAGACCGAGGGGCTGGATCAGGCTCTGGCGCTGATCGACCAGCTTGGTGCGGGCATGGGCATGGCGTCGATGAAGTTCGAATTGCTCGCCATCGCCGCCGTCGGGGACAAGGTGCTGACCGAACGGATAGATTACATGTACGATGCGTCGGGAAATACGATCGCCTCGATCCCGCTGATGGGAATCTTCGAACTGGATGCGGACGGCAAGATCAAGCGCTGGTCTGACTATTTCGATACGGCCGGATTTCAGGCCGGGATGGCCGGCGCGGCCAGCTAAATAGATGTGACCGCCTGCGCTGCTGCCCTCGATCATTCATCAGGCGGGACGCAGGCGGACATTTCGTTTGTGGATTACACGATGAACCCGGTGTATCCGAAATATTCGCACGGCGCGATACAGCCTCAGGAGCTATGATGTATAAGGGTAGTTGCCTCTGTGGCACCGTGAAGTACGAGGTTCGCGGCCAACTTGGTCCGGCAATCTATTGCCATTGCTCACGATGCCGTAAAGCCAGTGGAACCGCCTTTGCGACCAATGCTGGCGTTGCGGCCGGTGACTTCGTGATGATCGAGGGTGAAACCGCGTTGAAGGCGTTCGACTCCTTGCCCGGCGTCCAGCGATTCTTCTGTTCCAACTGCGGTTCGTCGATCATCAGTCGCCGCGACACCATGCCGGATGTCGTACGCCTGCGGCTGGGGACGCTCGATACGCCGCTGCCGGTGCCGCCGACCGCGCATTATTTCGTCGCCTCGAAGGCCGAATGGTACGAGATACACGACGGATTACCGCAGTTCGCGTAACGACCATATGATACCGCCCGCCGGCTGGAGACCTGCCACCATTACACGACCGGCAGCGGCGGACTGACCGGCTATCGGCGCCGGCGCCGTCGAAAGCCACCCCTCCCCTTACCCACCGGTCCCGCCATCAGCCCCCATCCCTCAATTCACCTGCCGCTTCTCCAGCTTCCGCGCCAGGGTCCGCCGGTGCATCCCCAGCCGCCTTGCGGTTTCGGAGATGTTGAACCCCGTCGCCGCCAGCGCCTCGTTGATATGCTCCCATTCCACCGTCTTGATCGAGCTGGGGCGGGCGCTGATCGGGGCGGAGGTGTCGCCGCCGCCCGCCTTGCCGAACGCGGCCTCGATATCGTCGGTGTTGGCCGGCTTGGCTAGGTAATGGCACGCGCCCAGCTTGATCGCCTCCACCGCGGTGGAGATGCTGGCGAAGCCGGTCAGCACCACGATCAGCATCGCCGGATCATGCGCATGCAGCGTCTGCACGCATTCCAGGCCGGAGGCGGTGCCCAGTTTCAGGTCGACCACCGCATGGCCGAAACTGCCCGCCGCCAGCAGCACCGCCAGTTCGTCCGGCCCGTTCGCCACCGACACGGTATAGCCGCGCCGCTCGAACGATCGCCGCAGCGTGCGCGCGAAGACCTGATCGTCCTCCACGATCACCAGCGTCGGCGCCTGCATCTGCGTCATCATGCGTCTCCCGTCATGCCGATCGTCGACAGCGGCAGCGTCAGCGTCACCACCGCGCCGCCATCCGCGCGGTTCGCGGCCTCCGCCCGGCCGCCCAGCTTGCGCACCACGTTCACCGCCAGGAACAGGCCGACCCCGTGCCCCGATCCCTTGGTCGAGATATAGGGTTTGCCGAAGTCGGCGAGAAGCGCGGGTGCGAAGCCCGGCCCCCGGTCGCGCACCGCCACCACCAGTTGCCCGTCGCCGCGGCTCGCTTCCAGCTCGATGCCGTCCGGGCTCGCCTCGCCGGCATTGTCGAGCACGTTGGCGATCGCCTGCCGCAGCGCCGGATCGGCGACGATCGCGACATCCGCCACCGCCTCGCGCCGGTAATCGAGCGGGACGCCGGCATGGGTCGCGCGCCATTCCGCCACCACCCGGTCGAGGAAGACGTGCGCCGAACTCACCTCGGGCGCCTCGCCGCGCGGTTCGCCCGCCGATTGCAGGATGCCGGTGACGATCGCCTTGCACCGCGCCACCTCGCCCTGCATCTCCGCGATCTCGGCCTGCAGGTCGCGGTGGCGCTGGAACACCGGCATCCGCCGCCAGTCCGACAAGGCGACCGACAGCGAGGCGAGCGGCGTGCCCAGTTCGTGCGCCGCGCCGCTCGCCAGCATCCCCATGCGGACGATATGGTCCTCCTCCGCCGCCTGCTGGCGCAGGTCCGCCAGCCGCGCGTCGCGCGCGCGCAGGTTGCGGGTGATCCGCGTCACGAACATCATCAGCAGCGTGGCGATCAGGCCGAAGCACAGCCACGCCCCCATGATGTACAGGCTGGCGGCGTCCAGCGTCGGCGGCAGCCGCAACGGGCGATGGACGACCGACAGCAGCGCGAAGCACAGCCCGGTGATCGCCACCACTGCCCATGCCGCCCACGCTTCCAGCAGGATCGCCGCCAGCACCACCTGCAACAGGAACAGCGACACGAACGGGTTGGTCGCCCCGCCGCTCAGGCCCAGTTGCGCGGTCAGCGCGACGATATCGAACAACAGCGCGACGAACAGTTCGAGGTTGCCGATCGTCCGCTGCCGCATCCGGGGTACGCTCGCCAGATTGACCAGCGCCTGCGCCCCGACGATCGACAGCATCGGCACCAGCGGCAGCGGTACCCGCATCGGCCCGCCGACGATCAGGATCGTCACCAATTGCCCCGCCACCGCCAGCCAGCGCAGTTCGACCAGCTGGCGCATGTTGCGCGCGCCCGTCCGGTCGGGACCGCCCGTCACGCGGCGGGCGAGCGACAGCCAGGGGGCGTCGATCATCCGCCCTTGCGCCGTTCGCCGCGTATCAGCACCGCCATCGCTCCCGTCACCATCGCCGCCAGCGTGAACCACGTCAGCGCGTAGACCAGATGGTTGTTGCGGAACCGCACCACCGTCAACCCGCCCTTCGGATAATCCCCACCGGCCGACGCCGCCGCATCGACGAACCACGGCGCGACCGGGGCGATCCCGCGCGCGGCGGCGATGGCGGCGACATCGCGCGAATACCAGCGCCCGGCGGCGGGATCGTTGGCGCGCAGGAAGCCGCCGCCCGGCTCGCTCAGCCGGATCAGCCCGACCAGCGATACCGCGCCGGCGGGTGCGGGCGCCGCCCGTCCGGCGGGCACGAAGCCACGGTTGACGAGGATGACGCCGGCGGCGGTGCGCAACGGCTGCATCGCCCAGAAGCCGCCGCCATAATCGGTCACCGCCTGCACCAGCGTCGGCGGTCCGGGCAGGAACCGCCCGGTCAGGCGGACACGGGTATATTCCAGTGCGGCGGGGTCGCGGCCGAACGCCGGCGGCGCGACCGGGGCGGCGTGGATGCGCGCCTCGACCCGCGCGATCAGGTCCAGCTTCCACGCCCGGCGCTGCACCTGCCAGACGCCCAGCGCCAGCAGCGCCGCGGTCAGCAGCCCGCCCAGCCCCAGCGCGATGGCCAGGCGGAGCGGGCGCCGACGGGTCGTCACCGCATCTCGCTCATCGCCTCGGCGGGCATCATGTTGGTGTTCAGGTGGTACATCACCCAGATCGAGCCGGACAGCGTGATGACGACCAGCACGGCGGTGAACACCAGCGCCATCATCGTCCATCCGCCCTCGGACTTGGTGTCCATATGGAGGAAATAGATCATGTGGACGACGATCTGGACGAAGGCGAACGCCATGATCGCCATCGCCGTCACCCCGGCGGACAGCGGGCCCGCCATCACCAGCCAGAACGGGATCGCCGTCAGCACCACCGACAGCGCGAAGCCGATCAGGTAGCTCTTGCGCGATCCGTGGCCATGCGTGTCGCCATGGCTGTGCAGATCATGATCGTGGTTCGCTTCATCATGAGCGACATTCACGGGGCCGGCGCTCATCGCAGCACTCCCAGCAGATAAACGAAGGTGAAGACGCCGATCCAGACGACGTCGAGGAAATGCCAGAACATGCTGAGGCACATCAGCCGGCGCTTGTTCGCCGGGATCAGGCCGTGCTTCGCGACCTGCGTCATCAGCGTGACCAGCCAGACGATGCCGAACGTCACGTGCAGGCCGTGCGTGCCGACCAGCGTGAAGAACGACGACAGGAAGGCCGACCGCTGCGGCGTCGCGCCCTCGTGGATCAGGGTCGCGAATTCGTAGAGTTCGATCGACAGGAAGGCGAGGCCGAACAGCCCGGTGATCGCCAGCCAAGCTTGCGTCTGCGCCTTCGCCCCGCGCTCCATCGCCAGCATCGCGAACCCGTAGGTGATCGACGACAGCAGCAGCATCGACGTGTTGAGCGCGACCAGCGGCAGTTCGAAGATCTCGCGCGGGGTCGGCCCGCCGGCATAGGCGGTGCCCAGCACGCCGTAGGTGGCAAACAGGACCGCGAAGATGAGGCAGTCGCTCATCAGGTAGATCCAGAAGCCGAGCGCGGTACCGCCCATGCCGCCGTGATCGTGCGATTCCTCCTCCGCCAGGAAGAAGGTGTTGCGCTGCGCGTCGCCCTCCTTGTCGCGCGCCGCCTCGGCGCGCGACGGATCGGGTAACGACTGCCCGGACATCGTGGTGGAGACGGCCATCAGTTCACACCCCCTGCGAGTGCCGGCGTCGCCGCCAGCCGGCGGGTGCGTTCGCCTTCTTCATGCGATACCTCGTCGGCCGGAATGTAGTAATCGCGGTCGTAGTTGAAGCTGTGGAAGATCGACACCGCGATGATCCCGGCAAAGGCGATCGCCGCCAGCCACCAGATGTACCAGATCATGCCGAACGCGAAGGCCACGCTGATCCCCGACAGGATCACGCCGGTGCCCGTATTCCTGGGCATGTGGATCGGGATATAGCCCTTCAGCGGCCGCTCGTACCCGCGCGCCTTCATGTCCGACCATGCGTCCAGATCGTGGATCACCGGGGTGAACGCGAAGTTGTAGTGCGCCGGCGGCGACGAGGTCGACCATTCCAGCGTACGGCCGCCCCACGGATCGCCGGTCACGTCGCGCAGCGCCTCGCGGTTCCGCACCGACACGAAGATCTGCATCAGGAAGGCACCGATCCCCACCGCGATGATCGCGGCGCCGATCGCGGCGATGATGAACCAGATCTGGAGCGAGGGGTCGTCGAAGTGGCGCAGCCGCCGCGTCACCCCCATCAGGCCGAGCACGTAGAGCGGCGCGAACGCGACCCAGAACCCGATCGACCAGCACCAGAAGGACACGAGGCCCCACTTCTTGTCCAGCTTGTACCCGAACGCCTTGGGCCACCAGTAGTTGATGCCCGCGAACGCCCCGAACACCACGCCGCCGATGATGACGTTGTGAAAATGCGCCACCAGGAACAGCGAGTTGTGCAGCACGAAGTCGGCCGGCGGCACCGCCAGCAGCACGCCCGTCATCCCGCCGACCGTGAAGGTCAGCATGAACGACACCGTCCACAGCATCGGCAGCTCGAACTGGATGCGCCCGCGATACATCGTGAACAGCCAGTTGAAGATCTTCGCGCCCGTCGGGATCGAGATGATCATCGTCGTGATGCCGAAGAACGAATTGACGCTCGCCCCCGATCCCATCGTGAAGAAGTGGTGCAGCCAGACCAGGTACGACAGGATGGTGATGACCACCGTGGCATAGACCATCGACGTATAGCCGAACAACCGCTTGCCCGAGAAGGTCGAGGTGACTTCGGAGAAGATGCCGAACGCCGGCAGGATCAGGATGTACACCTCCGGATGGCCCCAGATCCAGATGAGGTTGAAGTACATCATCGGATTGCCGCCGGCCTGGTTCGTGAAGAAGTTGGTGCCGACGTAGCGATCGAGGGACAGGAGGACGAGCGTCGCGGTCAGCACCGGGAAGCTCGCGACGATCAGGATGTTGGTGCAGAGACTCGTCCAGCTGAACACCGGCAGCTTCATCATCGTCATGCCGGGCGCGCGCATCTTGATGATGGTCACGACCAGGTTGATGCCCGACAACGTCGTGCCGACGCCCGCCACCTGCAGCGCCCACAGATAGTAATCGACCC
This sequence comes from Sphingomonas sp. CFBP 8760, assembly GCF_014841615.1. GTDB lineage: Bacteria > Pseudomonadota > Alphaproteobacteria > Sphingomonadales > Sphingomonadaceae > Sphingomonas. The sequence goes on along the minus strand of NZ_JACYUG010000013.1, from coordinate 73,016 downwards.
CGACATCGGGACTGTAGTCCAGCCCGGACAGCGGCGGGAAAGCCAGCCAGCCGGTCCGCGCGAACTCGCCGATGAACAGCGACATCATGATGATGACGGCGCCCGCGGCGGTCATCCAGAAGCTGAAATTGTTGAGGTACGGGAACGCCACGTCGCGCGCACCGATCTGGAGCGGGATGACGTAGTTCATCAGCCCGGTCACCAGCGGCATCGCCACGAAGAAGATCATGATGACGCCGTGCGCGGTGAACACCTGGTCATAATGGTGCGCGTTCAAATAGCCTTCGTTCGCGCCGAACGCGATCGCCTGCTGCCCGCGCATCATGATCGCGTCGGCGAAGCCACGCAACAGCATCACGATGCCCAGCACCATGTACATGATGCCGACCTTCTTGTGGTCGACGCTGGTGAACCATTCCTTCCACAGGAAGCCCCAGAGCTTGAAATAGGTCAGCGCGCCCAGCACGGCGACGCCGCCGATCATCACCGCCACGAAGGTGGCGACGACGATCGGTTCGTGGATCGGCAGGCTTTCTATCGTCAGCCGGCCGAAGATGGTCTTCAGGATGGTGGGGTCCATGTCGGTTGCCTTCAGGCGCGAACGGGGAGGGTGAGGAAGCGGGGGTCGAGCGCAGTCATGTCGCGGTTGCGTGATGCGCCGGGATCGGTCTTGCCGGGCGAACCGGGCAGGCGATCCTTGCTCAGATGCGGGGACGTGCCCTTTTCGTCCGGGTCCTTCAGCAACGCACCTTCGGGCTTGTCGCCGTCCTGCGGGGCGTTGTCGTTGACGGGCGGGCTGCCCGCGCCGGGGCGCATGCTGTGCGGATCGCCGCCGCCGCGCCGGTCGTGCTGCATCATGTCGGCCATGCAGGTGGTGCCCGGCTCGACGCAGCGGTTGACGATCTTGCCGAACAGCCCGGCCTCGACCGCGGCGAAACGGATCACCGGCACCTTCTCGGTCGGCTTCTCCAGCCGCTGGTACAGGCCCGCGTCCAGCCGGCGCGGGTCAGCCTTGGCACGCGCGACCCACTGGTCGAAGCCGGACTGGTCCATGCCGTACATGCGGAACTTCATGTCGGAGAAGCCGGCACCGTTATAATGTGCGGCGATCCCCTCGAAATTGCCCGGCCGGTTCAGCACCGCGTGCAGCTTCGTCTCCATGCCCGGCATCGCATAGATCTGGCCGGCGAGCGCGGGGATGTAGAAGGAATTCATCACCGAGGCGGCGGTGATTCGGAACGTGATCGGCCGGTCGACCGGCGCCGCCAGTTCGTTGATCGTCGCGATGCCCAGTTCGGGATAGATGAACAGCCATTTCCAGTCGAGCGCGACGACCTGCACCTCCAGCGGCTTCACGCCGGGCTGGATCGGCCGCCCCGCCTTCAGCCGGTCGATCGGCCGATACGGGTCGAGCAGATGGGTGCTGCTCCACGTCAGCGCGCCGAGGAAGATGATGATGAGCAGCGGCGCGGACCAGATGCCCAGTTCCAGCATCGTCGAATGGTCGAAATCGGGATCGTAGGTCGCGTCCTTGTTGGCGGCGCGATACCGCCAGGCGAACACGCCCGTCGCGATCATCACCGGCACCACGATCAGCAGCATCAGCCCGACCGAGATCAGCAGCACGTCGCGCTGCTGCATGGCGACGTCGCCCGCCGGGCTCAGCACGACGAGGTCGCCGCACCCCGACAGCAGCGCCAGCAGCGCGAGCGGGCTCCAGCGACGGGCGATGCCCGGCAGCGCGGCCCGCAGGCCGCGCGATGAAGATGAGGGGGGACGATCCAGCATGACGATGCGCAGCTAGGGACTTACGCTGCACTGCGACATTGGACAGTTTGTCCAATCCCCGCGCCCATGCGTTGTCGTCATAAGCCCCTTTGCGAGCCCGCCCGTCCGGCGCCCGCACGTTTATTCGGAGCCATGGCCGTGAGTGCAGCAACCGTGTCGAACTCGACGCAACTCGAACGCGACGCGCGTCTGAACAATTCCGGCGGTTCCGACACCGCCGGCCACGGCATCGCCCCCGGCGAGATCGCGATCGGCGTCATCATCGGACGCACGTCGGAATTCTTCGACTTCTTCGTCTATGCGATCGCCTCGGTTCTCGTCTTCCCGTCGCTCGTCTTCCCCTATGTCGATGCGCTGACGGGCACGATGTATTCGTTCGCGCTGTTCGCGCTGGCGTTCATCGCCCGGCCGATCGGCACCGCGCTGTTCTCCGTGCTCGATCGCCGCCACGGCCGCAGCGTGCGCCTGACGGTCGCGCTGTTCCTGCTCGGCGGATCTACCATCGCGGTCGGGTTCATGCCCGGCTACGCCTCGATCGGCACCTATGCCGCAGTGCTGCTCGGCCTGTTCCGCATCGGCCAGGGCATCGCGCTCGGCGGGGTGTGGGACGGCCTGCCCTCGCTCCTGTCGCTCAACGCGCCGGAGGGAAAGCGCGGCTGGTACGCGATGATCCCGCAGCTGGGGGCGCCGATCGGCCTGTTCGTCGCCGCCAGCCTGTTCGCCTTCTTTCTCGCCACGCTGACCACCGGCGATTTCCTCGACTGGGGCTGGCGTTATCCGTTCTTCGTCGCCTTCGCGATCAACGTCGTCGCGCTGTTCGCCCGGCTGCGCATCGTCGCGACGCCGGAGTTCGAGGAGATGTTCGCTAGTCGCGAACTCCAGCCCTCCTCGATCCGCGAGACGGTCCGCAAGGAAGGCCGCGTGATCCTGCTCGGGGCGTTCGCGCCGCTGGCCAGCTTCGCGATGTTCCACCTCGTCACCGTCTATCCGCTGTCGTGGATCGTGCTGTTCACGCAGCAGGCGCCGGTGCGTTTCCTCGTCATCGAGATGATCGGCGCGTGTTTCGGCGTGCTGTCGATCCTGGCCTCGGGCATCCTTGCCGACCGGGTCGGCCGCCGCACCGTGCTCGGCGTCTCCGCGGTGGCGATCGCCGCCTATAGCGGGTTCGCGCCGCAGCTGCTCAACGGCGGCGACGTGGGCGAGACGATCTACACCATCCTCGGCTTCATCCTGCTTGGCCTCGCCTTCGGCCAGTCGTCGGGCGTCATTGCCTCGCAGTTCACGATCGCCCGCCGCTACACCGCCTCCGCGCTCACCTCCGACCTCGCCTGGCTGATCGGTGCCGGCTTTGCGCCGCTCGCCGCGCTGATGCTGTCGAGCAATTTCGGGCTGCTGTCGGTCGGCGCCTATCTGTTGTCGGGGTCGGTCTGCACGCTCGGCGCGCTTTACCTGAACAAGGAAATGGGCAAGCGGATGAGCTGACCCCATCGGCCGCGGTCGGCGGCCGGTGATCGAAAATCCCTTTCGCCACGACAGGCAAAACCGGTTTCCCTGCTGCACCGCAGCACGGTATGAACGGGTTCCACCTTGCGATGCACAAAGGAATTTCCATGTCGATCATCGGCACCAGCCTGAAGCCGTTCAGCGTCCAGGCGTACCGTCAGGGCAAGTTCGTCACCGTCTCCGACGCGGACGTGCTCGGCAAGTGGGCGATCTTCTTCTTCTACCCGGCCGATTTCACCTTCGTCTGCCCGACCGAGCTGGAAGACCTCGCCGACCAGCACGATACGTTCGCGCGCATGGGTGTCGAGATCTACTCCGTGTCCACCGACACGCATTTCAGCCACAAGGCATGGCACGACACCTCGCCCGCGATCGGCAAGATCCGCTTCACCATGCTGGGTGACCCCGCCGGCACCGTCACCAACAATTTCGGCGTGATGCGCGAGGGTCAGGGTCTGGCCGACCGCGCCACCTTCGTGGTCGATCCGCAGGGTGTGATCCAGTTCACCGAGATCACCTCGGAAGGCGTCGGCCGCAACGCGATGGAGCTGCTGCGTAAGGTCAAGGCCGCGCAGTATATCGCCGCGCATCCGGGCGAGGTCTGCCCCGCCAAGTGGGAAGAGGGCGAAGAGACGCTCGCCCCCTCGCTCGACCTCGTCGGCAAGATCTGACCTGACGGAGGGGGGCTTCCCGAGCGATGCGCTCGTCGAAGCCCCCCTCACCACCGGCCTTGCCGGTTCCCCTCCCCGCGCCGGGGAGGATGCATCACCGAAGGGAGCGACCCGTGCTCGACGCCAATCTCACCGCCCAGCTCAAGACCTATCTCGCCAATATCCGCCAGCCGATCGAACTGGTCGCCGCGGCGGACGATGGCGCGAAATCGCGGCAGATGCTGACGCTGCTGGACGAGATCGCCGCGCTGTCGCCGGACGTCACCGTCACCCGTGCCGACGATGCACGCATACCTTCGTTCCTGATCCGCCGCGCCGGCACCGATATCGGCGTCCGTTTCGCGGGCTTGCCCATGGGTCATGAATTCACCTCGCTCGTCCTCGCGCTCCTCCAGGTCGGCGGCCACCCGTCGAAGCTGGCGCAAGACGTGATCGAGCAGGTCCGCGCCCTCGACGGCGACTATGATTTCGAAACGTATTTCTCGCTGTCGTGCCAGAACTGCCCGGACGTGGTGCAGGCGCTGAACCTGATGAGCGTCCTCAACCCCCGCATCCGCCACGTCGCGATCGAGGGCGGGCTGTTCCAGGAGGAGGTCGCGCGTCGCGGCGTCATGTCCGTCCCCGCGATCTTCCTGAACGGCGAACTCTTCGCATCGGGCCGGATGGACGTGGAGCAGATCCTCGGCAAGCTCGACACCGGCAGCACCGCGCGCACCGCCGCGAAGCTGGCCGCCAAGGAGCCGTTCGACGTCCTCGTCGTCGGGGGCGGCCCCGCCGGGGCCGGCGCGGCGATCTACACCGCGCGCAAGGGCATCCGCACCGGCATCGCGGCGGAACGGTTCGGCGGGCAGGTGCTCGACACCATGTCGATCGAGAACTTCATCTCGGTATCCCGGACCGAGGGGCCAAAGCTGGTCGCGCAGATGGAACAGCATGTCGCCGACTATGCGGTCGACCTGATGAACCTCCAGCGCGCCGACCGCCTCGTCCCCGCCACGCATGAAGGCGGGCTGCACGAGGTGCGACTGGCCGATGGCGGGACGCTGAAGGCGCGCACCGTCATCCTGTCCACCGGCGCGCGCTGGCGGCAGATGAACGTGCCGGGCGAGGAGGCGTACCGAAACAAGGGCGTCACCTATTGCCCGCATTGCGACGGTCCGCTGTTCCGCGACAAGCGCGTGGCGGTGATCGGCGGCGGCAACAGCGGCGTGGAGGCGGCGATCGATCTTGCCGGCCTCGTCGCGCACGTCACGTTGATCGAATATGCCGGCGAACTGCGGGCCGATGCGGTGTTGCAGCGCAAGCTGGCCAGCCTGCCCAACGTCCGCGTCGTCACCTCCGCCCTCACCACCGAAGTGGTCGGCGACGGCGACCGGGTGGTCGGCCTGCGCTATGAGGACCGGCAGGGCGGCGGCGTCCATCAGGTCGAACTGGAGGGCATCTTCGTCCAGATCGGCCTCGTCCCCAACACCGAATGGTTGCAGGGTACGATCGCGCTCACCCCGCGCGGCGAGATCGAGGTGGACGATCGCGGCCAGACCTCGCTGCCCGGCGTCTTCGCGGCGGGCGACGTCACCACCGTTCCCTACAAGCAGATCGTGGTCGCGATGGGCGAAGGGTCCAAGGCCGGCCTGTCCGCCTTCGACTATCTGATCCGCCTGCCCGTGGAGGATGCGGCGCTGGTCGCCGCCTGAGCCTTCACCCCCGCCGCCGGCGGCGTCCGTCTTCCTGCCCTGCGGGAAAGGAAACGGGCGTCGCGGCGGCGGGGTGGGCCACCCCGCACCGGTCTTTCTCCCGACAAGCTGTTCCACCATCATGGAAAATACGCCATCGCCATCCATCCGGCGATGCGGCACGTAGCTGACGACGCACAGCGACGAAGGCCCCCGATGTTCGACGACCAGCCCGTTCACCGCACGATGGAGCGGATCTTCACCCCGTTGGGGCCCATCGGCACCGCGCCGCCCGTGCCGCCACCCTCCCGGCCCCCCGAAGCACCCGCCCCCCGCCGCCGCTGGTTCATGGGCCGGGATGGGATCGCCGCGGTCGGCTTCGCCCTGACGGTGACCGTGCTCGGCATGGTCATGGTGCCGCTGCTCTCGACCCCCGCCCCGCCGCCATCCGCCTCATCGCCATCCGCCCCGCCGCCGATGGTCGCGCGCGTGCCCGCCGCCGTCCCGGCACCGCCGCCGGCCCCGCCACAACCGGCACCGCTCCCGACGACCGCTCCGGTTGCCGCTGCCCCCGTGGTCGTCGCCCTCGCATCGCCGGTAGTCGAAACGCCGCGTCCCCGGGCCGGCACCATCCGCACCCGCACCCGCACCGTCCGCCGCCACCGCGCCCGGCCTGGCCCCTCACGCTATCGTCGTCGTGAGGCGCCGCGGCTGGCCGGTGCCGCGCTCCGCCGCGCGCTGGCCCGTGACGTCGTCCTCACCCGCCGCCTCAATCAGGCGGCGTTGCGCCGGCTGCGCGACCGCTGACCACCACGGCGGGGGCCTCCCGCCACCGTGCCAGCGCCGCCGCCGCGCCCGCCCCGGCGATCCGCAACAGCGCGCCCGCCGCCCGTTCGGACGCCCAGCCGATCGCCGCCCCGGCCACCACGTCGCTAACATAATGTTTGCCGCGCCGGGGCTGCATCGCCGCCACGCCGATCGCCGCCGCCTGCAACGGCAGCCCCGCCGCCGTCGATTCGTGCGCCACCGCCTGCGCCACCGCCACCGCGCCGGCGGTGTGGCCGGACGGGAAGGAATTGAGCGAGCTGTCGTCCGCCCCGTCGCCCTTGCCGATCCGGTGGCCTTCCTTCACCGCGCGCGCCGGGCGGGTGCGGTCGATGCCGCTCTTCAGCACCGTCTTGATCCCCGTTGCGATCAGATGGCTCGCCAGCATCCGCGTGCCCGCGCGCAGCACCGCCGGATGGCGCAGCACCATCCCCGCCACCATCGTCGCGGTGGACAGCGCGATCAGCGGCGGCTGGTCGGCCAGTTCGCTCGCCTTGCCCGCCGCGCGCAGCACCGGGCCGTCATGCTGGCGCGTCGCGCGATGCGTGCGCTTCACATCCTCGCGCGCCATCGCCTTCACCACCTTCTTCGCGCCGTCCGTCGTGGACTTGCCCATTGTGACCGTCTCCTGTTGCCGACCGAACGAGCCGTTGCCCGTTATGGGCCCGCATCCTACAGGCGGGCCGCATGAACGATCCCTCCGTCATCCGCCGCCTTTACGGCCGCCGCCAGGGCCACAAGCTGCGCCAGGGTCAGGCCGCCCTGGTCGAGGACCTGCTGCCCCGTCTGTCGGTGCCCGACACCGGCGCCCTGAACGCCGCGACCCTGTTCGGCGAAGACCGTCCCCTGCACCTGGAGATCGGCTTCGGCGCGGGCGAGCATCTGGCGGGGCAGGCGGCGGCGAACTCCGATACCGGCTTCATCGGGTGCGAGCCGTTCCTGAACGGCGTGGTCGGGGCGCTCGGCCATATCCAGAACGGCGGTCTCGACAACGTCCGGCTGCACATGGGCGATGCGCTGGAGGTGGTGGAACGGCTGCCCGATGCCAGCCTGTCGCGCGTCTACCTGCTCCATCCCGATCCGTGGCCCAAGGCGCGCCATGCCAAGCGCCGGATGATGAACCACGGCCCGCTCGATGCGATCGCCGCCAAGCTCGCCCCCGGCGGCGAGTTCCGGCTCGGCACCGACGATCCCACCTATTGCCGCTGGTCGATGATGGTGATGAACGCGCGCCGCGATTTCCGCTGGCTCGCCACCGGCCCGCAGGATTTCCTCGTCCGGCCCGACGACTGGCCCGAAACCCGCTACGAACGCAAGGCGCGGCGGCAGGGGCACGAGGTCTGGTATTTCCGCTACCTGCGCGTCTGATCGATCGCCGGCCCGAACACCGACCAGCCGGTCCGCGCCGCCAGCATCTCCAGCGCGCGGACGCCCAGGATCGAATTGCCGTGCTGGTCGAGATTCGGCGACCATACCGCGATCGATGCACATTCGGGGGCGATGGCGATGATGCCGCCCCCGACCCCGCTCTTGGCGGGCAGCCCGACGCGGACCGCGAAATCGCCCGACCCGTCATAATGGCCGCACGTCATCATCAGCGCCAGCACGGTGCGCATCCGTCGTGCGCGTTCCGCCTCCCCCTCGTTGTGCGGGTCGATCCGCGTCCGCGTCAGGAACCGGCCGGCCAGCGCCAGCCCGACGCAATCGACCGCGATCGCGCATTGTTTGCCATAGGCGTCCATGACCCGGTCGATCGGCCCGTCCAGATTGTCGTGATGCTTCATGAAGCTGAGCATCGCGCGGTTGAGGTCGCCGCCCTCGTTCAGCACGTCCTGATCCAGCGTGACCGGATGCCCCTTCAGCTGCCCGCGCACGAAATCGACCACCGCATCGCCGTCCGGCCGGTCCGCCACCAGCATGTCGACGACGACCAGCGCCCCGGCATTGATGAACGGATTGCGCGGCACGCCCTGCGTCCGTTCCAGATCGATCACCGAATTGAACGGATCGCCCGACGGTTCGCGCCCCACCCGCCGGAACACCCGATCCCCCTGCGCGCACAATGCCAGATCCAGCGCCAGCACCTTGGCGATGCTCTGGATCGGAAAGGGGGTGGCGGCCGCCCCGGCGGTCAGCACGCCGTCGCCGGTCGCGATCGCCATGCCGAACGGGCCGGGCGTCGCCCCCGCGTGCTTCGCGTCGGCGGCGGCCTCGATGGTCGCGGCGTCGGTGGCGATCTCGTCGGCGATATCGGTGATGATCTGGTGCAGGTCCATCGCGGCGGAACGTGCCGACGGGGGTGCGGGGTCCGCGATATCCGCGATCCGTGCGGCAGCACCGCGCCGTCATGCGTTGCACGGCGATATGTTGCGCCGTTATGCGTTGCACCGTTATGCCATCGCTGTTTCCCCTGATCGTCGTGCTGATCGCCGGCATCGGCCTTGCCGCCCAGCCGCCCACCAATGCCGCGCTGGCCCGCACGTCCGGTTCGGTCGTGCTCGCGACGCTCGTCTCGTTCGTGATCGGCAGCGCGATCCTGTTCGCGGTGTGGCTGGCGTTCGACCGCACGCCCCCCGCCGCCCTGCGGGGCGCGCCGCCCTGGGCATGGCTGGGCGGCCTGTACGGCGCGGCGTTCGTCACCGCCGTGGCGTTCGCGGCGCCCCGGCTCGGCCTCGCCACCACGGTGACGGTGGCGATCGCGACGCAGGTCGGGGTCGCGCTGATGCTCGATCATGTCGGCGGGCTGGGGCTGAAGACCGATCCCGTCACCCTGCCCAAGCTGGTCGGGGTCACGCTGATGCTGGCCGGGGTCGTCATCATCCGTCGCGGCTGACCGGTCCCGACCGATCGGGCCTTGCCCTGCCCGTGCGCCGCGTGCCAGCGTGGCCGTCCCGCTTTTCCTCGACAGGTTCCCGCATGATCCCGACGCTGCCCGGCATCACCACCGTCGCCCAGACGATCACGCTGGCGCTGTCGCCGATCTTCATGCTGACCGCGATCGGCCAGTTGCTCAACGTGCTGGCCGGCCGGCTTAGCCGCGTCGTCGACCGGGTACGCGCGCTGGAACAGCTGCATCCCCGCTCGACCGGGCCGGAACATGATCGCCACATCTGGGAACTGCGCCTGCTCGACCGGCGCATCTCGATCATCAACGCGTCGCTGTTCCTCGCGGTGTCCAGCGCGGTGATGACCAGCCTCGTCGTCGTCAGCCTCTTCGTCGCGACGCTGGGCAAGCTGCATTTCGCCAGCATCGTCGCGATCGCCTTCATCCTGGCGATGATCCTGCTGATCGCCTCGCTGGTGTCGTTCATGTTCGAGGTGCGACTGTCGCTGCGCGCGATCCACGTCCGCAAGGAATATCTGGACAGCTAGCGCGTGCCGTCCAGCCCCGGTCCGGCCTCCGCCGTCGCCCGGTATCGCGGGGCGACCCGTGCCCTGGCCCGCTGTTCATAGGCATAACCGGCCCCCAGCACCGTCGCCTCGCCCAGCCGCCCGGCGATGAACGACAATCCCACCGGCAGCCCGCGGACCAGCCCCATCGGCACCGTCAGGTTGGGATAGCCCGCCACCGCCGGCCATTCGGATGACGACGGCCCGCCATATTGATCCCCGTGTACCGGATCGCTGGGCCATGCCGCGCCATAGCTCGGCTCGACCAGCACGGTCGCGTTCGCGGTCTTCAGCATCGCGTCGATCCCCTCGGCGCCGGCCTGTCGCAACGCCGTCGCCCGCGCCCTTTTATAGGCGGGATCGTCCAGCCCCTTCGTCGCCGCCGCCGCCTCGAACGTCTCCTGGTCGAAGAACGGCATCTCGACGGCGCGGTGGTCGCGGTTGAAGGCGATCACCTGATCCAGCGTCCGCGTCGTCACCGCCGCCGGGGTCGTCGCCAGATAGGCGTTCAGGTCCGCCTTCAACTCCGTCTTCAGCACGGTGAACTCCGCCTCGCCCAGCCCCTTCGCCTCGGGTGGCGTCACCTCGACCAGCACCGCGCCGGCCGCGCGCAGCACCGCCAGCGCCGCCTCGAACCGGGTGGCCAGATCGGGCGTCATCGCCGGCCGCACCACCGCGATGCGCAGCCCCGACAGCGCACTGGCCGACAGACCCGCGGCATAATCCCGCCGCACCGCCCCCGCCGTCACCGGATCGCCGGGATCGGGCGCCACCATCGCCGACAGCATCACCGCGACATCGCGGACGCTGCGCGCCATCGGCCCGGCGGTATCCTGCGAATGGCTGATCGGCACGATATGCCGGCGGCTGACCAGCCCGATCGACGGTTTCAGCCCCACCAGCCCGTTGATCGACGCCGGGCACACGACGGACCCGTCGGTTTCCGTCCCCACCGCCGCCGCCGCGAAGCTGGCCGCCACCGCCGCGCCCGATCCGGACGACGATCCGCACGCCGTCCGGTCCAGCGCATAGGGGTTGCGCACCAGCCCGCCGATCGCACTCCATCCGCTCATCGACCGGGTCGAGCGGATATTGGCCCATTCCGACAGGTTGGTCTTGCCCAGGATCACCGCTCCGGCGCGGCGCAGTTCCGCCACCACCGGCGCGTCGCGGCCGGTGACGTTGTTCTTCAGCGCCAGGCTGCCGGCAGTCGTCGCCATCCGGTCCACCGTCTCGACATTGTCCTTGATCAGGATCGGCACGCCGTGCAGCGGCCCGCGCACCCTGCCCGCCTTGCGCTCCGCATCCAGCATCCGCGCCTGTGCAATCGCATCGGGATTGATCGCGATCACGCTGCGCAGCGTCGGCCCCTTGCGATCCATCGCGGCGATCCGCGCCAGATAGGCACGGACCAGATCGACGCTCGTCGTCCCGCCCGCCGTCATCGCGGCCTGAACCTCGTCGATGGAGCGTTCCTCGACCTGCACCGTGCGCGCCGCCGCGGGATCGGCGAGTCCCAAGGCCAGCGTCGGGCCCAGCGCCAGCGCGGCAAACGCGGCCATTCGTGGCAGGACGGATCGGTGCATGACGTTTCCCCTTCGATATCGCCATGATGCTATCCCGCCGGCGACGCGGATGCACGATGAACCGTACCGGCCCCGCTGCGATACTGAACCGGAGCGGTCGGCCCCGCGTTGGCGGCACATCACATCGGGGAACAGCTATTGGCCGCCATCGTCCGGGTCCTCGTCAGGATCGCCCTCCCGCTGGCGGTCGTCGTCCTGCTCGCGGCCACGATCGTGCCGCACTTCCTCGACCGGATCTATTATCGCGGTCCCGTCACCGCGCATTTCGACGGGGCACGGTTCGCCAATCCCGACGACGACAGCGATACCGCGCGTCCCCCCGGCGGCAGTCGCTGGCGCTTCCTCTGGAACGCGATGACCGGGCGCGACGGCCGCCCGACATGGCCGCAGGCGGTACCGATCCGCGCCGCCACCCCCGCCGAACTGCTGCCCGCCACGACGCCGGTACCCGTCCTCACCCCCGCACAGCCAGGCACCACGCCGATGCGCGCGACGTGGATCGGCCATGCCAGCGTGCTGGTCCAGACGCCGGGTCTGAATATCCTGACCGATCCGGTGTGGAGCGAGCGCACCGGTCCGCTCGGCCGTGGACCGAAACGGGTCGTCGCCCCCGGCATCGCGTTCGACGACCTGCCGAGGATCGACCTGATCCTGCTCAGTCACAATCACTACGACCATTTCGATCTGCCGACGCTCGAACGGCTGTGGCGGCGCGACCGGCCGCTCATCGTCACCGGTCTGGGCAACGACGCGATCCTGCGCACGCGCGGCATCCCCGCGATCGCGGCGGACTGGCGGCAGGCGGTGCGGGTCGGTGAGCGCCCGGTGCGCGTCCACGTCACGCGCAACCATCACTGGGGCAGCCGCTGGTTCACCGATCGCAACCGGGCGCTCTGGTCCAGCTTCGTGGTGACGCTGCCGGGCGGCAATCTGTTCTTCGCCGGGGATACCGGCATGGGCGATGGCCGCTGGCCGGCGGAGGCCGCCGCGCTCGGCCCGATCCGCCTCGCGCTGATCCCGATCGGCGCATTCCGCTTCGCCCTCGGCCAGATGGCGAGCGGCAGCCATATCGGCCCGCCCCAGGCGGTGCAGGTGTTCGAACGCCTGCGCGCGACCACCGCGATCCCGATCCACTGGGGAACGTTCCGCCTGTCCTACGAAGGCTATGACACCCCGCCCGCGCTGCTCAAGGCGGCGATGCGCTGCGCCGGCCGCACCGGCTTCGCCCCCGTCGCGATCGGCCGGCCGCAGGATATACCGCCGGTGGCGGACCGGGTGCCGCCACCGGTCATATCCGACGACGCGATGACCCGCTGCCTCGATACGCCGGCGGTCGCGGCGATGCGCTGACGGGCTCCCGGTCTATCCCATCACCCCACGAACGCCCGCTCGATCACGAAGCTGCCCGGATTGGCGTTCGATCCCTCGACGAATCCCTTCTCCTCCAGTGACTTGGCGAAGTCGCGGATCATCTCGGTCGATCCGCACAGCATCACTCGGTCCGTCTCGGGGTCCAGCGTGGTGCCGCCATCGATCCCGGCGAACAGCCGCCCGTCCTCGATCAGCGTACCCAGCCGGTCGGCGGTGTGGAACGCCTCGCGCGTGACGGTCGGCACGTAATGGAACTGCGTCGCCGCCTCGTCCGCCACCAGCGGGTCCTCCGCCAGCCGGCCGTCCATCTCCGCGTGATAGGCCAGGTCGCTCACCCGCCGCACCGAATGCGCCACCACCACCTTGTCGAACACCGAATACACGTCGGGGTCGCGCATCAGCGACAGGAACGGCGCCAGCCCGGTGCCGGTCGACAGCATCACCAGCCGCTTGCCCGGCAACAGCGCGTCGAGCACCAGCGTGCCCGTCGGTTTCTTGCCCAGATACAGCTCGTCGCCCGGCTCGATCAGTTGCAGGCGCGACGTCAGCGGCCCGTCCGCGACCTTGATCGATAGGAACTCCAGCTCCTCCGCATAATGCGGGCTGGCGATCGAATAGGCGCGCATCAGCGGCTTTTTCTCGCCGGGCAGCCCGATCATCACGAACTCGCCCGACCGGAAGCGGAAGCTGGCCGGGCGTTCGATCGCGAACGAGAACAGATGCTCGTTCCAGTGCCGCACCCACAGCACCTTGGCGCTCAGGAAGGCGGAGTTCTCGGGGATCAGCGCAGGCGCGCGGGTTTCGGTGGCGACAGTCATGGGTTCCGACAGCTTTCTTGCGAATGGGCCGCAATAAGTGTGGGGCGCCGGGGGGTCAACCATAGTCCCCCTGTTGCGCCGCCATGCCCAGCTTGTCGCGGTCTTCGGCTACTGGCCAGAGGAGGCGGCCGGCGCATTGCCGCCGAGGTTCATCCCGTCGAAATCGCCGATTCCCGTGGCGTACATCAGCACCGCTATCATGGTGGTCATTTGCTCGAAGTCGGCCGGCGACGTAAACTTTTTGAAATTGTTGACGAGCACCCCCTCACCAGCCAAGTCCAATATGCTTCCCGCCGGAAATCCGCCATGACGTTCGAGTGCGCGGACATAAGCCTTGCCGTCGGCATAGGCCGAGCGCCGGGGGAAACCCTCGATCAACCCCAGCTTGGCGAGTTGCGGTTCGGCGCTGGCCCGCAGCGCTGGTCGGGAACGGTCGAGGGCATAGCGGCGATAGGCGTCCCGCACCGCCGGATCATCAAAGAACACCGCCGCCGTCTTCGTGGCCTGATGGATGCAGGCTATACGGTCCGCCGGGACGCGGGCCTCGCGCCGGACCTTGATGATGATGCCGACTTCTTCATTATCCACCGTCACGACGATCCCGGCACGATCGACCCCGCATTCGACCATCTTCTGCACGATCTGTTGCGACGATGGCGGCACTGCATCGATCATGTCGGCGCTTTCGTAACGGAAGGCAGAGATCGATAAGGCACGAACCGGCCATAAAACACAATGTGGGAAACACCGTCCGCCGGCCTCGCCATGCGTAATCCGGCCGCCCCCCACGTTGCCTGTTCCGCTCCCGTTCCCCATATCCCGCGCCATGGCCATCCAGATCCGCACCAGTCTCGCCGAGCCGGAAACGGACGCGAGTTTCGTCCCCCACCGCCCCGCCCGCCCCGAGAAGGTGGAGGGTGGCAAGCCGTTCGAACTCGTCAGCGAATACACCCCCTCCGGCGACCAGCCGACCGCGATCCGCGAACTGGTCGACACCGCGCTGACCGGCGAGAAGGATCAGGTGCTGCTCGGCGTCACCGGCTCGGGCAAGACCTTCACGATGGCCAAGGTGATCGAGGCGCTGCAACGCCCCGCGCTGATCCTCGCGCCCAACAAGATCCTCGCCGCGCAGTTGTACGGCGAGTTCAAGTCGTTCTTCCCGAACAACGCGGTCGAATATTTCGTCAGCTATTACGACTATTACCAGCCCGAGGCGTACGTCCCGCGCTCGGACACCTATATCGAGAAGGAATCCTCGATCAACGAATCGATCGACCGGATGCGCCACTCCGCCACCCGGTCGCTGCTGGAGCGCGACGACGTCATCATCGTCGCCTCCGTCTCGTGTCTCTACGGCATCGGCTCGGTCGAAACCTATTCCGCGATGATCTTCGACCTGAAAAAGGGGCAGAGCGCCGACCAGCGCGAGATCGTGCGCAAGCTGGTCGCGCTGCAATACAAGCGCAACGACGCCGCCTTCCAGCGCGGCAATTTCCGCGTGCGGGGCGACAATCTCGAAATCTTCCCGTCGCACTATGAGGACAGCGCGTGGCGCATCTCGTTCTTCGGTGACGAGATCGAGCAGATCGTCGAATTCGATCCGCTGACCGGCGAGAAATCCGCCACGCTCAATTCGGTCCGCATCTACGCCAACAGCCACTATGTCACGCCGGGGCCGACGATGAAGCAGGCGGCGGAGGCGATCCGCCACGAACTGACCGAACGGCTCAAGGAACTGGAGGCGGAGGGCAAGCTGATCGAGCATCAGCGCCTCGAACAGCGCACCAATTTCGACCTGGAGATGATCGCGGCCACGGGCAGCTGCAACGGCATCGAGAATTACAGCCGCTTCCTCACCGGCCGCCTGCCGGGCGAGCCGCCACCCACGCTGTTCGAATATCTGCCGGAAAACGCGCTGCTGTTCGTCGACGAAAGCCACCAGACGATCGGCCAGATCAACGGCATGTCGCGCGGCGATCATCGTCGCAAGATCACGCTGGCCGAATATGGCTTCCGCCTGCCCTCGGCGATCGACAACCGTCCGCTCCGTTTCAACGAATGGGACGCGATGCGCCCGCAGACCGTCTGCGTCTCCGCGACGCCGGGGACGTGGGAGATGGAGCAGACCGGCGGCGTCTTCGCCGAACAGGTCATCCGCCCCACCGGGCTGATCGATCCGCCGATCGAGATCAAGCCGGTCGAGGAGCAGGTGCAGGACCTGATCGTCGAATGCCGCAAGACCGCGGAGGCGGGCTACCGCACTCTCGTCACCACCCTGACCAAGCGGATGGCGGAGGACCTGACCGAATATATGCACGAGGCGGGGATCAAGGTCCGCTACATGCACTCCGACGTCGAGACGCTGGAGCGCATCGAGCTGATCCGCGACCTGCGGCTGGGCGTGTACGACGTGCTGATCGGCATCAACCTGCTGCGCGAGGGACTGGATATCCCCGAATGCGGCCTCGTCGCGATCCTCGATGCCGACAAGGAGGGGTTCCTGCGTTCGGAAACCTCGCTGATCCAGACGATCGGCCGCGCCGCGCGCAACGTCGACGGCCGCGTCATCCTCTATGCTGACCGCATCACCGGCTCGATGGAGCGGGCGATGAACGAAACCTCCCGCCGGCGCGAGAAGCAGGAGGAATACAATATCGAACACGGCATCACGCCGACCACGATCCGCCGCAACATCGGCGACATCATCGCCCATGTCTCGCAAGGCGATCAGGTCACCGTGCCGATCGACGAGGATCGGCCCCACATGGTCGGCCACAATCTGCGCGCCTATATCGAGGACCTCGAAAAGCAGATGCGCCGCGCCGCCGCCGACCTCGAATTCGAGACCGCCGGCCGCCTGCGCGACGAAATCCGTCAGCTGGAGAACGACGAACTCGGCCTGCCCTCGCACGAGCAGAAGGCCCCGATCATGGGCCGCAGCAACGAAGGCAAACCCGGCACCCGCAAGACCCGCTTCGGCAAGGAAAGCAAGATGCGCATGGGCGGCCGGCGCGGGGGGCGGTAGCTTCCGCCGGTCAGGCGGGCAGGCGAGCCACCTCCGCCTGCGCCGCCGCTGATACGGGCCACCGCCATCGCGTTATGAACACTGGCGCCAGATTGCGGTTTGCAGCGATCGATGCGGCTACGACAAAATTATCGACCGCGTCTTGCGTAGTCTGCGCCATCCGTCGCCGTGCCGCCTCCGTCCAGAGTCGTCGGACGAACACCTCGCCGCCATTATCGCGAGCAAGGCGGAGACAGATTGACGCGAACAGGTCGGTGGCGCCGAGTTGCGACGGATTGTTTGCCTGCGCACGCCCGATCTTAAGGGTGTTGTCGAACGTCTGCGTAGTATCGTCATGGTATAGATCGACCATCTGTTCGACGCGCATGCGAAAATCTGCAAAGGTCCAGCTACCGAATGGACCACCCGCTACGCCGACATTGTTCATGGCCATGAACCGCATGAATACCGCAAATCCGGTTGTCACTACGTCCGAGTCGGGGGCTCGATAGGTCAATCGAGAAGTCAAATTCCAAAAATTGCGACCGAATTCGTAGAAAACTGCTTGGTCATATTCGTCACGTACCAGCACCCCGGTATAGAGCGTATCGAATGTTGCGGTTGACAGTTCGATGCCACGCGCGCCGATAAAGCCACAACCTGCGCCGCAGGTCGTGGCCACCTGGGCTATTGATAATTTATTATTGAACGACTTGCCCGATCCGGGTGTGAACCCGGTCGCCAATTCATAATAAATATATGCCGAGTCAAGGGCCCCAAGTAACGCCGCGACCGCCGGGTAGGACAATGTGTTTGCCGTCGTTAACAATGCGACCCGTTTTCCCTCCCAAGCATAAAGCGGTATTGTCCGATTATCAAAGGATACGTAATTCACTGGGGTCGGGTTCAGCGTCAGTACGGACAGGATGGCCGTTCGGCTTGCCAGCGTTCCGGTGGCATTGCTCACCTCGACGGTAAACCGCGCTTGATCGTCGGCGATACTGGCCGTTGGAAGGGTCAGCGTGCCGGACGTAGCGCTAGGGATGGCGGTGCCATCACGCTTCCACTGATATGTCAGGCCGGTCCCCGACGCCTGAATGGCAAAGCTGATGGGAAAGCCGGCGGCGGCGGTTCGATCCGTTGGCTGGCGCGTGATACCGACGGGTATCGTCGTTACCGTGACCGCAGCGGCGGCGCTGTTGATGCTTCCCCCGGCATTTGAGACGACGACATCGTAGCTGCCAGCGTCCGCTGGCGTCGCCCGCGATATGGTGAAGGTCGCTCCAACCGCCCCGGCGACAGCCACGCCACCCTTTCGCCACTGATAACTCAAGGGACCCGTTCCTGCCGCCGTCACGGACAGGACAACGGGTTGATCCGCGTTGACCGACGTGGCGGCAGGCTGGGCCGAAATCGTTACCGGCACCAATGACGGCGTGATCTGCACACCGGTGCCGCCGCCATCACTGCCCCCGCATGCGCAGAGCGCCAACAACAAACCCGAAGCCGGCACCAATAACCTGCGCATGGTCCCCCCGCCATTACCTGAGGGCCACTTCGACTATCGGTCCGACTTGGGCCATACTCCATAAGGGGTAGATATGATGGCGATCCGTCAGTCCTTCAGTCCGGCCGGCACGGTGCCGCCGTTGTTCTCCAGTTCGCGCATCACCGCCTTGTGCAGCCAGATGTTCATCTCGGCCGACCCGTCCTTGGCGCCGGAATAACCCAGTTCGGTCGCCAGTTCCTTGCGGTTGTCCAACGAGGAGTCGAGGTCCAGCAGCTTCATCAGGTCGACGATCGAGGTGCGCCAGTTCAGCGCGGGGCCGCCCTTGCGCTGCGCGATGCCGGTCAGCACCGCCTCGACATCCACCGGCGGCTGCGCGGCGGGCGCGGCCTGCGGCGTCGGCTGCAGGGGTTCGGCGGCGGTGGTCTGCGGGGCGGTAGTCGGCGCGGCGGTCGGCGCGGCGGGGGCCGGCGCGGGGGCCGCATCCTTCTTGCCGCTGAACTGACCGCCCAGCGGGCCATGCTCGCCGAAGATGGCGGACTTGATCTTGCCGAAAATGCTCATGGCTGTTCCTTGGGTGCGATGACGTGAAACGGGGGTAAGGCGCCGGGATCAGGCGACCGACAGGTTCTCGCTGCCAGTGCTGTAGTAACTGGCGACGCGGTCGGCATAGGCCTGGTCGAATACGGGGGCGTTGTTCGCCCAGCTCGGCCCGCCTTCCAGCAGGCGGCGGTCGATCGTCACGACATACAGGTCGCGCACCGGATCGAAATCGAGCAGCGCGAACGGCAGCGGATAGAAGCTGCGCCCCATGCCCAGGAATCCGCCCAGGCTCAGCACCGCGTGCGTCACCTTGCCGGTGCCCTTGTGGACCATGAACGAATAGACCGAACCCACCGAATCGCCATCGCGGCTTTCGATCTTCAGGCTGTGCGCGACGTTGGACTGGATCAGGATCTGCGTCGGTATCGTGTCGGTGGACATCTTGGGTTCCTTATCGTTTCCGGCCGAACCGGTGGCATGGTGCGCCGGTTCCATGCCGCGCGCATCGCCCGCTTCCGGCCCCGGCCCGTCGAGCCGGCACGGCACGCGGGTTGAGCGCGCCGGCCCGACCGCCTAGGCGGGCCGGATGCGTTTCCGTGCCCTGTTCCCGCTCCTGTCCGTCACCGCCGTCGCGGCCTGCGTCGCGCCGCCCCGTCAGGCGCCCACCGCCCCCGTCCCCCCGCCCGTGACGATATCGCCACCGCCACCGCCCGCCCCGGCACCGGACTGGCGCGACCGGCCCTATGCCGCCGGCGACTGGCGGCATATCGTCGACGCGACCCGCCCGGCGGCGCGGTATCAGGGCGCCGACGGGACCGTGCTGTTCGCGCTGAACTGCGACCGGCCGACGCGCACGATCTCGGTCGCCGTGCCCGGCCCCGCCGCCATGCCATCCCCGCCCGCCGGCGTGCTGACGATCCGCACCACCAGCAGCACCCGTATCCTGCCGACCCGCCTGCTGCCCGCCCCCGCAGCGGCGACGCCGCCGATGATCGTCGCGACGTTGCCCGCCACCGATCCGCTGTTCGATGCGATGGCGTTCAGCCGCGGTCGCTTCGGCGTGGAACGATCCGGCCAGCCCCCCCTGACCCTTCCCGCCTGGGCGGAGATCGGACGGCTGATCGACGACTGTCGCGGTTGACCGCATCCGGTCGATTCCGGTCTTGCATGTCCTGCGCCCATCGCCCACATTCCGGGTGCGGCGAGTGATCGTCGCATTGGCTATACACAAGCGAAAGGAGGTGATCCGATGTCTCATGGTTCAGCAGTGAGTTCGGTTCGGTTCGTTCGGGGGACGCGCATCTGATCCGCCCGGCCCGTCGGGGAGTATCTTCTCCCAATCAACGACGTGGTCGACAAGGAATCGGATGATCGCATGGTTTCCCGGGCTGGAGCACTCCGGCCGCTGACCATGTTGGGGGGTTGTCGGTTCGTCGGGAGACGACCGGCAACCTCTTTTCATATCCGTCCCATTTGCAGGCGCCCGTCGTCGGCCCCGTCACGGTTCCACTCACGGGAAAACGCCGTCACCCTTCCGACACGGATGGCGCAGCGATAGAGCTCCCCGTGCTTCCCGGTCTTCGCCGGCATGGTCGAAATCTTCCCGAATCCGTTTCCCAGGCCACCGGGCCGCCCGTAACCCGGCGCGTCTGACGCTCACGGACGTCCCTCTTGCCGACATGCATCATGCGGCAGGTCCGTAAAACGGATCGCTTCCCCGACATGCCCCCTCCCGGAACAGGCCCGGCGTGCCGGCATTCCGGCCGATACCGGTGCCATGGCCATTCCGACGATCGGCTGGCCCGGCCGCATCGATCGTGCCACCATGCCGCGCCATGACCCTCCGCCCGATCCTGTCCGCGCATGAGCGGCTGCTCGTCCGCCGCTACCTGTTTCCCGGTGCGGGCGGGCGGCTGATGCTGCTCGTCGCCGCGATCGGGTGCGCGGGGGTCATGATCGGCGTCGCCTCGCTGATCCTCGTCGTCAGCGTGATGAACGGCGCGGAGGCGCGGCTGGCGGGGCAGATCGCCTCGGTCGACGGGCATCTGGCGGTCACGCGGGTCGGCCACGACCTGCCCGACTGGCGCCGGCTGACCCGGCAGGCGGCCGGCGTGCGCGGTGTCGCCCGCGCCGTCCCGACCCTGAAACAATCCGGCCTCGTCACCGCCGCCGGCCGTGTCGCCCCCGTCGAGTTCCAGGGGCTGCGGGTCGCCGACATGCGCCGCCTGCCCGCGTTCCGGGGCGGCGATGCCTTCGTCACCGGTGGCCTGCCGGCGCGGACGGGAGAGATCGCGGTCGGCCTCGGGATCGCCGACCGGCTCGGCATCGGCACGGGCGACCCCGTCGCCGTCACCACCGCCCGGATCGACCGGGCGGGTCGGCTGGCCGTCACCAGCACCCCCCTCACCATCGCCGGCATCTATCGCACCGGCGCCGCCACCTATGACGACCGCCGCGTCATCGCGCCGCTGGCGGATGTGCAGCGGCTGTTCGCGCGCGGCGACGTCGCGTCGGGGATCGACATCACCGCCGTCGACGACGCGACCTCCACCGCGATCGCCCCCGCCCTGCGCACGCACCTGACCGGACCGGTCGTCGTCCGGCACTGGCGCGACCTCAACGCCGCATTGGTCCAGACGATGGCGCAGGAACATGTCGCGATGGCGGCGATCATCGCGATGGTCACCGTCATCGCGCTGGCCAACATCCTGTCGACGATGGGGATGCTCGTCCGGTTCAAGGCGCGCGAGATCGCGATCCTGCGCACGATGGGCGCGTCGGCCGGCTCGGTCGCACGGGTGTTCGTCGCGGTCGGCGTCGCGATCGGGCTGACCGGCGAGGTGGCCGGCATCGCACTGGGGCTGGGGCTGAAGGCGGCGAAGGACCCGGTGGCGGACGCGATCGGCCGCTGGGCCGGCCCCTCGCCCGAACTCGCCATCTTCCGCGATCTGCCGCTGGTGCTGTCGCCCCCGGAACTCGCCGGGATCGCCGCCGCGGTCATGGCCGGCGTCGCCGCCGCCAGCCTGTTCCCCGCCCGCCACGCCGCCGCGCTCGATCCGGCACTGATATTACGCCATGGCTGACCGGGCGGAATGCGATGCCGACAGCCGGTTGATCGTTAAGAACCCCTGCCGGGTCATTCCCGCATGGCTGCCGATTGTCCGGCAACGCTCATTCGCAGACATTCGATCAGCGACCCTACTTCCTACTCCGACGCCAGAATGTTGCCCAAGTCATCAAAGCCCAGGCGCCACCGATGGGAAGAATGGCGCGCGTTGCGAAGAACCACGGCACCACTTGGGCACATGGCCTTGGGTCTTCAGGGCTGTCGCATGGAAAATTGAGCAGGTTGACCGATATCCAGAGAAGGCCGAGCAACATGACGCAGGCGGCAGTGAAGGCCACATAGGCAAAGATGGCGAGGATACGTTTGCCGGTCATGCTGATACCATGTCATCCGCCAAGGGCGAAGTCATGAGGGATCCTACACAATCAGTGAATGTCCGGTTCACACCACAACACGACATTCGCAACCGAAAAACAGTCCGGCAAAAAGCGCCCCTCAGAAGACGTCGGATTTTTCCAACGAAACTTTACAAAAAGCTCATCGATCACGCTTCACGAGTTCGTTCTTCTCGGGGTCGTACCGCCAGATCGTGGTTTCCCCATTCGCCTCCATGTTGACGAGCGTGCCCTCGTAAGGCTGCGCTATCCCTGCCGTGATGTTGTGCTCGATCATCGGCAGGGCCTCATGGATATCCGTGAAGTCGACGCCGTCCAGAGCCGTCAATCCGTAGTTCCACCATTGCAGTTCCAGAAGCTTTTCAACGATCGGCTCGTCGAATCGGTAACGCAATATCTTGCCGGGTATACCGCCCACGATGGCATAGGGGGGAGCGTCCTTCGTCACCACGGCCCTGGCGGCGACTATTGCGCCATCACCGATCGTCACGCCACGGCGGATGAAGGCGCCTTCGCCGATCCAGACATCGTTTCCGATCCTGATCTTCTCGGTCCGGTTGGCCATGGATGATCGGAGAGCATTTATCGCTTTACCTACCGCATCGCGGTTTTGGTCATAGAACCAACCGAGATCACCCATTTCATCGAAGCCGGTCAGGATCGGGGACGACGACAGGAAATCGGTTGGATGTTCGACCTGCCCCGCAATGACATTGCTGGCTATCGAGCAGAATCTGCCGATGGAGGAAACGTGGCGGATGAATGTCTCCCGCCCGCCCATATAACTATATGCCCCGATGAAATCGATGTCATAGACACCCCGGCGAATACTGACCGGCGCCTCCAGCAGCGTGTCCTTCGGCGCCGGAAAACCGAACAAGACTTCAGGGGCGATACGCACCCGATGCGTTTCAGCGACCTGACGCGCGGCGGCGGAGATATGAGTTTGCATGGCGCGAATATAACGCCCGTCCCGGCATGAGCGCCAGCATCCGTTCTCCGACGAACCTCGCCGTTCGTTACCTGACCGGAAGGGGAGCCGCGCCGGTACGCGGGAGAAGCCGGAGACCGGGTGAAGGGGACGCGTCACCAACACGGATGACCAAGGGCCGGCGCATCATCGGATCGATGACCGCTTTCGCCCGATTGTGTTGAAAAACTCCCGCGAGGCAGATTGCGAGCCTTCGCTGCGAAAGCATGGCGCGCATTGAAACAGGATTGCGCGGAATCCGCGAGGTTCAACCTCTGGCGGAGTTTTTCAACGCAATCGCCCGATTGCGGACGTCGGTTGAATCGGTCACCTTCGCGGCAGCATCAGCGGCGAGGCGATCAACCATGGGTTACCGGACGGACCGTCGAAGCCGGACGCGAGCCATCGCCGTGTACCTGACCCTGCTCCTCATCGGCGCGACGCTGGGCTTCCTCGTCAGGTTCGGGGTGATTACCGATCACATGCTCTGGTAGGAGCGGCCGACCGGCGCCTGAAGGTCCGGCCGTCCACCCCGACCCGACATCCGCCCGCCGGCAACGGCTACAGGAACGACCGCGCGCGCTTCAGTACCATGCCGCACAGCTGCGTCTTCACCCGGTCCTGCACCCCGGCCAGCGAGAAGGCGCTGTCGCCGGTCTGCACCTGTCCGCGCTGCCCTGCCTCGAAACCGGGTGACGCGGTCACGCCGCGCTTGCCGGTCAGCTGGCCGAGGATACCCGCCGCGCCGTTGCCGGCGACCAGATTGTTCTTGATGCAATAGCCCAGCAGCCCCGCCGCATTGCCCGCCCCCGCCGATGCGATGTTCGGCAGGCCGCCACCGCCCAGCAGGCCGCCCTCCCCCAGCAGGTCGGCAAGGCCGCCGCCCCGCGCCGGTGTCGCGGCCGGCGGGACGGTCGCCTGTTGCGCGGCTACCGGTGCCGCGACGAGGCCGCCAAGGGTCAGGGCGAGGAGGACATGCTTCATCGGACACTTCCTTCATGGGCGACGCCGGGCGCCGCGATCGAAGGAACAACGCACCGCGCGCCGGGACGGCCCCCGCCCGGCCCCGACGCCCCGGTTCATGCCCCCCAGTTCATGCGCCCCGGTTCATGCCCCCCGGTTCAAGCCGGCGTCAGCAACCCTTCCCGCGCGATCTTCTCGCGCCAGACCAGCGGCGCCAGCTGGTGGACGTTCTGCCCCTCGGCATCCACCGCCACCGTCACCGGGAAATCGGCGACCTCGAATTCGTAGATCGCCTCCATGCCCAGATCCTCGAACCCGACGACCTTCGATCCCTTGATCGCGCGCGCCACCAGATAGGCGGCACCGCCCACCGCCATCAGATAGGCGGACTTGCCCTCGGCGATCGCCTTGGTCGCGTCCGGCCCGCGCTCCGCCTTGCCGACCATCGCCAGCAGGCCCTGGTCCAGCATCATGCGGGTGAACTTGTCCATCCGCGTCGCCGTGGTCGGGCCGGCGGGGCCGACCACTTCCTCGCCCACCGGATCGACCGGGCCGACATAATAGATCACGCGACCCCTGAAATCGACCGGCAGTTCCTCACCCTTCGCCAGCATGTCGGCGATCCGCTTGTGCGCCGCGTCGCGCCCGGTCAGCATCTTGCCGTTCAGCAGCAGCCGGTCGCCATGCTTCCACGTCTGCACCACCTCGGGCGTCAACGTGTCGAGATCGACGCGGATCGCCGCCTTGTCGGGCGTCCAGTCCACCTGCGGCCATTCGTCGAGCTTCGGCGGCTCCAGATACACCGGCCCCGCGCCGGTCAGCGTGAAGTGCGCGTGGCGGGTCGCGGCGCAGTTCGGGATCATCGCGACCGGCTTGGACGCGGCATGCGTCGGCCAGTCGAGGATCTTCACGTCGAGCACGGTCGACAATCCGCCCAGGCCCTGCGCGCCGATCCCCAGCGCGTTCACCTTGTCCATCAGTTCGATGCGCAACGCCTCGATATCGTTCCGCGGGCCGCGCGCGCGCAACTGGCCCATGTCGATCGCGCCCATCAGCGATTCCTTGGCCAGCAGCATCGCCTTTTCGGCGGTGCCGCCGATGCCGATGCCCAGCATCCCCGGCGGGCACCAGCCCGCGCCCATCTGCGGGATCATCTCCAGCACCCAGTCGACGATCGAATCGCTGGGGTTCATCATCTTGAACTTCGACTTGTTCTCCGACCCGCCGCCCTTGGCCGCGACGTCGACCGATACCGTGCTGCCCGGCACCATCTCGACGTGCAGGACGCTGGGAGTATTGTCGCGGGTGTTGCGCCGGGTGAAGGCGGGGTCCGCCAGGATCGAGGCGCGCAGCTTGTTCTCGGGGTGCAGGTACGCGCGGCGTACCCCCTCGTCGATCACCTCCTGCAGGCTGCGGTCGCCCGACAGGCGGCAATCCTGCCCCCATTTGACGAAGACGGTGACGATGCCGGTATCCTGGCAGATCGGGCGATGCCCCTCCGCGCACATCCGGCTGTTGGTCAGGATCTGCGCGATCGCGTCCTTGGCCGCCGGGCTGCGCTCCGCCTCATACGCCTCGCCCAGTGCGCGGATATAATCCATCGGGTGGTAATAGCTGATGAACTGCAGCGCGTCGGCGACGCTTTCGATCAGGTCGGTATCGCGGATGGTCGTGGTCATGGCCCGGCTTCATGCGACAGGGCGCGGCGCGATGCAATCCGGTGCGATCGCCGGCCCCCATCCCGCCGGGGTTCGGCTAACGCCGCGTTCACCACGGTCCATGGCCGCTTTGGTAAGGGCCGCACCGGTACCACAGGACCATGCCGATCCGCCCCCCCACCATTGTTTACGGAGACAAGCCGCCGCTGCCCGTGCTGCTGGGCTTCGCGGGGGGGCCTGACGATCGCGAGCCGGCCGAACAGCGCCTGGCGCAGGTCGCCGCCGCCTGTCCGCTGGCCGGCGGGGTGCTGGCGCTGGCGATGGCGGCGGCGATGATGGCGTCGGGGTTCGCCACCGTCACGCTGGTCCTGTCGCTGGTCACGGTGCTGGCGTTCGCGGGGCTGACCTTGTGCGTGGGCACGCGACTCGGCTGGCCGCCCTATCGGCGCGCGCGCGGCGCCGCGCTGGCCGCCGGCCTGCTCGCGGTCGCGACGCTGTCGATGCTGGAGGCGGTCGGCATCGGACTGACGGGGATGATGCCGCTGGGCGCGGCGACGCTGCTGATCGGGGCGATCGGGCTGGTCGGGCTGGCGGTGCAGCCGGTGCGCGGCGTGGTGCTGGTGTTCGGCGCGGGGCTGGTGGTGGCGATGGCGGTGATGGTCGGCGCCGTGCTGGTCTGGTTCGAGGCGCTGGCGCTGCTCGGCGCGCTGGCGCTGACGATGCTGCGCCTGGGCCAGCTGGATCGTCGCGGCACCGCCGAACAGGTCAGGCAGACCGGCCGCGGCCGCCACGCCGAACGGATGGTCGCCGAGTTCGAGGAACAGGGCACCGGCTGGTTCTGGGAAACCGATCGTCATGGCCGCATCACCTATATCTCCGCCCGCGTCGCCGCCGAGATCGCGGAGCACGATCCGCCCCCGCTCGGCCGGTTGCTGACCGAGATATTCCGCATGGACGGCGCGGGGGCCGGCACCGGCACCGAACGCACGCTCGCGTTCCACCTGTCGTCGCGCACGTCGTTCTCCGACTATCCGGTCTGCGCGGCGGGCGATGCGGCGGGCGGGCGCTGGTGGTCGATGGGGGGCCGCCCGCTGGTCGACGAGCTGGACCGGTTCCAGGGCTTCATCGGCACCGGCGCCGACCTGACGGAACTGCGCCGGTCGGAGGCGGAGATCACCCGCCTCGCGCTGTTCGACTCGCTGACCGGCCTCGCCAACCGCCAGCGGATGCGCCAGTCGATCGACAAGACGCTGGCGCAGGTCGCGGAGGGGCACCGCCCCGCCGGGCTGTTCCTGATGGACCTCGACCGGTTCAAGGCGGTCAACGACACGCTCGGCCATCAGGCGGGCGACGCGCTGCTGAAACAGGTGGGCCAGCGGCTGCAGCGCGGCGTCGGCGATCGCGGGCTGGTCGGCCGGATGGGCGGCGACGAGTTCAAGGTGCTGCTGCCGGGCATCGCCGGGCGCCAGTCGCTGGCGACGCTGGCGGACGATCTGATCGCGGCGCTCTCGCAACCCTATGCGATCATGGGCACGTCGGTCACGATCGGCTGTTCGGTCGGCATCGCGATCGCGCCCGATGACGGCGACGACCGCGACACGCTGGTGCGCAACGCCGATCTGGCGCTCTATGCGGCCAAGGCGGCGGGGCGCGGGGTCCATCGCTTCTATTCGGCCGATATGCTGGCCGGCGCACGCGATCGCCAGCAGCTGGAAGGCGATCTGCGCGCCGCGCTGCCGGCGGGTGAATTCCACCTCTGCTACCAGCCGGTGGTCCGCACCGTCGATGCCGTGGTGATCGGGTACGAGGCGCTGATCCGCTGGCGGCATCCCGTGCGCGGCCTGGTGTCGCCCGCCGATTTCATCCCGGTGGCGGAGGAATGCGGGCTGATCGGCGCGATCGGCGAATGGGTGCTGCGCACCGCCTGCGACGAGGCGGCACGCTGGCCGCGCGACGTGCGCGTCGCGGTCAACGTGTCGCCGGTGCAGTTCGCCAACCCGCAATTGCCCGGCATCGTCGCCAGCGCGCTTGCCCGGTCCGGCCTCGCGCCCGACCGGCTGGAACTGGAGATCACCGAGGGGGTGTTCCTGAAAGGATCGGACAGTTCGGACCGGATGTTCGCGGCGCTGAAGGGGCTGGGCGTGCGCCTCGCGCTCGACGATTTCGGCACCGGCTATTCCTCGCTCGGCTATCTGCGCACCGCCCCGTTCGACAAGATCAAGATCGACCAGTCCTTCGTGCGCGGCGCGGCGCAGCCGGGCAACCGCAACGCCGCGATCATCCGGGCGATCGTGATGCTCGCCGACACGCTGGGCATGGAAACCACCGCGGAAGGGGTGGAGATCCAGGACGAGATCGAACTGGTCCGCTCGCTGGGATGCAGCCATATCCAGGGCTATGTCTATGGCCGGCCGGTACCCGCGGCGGAGGTCGCCACCGCGCTGGGGATCGATGGCCGGGCCGTGCCGTCGGGCTTCCGCGTCAGCCGCCCGTCGCGCACCCGTCTGCTGCGCTCGGCGCGGGTGACGATCGCGGGGCGGACGCATGACGTCCGCGTGCGCGACATCTCGATCACCGGCGCGATGATCGAGGGGTTGCCCGCGCACGGCACAGCGGTCGATGCGGAACTGCGGATCGAACTGGTCGAAGGCCGCTCGATCGCCGCCCGGATCAGCTGGACCGATCGCAAGCGCGCCGGCATCCACTTCGCCGCGCCGATCGACCTGTCGATCCTCAGCGAACCCGGCCCCGTCGCCGCGATTCGCCGCATCGCCTGATTCGCCCCCGGCGGAAGGATCGCGGCGCGCCAGGCCAACCGAAAGCAGCCGATTTTCTGCCCGGTTCCGCCCCGGCGGCGGCGACCGAAAAATAAATTTCGTCCGGATCGACGGCGGCTGGCGGACCGCCAGCCGTCGCCCGACAACCGCGCCCCCGCCACCCGGCACATCGCTCGACGGCGGCCGGAATCGGCGGAAATGCTGCGCTGCAACGAGGATAACGGTCGATCCGATCGGTCCGGGTCGCCGTCATCGGGCCGTTCACCGCCAAGATTTCACGTCCGTTCCGATGCTGCCGGCACCTTTCCGATCCGACATCGCGGGGTCTTGAAAGCTTTGCCGCTATTCCCTTTCGCAGCTTTTATAGTTAACGGCTTGATCTCACCAACGATCGAACGAGGTACGCCCGCATTGCCGGCGGACAGCGGATCGGAACATCGGGGAACACGAGATGCGCAATACCCTTATCACGGCCGCGGTTGCTGCAGCCGCTTTCGCCATGCCGGCCTCGGCCGCCACGATCGTGTCGACCGGCGGTGCCTTCGCCGCGCCCGCCAGCGACCTGACCATCGATTTCAACAACGCAATTGCAGCACCGTTCACGGCGTCGTTCACCAACGCCGATCTGGTTCAGGGCGATCTGGCCGGCTTCTACGCCCAGCCGGGTTTCAGCGACGGCAGCCGCTACGCCGCGGTGTTCGGCAACGGCAACCTGACGATCACGTCGGAACTGGCGTTCCGCACGGTCAGCTTCTTCGTCGGCTCGATCGACGCCGGCAACATCGTTGAACTGCTGGACGCCACCGGCTCGGTGCTGTCCAGCTTCAGCGGCACCGCTTTCTCGGCCGATGCCGATGGCGACCAGGACAGCATGCTGACCAACCGTCGCGTCACCATCTCGCTGACCGAGGGCGAGGCATCGTTCGCGGGCGTTCGCTTCATCAGCGCGCAGAACTCGTTCGAGCTCGACAACGTCGTGTTCGCGGTGCCCGAGGCTTCGACCTGGGCGCTGATGCTGGTCGGCTTCGGCATGGTCGGCGCGGCGACCCGCTATCGTCGTCGCAAGACCACCGTCGCCTTCTCGTAAGACGACGTCACCCGCGCGCCCCCGCCGGCGCCGGGTCGAAATCGGCCGCCGTTCCGAAAGGACCGGCGGCCTTTTTCATGCGTCGCGTCCGCGCGCCCGTACCGGATATCGGCGGCACCGAACGCCGGACCCGGCGGTTGGTGCCATGCCGAATTTTTTTATTGCGGCAATTCCATGCTTGCCATTCCTGAACCCCGCAGACTTCCACGCGTCGTCGCCCATTACCGTCTTTTCCGGCATCGAAGGCGGCCGGATCGGCTATTGATGGCCCTTGCCTGATCGGCCGATCTGCCACAATCAGTGGGGGTAAGGACCGGGAGCAGACCCAATATGGTGTGCCGGACGAAGACGGACTCATCCGTGCAGGGGCCAGCCCATGGCCCCGGCCGCGATGCCCAGCCCGACTTCTTCCCGACCGGTCGGACGCCCGACGATACGGGTGCGACACAGACGAGAAGGAATGGCGCGGTGATGGATTTCAACGACAGCGGACGCGAGACCGCAACGATCGACACGGCCGAAGCACCGGTCGCGGCCCCCACGGCGGCCCCCACGGTGGCCAAGCCGGCCGACAGCCGCTCGGTGAAGCCGCAACCCTATGCGCTCGACGTCGATCATTCGCGCGACGCGCTGCTGACCGATTTCGGCAAGGAGACGCTGAACGACCGCTACCTGCTGCCGGGCGAAAGCTATCAGGACCTCTTCGTCCGCGTCGCCTCCGCCTATGCCGACGATGCCGCCCATGCGCAGCGCATCTACGACTATATCAGCCGCCTGTGGTTCATGCCCGCCACGCCCGTGCTGTCGAACGGCGGCACCGGTCGCGGCCTGCCGATCTCGTGCTACCTCAATTCGGTGCCCGACAGCCTGAACGGCATCGTCGACACCTGGAACGAGAATGTCTGGCTCGCCTCGCGCGGCGGCGGCATCGGCACCTATTGGGGCAATGTCCGCGGCATCGGCGAGCCGGTCGGCCTGAACGGCAAGACCTCGGGCATCATCCCGTTCGTCCGCGTGATGGATTCGCTGACGCTGGCGATCTCGCAAGGCTCGCTGCGGCGCGGCTCGGCCGCCGTCTATCTCGACGTGTCGCACCCGGAGATCGAGGAGTTCCTCGAAATCCGCAAGCCGTCGGGCGACTTCAACCGCAAGGCGCTGAACCTCCACCACGGCGTGCTGATCCCCGACGCCTTCATGGAGGCCGTCCGCGACGGCGCCGAATGGATTCTCCGCAGCCCCAAGGACCAGACCGAGCGGGGCCGCGTCGATGCCCGCGCGCTGTTCCAGAAGCTGGTCGAAACCCGCCTCGCCACCGGTGAGCCGTACATCGTCTTCGCCGATCACGTGAACTCGACGATGCCCAAGCATCACCGCGATCTGGGCCTCAAGGTCTCGACCTCGAACCTGTGTTCGGAGATCACGCTGCCCACCGGCCGGGACCATCTCGGCAACGATCGCACCGCGGTCTGCTGCCTGTCCTCGCTCAACCTCGAAACGTGGGACCAGTGGAAGGACGACAAGCGCTTCGTGGAGGACGTGATGCGCTTCCTCGACAACGTGCTGCAGGATTATATCGACCGCCACGAACCCGGCATGGAGCGGGCCGCGTACAGCGCCGGTCGCGAACGCTCGGTCGGCCTCGGCGTCATGGGCTTCCACTCGTTCCTCCAGGCGCGCGGTCTGGCATTCGAGGGGGCGATGGCGAAGTCGTGGAACCTCAGGATCTTCAAGCAGATCAACGCGCAGGTGAACGAGGCGTCGATGCAGCTCGCGGTCGAGCGCGGCCCCTGCCCCGATGCCGCCGACATGGGCGTGATGGAGCGGTTCAGCTGCAAGATGGCGATCGCGCCCACCGCGTCGATCAGCATCATCTGCGGCGGCACCAGCGCGTGCATCGAGCCGATCCCGGCCAACATCTACACGCACAAGACGCTGTCGGGCAGCTTCTCGGTCAAGAACCCGTATCTCGAAAAGCTGCTCAACGCGAAGTCGAAGAACTCGGAAGCGGTGTGGAGTTCGATCCTGGAGAATGGCGGCTCGGTCCAGCACCTCGACTTCCTCTCGCAGGACGAGAAGGACTGCTACAAGACCAGCTTCGAGATCGACCAGCGCTGGCTGCTCGAACTTGCCGGCGACCGCACGCCCTATATCGATCAGGCGCAGTCGCTGAACCTGTTCATCCCGGCCGACGTGGAAAAGTGGGACCTGCTGATGCTCCACTTCCGCGCGTGGGAACTGGGCATCAAGTCGCTCTACTATCTCCGCTCGAAATCGGTGCAGCGCGCCGGCTTCGCGGGCGGCGTCGAGACGGACAACACGCTCGCCAAGCCGAAATACGAGCTGGAAAGCACCGATTACGACGAATGCCTGGCGTGCCAGTGAGATGGACAATGAGCGCCCGTTGACCCCCTCTCCCCTTGTGGGAGAGGGAGGGGCCCGCGTCGCACAGCGGCGTGGGAGGGTGAGGGGGAATGCGGATGGCCTGACGAAGCGCCAACTGCTGCCTGCCGACACCACCGCTCATGCCAGAAGCCTGCGCCACGCCGCAACCGAACCGGAAAAACGGATGTGGAATGCCCTCCGCGCGACGTTTCCGAACGGTAAATGGCGCCGACAGGTGCCGATCGGTCGCTACTTCGTCGATTTCTGTTCCCATCAGGCAAGGCTGGTGATCGAGATCGATGGCGACAGCCACGCCAGTATCGACGCTCGCGACGCGATGCGGTCGACTTTTATCGAACGTGAGGGATACCGGATCGTGCGCTTCGCCAATGCCGACGTCATGGCAAATATCGATGGTGTGATCTCGGTGGTTGCGGGCGATCTCGACGTCACCATGCAAAAGGGCCGCCCCTGATGGACGGCCCCCTCACCCTCCCACGACCTGCGGTCGCGGGCCCCTCCCTCTCCCACAAGGGGAGAGGGAGCGACGGATCACTCCGCCTCTTCGAACATGTCCACCGCGTTCTGCGCGGTCGCGGACAGGCGCAGCGTATCGCCCTCGATCTCGGCGACCAGGCCGAGCGGCAGGTAGTGATGCGTCCGGCCCTGCCCGTCCTCGGTGGAGGGCGAGTCGTTCTTGGTCAGCTTGATGCGGTCGCCATCGACATGGTCGACGGTGCCGATATGCACGCCGTCCGCGCCGATCACTTCGGCATGTTCCTTGATCTGGGTGGCATCGACCATCGTCATTCTCCTCTGAATGGTTCGGCAGCTCAACGCATTACGCGGGCGATGGTCGCATGACATACGGCGTCACGGTGATGTACGCGGTCGCCGCGATCCTGACGCTGACGGGCATCGTGCTGCTCGTCCGGTTGCGCGGGCCGTTGTCGGAACGGCAGGTCTATGCCTATCGCATGATCGGCATCATGGCCGCCGCCGCCGGCATCGTGCTGGCGCTGTCGGCCACCGCGATGTGGCAATGGAGCGTCGAGCCATGACCCTTTACCCTTCCGCGTCGTCTTCCCCCTCCACATCGTCGTCCGGGCGCGTCGCGACCGGCCCGGCGGATACCGCGCCGGCGGCGGTGGTCGATGCGATGGCGCGCGGCGACAATCCCGAAGCGCGCAAGATCGAGGCGTATCCCGCGCTCGACTGGCTCCGCTTCGTCCTCGCCTCGGTCGTGGTCCTGGGGCACGAGGGGATCGCGATGCCCGGCCCCGTCAATGGCGGGCTGGCGGTGGAGGTGTTCCTGGCGCTGTCGGGCTGGCTGATCGGCGGCATCCTGCTGCGCACCACCGCGGCGGAGCTGCCGCGCTTCTTCTACAACCGCTCCACCCGCATCTGGGCGCCCTATCTCGCCACCGCCACGCTGGTCTACGGGCTGGCGGCGGTGCGGCAGGGGATCGACGGGAACTGGTTCAAATACCTGTTCTACGACCTGACGTTCACCCACTACACCTTCACCACCTTCCCGCGGGCGCTGACCGAGATGCCGCTGGGCGGCACCGGCGCGCATTTCTGGAGCATCTCGGTCGAGGAGCAGTTCTACCTCGCCGCGCCGATCGTGATGCTGTTCCTGGGGCGTGGGCGCAGCCTGGTCACCTGGGTCCTGATCGCGGCGTTGCTGCTGGTCGCGCAGTCGCAGTTCGCGGCGATCGCGCTCGGCGTCGCTGCCGCGGTCGCGCATCGCCGCTACGGCTTCGCCACGGGGGAGCCGCTGCGCCACGCGCTGCTCGGGCTGCTCGCCGTCGCGCTGTTCGCGGTCGCCTGGCGGTGGAACGTCCCGCCCGCCCGCGCGCTGTTCGCCTGTGCCGCCGTCGTCGCGCTCACCATTCCGGGCGCACGCGGGCGGTGGGGCGTGCTGTTCGGCGCGCTCTCCTATCCGCTCTACCTCAACCACTGGCTGGGCGGCTTCGTGATGCAGGCGGTCGACAAGCTGGTCGTGCCGCTGCCCGATGCGGTGATGAAGGCGACCTCCTATCTGATGGCGGTGGTCGTCGCCTATGTCGCCTGGTTCGTGATCGACCGGCAGGTGATGGCGCGCCGTGGCGGGTGGTACACCCCCGCCCTCGGCCGCGCGTCGCAGGTCGCCGCCTATACCCTGTTCGCCATCGGCATCGCCGGCGGCACCATTCTCTGGGCGAACGGCCAATGATCCGCCGCCCGCATCCCTTTCCCGCTTTCGTACCGGAGTAATCCCATGTCCCTCCTTCACGCCTCCAAGCAGTACAAGCCCTTCGAATACCCCTGGGCGTTCGAATTCTGGAAGCGCCAGCAGCAGCTCCACTGGCTCCCCGAAGAGGTGCCGTTGGGCGAGGATTGCCGCGACTGGGCGCAGAAACTGTCCGATCACGAGCGCAACCTGCTCACCCAGATTTTCCGCTTCTTCACCCAGGCGGACGTCGAGGTGCAGGATTGCTACCACGAGAAATACGGCCGCGTGTTCAAGCCGACCGAGATCAAGATGATGCTGACCGCGTTCAGCAACATGGAGACGGTCCACATCGCCGCCTACAGCCACCTGCTCGACACGATCGGGATGCCCGAGAGCGAGTATGGCGCCTTCCTCGAATATGCCGAGATGAAGGAAAAGCATGATTACATGCAGAATTTCGGCGTCGACAACGATCAGGACATCGCCCGCACGCTCGCCATGTTCGGCGGCTTCACCGAGGGGGTGCAGCTGTTCGCCAGCTTCGCGATGCTGATGAACTTCCCGCGCTTCAACAAGATGAAGGGCATGGGCCAGATCGTCACCTGGTCGATCCGCGACGAGAGCCTGCATTGCGAGGGCATCATCAAGATGTTCCACACCTTCTGTCAGGAGCGCCAGTGCCTGACCAAGGCGGTGAAGGACGACATCGCCGATGTCTGCCAGACGACGATCCGGCTGGAGGACAATTTCATCGACCTCGCGTTCGAGATGGGTCCGGTCAACGGCATGACGCCGAAGGAGATCAAGAAGTACATCCGCTTCATCGCCGACTGGCGGATGGGCCAGCTGGGCCTGAAGCCGATCTACATGATCGACGAACACCCCCTGCCCTGGCTCGCCCCGATGCTGAACGGCGTCGAGCACGCCAACTTCTTCGAACAGCGCGCCACCGAATATTCGAAGGCCGCGACCAAGGGCCAGTGGAACGACGTGTGGGATTCGTTCGACAAGCGCCAGAAGGCGAAGATCATCATGCCCCCGGCAAACGAGGATCTGAGCGGGATGGGTGATATGTTCAGCCGCGCGGGTGTGGCGGCGGAGTGAGGTCGGATGCCGGGGTGGGAATGTTCCTTCCCCGGTACAACCAAGCCGCATGTAACGCAAAAATCGTTAACTCACAATACAATACGCCATATGCATCAGTCCCCTGCCACAGTGAGTGAAGCGCCACTGCGTCGGTTGAAAATGATTGCTGCTTTCGTAGCCGCCACCTTCCTGTGGAAATTGGCCTCTTTCGTTGCTTAGATTGGCAGGAAGCTGGGTCTTGGCGGTGAACGCCCGCCACTACCCTGATCGAGTAGCATCACCAAACTTCGGTTAGACAAGCGGATGATGCAACATCTTCTGTCGACACGGGTTGTCGGTTGGCGATGATTGATGATGGAGTAGTTGGTGACGAGCCATGTTCGATATCTCAAGGGTTCGCCCTATCGCCAGTTTTGCACCATCTTGCCGGGCGAGACAGTTTTTCTGCTGTTGGGTCGGGTAATTTTGGCGACGGGGACTTATGTCTGCCAGCGCAGTCGAACCAGATCGAGATGCCTTCCCCGGATTTTGTATTATATTTGGCCGCTATATACCTTACGAACTTACTTGCTTTGAATAGATTTCAGACGCAGCATCTGGGTGATTTTTTCATCGAGTCGGAGATAGTGAATGCCAAAAGATGCCGAGGAACGAATTGCAGCTGGTGTTCTTAAGATTGCAGCTACTCACCCGAAGGGTTTAGCAACATTCAACAGCTGTCGGACTCAAATCCCTAGCTTGGTTAAATTAACTACAGAAGATCTCGCACCATCGCCAACACGGCCAGGTGAGCCGATGTGGCATCAAATTGTCCGCAACATAAAGTCTCATTATATCGAAGATAGTAACTATATCGCCCGTGGGTACTTGGAACACGTACCACGTGTTGGATACAGAATTACTCTAGCAGGTCAAAACCGTTACAAGAAGAAGCCTTAGAAAATCGTGCTTTATATCCCGGCTTGAACCACTTTAATTCGGTCGATGTCGGATTTTGTAAATCCCAAACAAACCACGCGTAAGCTGTGGTGCCGGTGCCCTTCTGCACGGCTCCCGCAGGGTAAAAGGTAATTCGTTCGCTAAACACCCACACTCTCGATGGAGGCTTGTGGGTGAAGATTGTACGCTGCCGGTTAGCGCCTTCCAAGAAAGCTAAGCGAAGTAGGAGCGCAAACTTGCGGTCTGCCTTGCGCAGCCCGGCTTCAACAAACCCTTCGGCGGCATTGTAGGGTGGATTAGTTACAATGTTTGGTGCGCGCCGGTTGCTTTTTAAGAAATCGACGGCACCTTCGCCGTATCCTCTATCGTGCAAGTCGGTGCTAATGACGCTTTGGCCAGTTAGCGCCAGCACTTCTGACATTGCGCCGTTGCCACATGCACTCTCCCAGATATCACCCTCGAAATGCTCATTGTCGATGAGGGCATGGGTTGCCCATGCAGGGGTGGGGAAAAAATCCGGACCATCCAAGTCCGCAAAGCGCTTCATAGTTGGCTTAAAGCCACCATTGAGGTTGTATGTCGCATCCATTGCCAAAATATAACAGAATCAATATCTTATGCAACTTTTGCTAAGTGACTCAACTGACTCGAAATTTTGCAAATCGAAGCCTCATGACGAGGTAAATGTCCAGTTTGACGATAGCCTGTCCTACACGCCAAACCTCCTATAACTGGTCGCGCTCCTGACACCGAAGGGGAGCGACACCGATGAAACCGTCCCGCCACGTCACCGCCGACGACGATGCTGACAACGCCGCCGCGACCGGCCTGCCCGAACCTACCCTGCCCGCCACCACCGAACGCGGCCCCGCCACCGGCCTGCGCCATCGCCACGACGGCTGGACCGCGCAGCGGCAGCGGCTGTTCGTCGCCACGCTCGCCAATACCGGATCGGTGGCGGAGGCGGCGCGGACGGCGGGGATCACCACCCGCTCCGCCTATCGCCTGCGCAACGATCCGCGCGGCGCCGCCTTCGCGCGGGCGTGGGAGGCGGCGTTGCTCACCGCCGCCAGCCGCCTCACCGCCGTCGCGTTCGACCGGGCGATCACCGGCTCGCCCCGCCGGCTGTGGCGGGACGGCGAACTGGTCGCCACGCAGACCGTGCCGTCTGACCAGATGCTGATGTTCCTGCTCCGCCACCTCCAGCCCCGGCTGTTCGCGGCCGATGCCGATATTCGCGTCATGGAGCGGATGCAGGCCGGCTATGGCGACGCGGTCGCGGCGCTGGCGGATGCGCCGGTCGATTGCGACCTGCTCGACCCCGCCGATATCGTCCTCGATGCCTCCGGACCCGGCGGGTCGCCGCACCCCCTGTAGGATGCGACGTTCGTGACTTTCCGGTGTGACTTTCCGCCGCCGCTGCCGTCACCTCGCCCCTGCCGCGCGCGTCTATCGGCTCCTGCGCACCGGCGCATGGAAATCGGCGGGCTTGTCCGCGATCCAGCGCAGGAACCGGGCGATATCGGGATGCGCGCGCAGGGCGGCGGGGTCGGCATGGTCGCGCGCCAGTTCGGCGTTGGTCAGCGTCGCGTGGATCGTGCGGTGGCAGATCGGGTGGACGGGCGCGGTGATCCGGCCGCCCTCGCTCTTGGGCACCAGGTGATGCCATTCCACCTTCGCGCCCAGCGGCCGGCCGCACAGCACGCACGGGGGCGGGGCGGTGTGCCGCTCCGCCAGCATCGCGGCGGCGGCCAGCCCGGCCTTGCGCTTCACCCTGCCTGTCATGCCCCTGATATCGGGTGGGAAAGGCGCAACGAAAAGGGCGGGGGCGGCCCGTCGGCCACCCCCGCCCCATCGCGGTCCTGCTGGGGGCGTCACGCGCCCCCGGCGGGATCAGAAGTGTGCGACCACACCCGCCTGCGGGCGGAAGCTGTCGGCGTTGCCGAAGGTCGTCACTTCGAAGCGGAAGCGCAGGCCGGAATTGCCGGTCAGGCCGCCCAGACCGATGTCCTTCGGGCCGACTTCGGCGCCGACGCCATAGGTGATCGCGTCGAAATCGGGGCTGTCCTTGCCGAACCGGTCGAAGTTGACCCAGCGGTAACCGACCTTGCCGTAGAACAGGCCGCTCTCGCCCGCGCGGAAACCGAAGCGGCCGGCGGCGCCGTAGCCCCAGTCGATCGCGCCGTCGACGCCCTTGGTCACTTCACCCTCGGCACCGACGAACACCGGGCCCAGCGGCACGTTCACGCCGACGATGCCGGTCACGATCGCGCCGTCCAGCTTCTTGTTGCCCAGCGGGGTGTTGGGGATGCCGTGGCCGACGCGACGGTCGAAACCTTCCCAGCCGCCCATGACCGCGACGTAGGGCTCGATGCCGAACGCACGGGTGCCATCGGGCGCGCGGGCGGTGTCGGCCGACATGCCATCGGTGGTCGTGGTGGTGGTGGTGTCGGTGGTCGTCGTCGTCGTCGACATGTCCTGCGCGAAGGCGGGAACGGCGGCGGTCGAAACGGCCAGCGCGGCGATGAGGGACAGCGTACGCATATTTGGTGGACCTTGATCTGCTATAACAACCGGACCGCGATGGGCATCACGCCCGGTCCAGGACCGCTCAAATCGTGGGACGGCCGCTTGGTTGCAACGCAACAGTATCGATTGTTGAAGCTGTTTGCGGAGTGTGGCCGATTGGCCACGGTATCTGTCGGGCGGATGAACGAAGCGCGGCGACATTGAGGCAAAACCACGGTTTTCCCGAGACGAGGCCGCACTGCTGACCCATCTCGACGCCGAATCACCGCATGTTGCATCGCGGTCGCGGTCCCGCGCAACCCCGATGCGAAACGACCGCCGCGCCGGGGGCGCAGCGGTCGTGCGGGGCCGGTGATCGGCCAGTGATCGGCCGGTGGCCGATGCCGGGATGTTACGGCTTCAGCGCGACGTCGTCGGCGTCGTCCAGTTCCTCGTCGTCGGTGGTGCCGTCGTCGAAGTCCGCCTGCGCATCGTCCTCGTCGATGTCGTCCTCGTCCATCGTCACGGTGGCGTCGGTCTCGCCGACCTCCTCGGAATCCATGTCGAGATCGTCGATCGATTCGTCCGCGCCGTCGTCGTCGCCCAGATCGGGGTCGAGATCGGTCAGCACCAGCCCGTCGGTCGGGCCGTTGCGCGTCGCCTCCAGGATTTCGGCGCGCTGGCTCTCGTCATAGCCTTCCTCGTCATACCCGTCGTCGCCGGTGCCCATGCCCGGAATCTGATGACCGCCCATATCCGTTCTCCTTGGATCGATAGGGCGCGAACGGCGCGGACCGGCTGGCGGTTCCGTTCAGCTGCGGAACAGGCGTCCGCGCTCGGTCACGGCGATCGCGGCCAGCGCCAGGACGCCCGCCACCAGGAAGCCCGCGATCATCGGCACCGTCGTCCCGTCGAACGCCTGCCCGATCACCGCGCCGATCAGCACGCCCATCGTGATGCTCATGAAGCCCTGCACGCTGGAGGCGGTGCCCGCGATCGCGCCCATATTCTCCATCGCCATCGCCGAGAAATTGGAGGCGGCCAGCCCGAAACACGCCATCGTCAGCGCCTGCAGCACCGCGAACACCGCCAGCCTGTCCAGCCCCGCCTCCGCCAGCACCAGGTGCAGCGCCGCCAGCGCGATCAGCGCCACGACCGCGCCATGCGCGATCCGCCGCGTGCCCAGCCGCATCACGAACCGCGCGTTGAGCAGGTTCGCGCCCGCCATCGTCGCCGCCGTGCCCGCGAACACCGCCGCCAGCAGTTGCGGGTGGCGGTACACGTCGAACATGATCTGCTGGATCGAATTGAGGTAGCCGTACAGCGCGCCGGTCAGCAGCGTCGCCGCGGCGGTATAGCCCAGCGATGCCCGGTCGGTCACCGTCCGCCGCCAGCCCGCCACGATCCGCGCCGGCGCGATCGGCAGCGCCGCCTCCGGCCGCAGCGTCTCGGGCAGGCGCACCGCCACCCAGATCAGCAGCGCGCCCGCACTGCCCGCCATCACCCAAAAAATCGCGCGCCAGTCGCCGAACAGCAGCACCAGTTGCCCCACGCTCGGCGCCAGGATCGGCACGACCATGAACACCATGAACGCGATCGACATCACCCGCGCCATCGCCCGGCCCTGGTAACAGTCGCGCACCAGCGCGATCGTGCCGATCCGGGTCGCCGCCACGCTGGCCCCCGCCGCCAGCCGCGCCGCGATCAGCAGCGTGAAACTGCCCGCCACCGCCGCCGCCGCGCTGGCGACGACATAGCCGGCGATCGCCCACAACAGCACGCGCCGCCGCCCATACCGGTCGACCAGCGGCCCGTGGATCAGATGCGCCAGCCCGAACCCGCCCAGGAACGCGGAGACGACGAACTGCCGGCTGTTGGCATCCGCCACACCCAGTGCCTCGCCGATCGCGGGCAGCGCCGGCAGCATCGCATCGGTGCCCAGCGCGCCCAGCGCCATCAGCGACGCGACCAGCGCCACGAACTCGACGAAGCCGATCGGCGCGCCGGGCAGCGCGGGCGTGGGGGTATCCGGATCTTGCATGATCGATCGTCCATAGCTGCCGTCGCCACGCCGCGTAACCCTATCGCCGCGGCGCCGGGATGCTTATGTCGGTCGCTTCACCAAGGGATTCCATATGCTCGACACTCAATCCGCGCAGGTGCCCACGCTCAGCCTCGCCGATCAGGATCGCGATCCGGACGGTTTCGCCGCCGCGTTCGGCTCCTCGTTCGAACGCTTCGGGTTCGCGATCGTCGCCGATCACGGCGTGCCGCAGGACCTGATCGACCGCGCCTGGGCCGACACGCAGGCGCTGTTCGCGCTGCCCGAAGACGAGAAGCGCGGTTACCACGCCCCCGGCGGCGGCGGCGCGCGCGGCTACACCCCGTTCAAGACCGAGATCGCCAAGGGCGCCAGCGCGGTCGACCTCAAGGAATTCTGGCACGTCGGCCGCGAACTGGCCGCCGGCCACCGCTTCGCCGACGTGATGGCCCCCAATGTCTGGCCGCAGCGGCCGGTGGGATTCCGCGACACCTTCATCGAACTGTTCGCCGCGTTCGACCGGGCCGGCGACCGGCTGCTCTCGGCGATCGCCCGGCATCTGGGGCTGGCTCCCGACTGGTTCGATCCGGCGGTGAAGGACGGCAACAGCGTGCTGCGCCTGCTCCACTATCCGCCGATCCCGGTCGATGCGGAGGGGGTGCGTGCCGGCGCGCATGAGGACATCAACCTCATCACCCTGCTGCTGGGCGCGGAGGAAGCCGGCCTCGAACTGCTCGACCGCACCAACGACCGCTGGCTGGCGATCAAGCCGCCGGAGGGCGCGATGGTGGTGAACGTCGGCGACATGCTGCAACGCCTGACCAACCACGTCCTGCCGTCGACCACCCACCGCGTCGTCAACCCGCCACCCGAGCGTCGCGGCCATTCGCGCTATTCGATGCCCTTCTTCCTCCACCCTGCGCCCGATTTCCTGATCGAGACGCTGCCGCAGACGATCACCGCGGAAAACCCGAACCGCTACCCCACCCCGATCACCGCGCATGACTACCTGCACGAACGCCTGGTGGAGATCGGCCTCATCAAGGCGTAGCCGGAAAAAGCCCTCTCCCCTTCAGGGGAGAGGGTTGGGAGAGGGGGAGTGCGCAACCAAAGTTCTCTGGCAAACGCCAAACGCCTTCGAACGGAAATGACGGTGGCGGAAATACGGCTGTGGCATCACCTGAGGGCGGGCCGTTTCGATAACCGGAAATTCCGCCGCCAGACGGTGATCGGTCCCTACATCGCCGACTTCACTTGCCGAGCAGCGATGCTGGTGGTGGAAATCGATGGCGATTCCCACGCCATGCAAGTCCCTTACGATGCCCGCCGCACGGCATTCCTTGAGGAACAGGGGTGGCGCGTCATCCGCTTCACCAACGCCGGCGTAATGAGAAACCTCGAAGGCGTCCTGCAACAACTACAGTCATTGCTCTCCCCCTCTCCCCTAAAGAGGGAGAGGGCTTATTCTCAGTCGAACCCGCGCTCCAGAAACCGTGCCGCCACCGCGCAATGCATCGCCACGCCGCGCGCCATCACGCGTTCGTCGATCGTCATCCGGGTATTGTGAAGCGGCGGGTTGGTCGCGGGATCGCTGCCCTCGGGGGCGGCACCGATAAAGGCGAACGCGCCCGGCATCGTGCCCAGCACATAAGAGAAATCCTCCGCCCCCATCATCGGCTGCGGCATCGGGGCGAAGCCGGTCGGCCCGAACAGCCCGGTCGCCACGCCGCGCACCAGCGCCGCGCCGCGCGGGTCGTTGACGGTGACGGGATAGCCGGTGTCGATCCATGCCTCCGCGGTGGCGCCGTGCGCGGCGGCGATGTTCGTCGCGATCCGGGTCAGCGCGGCGTGCATCGTCGTGCGGGTCGCCTCCGACAGGGTGCGCAGCGTGCCGAGCATCGTCACCTCGTCCGGAATGATGTTGTGCGCGGACCCCGCCTCGATATTGGTGATCGACAGCACCGCCGGGTCGGTCACCGCGATGCCGCGCGCCACGAAGGTCTGGAGCGCGGTGACGATCGCGCACGCCACCGGGATCGGATCGATGCAGTCGTGCGGCATCGCCGCATGGCCGCCCGCGCCGCGCACCACGACATGCACCGTCTCGGCTGAGGCCATGATCGATCCGGGACGCGTCACCACCACGCCCGACGGCGCATTGGGGGTGATGTGCAGCGCGAAGGCGGCATCGGGCGCGGGATCGGCCAGCAGCCCGTCCTCGATCATGAAGCGGGCGCCGTGATGCCCCTCCTCACCCGGCTGGAACATGAAGACGACGGTCCCGGCCAGTTCGTCCCGCCGCGCCGCCAGCGCCTTGGCCGCGCCGACCAGCATCGCGGTATGCGAATCATGGCCGCAGGCATGCATCGCCCCGGTAACGGTGCTGGCGAAGGACAGCCCCGTCTCCTCCGTCAGGGGCAGCGCGTCCATGTCGCCGCGCAACAGCACGGTGCGGTGATTGTCGCCCTGCCGCCCCGCGCCGCCGCGCAGGATCGCGATCAGCCCGGTGGTCGACGGCCCCTCGCGGAATTCCAGCGGCAGACCGGCCAGCGCCGCCCTGATCTTGTCGG
This sequence comes from Sphingomonas sp. CFBP 8760, assembly GCF_014841615.1. Lineage (GTDB taxonomy): Bacteria > Pseudomonadota > Alphaproteobacteria > Sphingomonadales > Sphingomonadaceae > Sphingomonas. The sequence continues at coordinate 29,676 of NZ_JACYUG010000013.1, read as the reverse complement.
TGGTGCGCGGGCAGTGCAGCCCGATCTCCGGTTCGGCATGGATCGCGCGGCGCAGCGCCACGACCTCGTCGAACACGTCCTCGCCCGCCGCGCGCCAGCCGCCGCCCATCTCGTCGAGGCTCCCCATCTCTTCGAGGATCATCGCATCATCTCCCTCATCCCCGGAACAGGCCGCCCAGCACGCCGCGCGCGATCTGACCGATCAGGCCGCCGCCCGATGCCGACGAGCGCCGGCGCGATCCGCCGCCGAATATCTGCTTGCCGACCTCGTTGGCCACCTGCCGCCCGATCGAGGACGAGGCGGCGCGCGTCGCCGATGTCGCCATCTTCGCCCATGGGCTGTCCGCCGCCGCGCGGTCGGCCGCCTTCGCCTGCCGGTCCGCCTCGCGCTGCGCCGCGATGCGGGCGCGCTCGGCCTCCTTGGCCTGGCGGGCATCTTCCTTCGCCTGCACCGCGGCCGCCTTCTCCGCCTCGCCGGCGGCACGGGTGGCAGCCACGGCAGCGGCAGCCTCCTGCGTCTTGGCGGTGAGCAACTCCTCCGCCGATTCGCGGTCGATCACGGTGTCGTACTTGTCGCCGACCAGATCGGTATCGATCAGCACCCGCCGCTCCGCCGGGGTGACCGGGCCGACCCGGCTGGCGGGTGGCGCGATCAGCGTGCGCTCCACCGGCGAGGGCGAACCATCCGCCTGCAACAACGACACCAGCGCCTCGCCCACCTTCAGCTCGGTGATCGCGGTGGCGACATCGACGCCCGGATTGGCGCGGAACGTCTCCGCCGCCGCGCGCACCGCCGCCTGATCGCGCGGGGTGAAGGCGCGCAACGCGTGCTGCACCCGGTTGCCCAGCTGTCCCGCCACCTTGTCGGGGATATCCAGTGGGTTCTGCGTGATGAAATAGATGCCGACCCCCTTCGACCGGATCAGCCGCACGACCTGTTCGATCTTGTCGAGCAGCGCGTCGGGCGCCTCGTCGAACAGCAGGTGCGCCTCGTCGAAGAGGAACGCCATCACCGGTTTGTCGGGATCGCCCACCTCGGGCAACTGCTCGAACAACTCGCTCAGCATCCACAGCAGGAAGGTGGCGTAGAGCTTGGGGCTGGCCATCAGCTTGTCGGCGGCCAGGATGTTGACGATGCCGCGCCCGCCGTCGTCGGTGCGGATCATGTCGTCGAGGTCGAGCGCCGGCTCACCGAAGAAATGGTCGCCGCCCTGCGCCCGCAATTGCAGCAGCGACCGCTGGATCGCCCCGACCGACTGTTTGGATACGTTGCCGTAGGTCGTCGTCAGTTCCGCCGCGCGGCCCGCGACATGCGCCAGCAGCGCCTGCAGGTCGTCCAGGTCGAGCAGCAGCAGCCCCTCCTGATCGGCAAGGTGGAACGCGATCGCCAGCACCCCCTCCTGCACCGTGTTCAGGTCCATCAACCGTGCCAGCAGCAGCGGCCCCATCTCGCTGACGGTCGCGCGCACCGGGTGGCCCTGCTCGCCGAACAGGTCCCAGAACTGCACCGGGGTGTCGCGATAGGCCCAGCCGCTGTCCCCCACCTCGCCCGCGCGGGTGGCGAAGGCGGCGTGGTTCTTCGCGGTCGCCGATCCCGGCATCGCCAGCCCGGACAGGTCGCCCTTCACGTCCGACACGAAGCTGGGCACGCCCGCGGCGGAGAAGCCCTCGACGATCCGCTGCAACGTCACCGTCTTGCCGGTGCCCGTCGCCCCCGCGATCAGGCCGTGGCGATTGGCCCGCCGCAGGTCGATCGCCTGTCGCTTGCCGCCGTTGCCGGCATCGCCGGTGCCGATGAAGATCCCGTCCGTCATGGCACCGACCGTAGAACCGGCGGCGTTCGCCGACAACAGGCCCGTTTCGACTGGAAATATTAACCCCCTTGCTCCTAAGCCGCCGGGATGACGAGGCACGCCCGATGATCCGAATCCTGCTGGCCGAAGACGATCAGGTCATGCGCGAATACCTCACGCGCGCGCTGGAGCGGTCGGGCTACAGCGTCGCGGCGGTCGATCGCGGCACCGCGGCGATCCCGTTGCTGGAGTCGGCGACGTTCGACCTGCTGCTGACCGATATCGTGATGCCCGAGATGGACGGCATCGAACTGGCCCAGCGCGCGACCCAGATGGCGCCGGGGATGCGGGTGATGTTCATCACCGGCTTCGCCGCCGTCACCCTCAAGGCGGGGGAGGCGATGCCCAACGCCCGTATCCTGTCCAAGCCGTTCCACCTGCGCGAACTGGTGATGGAGGTCGACCGGATGTTCGAGGATATCCCGATCGACCGGCCGAATTGACCGCGACCCGCAAATATTCCTTGCCGCCCCGCACAACCCCGGCTAATGGCCCACCTCCGGCGGGCGTGTAGCTCAGTGGTAGAGCACTGTGTTGACATCGCAGGGGTCGCAAGTTCAATCCTTGCCACGCCCACCAGGACAGCTTGCTGTTATCCGGTCATTTTTTGGTCTCCCACAAAATGACCGGACACGGCGACTTCGGCGCAGTTTCGGCGCAATGCGCCTGGAGCGCGAAGCTCAACCTCCCCCAGAATGTCATTGAGCGCGGTCGCAACCGTGTCGAATTGACCGATCGCGTAAACCTCTGTCGTGCTGCCGACCTCGTGGCCCATGAAGCCCTGCAGGTCCCACTTAGCGACGCCGCGGTTCCGCAGGATCGTCGCGAGGCTATGGCGCAGCAGGTACGGTTTCCACTCGCGGCCGGTCGGTAGCTTCAGCCCCGCCAGCATCGTCGACCAGGCGCGGTCGACATCGAGGACGCCGCGGCCGTAGTAATTGACGAGGAAGCCAGCGCCTTTCCGAGCGCTTGGATCAAGTCGCTGATAGGCCGCATATTCGGCGGCCAGCCACTCCCCCAGCACCGGCACGACCGGGACGATCGGGCGGTGCTTGTTGGTCTGCGCGCGGCCGAAAGGATTGAGGTCGAGGCTGGTCGAGCCGGGATACCATTGCTCCCGTTCGGGGGCGACGCTGATATCGACCACGCTGTCAGGCCGGCCGATCGTGCAGAGCGATGCGACGATGAAGGCGTGCAGCGATGCGCGCTTCTTGTCGACCTCGGCCGCATAGGCGAGCATGTCCGCCAGCACCGGCACGTCAACGCGCACCTTGCGCGGCCGCGACACTTGCTTGCGGGGCAGCGGTTTGTAGATCGGCCGCTGTTCGGATCGCGGCGGGTTGGCGTCGGCCGCGTGGTTGAGCGCGGCCGCCACCTGCAGCACCGATTCCTCGGTCGTCGCCGCAGCGCGCGGGCGCGAGGCGGTGACCTCCCCCGCCTTGTTCTTCCACGTCACCGGCTCGGTCTTCGACCATGCACGAAACGCGGTGATGAACGGTGTGCCGCACGCGACGGCACAGCTCGTCTCGAAGCCGAACGCCCCGCCCCGCTCCTCCTGCGCTTCAATGAAGTCGAGGACGTGCTTCAGCCGCGCCTGGATGCTGACGGCCGAAGCCTTCAGGTCGCCATGCTCGATGCGATAATCGGCGATCGCGTCGGTCAAGAGATACGCCTGAGCCGAGGCGAGCGGCTGGCCGCACGCATAGCAATAGGCGGGTGCTTCGTCGGCATCGCTCAGGTACCGGCGGTCGAGGACGCGCTTGGCGTCGTCGACGTTCCCCGTGCCCGTTGAAACGCTTGCTTCGCGTCGCGAGGTGGGATCGTACCAGAAGACGTACCAACGAGGCGAACGGACGCTGCCGTCGGCCCGCCGGAGCTTATCGAGCCAGTATTTGCCCCGTCGATAGACTGGCGTCGCATCACTCTGCACGTGGTCTGTTCCCTCAAAAATTTGGCCTTGGCGTCGTGCAGCAAGTCGATCAGCCCAAGGCTGACAAGCAGATCGAGATCAGCGGCCGTCAGATCGACGCCGCGACCGACTTCGGCCGCACGGCTGACACGCTTGTCGAGGTGGACGATGGAGGGGGCGTTCATAGCTCGATCCACATGGCAAGATCGCCGAAGGCGCGTTGTCGGGCGCGGAGAAGGTCGACGACCTTGCCCTCCGCGGTGCTATGGAAGCGCATGTCACGGCTGATCGTGACCCGCTGGATCGGGCGGCCAAGGATGCCGGCTACGCCTGCGCCCGGCCACCATGCGCGAACATGGGGCAGACTGGGATGCCGGGCGCCACGGAAGCCTTGTTCCATGGCATGCTCGGCGCTCGGAAAGATGATGATCTCGGGCGGTGTCGCACGAGCGAACCCGAGCCGGTAGGCGATCCGTTCGATCACGGTCATGCGGTGGCTCCCTGAGCTGCCAGCGCCGCGAGACGCTGGTCGACGTGGCGAGCGGCTTCTTTGCGGTGAGCGAGGGCGTCCGCGAGCGGCACGAAGATCAGTGCCGGAATCTTGAAGCCCTCCACGCCGCCCTCGGTCGCGGCGACGTGGCGATCGGTCTCCTCTGCAGGCCAGAAGACGCGCCCTTCCAGCGGGGTCCCGGTGAAAGGCGGAACCGCCAGCCGACGCGACCAGCGCAAGATCGCGACCTCGCGCCGCGATGCCGCCTCGCGCTCGCGATCGGCGGCCTTCTCAACCAGCGCTGGTTTCTCCACGGCGGACTTCTGCGCGAGCGGCACGAAGGCGTAGCGCGGGTCCGCGATCAGCTGGCCGGTGACATCGAGCCCGACGACGACATGCGCCGGCAGGCCGTTGTTCCGGATGGTCGCCCACAGCTTCTGATGCTGCGCCCGCTCGATCAGGACGAAGCCGGCCGGCGGGCGCATCGCCTGCGACGTGCCCTCGGCATGGAGACGCAGGTCCGGCACCTTCACGAGACCGGCGATCGTCGGGGCCCATGCCGCGCTGGTCCGCAAAGTCTCGATCAGCCGGGCGGCTTGCAGGTCGACCATCCTGTTCGCGATCGTCTCAGCGATGAAGGGCTGCGCCAGCACGCGATCGCGCCCGGGTTCGTTGAAAAGGTCGTCGCTGTACCGGCCGCCCTCGGCCTCATAGGTCGTGGAGCCGACGAAGCGGAATATGCGGTCGGCGGTGTCCATGCCCTTCATCCGGAGGGACAGGCGGATCGCGGCCGGATCATGCGCCGTGCGCCCGCGCTTCGCCTGGTGCGCGAACACCTCGGCTTGCAGCGCCTGATCATCCGCGCTTGCGTACGCCATCGCCGAATCAAGCGTGATCTCGCGGTTAGCGAGTGCATCGAGGATGGGCTTCGCCAGCTCGGCCATCTTCAGCCGCTGTTTCACCACGCGCTCGGAAAAGCCGAAGCGCTTCGCCAGCTCGGCCGGCGACGTTGCGCCGCCCTCCATCAGCTTGGAGAACGCGAGGAATTCGTCGACGGGCGACATGCTGCGCTGCTGGAGATTCTCAGCCAGCGATAGCTCGACCGCCTCGGAAACGTCGCGGATCAGCACCGGTACCGGAAAGCTGTCATCGATGCGGCCGCGGTCGCGTACGATGCGAAGCGCCTTCAGCCGGCGACCGCCCCCGACGATCTCGACATGGTCGCCGTCCTCGTAGCCGATCAGCGACTGCAGGAGGCCGTGCGACATGATGTCGATCGCCAGCTCCTCGCAGCCTTCATCGATCCGCGTATGCCGGACGTTCTCGTCCGCGCGGCGCAGGCGGCCGAGCGGGAAAAGGCGTGGCGCTGATGGAACGACTGACATCGGCGCGGGCTCGGCGTCGTAGGACGCGGCGGGTGCGCCAGCAGCCTTGCGGCCGAGCTTGAGGCATTCGCGGCGGGGGCGCGGCGCGGGGGCTTGTGGTGCGACACGGGCTTGGGTCATGATGACAGCTGCTCCGGCTTTGCGGCCGCGAGCGCGGATGTCGATGAGCGGCCGACGGGTGCGCTCACACCGGTGGCGGTATCCGTCGGTGCGTCGAACACGGTGAGGGGGGTGCTATGGGCGGCGCCCCCCGAGCTGGCGGCGATCGCCGCCTCGATATCCATCTGGCGAGGGTCCGACAGCACGATCGAAGCCGGTGCGGGCTCGCTCTTCGTGCTATCGCGGATAATTGTTGGTGCTGCTGGTCGCAGCCAGGCGCGACCAGCTTCGGTGATCGAATAGACGAGATGTTGAGCGATCCGGATGCCTGCGTGATTCAGCAATGGCGTGCTGATGGCGTGGCTGCGCTCGACTAGCGCCTCCAGCCCCATGTTGCGCGATCGCGACAGGATATGACCGGTAGTCATGGCCGTCAGGAGGTGACGCGCGGTCTTGGGGCTGAGGTGGGTCATCAGACCGCACACCCGGACTTGCCCTGCCATGCGAACATGGCGAGGGCGACGTCGATCGCGTCGGCTGTCTGCTCATAGCTGGGTCCGGTCATCCCCGGCACGAAGCGATCGACCATCGCCTTGATCTTGGCCGCGACAGCCTCGCCATCACCCATGTGGGCAGACGCCCAGATCGAGACGAGGAAGCCCGCCAGCGGATCGCTGCCCCGCAGAGTGAAGGTTGGCTCGCCCGGCAGAATTGGATCCTCATCGCGCGGGCTCATGACCGGAGCATCCGAACGATATCAGCTGCCTCGGCGATCTTCTGCTGCGCGATCTCCATGAGATCGGCGCGGTCGGTAGGATCGCAGCCTGCAATGATCGCGCCCACGCGGACGCAATAGGAGTGGAGCATCGCGGCCCGGCTGGCGCGCACGTCCTCCGGAGCAAGCCCGGCGACCACGACCCCCTCGAACGCAACCAAGGCCACGTCGTACTGGTGAGCTTTCGCAAAATGCTGGTTGACGGTCAGGCCAGCGAACAGCGGGGTAGCCGGCAGCGCATCCGTCACAGCATCACCCCGAACGGGGCCGCCAGCGCCGCCAAGGCGGCATGGGGATCGATAATGAAAGCGACCGCATTGCCGACGACGATCCCTGCCCCGCACCACAGAGAAATGTGGGTGGCGGTCAGGCGATTGGAGGTGGCTGGTCGGATGGGCTCGCAGCGATCGCACTCGCACTCGAGCGGGTGAAGCCAGCTGCCGGGCTGTTCATGCTTCATCGACGATACTCCCGGAACAAGAGAATGATCACGCGCATCACATCGGACGCGAAAATCTGCGCGAGGGTGGCAAGGGATAGGGCGATGATCGCCACAGGCACGAAGCCGTAGAAGGTCGCGATCAGCGCGATGCCGGCGAGGATGGCCGCTGCGATGTGGCAGGTGCGGATCGCAGAGCGTGTGCGCTGGGAAACGGGATCGCCGCTCATATCGCGGTGCCCATGGTCGCGTTGCCGAGGTCCGTCGTCGCCACCCCAAGCGAGTTGGTGGCCCTGCTCAGGTGGAGCATGGCATGCAGCAAATGCTTGCGGCACTCACGATCGGCCTCTGGCCACCCCGCGATTGCTGCGAGCGATTCAGCGGTGATGGCCAACGGGAGCATCGCGTCCAGCTCGTCATGCAAAGCCGTGGTATCGGCCTGCACGGCTGCCGCGCGCTCGGCGAGGGCTCGTAATTTGACGGGATCGAACATCGGTCGCCTTCGGGCAGCAGGAAACCGTTCCCGGAAGCACGATACTTCCGGAACGGCGGTGATCAGGTCGATGGTTAGAGCGGTGGTGCCGCTATCCGGGTCGGGGCGGCGTCATGGGGGGTCGGGAGGCTTGGGTTGTTCGAGCAGGTGAACGACGCGGGTCAGCGCCGCGTTTGCCTGCTCGATTTCCCGCAGTGCGTTGCGGCGATCGGCGTCAGTCGCACCAGGGATCGAGAGGGCTACGAGCGCGGCATGCGCCTCGCCGCCTTCGCGGATGACCTCGACCGTATGCCGCGCGATTTCCGCCTCGCATGAGAAGCGCTTGGCGCGGGCCGCGCCGAGGAGGAGGCCATAGGTCTCGTAAAGGGGAGCGCCGTCGCCTCCGGCCGCGGCGTAGGCGAGATCGAGCTTCAACGCGTCCTCGATCGTCAGCCGGTATCGGCTGTCAGGATCGGAGAGGCTGCGCAGATAGCCGCGCTCGCGGCCAGTCACTTCAGCAGCGTGCTCGATCTTGAGCACGCCGATGACGAAGTCCAACGCGTTCTCGATCGTCATCGGATCTCGGAGCTTGGTCATGCCTGCCGTGCCAGAAAAATGGGTGCCGATCGTGGCATACGAACGGCACCCAGGCGTGACAGGGAGAACCGCAGACAGGTAGTGTAGAACCGCGCGACGCCCGGGCTTTGGAAAGCGGCGCACGACGTTCGACCGGCCTGCGAGCGGTCGAAAGGGGTGAAAATTGGTTCGAGGTGAAGTCCTTCAGGGGCCGGGCTGGACGCCCGACCCCGTCCGGCTATCGTGGCGCTTGCAACACCACCACGAAGGACGAAAATCATGGACGATTCCGCCGTCGACAAAGCTGAAGTCGCGTTCAACTTGGCGCTGGCCAGTGCCAAGGGGGTCTCAGCCCTTGCCATTGTCATGGAAAAGAACGTCGGCATCAGCGGCGCAGCAAGCCTCATACACCGCATCATGCTGGACGGCCTTCAGCAGGCAGCGGGGGAAGATCGCCCTTATGAGGCCGCGATCCTGGCAAAGGTGTTTGGGCCAAACTACCCTCCGAGTCGGTCAACCGATTGAGGATGGCCGACTGGGATTGCAGCGATGCAAGCCGCTCTTGCCATACTCGAATGGCTGCCTCGGCATACGCCCTCGCCATCCTGACATATCTCTCGTTTTCGACAGTTGGATCGGTCTCGGATGCACATTGAGCGTCGCCGTTCGGCAGCGGTTCGCATGCGATAAGCTCAGGCCCAGCAGCGCCAACAACGTAATTGTGCGTGTCGGCAATTGCCTTGCGGATGCGGCCGTCGGCTCCATCGAACATCGTGTCCAGCATTTCGGTCACGATCGAGCGAACGGCCGCGTCCTGCCCAGGCGACAATTGGTCGGCCGCGATCGGCGTGGCCTCCTCTGCAACGATTGCCTGGCACAGCGTCACGCATTCATCGCAGATGAACACCGTCGGGCCTGCGATCAGCTTGCAGACCTCACCGGCAGCCTTGCCGCAGAAGGAGCAGTAGAGCTTGCGATCGTAGGCGATCTCAGGCGTCATCGCGCAACCTCCTCGATCGTCGAGATAGAGGGCAGCGACGGTAGCGAAGACTTATCCCACGGAAGATCGGGCCGCAGCTTCTCTTTCGGTACCCGCGTTTCACGCTCACACGCTTCTACATGCTGAGCTGGAAGCGGCTTTCCCTCCGTAACCCAACGCCAGACCGCACGTTGGGTGACGCCCAGAAGCCGCGCAAGCGCGGATTGGGATCCGGCCTCCGTGACCGCGGCCTTCAAAGCCGCTTGCGCAATCAGGAGGTGATTCACGTCCATAGCCAGCAGCTAAACCAATGGGTTTAGGTTGGTCAAGTCCCAATGCCCTATCGCGCACTAAACCTAGTGGTTTAAGTTCTCCACCGATGTTCAACGGTGATCGCCTACGCAATCTGATGGCGACACGCGGCCTGTCGCAATCCGAACTGGCGCGCCGCGTCGGCGTATCTCAGACCACAATCGCCAAGCTAGTGGCAGGCCGGGGCTATGGCTCTAAACACCTCCATCGAATCGCGCGGGAGTTGCGGACGACACCTGCCTACCTGACCGGTGAAATAGACGATCCCGAAGAAGATGCCCCACCGCCTCCGCCGGCCCCGACAGTCCAAATGGTTATGATGCCCGTCGCTCTCCCGAGCGAAGAGGCATTGGCCCGAATGTTTGAGGGGCTGTTGGAGGCATTGCCGGGGCTCGAAGGGCCCGAGCTCGCTCGTGAGCTTGCCACGCTGCTGCCCACAGCGCTCGGCAGCGTCCGAGGTCCGCTGATCGAGGTTCGGTCGGAGACCGACGATGCGCAGCCAGTGCTGCCTGATACCGCCGATGCTGCGCTGCCGTTACGTCGGCGAGCGTAGCGCATTTCGCGCCGCACGGATGACAACCCTGCTCGCAATTAGGTGTCTGCCGAAAGACCGTCTCGTTCACGCATTCTCCCGATTCGCGTTCTGGCTTCGTTCTTTAGCAGGCAAACCGGCCTGGGAGATAGATATGACATATGTTAACAGCGGAGTTCCGATCGCGGGCGTTAACGTTGATAACGATTTTGCGCGGTTCGGTGGCAAAAGCTACGCCATTAACAAGATCAACAGCATTGAGGTGCGTGAAACCGCTGCTTCAGGAAGAGCAGTTGCGATCATCTCTGGGATTGTCAGCGGCATATTTTTGATAGTCCTTTTGGCATCCGGTCTCACGCTGGGGCCACTGATCGCCGCTATCATTTACGGTACGTTTTCATGGTTGTATTGGAATAAGTCCGAAAAACGAGAGTATCGCCTGTACTTGATGACTTCTTCCGCCGAGACGCAGGCATTTATCACTCGCGATTACCACGAGGTGCATGCCCTACGTCAGCGTATTGAGACGGCGATGCTTTATCATTCACGGCTCGGCATGCAGTAATGAGAGGCGACAACTTACAACAGCACGGGAGCAGCACGTGACCAACACCCGAGATCGCCTTAGCGACGCTGACCAAGCCGTTACGGCGGTTGCCAACTGCATCGCCTCAGTCGCCTTGGGTTTCGCTGAGGCCGGTCAGATCGAGGCGGCCAACAAGATGATGAATCTGTTCGAGCAGTTGAATAACCAGCTCCTGCCGCCCGGCCACTACCGCAACTGGTTGCAGTCCGCAGTGGACGCACACCGCATCGGGCTGAAGACATCGGGACTAGACGATAGACAATCCTGATCGAGGATCAGCACCGCAGCATTCCGCGATGCGGCGGAAGCCATGGCGGATGCACTGGTCGCGAGAATCAAGCGACGGGAGCTCGATATTTAAAGGGCTTAATTGGGAGGGTACGCTATGAGCGATCTACAGGACTATATCGATAACAACGGTGGCCTACACTCGCCAGACGATAGCGTAATCCCGATCATTGAGTTATTGAAGCGCTCGGTGGCGTCGCGCGTCGCTCAAGGTCAGCGTAACGGCGGTCCGATGAAACTGACCGTACTCGTCGTCAATTCAATGACTGCGAACGCAGCGGCGGGTTCAGATGAGGAAAGCGACTATATTTTCTTGAGCAACGGCGTCCTGACGCTGCTGCCTAATCTATTCCGTGCGTTACTGTCGCATCCTGACATATTGCCACATATCGGCGATCCAACGCGGTGTACGCCGTTTGTCTCATCAAGGTCCGCTTCCGATCTTGGCGATGATGCGACGGGATGGACCGTACCATTTCCTGAAGACCCGCCACGTCAAAGACTTCATGCGAAGCTTAGCTTTTTAGCACTCCAATATGTTTTCTTACACGAGTTCGCGCACATATATAACGGACACACGGACTGGCTGCGGGATCATGGCAAGTTATCGCTTATAAGCGAGGTCGCCGTACCTTCTATCGAGAAATTCTCCGGAATTGATCGTCAAACGATTGAGTGGGACGCGGATAGCTCTGCTATTCAGATGCTGCTGGAACATGTGCTCCAGCCAAAAGTGGATCATGTTGACGGCATATCACGCTGGGATATTCCCGACGGCAATGGCTTTGGCACCATGCGTGAAGGCATTTATGCGTGTATCCTCGCCTGTCAGGTCATCCACATGCTTTATGAGACGTTCGAGGCGATACCTCTCGATGACATAACCGACGCCGAGCATCCGCATCCGGCCGCGCGCCAGCATGAAGTCTTCGCCACGATCGCCAATGTCCTATCTTACCGAACGGGTTGGGATTTTGAGGAGGTGGCGGACCTGTCCGGCGACGCAATAACTGGTCTGTACGGAGCTTGGACCAAAGTCTTCAATGATGATTTTGCTTGGCCGCGCATGCTCGCCGACCCTGACGTGATCGACCTTAACGTAACTCTGATCGAACGATATACCGAGCAGTGGGCCCTGATACGGGACGAGTTGGATAAGCTGAAGCGAGGGGGTCAATTGGCACCTGCCTACCCCAAGCCAAATCCGGCGTTTCCTGATAACAGCCCCTATCTATATTCGAAGCGACAGAAACCTGATGAAGCCGAATGAACTTCAAATTGGGGTGACCTATGGTCGGAAAGGCGCTCGATCGCGTAAACTGTTGCGCGTCAATGATTCACGGGCCTCTTTCACAATAGCTGGCATGACCTCGATCAGACCGATGACCGCTACAATCGACGAGTTCGCCTCGTGGGCGGAGTTCATCGAAAATCGCTCCAGTAATTGAGTAGGAGCACCCCTAATTGTGAACAGCACGGCTACATGGCGACATAACGTGCAACGCTAGCGATGAACCTCGATTCACTCTATGTTCCCACTTGGGGGTGTAGCAGTGCGCATGGATCGAATTTTCTCGGCTACAGGTGACGAAACGCAGGCGGGATTGCCGCGCCGTTACGAGGCGCTGGCCTTCATCATCGAGCAGATAGTTCGGTGGCAGACGAGCCCGACCTACCGCGAGATCGCCGATCGGCTCGACGTTAGCCGAGGCCGCGCCGAGCAGCTCGTTACCCAGCTGATCGCCGAGGGCCGCATTGAGCGAGTGCCCGGCTCGGGACGACGGTTGCGCGTGATCGATATCGACGGATCACGGGTAGTGCTCGATGACGTGTTGCGCCGGCTGCAGTGGACAGTCGCGCCGGCGATGGGTGAAATGCTGGCCCCCTTGGCACAAGTCCAGCTGCCCATGATGCCGGAAATAGAGCAGCTGTATGGGATCGAATAATCCCCGGGGGCTGACGTGCGATTCAACAACGACCAGCGTGACTTGCTGATCTACCTGTCACCAGAAGACGTCGCGCACTTTGCGGAACGGGAACGCCAGCGCTTCGATCACCTGGTGATCGGCCGCCCCCGTCCGGCCCCGGACCTCCCGAAGCGGCCCGAGGGCCTCAGCAAGATGGAATGGAAGGTCGAGAAGCAGCGCCTGCGCGAGCAGGGGCGCGAGCTGCTGCCCGGCATTGAGGAATGGGTGCAGCTGCGCGAGGATTGGTCGCACAAGCAGGGCACGCCGGAAACCCATGCCCACGCTGCCCGCCCCGGCCGGCCGGGCGCGATGGCGCGGCTGCTGGCGTCGGGCACGATCGACGGTGACCAGTCGGACGCCGCCGAGGAGATCGCCGCCTGTTTCTGGCTGATTGCGGCTGACGTGACTGTTCGCACCGCCAATCTGGAACCGCAGATCAGGGCCGACGCCCATGGGCAGGTCGAGCGCGAGAAGCTCGGGCGCATCATGATCGAGCTGGCCTATACCGCCTGGCGTGCGTCGCTGAGGGGCTATGGCGACGCGCTCCTGGCCGTGATCGTCCATGACGAACCGCTGACGGTGGTAGCGCGTCGGCACGGCCTGGGCATGATCAAGGCCCGTCGACTGCTGTGCCAGGCGCTCGACCTATGGTGGGTGGCGCGGGCGTCAATACGGCGCGAGGTGCGCGAGCGCGCCGCTGCCTGACCCCTAGACTTTTGCCCAGTAGGCAAAGGTCCAGCACGAAAAACGAACACGCAGAGGGCATTTCCGACCCCGCGACACCTACGCCTTCAGCCCGTGCCCCCTCGGTGCTGACCGTCGCTAGGAGGCATCGCATGGCCCAGCCGCCCCGTTCATTTACCGATGACCTACGGGTCCACATCGAAGCGCTGAACGCGCTCGAACGACGCACGCGGCTGGGCCTATCAACTTCCGACGACGTGGCCCGCATCCGGGCCGGCCACGCTGCCCTGTTCCCGCCGCCCGCCCCGCGGCCGGTCAATCCGCCGCTGGCCATGACACGCCACGGCGCAGTGTGGTGATGCCGATGCAGCTCAACCTCGCCAAGCTCCGCAAGGACCTTGCAGCCCTCCCCGGTGATGCGGTGACCGCAGCCAAGGCGCAGCTCACCATGCTGATCGATGCGGCCGAGCGCGGCCAGGCGGCCGAGGTAAAGCTGGCCGAGCTGCAGAAGGCCGGCATCGTGCTGGTGACTGCGTGACCGACACGCCCGCCCCGGTGTCCCACCCCGCCGCCATAGATGTCGGCGGCCTGCCCTACCTGCGCGATGCCAAGGGCAACCTGGTCCCGCTTGCAGCGATCAAGGCGCAGGACCTGCTGATGGACGAGACCGTCCGTCGCCTCCTCGATCGGGCTCAGGCGTTGTCGAACCTGATCGCCGCCTTCAAGCTCGAAGCGTTCGAGAACGTGGCGGAACTGCAGGCGCTGATGGCGCAGCACTATGGTGCCAAGCTGGGCGGCGGGAAGGGCAACATCACCCTGCTCAGTTTCGACGGCTGCCAGAAGGCGCAGGTACAGGTTAGTGACCTGATCGAGTTCGGCCCTGAGCTTCAGGCTGCCAAGACGATCATCGACGAATGCCTGACCGAGTGGGCGGTAGGTGGTGCGGTTGAGTTGCGGACGCTTGTGACCCGCGTGTTCCAGGTCGGCAAGGACGGCCAGATCAACCGGGCCGAGCTGCTGATGCTCCTCCGCTATGACATCGACGATCCCCGCTGGAAGCGGGCGATGGAGGCCATCAAGGACTCCATCCGGATCATCGGGTCGCGCGAGTACATCCGGTTCTATCAACGCCCCACCGCCGATGGCCAGTGGCGCGGCGTCACGATCGACATCGCCTCGGCACCGATGGTTCGGCCGGCCGCCGACCGAGGATAGGCCGCGAGGGAGGCGGCAGCGTCCCGGATCGTGGGACGACCGCACCACATCCCACATCATGGGACGCCACCCCACCCCCTTTGGGTCCTCCCCGCGAATCTGCCCCGATACGGGGGGCGAAGGCGCGACCCGCGTGCGTTTCCCGTGTTCGGAAATCGTTACGCCTTATTGTTACGCCTTTGGGTCTGCCGGCCGGGCGCTGATCGGTCGGTGGAGGGGGCATGGCGAGAGAACCTGCATCCCGGTCGCCGGCGCGGAAGCGCAAGCCGTCCGAACTGATCGTTACCCTCGACGAATTCGCATCGATCTGCGGCGTCACGCCGGAGACGATGCGCAACCATTTGAAGCAGGCGCCGGCCGAGGCGGAATGGCTGCACGAACGCGGGCGGCGCGGCGTCGGCTACAAGATCGCGGCAGCTGGCGCGGTCGCATGGTACCAATCGCGTTCCGCTGGCGGCGGTGAAGCCGACGCCCGCAGCGCGGCGATGGCCGAGCTGCGCATGCAGATGCTCGGCGACACCGGTGACGACGAGGGGCTCGGCCTCACCGGCAAACAGCGGTACGAGGAGTACAAAGCCGGCGAGGCCGAGCTGGCATATCGCCAGTCCATCGGCGAGCTATGCCGGATCGCGGAGATCGAGGCCGAGACGGTCAACGCCATCATCGAGCTGCGTCGTGCCTTGCTGGCCGTCGGCCCCACCATCCGGCGGAAGTTCAACCTCGATCGCGAGATCGAGATCGCGATCGAGGAGACGATCGCTCAGGCGCTGGCGGCGCTGGTCGAGAAGCTGGACGCCGATGTCGATCTGACTGGCGACGAGTGATGGCATCGCACCCGCGCCTGGGCGCGCTCGCGCTGCTGAAGCAACAGACGCGCGAGCCGCCCCGTTTCGGCAATGCGCGTCTCGCGATCCGACGGGCCGTCGCAGAGGTCCGGTTCCCGGAGAAGATCACGCCGATCGAGGCGGCGAACCGGCACCGGCACCTGCGCAACCCGGGCGCATACAGCGGCCCGTGGCGGGACAGTCCGGAGCCGATGCAGCATCTGGTCGAGCCGACCAACAATCTGGCGATGACCAGCACCTACGCGATCATCGCGGTGATCGGGCCCAGCCAGATGGGCAAGTCGGAGGTGGGCAACAACTGGCAGGTCCACTCGGTCATATATGACCCGGCGGACATGGCGTTCTATGCGCCGACGAAGGAGCTGACCGCCTCCTACGTCACGACGCAGATCAACAAGCTGCTGGAAGAATGCGAGGACGTGTCGGCCCGCCAGCTGGGCACGGCCAGCGCGGACAACATCTACCTGAAGCAGTTTCGCGGCTGTGACTGGCACTTCCTGTGGCCGACCGGCCCGAACTTCCGCGCCCGGCCGTTCTCGCGTGGCCGGCTCGACGATTACGACGACTTCGACGATGACATCGGCGACCAGGGCGATGCCGTCTCGCTGTTCGAAGGGCGCACCACCAGCTTCCAGGGCTATGGCTGGAAGCTATACGTCAACAGCTCACCGAAGAAGGGGCCCAAGCGCGGCATCGAGCCGCTGGTCGTGTCCGGCACCAGCAAGCGCTGGTGGGTAGATTGCCAGAAGTGCAGCGAACCGTTCGAGATGGCCTGGGAGCGGCTGTCATTCGAGCGCGGCGGCACGGCCCTGCAGGCGGCCGAGACGGCCGAGCTATGCTGCCCGACCTGCGGTGGCGCTCATAAGCAGGCCGACAAGCCGGCGCTGATGGCCACCGGCCGGTGGGTCGGCAAAGGCGAGGACGCCGTATCGTGGTCGACCGGCAGCAATTCCGGCAAGATCGGCGACCTCGAACCGAATTCGATCGACAGCTACTGGTGGGACGGCACCTTCGGCCTCGCACCCTGGTCGTCGTTGGCCCGCCAGTATCGCACCGCCGAGTTGCGGTTCGAGGATCATCAGGACGAGGGGCCGCTCAAGTCTTTCTTCCAGACGAAGGTCGGTCGGAACTACGTCGCGCGATCCACGGGTGACGCACCGGTGACCGAGGACATGCTCGTCGCTCGGGCAAAGCAGTCCACCTACAGCATCAGGCAGGTGCCGGACGGCGTCGTCGCCCTGACAGCCACCGTCGACCTGGGCGTCGATCGGTTCTCAGTGATGATCGTCGGCCACGGGGTCGGCAATCGCGCCTGGATCATCGATCGATTCGATATCCTGACGCTCGGCGACGGCATTACCAAGGTCGAGCCCTTCGCCCGGCGCGAGCATTGGTCGGTGCTGTACGACAAAGTCCTGCGACGGAAATATCCGCTGCAGCGCGATTCGTCGCTGCTGGTGCCGATCTTCTGCACCGGCGTTGATACCGGTGGTTCGGACGATGCCACCGACAACGCCTATGCCTGGTGGCACGACATGGTCACCGGCAGCGTGAAACAGGCACGCAAGCCGGTGCCGGCGACAGCGATCACGCTGCTGAAGGGCGGCAATCGGCCCAACGGACGCCTGCTGCCGGCACCGACCGTGGATGCGAAGCGGCAGGTAAAGGGTGCGCCGGAGTGCGAACTGTTCGTGCCGAACGTCAACCGCGTGAAGATCATGGCGGATCACCGGATGCGCCGGCCGCTGAAGGGGCCGGGCTTCATCGACCTGCCGCGCGAGTTCGCCGAGCCGGCGCACTCCAAGCACGTCGCCGAGCTGCGCGCCGAGGAACAGGTCGAGGGCATCTTCGTGAAGCCCGAGGGCGTCCGCAACGAGTCCTGGGATTTGCTGGTCTACTCGATCGTCGTGATGCTGCGTCTGGTCGGCCTCGATCAGAACCTCGGGCGGGTACCAGCATGGGCGCGGCCGCCGCGGCCGGCGGCCCCGGCGATCGCCGAGCCGCCCACGGCAGAGAATGACGACGGTAGCGACCCGTCACCGCCGACGCCGGCGTCGAGCGGGCCCCGGGTCGTGCAGGCCAGCCGGCCGGCACAGCGGGGCGGCCGATCGGGCGCTCGTCGCGGTGTCCGGGTCGTCCGATCAACTTGAGGAGGTCCGCATGGACAACCAGCATAAGCGCATCGCCGGGTACCGCGATCTCACGCAGGCCGAGATCGACCTGATGAACGAGGCCAAGGCGCTCGAGGCGAAGGTGAACGGCCTGATCGATCGGATGCGGGAGATGCCCGACCTCGATGTAGGCAACATCGCGCTGGGTCAGACCTATGCCGAGGAGACGTTCTCCCGGCTTGTGCGCGCCGTGGCACGGCCAGACCGGCAGGTCGCCTGATCATGGCGGACCTCGGCATCACGCTCGAGATCGCGTCGGCGCGCGTCGCCGAGTACCTGAAGGCGGAGCTGGGCGTCCTGAACGGCCAGGCCGTCAAGTTTGCCGATGGTCGCGAGCTGACCCGGGCCGACCTGAAGGAGATCCGAGAGGGCCTCGTCTTTTGGCAGGCGCAGGTTGCATCCCTTGGCGGCGTGAAGCCGCGCGCCGTCGGCCGGGTGCGCCGCGGCACGTATCGGATGCGCTGACGTGAAGATCGAGGTCCGCGCCAACCTGCTCGATCGTGCGATCGGCATCGTGAACCCGCAGGCCGCCCGCGATCGGCTGGCCGCCCGTGCCCAGATAGCCGCGACCACCGCGATGTTTGGCGGCGGGGGCGGCGGGTACCGCGGCGGCCAGGGCGACCGGGGCAAGCGGCGGGGCTTCGGTGCCCGCGCCCGGTCTGCGAACGCCGATATCCTGCCCGGCTCGGAGCGGCTGCGCGCCGAGCAGCGCGATGCGGTGATGAACCAGCCGATCGCGACGGCCGCGATCAACCGCATGGTCACCTTCGTGGTCGGCACCGGCCTGATGGGTATCCCCGCGATCGACGGCGAGTATCTCGGCCTGACGGCCGAGGAGGTCGACGTCTGGCAGCGCACGCTGGCGCGCGATTTCGACGCCTACATGATGTCGAAAGACGTCGACGCGGAGCGGAAGTCGACCGGCTACGGGCAGCAGTCGGTCGCGTATCGCGGTACCGCCACGTCGGGCGACATCCTCGCCCTGCGGGTGATGCCCGAGGACCAGCCCGGTCGGGTGATCGAGACGGCGTGGAAGCTGATCGAGGCCGACCGCCTGAAGACCCCGCCCACCGTGATGGAAGGTGGCCGCTACCCGTTGACGGGCAACCGCATCTTCGGCGGGGTCGAGGTCGACGCCTGCGACGCGCCGGTCGCCTATCACATCCTGAAGCAGCATCCGGGCGACATGCTGCTGCGGGCGCGTGATAGCATGATCCCGGAGCGTATCGAGGCATGGGACCGCGATCTCGCGCTTCCGCGCGTGCTTCACGTTTTCAAGGCCGAGCGTCCCGAGCAGGCTCGCGGTGTCGGCATGCTGGCGACGATCATCGAGCCGCTGAAGATGGTGTCGGATGCATCCGACGCCGAACTGTACGCCACGGTGATGTCGGCGATGATCGCCGTCGTCTACAAGTCGCCCGGCGCGCAGCCGATGCCCGAGCCGGACTATGGCGAGGACGGTGAAGCCGCGGGCGGTGCCGGCGTCGACGCCTCGCCGCCCCAGCCGAACCAGTACAAGTTCGAAGCCGGGTCGGTCATGGAGATCGACAGCGACGCCGAGGTCGAGATCAAAAGCCCCGGTCGCCCGAACAGCGCGTTCGACCCGTTCTTCCAGGCGATCGTCCGCCAGATCGGCGCGGCGATCGGCGTGCCAGCCGGCGTGCTGATGCTGATGTTCAATTCGAGCTACACCGCCAGCAAGGCCGAACTGGAGGTCCTGTACCTGCTCGTCCGGAGCGAGCGCGCCTGGTTCACCGGCGACCTGTCGGTGTTCACCTATATCTGTTTCGTCGCAGAGAAGGTCGCCCGCGGCGATTACGCCATGCCCGGCTTCTTCCGCGACCTGCGCGTCCGCGCCGCGTGGACAGGCGTCGATTGGCGTGGCGACGGCAAGATTTCGCTCAATCCCTTGCAGGAAGCCAAGGGGTTCGAGGTCCAGCAGGCCAATTGCTGGCGCACCGGCGAGGATATCACCGCCGAACTGACGGGTGGCAACTACCGCGAGAATATCCGGCGGCGCGGCGGCGAGCATCGCGCCATCCTCGACGAGGGCCTGCCGGTACCGAGCCCCGCCGGTGCGGCGAAGGCCGCCCCTGCCAACAATGCCAAGCCCGAAAAGGGCAATGGCGACGACAATGAGGACGACGAAGATGCTTGAGACCTTCGGCGCCCGAACCCTATGGGCCATGCACCCTGACGCGCTCGGCGACCTGCTGAAGCGCGGCTCGATTGAGGCGATGCTGCCGGATGCGCTGAAGCTGCTGGCATCGATGGGCGGTGGCGCGGCGACCGCGGCGAAGTCGCAGGACCCGATCCGCGACGGTGCCACCTACATCCTGCCGCTGTTCGGGCCACTGTCGCCCAAGGGCAGCTATGGCGGCACCTCCACCGAGCGGTTCGCCAACCAGGTGCGCGAGGCCGGCAGCGATCCGACGATCGGCGCGATCGTCGTCCCGATCATGAGCCCTGGCGGCCTGGTCTACGGCACGGCCGAGGCCGGCGATGCCGTCTATGAGACCCGCCAGCTCAAGCCGGTGATCTGCGTCGCCAGTCCCTATTCCTATTCGGCTGCCCATTGGATCGGCACGCAAGGGTCCGCCTATTACGCGTCGACCAGTGGCGGTGTCGGTTCGGTCGGCGTCCGTGGCGGGCACATCGATATGTCCGGTTTCGAGGACAAGATCGGCATGAAGACGACGCTGATCGCATCCGATCCGGAGAAGATCGCCGGCCACCCCTATGGCCCGCTGTCCGATGATGATCGCGCCGACATGCAGGCCGAGATCGACGAGATGAATCAGTCGTTCATTGCCGCGATCGCGCGCGGTCGCGGTATCGATGCGTCGGCTGTGCCGGGCATCCACGGCGCCGGCCGCACCTTCCCCGCCGCGCGCGCCGCGACGCTGGGCGTCACCGACGGCGTGATGACGCTGCGTGAGGTCGTCGCGAAATTCAGTTCGAGCCGCACGCGCCTGGCGCTGATGCGCCGGCGTGCTGCGGCGATGGCCTCAGCTTTCTAATTTGCGCCCCACGGGGCGCGAACACCCGGGGCCGATGCGCCCGCACAATGATGGAGTAGAACGATGGACCTGGAAGCACTCCGGGCTCAGGCGCGTGCGGTCGCAACGCGCATGGAGACCCGCATCAATACGGCACTCGGTGGAAACCGGGACCTCACCGCCGAAGAGGAAGCCGCCAACACCGCCGATGAGGCGGAACTGGCTGACCTGAAGGGCAAGATCGCCACGGCCGAAAAGGGCGGCGCCAGCGCCGACGACAGCACCGACCCGGTCGCAACCGCCGTCACCGCCGAGCGCACCCGCATTCTCGCCCTCGCGGACCTGTGCCCGTCGAGCGTGCTGGCGACGCCGCTGCGCACCGCCATCGAGGGCGGGCAGGATGCCGGTGCCTTCGCGATCGGGATCGCCAAGGCCAGCAAGGCGCGCGGCGCGAGCCTGCAGGACCTGCGCGACGGTGCCGTCCAGGCGGAGCAGCTGCCGGCCGGCAAGACCGCAGACGGCACCAAGGGCAAGCCGAAGACCGGCGCCGAGCAGGCCGTCGGCATCCTCGCCCTCGCAAAGGCGGCCGGGCACCGCGCACTCTCCGGCGTATCGTCGGCGAGCTGATCCACCACCACCCCGGACGGCGCTGCCGTCCCTGACGAAAGGACATCGCCCTCATGTACGAGCGCGCTTTGTTTTCGACGCAGACGCACACCGCGGCTGTGAACCTGATCCGCGCCGGCGCGCCGCTCACCCGCAAGGTGGTGCTGCTCGGTGGCGCGGCATACGCCGTCGGCAGCGTGCTTGGCACGATCACCGCCAACAAGAAGGCGACCCTCTCCGTGGCGGCCGCCACCGATGGCAGCCAGGCACCGGACCTCGTCCTGGCCTATGACGTCGACGCCACCGGCGGTGATGTCGAGGCGATGGCCTACGAGAAGGGCGATCTGGTCGGTGAGGCCCTCGTCCTCGGCGCCGGCCACACCCTGGCCAGCATCCGCGAGCCCCTGCGCGACAAGGGCATCACGATCTCGGCCTGATCGCCGCGATCATCACCCGTACCCCGGGCGGTCTGACGCAGGTCCGGCCGCCCTTTCTTTTTGTGAAAGGGCTCCATTATGGACCTCATGTCGACCACGGCGCTGATCGGGATCATCACGCCGCTGCATATCCCCGGCAACTTCCTGCGCCGCCTGTTCTTCGGCGGCCCGGTAATCGAATTCGACGACGAGACCGTCAAGTTCGACCGGGTGTTCGACGATCTGCGCGTCGCGCCCTGGGTCAGCCCCTATGCGCCCGGTACGCCGATGCAGGACCGTACCTTCCAGACCGACACGTTCGCCCCCGGCTATGTGAAGCCGATCAACCACATCACGGCGAAGAATTTCAGCAAGCGCCGCCCAGGGGAGGCGATCGGCGGGGAATTCACGCTCGCGCAGCGTCGTGAACTGTACTTCGTGGACGTCCTCGAAGGTCACAAGAAGAAGATCGAGCGCCGCGAGGAGATCATGGCCGCCGATATCCTGCGCACCGGTGGCGTGGTGATCGAGGGCCTCGAATATCCGCGCGCCGTGGTCAATTACGGCCGCAAGGCGTCGCTGACCAAGACGCTACTGGGCGACGCACGGTGGACCCAGCCGGGGGTTTCGCCTGTCGATAGCCTGGAGGCTTTCCTTCAGGAGGTGGCGGACGCCGGCAACGCGGCTCCCAGCCATGTCGTCATGGATTCGCTGGCCGGTCAGCTGCTGAAGGCCGACCCGAAGCTGGAGAAGAAGCTCGACACCACGTTCCAGGGCAACACCAGCGCCGTGGACCTCGGCTTCAAGCCCGGTGTGCCGGGCGCGCCGACCTATCTGGGCCGCATCGGCAACGTCGAGCTGTATATCTACAACGACCTCTACGAGGACGAGAACAAGGTCATGCGGCGCCTGCTGCCCGACTATACCGTCATCGTCGGCGCCCCGGGCGCGTTCGAGGGCACGCCTTGCTACGGCGCAATCCTCGACCCGATGAACGACTATGGTGCGGCTCGCATGTTCTCCAAGAACTGGATCGAGCAGAACCCCGGTGCCGAATACTGCATGACGCAGTCGGCGCCGATCTTCGTGCCGAAGCGCCCGAACACCAGCGGCTGCATGACGGTCGGCTGATCCATGGCCCGCGCACCCCGCGCGGGCCACCCCGCCGCCCGTGCAGCGGCAACGGCTCGCACACCCAGCACCGACCAACCCACGGCCGCCCAGGCCGCAAATTCCATGGAGGGCCAGATGGCCGACGAAACCGAAACCTCGCCGCAAAAGATGGTCGAGATGCCTCGCGCCGTGCACGAGCTGCGCACCGGTAAGGGACCGGGCAACGTCATCGTGCCCGGCACGATCATCACCGACGCGATCGCGAAGAAGCACAAGCTCGACGACGAGACGATGCTGGCACTGATCGCGACCGGCGCGGTCAACGTCGCCGAAGTCCTGACGGTCTGATCGCGACCGCCGCCGGCCTCGCGCCGGCGGCGACCTTCCACGAGCGAGGTGGCCTATGAACATCGCCGATATGCGCGCGCTGCTCGGGCTCGGACCCGAGATCAGCGATGTGCAGGTCATCACCCGCTATGGCGCCTGGGAACAGGCGACAACGGCAGCCTCGGCGGCCGCGGCGATCGCCGCGGTACCGGACGACCCCTTCGCCGTTGCGAACGCCGTGATCTTCCAGTCGCCCGGTACCGTGGCGGCCGAATATGACGACGGCGAGGGTGATCCCCTGCCCATCCGCATCATCCGGACGCGTGGCACCGTCGATATTCCGACGCCGACGACGGAGTGGGTCGCCGACAAGGACATGGCCGTCATCCAGCGTGCCGACGTTGCCAAGCCGGTAAAGGGCCACCGCCTGTTCATCGGCGATGACGAGGTTCTGATCGACGGCCGGCCGCGGCTCGACCTCGAGGGGCTCAACTGGCTCTGCGAGATCATCCCGGTCGCATGATCCGGACCCGCGTCGGCGCGCCCGACTTCGACAAGATCACCGCCGGCCTCGAAAGCGAGGTCGCCGGCTTCTTCACGAGCGCGATGCGCGACACGACCGACGAGGTGAAGGAGGCGTTCCGCAACCAGGTCCGCGCGGCCGGGCTCGGCGAGCGCCTGCCCAACTCGATCCGCGGCATCACCTATCCCAAGACCGGCAACGCCTTGGAGCCGGCCGGCTGGGTCTACGCCACCCCGTCGAAAGACGGCCGGGGCGCCGCGGCGATCGTCGAGAGCTATGCCACGGGCGCGATGATCACGCCCCGCGCCGGCAAGCGTTGGCTGGCGGTGCCGACCGACGATTGCCCCCGCAAGCGGCAGGGTGATGCGATGACGCCGGAGGAGGTGGAGAAGAAGTTCGGCCGGCGCCTGGTGTTCATCAGCCCGAACGACCGCGGCTTCACGACACCGAGCCAGCGCAAGGGCGGCGTCGCGTACCTGGTCATCAAGCAGCTGGTCATCCGCAAGGCTACCGGCCGGTGGCGCAACGCAACCCAGCGCGAGCAGGAAGGCCGCACCCGCAATCCGCGGCCGGTCCAGAACGTGATCATGTTCACCCTGGTCCCGCAGGTGAAGAAACCGAAGTCGATCGACCTGACGGTCCCGCAAGAGATCGCGGCCCAGCGCTTCCCCGCCAACCTCGACGCCCGCTGGAGATAGCCCATGTCGACCCGACTGGACGTCCTCGCCGCGATCAAGGCGCTGATCGGATCCACGCGCCCGCAGGCGGACGTCCGCGGTATGCTGGAAGATGACATAAAGCCCGACGAGGTCGGCCCAGGCGGCGCTGCCACGGTGGAGTCCGGCGATCCCGGCGATCCGTCGATCGATATGTCGCCGCCTACCTACTGGTGGGAGCATAGCGTGCCGATTGAGCTGGTCTCGTATCCGGCGAACGGGCTGACCAGCCAGCAAATCCTCGACGACTGGCTGATGACCATCGGCCGCGCAGTGGAGGCCGATCGGACGCTCGGCGGCCTCTGCACCTACCTCGACGTGTCCGCGCCCACCGATGGCATCGCTGCCGTCGCCGGCGCCGCGCCGATCGGCTGGGCCGCCTTCACCATCACCGCCTCGTATTCGACCACCAGCCCTCTCGGCTGATCCCTTTCACGACAGGAGATTTCCATGGCGCTTCGTCCGCTGGGCATTAACGCCCTCATGTCCGCCGCGTCCGAGGGCGCACTTACCTATGGGCAGGTGCCGGCTGCCGGCTTCTTCCGCCTGCCCTTCGTCAGCCATGCGCTGGGCGAAGAGCAGCCGCTGATCGAGGACGACCAGCTCGGCTTCGGTCGTGAGGGCCTCGACCCGACCTATGACGTCATCACCAACGATGGCGACCTCGTGGTGCCGGTCGACCTGCGCGGCTTCGGCTTCTGGCTGCGGCAGACCTTCGGCCCGCCCACCACCACGCCCGACGGCGCCAAGTTCCGCCACGTCTTCAGGTCGGGCGCGTCGGCGCTGCCGTCGACGTCGATCGAGATCAGCCAGCCGGAGGGGCCGAGCAATTCGGTCCATTACGGCGCGGTCGTGAACACGCTCAACATTCCCATGCAGCGGTCGGGTATGCTCAACGCCACGCTGGCGATGATCGCCCAGGGCGAGACCGACGCGTCCGCCGTCAGCGTCGCCGGTGCGCCGACCGTGCTGCGCGGCCCGCGCTTCGCGCAGGCGACCGGCTCGATCGAGGTCGACGACGAAATCGCCGGCGATATCGTCTCGGCCGGCGTAACCTATTCGAACCAGCTCGATAAGGTCGAGGTCATCCGTGCGGACGGCCGGATCGGCGGTGTCGATCTCGGCAAGGTGATGTCGAGCGGTCAGCTCGTGGTGCGCGGCGCCCGCGGTGCGCTCGCCAGCAAGGGCCGCGGCAAGGTGCCGGCGAAGATTTCGTTCGGCTGGACCCAGACGGACGGCAGCCTGACCTTCGTGCTGCCGCGCATCTTTCTGCCGCGCGTGAAGCAGCCGATCCAGGGGCCCAAGGGGCTGCAATCCACCTTCAACTGGCAGGCATCGGGCGCGGAGGCAGCGCAGCTGACCGTCACGCTGATCAACGACGTCGCCAGCTACGCCTGATCCGGGAGAGAAACGATGGACGCACCCACCAGCATCGACACGGGCCGTGTCATGGAACGCGATGACCAGCGCTGCCTGCAGGTCGTCGACGCGAACACCGGCGAGCCGGTCTCGGGCGTGATCGCTGCCGACGCGATCGCCGGCACCGTCCGCCGTTTCGAGGTCGAGAACGGCAACCTCGTCCGCGATGGCGATACGTTCGTCATCGTCGACGAAAGGCGCGACATCCGCATCGAGTGGATCGTGCCGATGGTCGTTGACGTAAGCCAGCCCACCGGGGCGCAGGGCTGATGTTCGCGCTCAGCAAGCCGGGCCCGGCTGCGCACGAGTTGATGCCAGCGGTCGGCGATCGTCCGGCGGTGAAGGTCACCTTCCCCGCGCAACCGACCCTCCTCGCGCTCCGCGCCGGGCGCCGGGCGGTGGGCGAGGCTCTCCGCGCCGGCGGCCCCGATGCCGAGGAGCGCGCGGCCGACGCCTTCACCGTGGCACTGATCCGGCACAGCATCCTGTCGTGGGAAGGTATCGGCGACGAGGAGGGCGAGCCGGTCGAGCCAACGCCTGACGTCGAAATCCGCAACGATGCCGGCGACGTGATCGGCATCGAGCCCGGCACGATCTCCGCGTTCCTCGCCGAGCCGCGACTGGTCGAGGCGGCCGACGAAAAGTGGGTCCTGCCCTGGACGATGCTGGACGCGGAAAAAAACGGCTTATCGCTCTCGCCGAATGGCATTTCGGAGGGGGCGACGCCGGCGGGGGATACTGCCAACTCTCCTGCGACGCCCGACGCCTCGGTCGATGCCACGACGACGACGGCCGCCCCGCCTGCCCCTACGATCGAAACGAAGCCCGCACCGAAGCGGGCGAAGCCGTCTGGCAGCTGATCACCGGCATCCAGTCGCAGTTGCGCGTCGTCACCATGCCCACCCCGGGCGGAATTGAGACGCGGCCGATCGGCCTCGACAACACCGCAGTGCTGCTGACCGCGCAGGCCCGCGGCGTCGACACGGCGCTCCTCACGGAAATCCTGCCCCGCATCGAGGCGGCGATCATCAACCAGGCTCAACCGGCACACGAGGAGGAAGACGATGGCAACACGTAACGTCGGCTTCCGCCTCGGCACCGAGGGCAAGGCAGAGGTCAAGAACGACTTCGCCGAGGTCCGCACCGCTGGCGTTGGCGCGGTGACCGACGTCGCGGAGGCGGCTGAAAAGTCGAGCGCACGCTCCGCCAAGGCGATGGAGGACCTCGCCGAA
The DNA here is from genome assembly GCF_014841615.1 of Sphingomonas sp. CFBP 8760. GTDB lineage: Bacteria > Pseudomonadota > Alphaproteobacteria > Sphingomonadales > Sphingomonadaceae > Sphingomonas. The sequence continues at coordinate 2,748 of NZ_JACYUG010000013.1, read as the reverse complement.
CGGCAGGCCCGTGCCAATGCCCGCCTCGCCGCGGCTGCCCATACCGCCGGTCTGCCGGCGCCGGCACCGCAGCCGTATAACGCCAAGGGACAGGCGGCGGTCGACCTGACGGCGCTGAAGATGGCGGCCGCGCTGAAGGGCGAGCTTGATCCGGCATGGGCGGCCGCACAGACGCTCAACCGCGAGCTGGAACGCCTGAGCCGGATCGAGAAGCTCGGCGTGCTCGATGCGCAGGAGCTTGCCCAGGCGCAGGCGCAGGTACGCAAACGGTACGACGACACCACCGATTCGATCCGCCGCCAGGGCACCGAGCGCGCGAAGCTGTCGCAGAACCAGCGCCAGACGCTGCTCTATACCGCTTCGGACGTGGTGGCCTCGGCCGGATCGGGTGCGAGCCCCGGGATGATTGCGATCCAGCAGGGTCCGCAGGTCCTTCAGGCGTTCGCGGCGGAGGAAGGCGGCATGGCCGTGCTTCGCTCCACCCTCATGGGCACCGCCGGCGCGATCACCGCGGTGGCCGCAGCCGCAGTCGCTGGCGCGGCCGCGTGGGTCGGCTACACCGCCGGCGTCGCCAAGCTGGAAGCCGCCTCGCGCGGTACCGGCATCATGCTCGGGCTCAACGGCGAGCAGCTGGCGGCGACCGCGGAGGCCGCGGCGTCGGCCGGCCGGATTAGCGTCTCGACCGCGCGCGATATCGAGAGCGGTTATCTCGGCATCGCCCGCTCCGGCGACGTGCTGACGAAGATGACCGCGATCACCCGCGATTTTGCGGCTGCGACCGGTCAGGACATGGCCGGCGCACAACGAGATCTCGGCGCCGCCTTCACCGACCCGATCAAGGGCGCGGAGGACCTCGCCGCCAAATATGGCGTGCTGTCGCAGGCGCAGATCGAGCGCATCACCAACCTGGTGCAGGAGAACGACCTCGCCGGCGCGCAGCGGGTGATGCTCGATGCGCTGGGCCCGGCATTCGCCGGCGCCGCCAACAATGCCAGCCTGCTCGCCCGCGGCTGGGACAGCATCGCCAATTCCGCCAGCAACGCCTGGAACTGGATCGGCAAGACGCTGGATCGCATGGCGACCGGCGGGACGGTCATCGACCGGATCAAGGACCTGCAGGCACAGCGGGAACGCGGCCCCACCGTCGGGCAGATGCTGACCGGCACCAGCCGCGCCGATTACGAGGCCGATATCGATCGGCAGGTCTCCGTGCTGCGCAACCAGATGAAGGCGGACGCCGCCCGCACCGAGCGCGCGCGGAGCAATGCCGCCCGGGCGGCTGCCAGCAGCGTTGTCGACCGCTACACCGGCGCCGACCAGCTCAGCACGCTGCAGGCGGACGCCGGCCGGCTGCGCGCCGCGCTCCGGACGCCGATGCCGGCGGCCGACCGGACGCAGATGGCGGGCACGCTGGACGCCTACACCCGCGCGATCGACACCTTCATCCCGAAACAGGAGAAGGCCAACCAGCTCGCCGCGATCGATGCCCGCATGGCGGCCGCGAAGTCGCCGGCGGCACGCGCGGCGCTGGCGGCCGAGCGCAGCCGGATACAGCTTTCCGGTCAGGTCATCAGCAGTGCCGACGTCGAGGCGCAGGCCACTGCCCGCGCGACACAGGCCCGCGTCCGTGCCAGCAGCGCCGGTGCCGGCCGTGCGGCCTCGCTGGCGCGCGAGGCGCAATCGATGGAGGCCAACGCCTCTGCCGCCCTCACCCTCGCCAGTGCGTATCTGACCGGTGGCGATGCAGCGATCCGCGCCGAGGCCGCGCGCAAGGGCCTGACCGATGCCACCCGCAAGGGGATCGATGCCGACGCGCAGGTCGCGCGGCAGCTGAAGGTCATGGTTGCGGATCAATTGGTCGGCACCGCCAAGACCGTTGCCACCATGCGCGACGAGACGGCCGCGCGCGCCGGCGTCCGCGCCCAGGTGCAGGCCGGCACGCTGTCGGCCGAGGGCATGGCGCAGGCGCTGAGCGACGAGGCGGCGCTACGCCCGCTCCTGAAGCTGCAGACGGTCGCCCAGGGCGATGCCTTGAAGGTCCTCAGCGACGTGATCCGGGATTACCGGGCGGCGCTGGCTGGCGCGCACGAGGAGGAGGCCAAGGGCAACGCGACCCGATTGACCGCGGCAAGCAGGGATCGGGTTACCGAGATTCGAACGTCGATCCTGGACATGAGCGGCACCCCACTTGCCCAGGCGATCGCCGCGGCCCGGCGCGCGGCCGAGAAGGAAGCCGATGTCGGCAAGATGACCGGCACCGACCGCGACGACTTCGTCAACAGCCGCGTCGACGAAGCCCGCGCAGCACGCGCGGCAGACCTCGCCCGTTACACCCTCGACGCTTTGCAGACCCAGACCGACAGCCTGGAGCTGGGTGAGCGCGAATTGCAGCTGCTCGGCGCGAACGACAATTATCGCTCGGCCGAGCTGGAGAAACTGCGGATCGGGCAGGAAATCCGCCGGCGCTTCCCGGAGATGGCGCGCGAGGATGTCGACGCGCTGCTCGCCGGCGTCGACGCGATCGGCGAGCAGAATGCCCGGCTGAAGATCATGGCGGCCAACGTCGAAGAGCTGCGCGGCTTCGGCAGCCAGTTCGTCGACACGGTGCTGAGCGAAGAGACGTGGTCGAGCTGGGGCAACGCCGGCAAGAACATGACGGCGATGATCAAGAACGAGTTCATCAAACTCGCTCTGCTTAGAGCGTTTTCCGGCCGACCTGAGTCGAAGGGGATTCACACGGGCGTGCTG
>NZ_JACYUG010000012.1 GCF_014841615.1 Sphingomonas sp. CFBP 8760 | reverse complement strand
AGAAGCAGGCTCATGTAGCCTAACTTGGTGTCCATGGGACCGGCAGCAGCTCAGAACACCCACAGGTGGATAGGCGTGCGGTTGGCCGGATCGCGCACGCTGGTCCGGGTGACGAACTGGAGGATGGTCTCGAACTCGACACTGCGGGTCCAGATCACGGGGTCAAGGTGGAGGGCCGTCAGCAGCCCACGTAGATTCGATGAGGGCTTGGCCGAGTAGATCGCGGCGGCATGGCTGACGCTCATATGACGGTTCGTTCCAGCCTGACGCGGAGTGAGGTAGTCGTTCTCGGGCAGCCCCAGCAATGCCTTCGGCGTGGGTGCGCCGAGTTCGGCTGTGTCGTTCGCCGTCCAGATCGAGTGCGCCTTTGGCAGCACGGTCGCGAGATGCTGTCCAATCGCGGCCAACGCGACCTTCCCCTGATCGCTGGCGAACAGCGACTTCGACGCAGGCCGGTCGAAGAAGTAGTGAATCGTCAGCGGACGATGCTCGAACCGGCGAGCGCTCGTCAACGGCGGGAGCGCCTCCCATTCGACCTCCTCAACTTCCAGCCAATCGGCGAGGATGCTGCCGATATCGTTGCGGAACTGGTTGCCGAGCAGTTCTACATGGTCGAACGCAGCGAGTTCGCGGAGCGAGAAAACGCTTGCCCAGCACCACTGAACCTTGCGGTCGGCCATCTCCTGCCAGTCAGCGAGGTTGCTCAAGACCACCCGCTTCGCGCCCGGTCGGCTCGCCTCAATGACTCGCGCGTGGAAGACGCCGAGGTGGGCATGAGATCGGTCTGCGCGGATGTCTGCTGCCGTGATGGTGTGCCCCGCCTCGGTTAGGGTAATCGCATGCCATCGCCCCACCACCTGCTCCAAACCGTAATGCCGCTCGAAGAAGTTAGCGTCCAAATGCGTCCGCTTCTCCTCAAAATCGAGGAAGGCAGGCACCTCGTCGATAACGATCCGCCAACCGGCGAAGTCGCTGAAGTTCGATCGGAGCAGCGCGGCATGCGTGGCGATGACGATCAGGTGGGAGCAGCCCGCATAGCGGTCGGGCAGCGCTTCGATCTCCTCAACAACGCTGCCTCCGCGATTGCCCGGATCGCTATGAACTTTGCGAATCAGGGGGCGCGTGCCCATGTGGGCGGCAACCCGCCCTATTTCACCTTCCAGTTCGTCGAAGGCGTTCTTACGCTCGGTGATGAAGAGCGCTTTACAGGGCTGGCGGCAAAGGGTGGTGATAGCGCGTGTGGTTTTCCCGACACCGGTCGGAGAATCGTCGTAGTATACTTTCACAATGAAACTCTTATTAGTGATGCCCCCAGTATAGCTGATCGCACCACAGCAAACATTATTTGATTCCCTCCGCCGTTCTGATCATCTCGCGCGAGTGTCCGCACGAAACTCTCTAATAGTAGAAGGTTGAATGCGGACATGATGTCCGAGGGTGGTGTTGGTTCGCCTCGACCTCGACCACATGAACTTGCACGAAGGTGCTGAATCGGCGCTTGATGGTGCGGCCTCGTGCCGCGCCAGCAAGGGGCGACCAGTGCCGAGGGCCGGGGACGCGCGAAGCGTGGCACCGTTCGACATGAGCAATCATGCTGTCAGTTGAGGCGTCGGCCTTGCCGGTCCCGCTCTGGCGGTCCCGTCTGCGCCCACCGCGAACAGCTTCACTGGATCGACACCACAGGTGCCGACCCGGTTCGGTGTTCCCCGATGAGCAAAACAAGTTCGCCTTGATGAATGCTGCTGCTTCCCTCGATCGGCCACCACCTGATGACCGAGGCGACCTCCCTGGGAAGAACGGCGAGTGGACATAGTGAGTGTTCCAGAAACCTACCTGTCTTCACCCGCTCGAACGGCCCGGTTTTCCGTCGATCCGGCAGCGTTGTTTCAACCGTTCCAGAACCGGTTGGATTTGGAATGACAGGGCCGGGTAGTCGGTCGCCCTATTCTCGTTCAGCCGCTTGGGCCTCACGGCGTTCCAGGGCTTCCTCAATGAGCACGCGGACAAAATCACCCTGCCTCATTGCGCCACGCAGAGCATCGATGCGCGCCTTGGTGCCCGCGCGTGCGCGCAGGTGGAGGGCTTCATCGAAGATTTTTGGTTTCGTCACATAAACGCGAATAGCGGTATCGCTTTCTCCCATCCACCCCTCGCGCTGCCGTCCGTCATTGACGTTTAACCGATACCGCTTATCATAAACGGTATCGGTTAAGGATCAAGGCTCAAAGGGGCTGCGTGCCGTTCGGTCGAGCAATCGGCGGCATGCTTCCTCAATGAGGTTCAGTGGGGGGACACACAATGGACGAAGAAACGCGCCGCTTCATTCGTGAAGCCGAGTGGACCAGAATGCGTGCTCGCGAAGACGACGCTCGATTTCACGAACAACGAGAAATCGAAGATCAGCGAGCACATGACAAACGTGTCGCTTATGTGATGAAATATGGTCGTCAGGGAGCCGTGGTTCGCACCCTCGCTAAATGGTCCGTCGCATTCCTGATTATGGCAATCATCGTTTTTTCAGACGACTGGCGCGATAACGGGCTTGGTCAGGCATTGCTGCACCTTGTTTTCGCGCCAGTATTTGGCTTCGGTATTGGCGTATATCGAGCAGCCAAGCTACCGCATGTGGAATGATAAGGGATAACTGCGCCTATCCCTGGAGTGCGCTGTGTCAGCCGACTTGAGCGTAGATCGCACCGGACTCGGTGCCGTGCTCACGTGGCCACTTCTTGCGTCCAACAACCTTGAAGGTGGGGCCGAGCCACTCCCGGATCATGCGGCCGACCATGGCGTTGACCTGCTGACTGCCAAGATGGTGCTGGATGTCAGCGGCGATGACGCGGATAGGTGACTCACCAGCCTTCGCAGCAGCCAGTATGGCAGCAGCCCTGAATTTCAGGGCACCGGTCACGTCAATATTGATGAGTGTGGCTTTCGATTTTTTCGTGTCCGGAGACATATCGGCATCCTTACGGAGCCAAAGCACGGGATGCGCCTTGGTGATATGTATTCATTTAGAGGCCGTCGATCTTTACACCTGACGAGTGCAATTAAGGCGAAGCGGTCATTTCTGGAGACAAAGCGAAATCTGGATGACTGCACTGTGCTGTCCAGCCAGTTACCGGACGAACCGACGGGACATCCAATCCATCATGACAGGATGAATTTAATTAATGCAGCCGAGCGGGTGGCCCGGTTATCGTGATGACATCGGACACAGGGTCCGACAATTTACGGAACAACATCATGAACGGCTTCAGCGGATACCTCTACACCATCAACAACATTTCGTGGCCAAGCGGCAATGAACACCTCCCTGTGACGGCAGATGTTGGCCTTCCTTCCTATCTTGTGCTTGCGGATGAGGATGACGATGATGAGTGGGACTCATACATCATGATGGCTCTGAAAACCAAGTTCGATGTCAGACCAGTTGCGTTTGGGGGTTATGAACCATCAAGTCAGGGATAATCACTGATAATAAGATCGAGGCCATAACTATTTGGTTGACGCACTCCTGAACTGGAGCGAGTCATCAAGTATGACCAAGCGCGTTGCCATCTATACTCGTGTCTCGACCAACGACGGGAAGCAGACCACCGACAACCAGCTACGCGACCTCCACATGATGGCGGAGCGCATGGGCTGGAGGGTGGTCGCGCACTATACCGATGAGGGCATCTCCGGGGCTCGCGGGCGCGACAAGCGCCCTGGCCTCGACGCCATGCTCAAGGCCATCACCCGTCGAGAATTTGATATGGTGGCCGCTTGGTCGGTCTGCCGCCTCGGACGGTCGTTGCAGCACCTCGTTGCCCTGCTCGGCGACCTCGATGCACGGCGGGTGGATTTGTATCTGCATGTGCAGGCGCTCGACACCTCGACGCCGAGTGGCAAGGCGATGTTCCAGATGCTGGGTGTGTTCGCCGAGTTTGAGCGCTCGATGATCTCCGAACGGGTCAAATCCGGCCTCGCCCGCTCGACCAAGAAAAGCGGTCGCCCCCCGCTCGACTCCGACAAGGCCGAGCGCATCAGACGGTCGCTCACGCAGGGCACCAGCATCAACGCCACGGCGAAGGCGCTCCGGGTTGGCGTCGGGACCGTGCACCGGATGAAGCAGCAGATGGTGCAAGCCGCCTGACATTCACCGCTTGGCTACCCCTCCTGCGCTCAAGTTCGTCAACCAGACCATCGCCTGCTCGGCACTCATCACAATACTCGGCGCTGCCGCCGCCGCCTTCACCCGTTCGATGAACCCATCCGAGATTTCGCCCCGGCAGATCGAGCACTCGTCATCACCAATCTCGTCAGCGCACCGTTCATCATGCTTCATGTCACGGAACCCCTCTCATGAACTCTGATCTATCCGCCCCGCATCAACCCGGTCCCGACGACGATGCCACGGGCGATGCCCCCATCATGAAAAGCCGTCGCCAACGGTCGCCTGGGCCGTCTAACAACGGTCCTGATGATACGGCGCTGTCCCATCCTGTAAGCGGCACCACATGACAATCTATTGATTTTCCTTGCATTTTTGCTTCCCCGGCCGGGGTTGCCGAAATGGTCTTTCCGGTGCGACTCCGGTGCAAAGCCCCCGGAACCAGTTTTTCGATGTCATCGGCGATGCTTTGCAGCGCAGTGATGATGCTCGGGAATTCCCCGATCGCGTAGACCTCGGTCTGGCTTCCGTCGCTGGGACCTATAAAGCCTTCCAGATGCCGCTCTAGCGGCGCCACGATTGCGGGCGAGCGTCGCGATGCTGTGCTGCCGGATGTACGGTTTCCATTCGCGGCCGGTGGACATGTCCAGCTCTGCCAGCATGGTGCCTCATGCTCGATCGAGATCCTAGACGGGCCGGCCGTGATAGTTGACCAGCCCGGCACGGGCGGCGACCGGTAGCGCCATGTAGGCGGCATATCCCGCCCGTAGCGGGCCTACAACGTTCCGGCGATGTGAAGCATTGTCGGAAGGCAGGCGGCGGGGGGCGACTTCCGCCTGCTTCAACCACTCATGCAGTGTCCGTGGCGCACGGCCGATCTTCTTCGCCATGGCAACCACCGCCGCCGATCGCGACGGATGGTCGCGCACGTGCCCGCCGTCCCTGATCAGGTGATCGCCATCGATCCAGCCAGCAGGCGCACCTGCCGGGCCAGGTCGCAGACCGTCACCGCAACGGATTGGCCATCGACCTGCGTATGGATGAATTGGCCCTGCGATGTACCAGGCCGGGGCTGCGGCACGGTGCGGGCGACCGTCTCCAGTTTCTCGACGACAAGCCCGTTGAAGGCGCCGTCGCTCTCCACGACGATGATCATTCGGCCAGCCATGCCCGCGACCACCGGCGCATCGGCGAAGTCGAACAGCGGCAGGGGCGCGCCGTCATAGCTGGCGATAGCGCACAGGGTAGAGCCAGCAAGGCGCGTCGGGGCGGCATCGACCGGAAAGGGGACGATCTGTTTGACCGAGGCAAGCGATGCCGCCCCGTGCCCCGCACCCGTCCGGAACACGACATAGGCCTGTGAACTGCCGGCATGCGTCTCGCCCGGTCGATCGGCGATGGTCTTCCCCGTCCGTCGGGTCAGCGCGGCGATCGTCCGCAGGACGGCGCATTCCCGTACCGCATCGTGATCCAGCATCAGACTCTGCCGCGCCTCATGATCGACAACGGCACCACGAAACAACGGCAATTGCCCGCCCAGTTCGCGAGACAATGGGTGCAGCGACCCGAAACCCAGCGGCAGGATGCGCCGGATGCGGTCGATCTTCAGCCCCAGCATCCGATCCTCCGCCAGTTGCACGATGACGACGGCGCCGCGCGCGCCTTCGGCCGCGCGACCGGTCAGGCCGAGCAGGGCGAGATCGTCGATTACCGGCACCTCCCGATCAAGATAGCGGACGACACCCATCCACGGCCCGGCCGGCTCCGGGCTGGGCATGATCGTATCGCCGGGCACCGTTGCCACGACGAAGCCGGTATCGATGGCGATCTGGGTATCCGCCACCGACACTAGCACCACCGCGCCGCGCACGTCGACGGTCCGTCGCTCGTCCTTCCCCACTTCGACCGCATGGGTCACACCCGGCAGGGTGAATATCGCGGCCTGATCGATCAGACCGAAAAGCGCCTGGCCATGCAGGAAGCCGCTGGCGACCAGCGATCGCTGGCCATCGGCGACGCCCGTCAACGGTTGCACGTCGTCGGCGGCAATGCGGGCCAGCCCCGATACCATGTCCATGACGAGCCCGAGCAGCCTGTCCCCTTCACGCAGCACGACAACGACGCCGGTAGCCCGGGATGGTCGCGCGAAGCCCAGATGCCCGGCAATGTCGAGCACGGGGATCGCGCGTCCCCGGATCATGATGGTGCCGAAACAGGCGCCCGTCCCGGAGAAGTCGGCATGCAGCGTGTCCGGCAGTGGCACCACCTCGCGGATACTGTCGGCGCGGATCGCCAGATCGTATCCGCACAATCGCATCAACCCGACATCGATCGGTGCGCGCCGCCCGCCGGTGCCGCTTTCCGTTTCATGGTCCGTCATTCCCGGGTGCCCGTGGAGGCTGCCAGTTCCCCGATCATCCCCACCACCTTCACCGTCACCTGTCGTTGCGTGTCGGCCGCCTCGGCGATCCGGTCGATCGAACGCGCGGTCTTGCCGACGCTGGCGACGATGCCGTCGAAGGCGGCCCGCGCGGTATGCGAGCGTTCGGTACCGTGCGCGACGCGTTCGCTGGATTCCTCGATCAGCCGGGCGATCTCGGCGGCGGCATCGGCGCTGCGTTCGGCCAGCTTGCGGACCTCTTCGGCGACGACGGAAAAGCCGACGCCGTGCTCGCCCGCCCGGGCTGCCTCGATCGCGGCGTTGAAGGCGAGCAGGTTCGTCTGGCTGGCGAGCTCGCCGATCACCCCGACGATCTTGCCGATCTTGCCCGAGGACCGGCTGATGAGTTCGATCGACTCGATCGCCTTGTTGATCGCGCCGCTTCCCTCCGTCGCGGCACCGTCGGTTTCGGCCGACAGCGCGCTCGCCCCCGTCGCACCGTCGAAGATGGTGGCGGTCGCCTCCGTCAACTGCGCGACCATGCCGTGCATGGCCTGGCTCTTGGTGGCGATCTGCTGTTCCAGTTCGACCTGATGACTGATGTCATAGGCATGTTTGATGACACGCACCGGCGTACCGGACAGATCGTAGACCGGGCTGTAGCTGGCCTGGATATGCACATCGCGGCCATATTTGCCGACGCGGTGGAAACGGCCCGAATGGGTTTCCCCCGCATTCAACCGTCGCCAGAATTCGCCGTATTCGCGCGATTTCAGGTAATCGGGCATACAGAACATGCTGTGATGCTGGCCGACCAGTTCGCGGAGGGTATAGCCCATGACGGCCAGGAAATTGGCGTTCGCCGTCAGGATCGTGCCGTCCAGATCGAACTCGATCGTCGCCTGGCTGCGCTCGATCGCGGCCAGCCGGTTCTCCGTCTCGATCGAGCGGAGCTTGTCCTCGGTCACGTCCATCGCATAGGTGACGAGCTTGTACGGCTTGCCACAGGTGTCGAAGATCGGGTTGACGGTGGCGCGGATCCACACTTCCCGCCCGCCCTTGGCGATGCGCTTGAACTCACCCGACAGGAATTCTCCCTGTGACAATCCTTCCGCCCGCTGGCGATAGGCCTCGCTTTGCGCCACTTCGGGTTCGACCAGCATCCGCTGGTCCTTGCCGCGGATTTCCTCGATCGCGTAACCGACCATGCGCAGGAAATTCTCGTTGGCCGCCAGCACGGTGCCGTCGAGCGCGGTTTCCAGCACGCATTCGGCGCGGCTGATCGCCTCCACCTTGCCTTCGAATTCCAGGGTGATGCGCTTTGCCTCGGTGATGTCGGTGGCATATTCGACCACCTTCCACGGGCGGCCGTCGAGATCGAGGATCGGGTGGAAGCTGGAATTCACCCAGACCTCACGTCCATCCTTGCCGACGCGACGGAAATCACTGGTTTCGTGCTCGCCGCGGCCCATGCGGACCCAGAACTGCCGGTAATCGGCATGGATATGACAGCCGGGATGGCAGAGTTCCTGATGGTGCAGCGCCGCGATCTCATCGGGACGATACCCCATCATCGAGCAGAATATGTCGTTGGCGACGAGCAACTTGCCTGACAGGTCGTACTCGGCGACGCCGTGCTGGCGGCCGACCGCCTCCACCTTGCCCTCGGCTTCCGCCGCGGCAAGTCGCTGCGCCGTGACATCCATGGCATATTTGACGATCTTCACGGGGCGGCCACGCAGATCGAGGATCGGATTATAGGTAGCCTGAATCCAGATTTCCTTGCCGCCTCTGGCCACGCGCTTGAACGCACCGGCATGATACTCGCCACGCCCCAGCTTTTCCCAGAACTGGCCATATTCCAAAGAGCGGGCAAAGTCGGACGTACAAAACAGGCGGTGGTGCTGCCCGACCACCTCATCGAGCGAATATCCGCTGATCTTCAGAAAATTCTCGTTGGCGGCGAGTACGTTGCCGCCAAGATCAAACTCGATCACCGCCTGGGCGCGGCTGATAGCCGCCAACAGCCCCTCATGGAGGATCGCTTCCTGCTTGGTAGCCGTCACGTCCATTGCGATCTTGATGATGCGCGCGACGGTGTCGCCTTCCATCACCGGGCAGTATTTCGCCCTGATCCACACTTCGCGGCCGTTACGGGCGATCCGCTTGAATTCGCCATCCTTGTGCGTGCCGCTGCGCAGGCCAAGCCAGAACAGTTCGTAATCCGCGCTCTTGGCATAGCTGTCGTCGCAGAACATACGGTGATGCTGTCCGACGACCTCTTCGGGCGCGTAATCCATCAGCCGCAGGAAGATGTCGTTCGCGCGCAGGACTGTTCCGTCGACCGCGAGTTCGATCACCGCCTGCGTATCGTCGAGGATCATACCGAGTTCGTGCAGACCCGCATCGGCGGCCGGTGGCTGAAGGGTTGCCTGAGGAAATTGTGCGGTCATGACGTGTCTCTTCGCCGAGGGCTGGGGCGCTAACCCGATCAGCCCATTATAGAGCCGGCGCTCCGCCTCCGGCGGCAGTGGGCGGTTATACGCTTGAAATTTCGGCAGTTCGGCGGACGCCGGGATACACACCGGCCCGAACAAGCCCGAATGGGCGCGAACGGGCGCGAACGGCCGCGACACAACAGGTCCTACACGGTGACGTTGCACCCGATGTCCAAGCATAGCCCAGAGCCGATGCCGTGCTTCCGGCACAGGTCGGCGGTCGTCACGCCGGCCTCATGCTCGCGCAACACGCCAATGATCCGATCCTCAGTAAAACGGCCTCGCCGCATCGCCCGTCTCCATCAGATAAGCTGACGTGCCGATGGCCTGATGCCTGGGGAGCAGGTCAGTCGTCGGTTTCGGTCAAGATTCGGCGCGTACGTCGTCGATCGCATCCGGATCGACAGGCAACGCCGTGACGTGCCGTCGGCAAAGGGGCAAGTTAACGGAAGGGCTTTGGCAGGTCGTGCGGAGGCAACGTCCAGACCACATCGGATGTTGACGATCTTATTGAAGTCGGATGCAAGTTTGCCAATAGGTCAGCAGTTATCCAATATTTTACTAGTTCTTGCACCGTCATCGGTCATCAAATGTAAAAAATAAGATACAGTGGTTCGATCGCCATTTCCGTCAAAAAGTCGCCACAAATTCCGTACAGGCAGTCCGGGCCGGGCGGTGTCGTTCCGGCCGTATCGATGGAGCGCGGGAATGGTGATCGGGATTTTCGCCTGTCTGTCCGCCGCCACGATGCAGGCAGGGACGGCCACGGCGGATGCTGGCGGGCAGGTCGCGATACCGATGGCGAACGATGCTGACATCCTCGTCATGGGCAAGCGCATGGCAGGCTCTGCGATCGGCGAGATCGAACCGGTCGCCGTGCTGAACCCGGATGCGATCCATGCGCTGGGCGCGGTCAGCATGAAGGAGCTGATCGAGCGGCTGAAGCCGCTGACGACGTCGGCGACTGGCGGCGAGCCGGTGCTGCTGCTGAATGGACGGCGCATTTCCGGCTATCAGGAGCTGCAGTCGATCCCGCCCGAGGCGATCGAGCGGACCGAGGTGCTGCCGGAGGCGGAGGCGGCGCGTTTCGGGTTCGCGCCGACCGTGCGCATCCTCAATTTCATCACCAAGAAGCAGTTTCGCGCGGTAACGGTGCAGCTGCTGCCTGGCACCGCCACCGAGGGTGGCGGCGAGACCAATTACGCCGAGATGACCGCGACGCGGATCGACGGGCCGCGTCGCGCCTCGCTGTCGGTGTCGCATCTGCGCATCAACCCGGTCGAACAGACGCAGCGCCGCATCCTCCCCGATCCGGCGGTGCTGTATGCCGTGCAGGGCAACGTCACCGGCATCAACGGCGCCAGCCTCGATCCGCGGCTGGATGCGCTGGCGGGGGTGACGGTACCGGTCGCGGCGGTACCCACCGATCCGGCGGCGCGTGGGGCGCTGGCCGGCTACCTTGCGACGGCCAACCGGCCGGCGGTCACCGATCTGGGGCCCTGGCGCTGGTTGCAGCCACGCAGCGACCGGGTGACCGTGGACGCGACGATCGGATCGCCGATCGGCCGCTCCCTCGACGGATCGCTCAACCTGTCGATGGAGGCGCAGCGCAGCGTCGGGCGCAACGGCTTGGCGCCGGTGCTGCTGACGGTGCCGGGGGACAATCCGGCGTTGCCGTTCGCCGATGACGTGCTGCTCTATCGCTATCTGCCCGATACCGTCCTGCGCCAGCGCAACACCAGCCTGAACCTCCATGCCGGCGGTACCCTGCAGGGCGGCATCGGGCGGTGGACGTGGAACACCACGACCAATTACGACCGGGTGCGCGGGGTGGCCGTGTCGGACCAGGGGATCGCGGTCGATCCGTTGCAGGATGCGGTGGTGGCGGGCGGAAATCCGCTGGCACCGATCGATCCCGCACAGGCGGTGCTGATCGCCAATCGCAGCCGTACGGTGACCGGTACCGTGGTGAGCAAGGTGGTGGCGACCGGCCCCACACTGCGCCTGCCCGCCGGCCCCGCGCAGGTGACGCTGACGGCGGACTATGCCCGGTCGTCGAGCAGCGGGTTCCAGTCCGCGATCGCCGATACGCGCGTCGACCTGACACGGACGACCCGGGGTGGCAGCATCAACGCGACGCTGCCGATCGCCCGCCCCGACGGGCAGTTCCTGACCCGCCTGGGCCAACTGAGCGCGAACGGGATGATCGGCCTGTCGGACGTGTCGGATTTCGGCAAGTTGCTGAACCTGAACTATGGGATGAACTGGGCGCCGATGCGGCCGGTCCAGTTCAACGCCTCGGTCAACGAGACGCAGGCGGCCCCCGCGATCTCGCTACTGACCGATCCGACGCTGGCGGCCCCCAACATCCCGTTCTTCGACTTCGCGACCGGGAACAGCGTGCTGGTGACGACGGTGGCCGGCGGCAATGCCGCACTGGCACCCGAGCGGCGGCGGGTGACGACGCTGGGCATCGCGGTCACGCCGCTCAAGGGCAAGGACCTGCGCTTGGGCATCGATTATCTCGACACGCGCATCCGTAATCAGGCAGTGATGCTGGGGGCGGCGACACCGGCCGTGCAGCGCGCCTTTCCCGACCGGTTCGTGCGCGATGCCGGGGGCGTGCTGACGCAGGTCGATCTGCGTTCGGTCAACATCGACCGCGAGCGCGAGCGCAAGCTGCGGCTGACGACCAGCCTGTACCTGCAGATTGGGCCGACGCCACCGCCGCCGCCCGCCCCGCCGGCCGGGCTGTCGGCGACCGTGCCGACGCCGCCCCCCGCGCCGCCCAAGCCCCGGCCCAGCATCTTCGCCTCGGTGACGACGTCGATACGGCTGGACAATGTGGTGACATTGCGCCCCGGCCTCGCACCGCTCGACCTGCTGGACGGCGAGACGCTGAACGGCACCGGCGGCCGGCCGCGCTGGGAGGTGGAGGCCCATATCGGCGGCAACATGGGTCCGTTCAATCTCGGCACCTTTTCGCGCCTGCAAGGGCCGACGCGGATCAGGAGCGATCTTGCCGCCTCCGACCTGAGTTTCTCGGGAAGGACCTGGATCGTGCTCTACAGCCAGATCGATATCGAGAAGCTGGTCGCGCGGCCGTGGACGAAACGCCTGTCGATGCAGTTGACGGTCGAAAACCTGTTGAACGACCGCATCGACGTGACCGACCGGACAGGGGCGGTACCCAACCGGTTCCAGCCCGCCTTCATCGATCCGGTCGGCCGGTCGATCCGGGTGGGTATCCGCAAGCTGTTCTGATTGTCATACCCGCCC
Source organism: Sphingomonas sp. CFBP 8760 (assembly GCF_014841615.1). Lineage (GTDB taxonomy): Bacteria > Pseudomonadota > Alphaproteobacteria > Sphingomonadales > Sphingomonadaceae > Sphingomonas. The sequence goes on along the minus strand of NZ_JACYUG010000012.1, from coordinate 110,427 downwards.
GATCGGGCCGCCACGCCAACACTCGTCGGTTCGCCGGTATCTGATGGACGATATCGAGATCGACAAGGTGATTGGCCGATCTGGCGTCGGTGACCAGGCCATCGGCGCCAGCCGTTTGTGCAGGCATTGCCGATGACCCACACCGGGGTCATCGGCTCAAGAGACGATCGGTTGGGTATAGAAGCCGTAGACGTTATAGCCGTCGCGCGGCTGCGCGAGGATGACGTTGCCCGGCGTGGTGGAGGGCGTTAGATACCGGTATCCGGTGCGCGTGAAGGCGCCGGTAACGATCAGCGTGGCGTTCGCGGGGCCGTAGAAATCGCGGAACCACTGTCGTGCCCGCTCTACGCTAATGGCACGCAGGTCGCCTGATCCCGGCCATAAGGCGCGTCACTCCGCTGCCGCACCACAGAGACGATCGGCACCCGCCGGTCGGGTTGCACCACCACCCGTAACCCGTTGGCGAGCGTGAAGCGCGTAGCCGGGCTATCTTCGCCCATCGGTGCCGGGTCTTGCGCATGCCGGGCGGACTGTGAGATTTCGGTGGTCGCCAAGCCGCTCAACGCGGCTGTCAGCATCAGAATGGATGATATTGGTGCCATATCGGCCATACTGCCGTCGCATGGCGGTTCGGGCCAAGTAGAATTATTGTCGATGGCAACGATGTATGCATCGCCCGATATCATGGACTCGAGGCTTCGCCCGCGTGGGCGATCGCCCGATGACAGGCGTTTCGCCTTTATGTCGGGTGTTGCGGATACGGAGGATGGGAAGATGACCGGCAGGTTCGTGATCGTGGTGGATGCGCAACGGGATTTCATGCTGCCTGACGGCGCGCTGTACGTGGCGGGCGCCGAAACGCTGGTCGGGCCGATGAACGACTGGCTGGCCGCGCTCGATCCGGGCGATATCGACGGCGTGTTGATGACCTTCGACACGCATGATGCCGCAACCTATCCCTCATCGGGGGAGGCGGCGCAGTTTCCGTTGCATTGCGTGCGCGGCAGCGCCGGGTGGCGATCGGCGCTCGACCCGGCGGCGATCGATCCGGCCGTGCCGCTCTACCGCTTGGAAAAGGGCGTGTTCGCGATGTGGGAGGAACCGCACGTGACGATCGATGATGTCCGTGCGCCCGATCGACCGGCGATACCGCGCGACCGCTTCTTCGCCGACCTGAAGACGCGCGGCGTCGACGAGGTGATCGTGACGGGCGTCGCGGCCGATTTCTGCGTGCGCTGGGCGGTGGAGGGATTATTGGCGCGCGGCTTCCACGTGGTCGTGCCGCGGGCGATGACTCGTGGGATCGTGCGGCAGATCGATGCGCTTGCCGTCGACGACTGGGCGGGGCGGAACGTGGTGCTGTCCTGACGCTCCGCCGTGCCATCGACGTAAATACCTGTGATAGCGACATAAGCCGGAAATAATGCTTTGGCCCCGAGGATAAACGGCCAGTTCGGATTGTTCTCGTCCCAGCAAGTCGGGAGCCGTCATGACCAACGCCGTATTCGCCAGCCTGATTCTCGCCTCGGCCATGTCTGGTGGGACGGCGCAGGCGCAAACCTCCGCGAAGGTGATCGGACTGGGGACGCAGCCCGAACCCTATGCCACCGGGTCGGTGGTCAACCATCCCCGCACGATCGGCTGGCCCGAGGGGCGCAAGCCGGTGGCGCCGCGCGGGTATGAGGTGGTGAGGTTCGCCGGCGGACTGGACTATCCCCGTCAGGCGCTGCTGATGCCCAATGGCGACGTGATCGTCGCGGAAGCCCGCACCAAACCCAAGCTGGATGCGGACCCCGAGGTACAACGCGGACAGGCGCTGTCGAAGACGACGGGATACAGCGCCAATCGCCTGACCCTGTTGCGCGATGCGAACCACGATGGCGTCGCCGAGCAGCGTTTCGTGCTGCGCGAGGGGCTGAACCAGCCTTTCGGTATCCAATATGCGAACGGTCGCCTGTACGTCGCCAATACCGACGGGGTGGTGAGCTTTCCCTATCGCCCCGGACAGACGCGGATCGCCGATGCGCCCCGGCCGCTGATCGCGCTGCCGGCGGGCGGTTACAACAACCACTGGACGCGAAACCTGTTGTTGGGTCTGGATGGGAGGACGCTGTACGTGTCGGTCGGCTCGGCATCCAATGTCGGCGAACATGGCATGGACGAGGAGAAGCGCCGTGCCGCCATCCTGGCGGTCGATCTCGCGACGGGTCGGGAACGGCTCTACGCCTCCGGCCTGCGCAATCCGGTCGGCATGGCCTGGGCGCAGGATAGCGGGACGTTGTGGGCCGCCGTCAACGAGCGTGACGAGATCGGCGACGACATCGCCCCCGATTATCTGGTGGGGGTGCGCGAGGGCGGATTCTATGGCTGGCCCTACAGCTATTACGGCAAGCAGGATCCCCGCCACGCCAACGACCGTCGCGATCTGCTGCCGACCACGTTGTTGCCCGACGTGGCGGTCGGGCCGCACAGTGCTGCACTGGGGCTTGCCTTTTCCAAGGCGGGTCCGCAGACGGCCTTCGTCGCGCGGCATGGCTCGTGGAACCGGTCGAGCTTCAGCGGTTATGACGTACTGGCGGTGCCGTTCGCCGCAGGGCGGCCGACCGCGGCACCACAGCCTTTCCTGACCGGCTTCGTGGCCGATGCCAAGAAAGGCGACGTCTATGGCCGCCCGGTCAGTATCCAGACGCGAGACGACGGGGCGATCTTCGTGGTCGACGATGCCGGTGACACGGTGTGGCTCGTTCGTCCAACATCGTGAGCGATCCGGGCAAGGGCGTCCTTTTTCTGATCGCCGCGCTGACCGGTGCGACCGCGGCACCGGCACAGACGGTTCCGTTTGCCGACACCGAGGATGCGACGCTGACGCGGATCGATGTGGACGATGCCGGGGTCCATCCGATCCTGTCGGTCGACGGGCGCAACGGCGATTATGCGCGCGGTGCCTATGACGATGACGACGCGGGGCTGGGGCGTATACCCGTCCATGTGGCGGTCGGCGGCGTGGTCGTGATGCACCGTGACGCGGCACGACGCGGAACGGTGTTCCTGATGGGCCAGAGTTCGAACGGCTTCCATGCGCCACGTCGCGACGAGCGGGCGGGTCCGCGCGCCTGGTATGAGAGCAACAACCTGATCGGCCTTGCCTGGCGGCCGGCCAATGGTGTCGATGCGGCCGTCACCTATGCGATCAAGACCAGCCCGAACGGCGTCGCACCGACGAGCCACGAGGCCAGCCTGACGTTTCTTCATGCGACCGATGGCGGGATCGGGCGACTCCGGCCGCGTGTCGCGATCACACGGCGAACGAAAGGTGAGGGGGGGTTCTACACGATCCTGGGAATCGCGCCGTCGGTCGCGCTGTCCGATGGCGAGGATGCGACGAGGCTGGGCCTGCCGGTCACCGTCGGCATCGGCTGGCATGGTTTCTACGCCGCCGGCAGCGGCGACCGGATATATGGTAGTGGCGGGGTCACGCTCGACCGGCCGCTTCGACTCGGTGGGGTGAGGGCGACGCTTCAGGCCGCGATGCTCGCCCTGATCCGCGACGACCGGTTGCGCCGGCTCGATTCGCCCGGCGGCACGACGGCGCGCATCGTACCCCATGCGACGCTGTCCGTCGCGTTCGTCTGGTAGGGGCGGGCGCTGTCGCGGCGACGGATTCAGGATGCCCCGCGCACCCGCAATATGCCGATCACTCCTGCCAGCACCAGCACCATCCCAACCCCCCCGGGTGGCAGCGCAAGCGATGCCGACGGCCCAAGGGGTTACCGTTTGTCCGCGTGATAGATTCAGCGTTGGCGACTGTGTTTCGCGGGTCGCGTTAACCAGTTGGATAGTGGCAATCCCCTAAGAAACCTCGCAGATTGATAGGGGTGTTCCGTTGCATTCAGGCAGGTTGGCATGTGGATTGGCAGTGTTGGGATGGGCGACGCCGACGTCGGCTGGTCTTAACGTACCGATCGCGGCACGGGTCGTGTCGTTCGTGCAGCCTGCCCGTGCCGGAGCTGTCCCGGCAGCTATCCTGTTCGCCCCCGGCAACGAGGCATCGGAAGCGGAGGCGGACGCGATCGAGCGAATGACGGGGTCGGGGATCGCCGCCGGCCGGGGCACGCTCAAGACGCGGCGCGTGCCCATCGGATCGATGGGGAACCTGACGGGATATCAGGTCGCATTCGTGACGGCCGGCCTGCGCGGCGAGCAAGGCGACATATCAGCGGCGGCCGCGCGCTCGTCGGTGCTGACCATCTCATCGGACCCCGCCTGCGTGCAGGCGGGCCATTGCGTGGTCGGCATCGCCACCAGTCCCAAGGTGCAGATCACCGTCAGCCGTGCCGCCGCGCGGGCGGCCAATATCCGGTTCGGATCGGCATTCCTGATGCTGGTCAAGGAAATCTGATGCCCGCGTCCTTGCGAAAAAGCGCGTTCCGTGCCGTCGTGCTCGCCGGTGCCACCGCCGTAGCACCGGCTGCGGTCGCGCAATCGATTGACTATCAGGCGTTGCAGGATGCGATCGGCGAACCGGTGACGACCAGCGTCACCGGCAAGCCGCAACGCGCATCCGAACTGCCCGCCTCGACGATCATCATCACGCAGGCGGAGATCGCGCGTTCGCCAGCGCGCGACGTGCCGGGGCTGCTGAAGACCTATGCCGGGATCGACGTGAACCAGTGGACGGCCGGTCAACGCGACGTCGCGGTGCGCGGCGGTGCGCAGACCTACAATGCCCGGTTGCTCGTGCTGGTCGATGGCCGGCAGGTCTATCTCGACCATTACGGGATGACCGACTGGAACCTGCTCGGCGTGCAACTCGACGAGATCCAGCAGATCGAGCTGGTGCGGGGACCCGCCAACGCGCTGTTCGGATTCAACGCCGCCAGCGGGGTCGTCAACATCATTACCCGCCGCGTCGGTAATTCACCTGCTGCGACGGCCACGGCGGAATGGGGCAATTACGGTATCGGCAGGCTGGCGGGATCGGTGATGCTGCCCGTCACGCCGAAGATCGGTCTTAAGGTGGCGGGGGGCCATGCCAGCGAAAACGAACGCCGCATCCCCGCGCCTCTGTTGCGACCTCCGATGGTGGTCGATACCGACAGCGGTCAGATATCGGGCGAGGTCATCGGTTCGTTCGACGGACTAGGGATGACGGTGGGCGGTGGCCATGCCACCAATCAACAGATCGAGTATCTGCCGAGCCAGTTGCTGTCCAACCAGCGTTACCGCAACGACAATGTCCATGCCACCGCGACCCGTGACACGGGATGGGGCGGGATCACGCTGAACGGGTACGTCAACTGGCTGGACGTACGATATGGCATCGGCACGACGGCCGATGCCGGTATTCCCGTCATCCTGAAAAACCGGATCATCGTCACCCAGGCGTCGACGTTGGTCCGGCTGGGTACTAGCGACACACTGCGCCTCGGCGCCGAGTACCGCAACAACCGGCTGCGTTCGGCGCAGCAGTTCGCGGAACGGATCTCCTATGACGTGGCGTCGGCGAACGCGATGCTGGATTTGCATCCCGACGATCGCCTGTCGCTGACGGTGGCGGGACGGCTCGATCGCCTGTGGTTGCATCAGGGCGGTGCGATCGTTCAACCCGCCTATGACGATCCGCGCGCGTTCGATCGGGCGTTCACCAGGTTCAGCTTCAACGCCGCGCTGCTGGTTCGCCTCGACGAGCAAGGTTCGCTGCGGATCAATGGCGGCCATGGTTATCAACTGCCGTCGCTGGTCAATTTCGGCACGAGGCTGCAGATCATCACGCCATTGCCCGTTCCCGTCTTTGCGGTCGGGTCGGCGCGTATCGACCCGGCCAGCATGTGGAGCGGCGAGGTCGGGTACGTGCGTATGGTCGGCCCGGCACAACTGGAACTGACGGCATTCGTCACACGAACGGACGGTGCGATCGCCTCGCCGGGCGACGGTGTGCGGACCGAATTGTTCTTGACCCCGCTTCCCTCGCTGGTGGCGCGGTTCGCGGCGATCGGCGACTACACGACCTATGGTACGGAATTGTCCGTCTCTGGCATGACCGGTGGCCTGACATGGCGTGGCAATTACACCTGGACGCGCACGGACGAGCAATTGGCCTCCCTCACGATACCCATCCCCTATGCCCTCTCGCCCCGATCGACCACCCCGGTGCACAAGGCCAACATCACGTTGGGCTATACGGTCGGACGGCTGTCACTGTCCGGCGTGGCCCGATATACCTCCGGCACCCGTCAGTTCGCCTTCTCGTCCGCCTCCGAACTGTCGCTCTATCCGGTCGATGATGCGATGGCGGTCGATCTGCGGGCGGGTTTCTCGCTTGCTCCCGGGATCGAGGTCTTCGGTGCCGGCGAAAACATGACGCTGACTGGTGGAGCGGCGGTTTCCCCCATTCCGGCCGATCGGCGCATCCGGATCGGTCTGCGGTTCGCGATCTGACATGCTGGATGCGCTATCCCGGCGGCTGGGTAGCCGCTTGCGGCTGTCCGACCGCTCGATCGCCCTGAAGGTCGCCGCCACGCCGGTCATCATGCTGGTACTGTTCGTCGTCATGGCCGCGACGAGCACGGCGGCCCTGCTGGTCGCCGGCCACAGCGTGTCGAAGATCGTCAACGACGACATGCGGGACATCGCCCAGCTGAACGCCGCGGCCCGCAAGTTCGAAAGCGCGAATTCGGACGTGTATCACCTGCTGGTGACCCGCGCCGCCGCGCCTGCGACGCCGATCGGCGAACAGACGCAGGCGGTGCGCGACGAACTGCGCGATGTCCGGGTCGCCGTCGTCGACTATCGCCGCCGTCACCCGGCACAAAGCGAACTGGCCCGCCTGATCGCCGATATCGATCGCTATGTCGAAACCGTCGAGGTGCTGACATCGATGCTGGAGATCGATTTCGCCAGCACCGCGACGATGATCCAGCCGTTCCGTGCCAATGCCCGCAAGGTCGAGATGCGTATCCGGCAGATCACCGCAACGGGGGTCACCCGGGCCACAGACAGCGCGGCCGGTGCATTGTTCGCGACCAGGCTGACCCTGGCCATCCTGTTGTTCGCCTTTGCCGTGACGGCGGCGGTCGGGCTGCTCATGGCCTATGTCATCGGGCGTTCCACTGTGGCATCGATCACCGATATCGCCACTGCAACCGATGCGGTGATGAACAACCGGGCCATCGATCTGGATGCGTTCCGGCGTGGTGACGAACTGGGCCATGTCGTGACCGCGCTGGCCGGCTTCCAGGCGCAGCGTCACAAGGCCCGCGAGCTGGAAACCCAGACCACGGCACTGCGCCGGCAGGCGGAGCAGGAGGAACAGCGTCAGGCGCAGGTGATCGCATCGGTGGAACGGCAGGGCGAGGAGGAACGCCGCGCGACCCTCAGGTCGCTGGCCGATGCTTTCGAGCGGCAGGTTGCCGGCACCATCCGCGATGCGCAGCAGGCGATGGATCAGTTGGAATGCAACGCCAGCGATCTGGCCGGCCTGATCGACGGCAACCGGCGGCTTGCGGCCGAACTGGACACCGTGGCGCAGTTGTTCGCCACCGAGATGCACGAGGCGGGGCAGGAAACCCATTCGCTCGCCCGCGCCTTCGACGAGATCGACCGCGAAGCGGCAGGGACGAGCAGTGCCGCCCGATCGATCAGCGTCCATGCCCGCAAGGCGAACGAGAACGTCGCGCTGTCGCAGGCGCAGGCCAGCAGCATCGAACAGATCGCCGACGTCATCGGTTCGATCAGCAAGCAGACCAACTTGCTGGCCCTGAACGCCACGATCGAGGCGGCGCGGGCCGGGCCGGCTGGCGCTGGGTTCGCCGTGGTGGCCGCCGAGATCAAGTCGCTGTCGGGGCGCACCGGCGAGAACGCCAATGACGTGCGCACCGCGATCGAGAACGTCCAGCGGCAGATTCGGTCCATCGTCACCAGCACGGAAAGCCTGGGGTCGCTGATCGCCGAGATGGACGACGGCGCCGGCCGGGTCGCGGCGATGTCGCGGGGCCAGACTGCCTCGATCGAAAACCTCAACGGTCGCATCGCGGCGGTCGGCGATCGCAGCCAGGCACTGACGGAAGCGAGCCGGGAGATCATCGTCTCGGTCAACGACAACACCGTCTCGCTCGATCAGGTGCGGAAAAGCAGTCTGGCGCTAAAGGCGATGCTGCATAAGCTGTCCGTGGAAGCCGCAACGTTCACCGGCCACTTTACCACCGCACAAAGGCGATAGGTTCCTACCATTCGATCCCGATCTTGCCGAAATGGCCGCCGCCCGCCTCGAACGCGAAGGCCTCGGCAAGCTTTTCGAGCGGGAAACGGCGATCGACGACGGGCCGGATCGACGTGGCTTCCAGCGCCCGGACGAAATCCTGCTGCTCGCGGCGGCTGCCGACGATCAGCCCCTGCAACCGCGCCTGCTTCGCCATCAGGGCGGCGGTCGGCACCTCGCCACCCCGGCCGGTCAACACGCCGATCAGGGAGATATGCCCGCCCACGCGCACCGCCTCGATCGACTGGGCGAGGGTCGCTGGCCCGCCCACCTCGACGACATGGTCCACGCCCCGGCCACCGGTCCAGTCGGCCACTTGTCGTCCCCATGCCTGTTCACGTCCGTAATTCACCGGGAAGTCGGCGCCCAGCGTCCGGGCCCGTTCCAGCTTCGCATCCGACGACGAGGTGATCGCCAAGATCGCCCCCATCGCCTTGGCGATCTGCAACGCCCAGATCGAGACGCCGCCGGTGCCCAGTAGCAACACGGTATCGCCGGCCTTCAGCTTGCCATCGACGACCAGCGCGCGCCAGGCGGTCAATCCGGCGGTGGTGATCGTCGCCGCCTCGACCGCGTCATAACCCCTGGGCGCGCTGGTGAACGCGGTCGCCGGCAGCACGACATATTCCTGCGCGAAGCCATCGATGCCGTCACCCGGCGTGCGGCTGAAATCCGCGATCGTCGGCGGGCCATCGAGCCAGTCGGGGAAAAAACAGGATACGACATGATCGCCCGCGACAAATTCCGACACGCCCGCGCCGACGCTTTCCACGATACCGGCACCATCGGCGAGCGGCACGCGACCGTCCGCGCTGGGCATCTTGCCCATGACCACCCCGAGATCGTGGAAATTGAGCGAACTGCCGTGCAGCGCGACCCGGATCATGCCCGGCCCCGGCTCGCCCGGATCGGCCCGCTTGCCGAAGCGCAGATTGTCCAGACCCGCCGGGGCATGCAATGTCATCGCCTTCATCGTCGTCTCCTTCGGTACCAGAGCGTGGTGCGGACCAGATCGATCCATGCTCCGCCCCCTCGCGCCTAGCCGCCCAGGCGGGTGAGGCGGGCGTCGCTCAGATCGAGTTCGCGGCCGAGCTGTTCCGCCAGGGTAAGGCCGATCTCCCGTCGCTCGGCCATCGCGAACAGCGATTGCCGTTCCGCCCGTATCGCCGCGAGGCGCAGTTCCCGGTCGATGCCCCGATTCCTGTCCTCTTCGATCCGTCGTTCCTCGTCGGCGCCGAGGCTTTCGATCCGCTCGCGATACTGCGCCATCAGCCTTGCCGCGATATCGGTGTAACGATCGGCCTCGTCGCTGTTCGCCGCGAGGTCGTGCTGGACGCGTTCGATCTCCGCGATCGCCGCCTTGGCCGTCACGATCCGGGCATGGTCGCGCTCGCCCGCCGCGCCCTCATCGACCGGCAGTCGCAACCCCCGAAGCAGCAACGGCAATCCGATCGAGGCGATGACGAGCGATGCCAGTATCACTCCCGAGGCCAGCAGGATCACCAGATCGCGCGCCGGAAAGGGCGTGCCGTCGGACAGCGTCAGCGGCAGGGTGAGGGCGGCGGCCAGCGTGATCGCCCCGCGTGCCCCCGCCACCGACATCGCGCCGATGATGCGTCGCGGGGGACTGCCCGGATCGGCACCGCCCCTGCGCCGCGCCCGGAACAGCGTGAGTTGCAACGACAGCCAGACCCAGCCGAAGCGCAGGGCCGCCAGCACGGCGACGATCGCGATGACATAGACGGCCAGCCATCCGGCGCCCTCGTGCCCCGTGCCGGCGACCGCCGCCCGCGCGCCGATGAGCAGGCCGGGCAATTGCTCCCCCAGCAACACGAAGATGACGCCGTTCAGAGTGAACTGGAGCATGTCCCACACCGCCCGCTGACGGATGCGGGTGGAGGCGCCGACCGCGGCCCCGCTGCCGGCGAACGTCATGGCGATACCCGCTGCCGCCGCGGCCAGCACCCCCGATGCGTGGAGGTGCTCGGCGGCCAGATAGGCGCCGAACGGCAACAACAGGCTGACAAGGATGCTGGACCCCTGATCGTCGCCGAAATGCCGGGCGAACAGCGCCTTGCCGCTGATAGCGAGCCACGTCACCGCGCCACCGATCGCCACGCCCGCCAGGGCCATCCATACGAAGGTGCCCGCCGCGGTGGCCAGCGAGAAGGTGCCGCTCAATGCCGCCGCGATCGCGAAACGCAGGCAGACCAGTCCGGAGGCATCGTTCAGCAGCGACTCCCCCTCCAGGATATGCATCATGCGCTTGGGGATCGGCACCTTCTGCGCCACGGCGCCCACCGCGATCGGATCGGTCGGCGACACGACCGCCGCCAGGGCGAACGACACCGCCAGCGGCATCGTCGGGATCAGCCAGTGGACGAACAGGCCAAGACCCAGCACGGTCAGGAACACGAGTCCCAGCGCGAGGCCCAGCACCGCCTTGCCGTCGCGGAACAGTTCGTCCTTGGGGATGCGCCAGCCGTCGAGGAACAGCAGCGGCGGGACCAGCAGCAGGAAGAAGAGTTCGGGATCGAGTTCGACCCGGGTTCCCGCCGCGGTGCCGATCACCGCCCCCAGCGCGATCTGCACCAATGGTCGCGGCAGCGCGGACGGCAGGAGGCGGGACAGAATGCCGCTGACGACGACGGCGAGCAGCAGAAACAGGCAAAGGGTGACGACGTCCAAACGCGAATGCTCCCATGATCCTCCGATGGTACGGTGCAGAGGCCGTAGCGGTTCCCCATCGTCGCGACCGAACGGGGGAAGGCGTCGGCGGAATCCTGCCGGCGAGGCCCTGTAGAGGTCTGTCTTGCCGCGATTCGCCGTCAGCAAGCGCATAGGCGCGCATGGGGCGTCGGATCGCCACCCGCAGCATGGGCTCCGGGCCACGCAGGTACATCGGCCGGCCGGCCGGATCGGCACCGGGCGGGCAGGCGATTTCAACGGTCGGTCTTACCAACCATTAAGATATTGAAATTACTTCTCGAATGATGAGTTATTCAGTCTGCGATCATCGCGAGGAAGTTCGACTGGACGCGTTGTACCAGCTCTCGCTGCTCGACACCTCGCCCAGCGAGAGCTTCGATCGCATCACGCGGATGGCCAGCCAGATATTCGGCCTGCCGGTGGCGGCCGTCTCGTTGACCGACCGCGACCGCCAATGGTTCAAGTCACGGGTCGGGATCGATCACTGGAGCATTCCTCGCGACACGGCGCCCTGCGCGCAGGTGGCGGCGACGACGCAGCCGTTGGTGATCGAGGATTTTCAGGCGGACCCATATTATGCCGACAGCGTGCTGGGGCGGGCGGGGACCCGCTTCTATGCCGGGGCGCCTCTGGTCACCCGCGATGGGCATGGGCTGGGCGCGCTGTGCGTGCTGGGGATGGCACCGCGACGGGCGTCTCCGGCCGAACTGGCGGCGCTGGTCGATCTGGCGGCGATGGTCATGGCGCAGATCGAACTGCAACATGCCTTCGGACGGATCGATCCCGTCAGCGGCCTGCCGACGAGAAGCCAGTTCCACGATGATCTGATCGATCTCGCCCGGGATCGTCCGGGCGAGTCACGGCTGGCGGTCGTCGTCGATCTGGCGCGTGACGACCAGATCAGCCGTATCGCCCGGGCGATGGGCGGTGCGCGCGTCGACGAGATGATTCGCGAGGCATCACGGGCGTTGCGCAACGCGTTGGGATCGGCGCGTCCCGCCTATCATGTCGGGGCCGCACAGTTCGCGTTCCTGTCGCCCCCCGGCGTCGAGCATGCCGCGTACCAGGAGGAACTGCGCGCCGGTTTCGCGGCGATCCGGGCATCGTCGTCGGTCCGCTTCGTCACGAACGTCGCGATCGGATTACGCCCGTTCACCCTCGGCGACGTGTCGGCGGACGACGTGTTGCGCGGGGCCGCCAGCGCCGCCCAGGATGCGCGCAGCGTCGACGGCGCGATCGCGCTCTATTCCCCATCGAACGACATCGCGCATCGCCGCCAATACGCATTGTTGCGCGATTTCGGCGCGGCGCTGGACGCGGGCGATCAGCTTCGGCTGGAGTATCAGCCGCGGATCGAACTGGCGACGGGGCGCTGCATCGGCGCAGAGGCGCTGCTGCGCTGGCGTCACCCCCGTCTGGGCGAGATATCTCCGGGCGAATTCATTCCGATCATCGAACAGACCTCGCTGGCCCGGCCGACGACGCAGTGGGTGCTTGACGCCGCCATGACCCAACTGGCCGAATGGCCCGATTGCGATATCGCGGTGTCCGTCAACATCTCCGCAGCCAATTTCAGCGAGGACGATCTGATCGAGCGCATCCAGCTTGGCCTCCTGAAGCGGGGGCTGCGTTCCGACCGGCTGGAAATCGAACTGACGGAAAGCGCGATCATGGCCCAGCCAGACCGGGCGCTCGCCATGCTCCACGAACTGGCGGCGGCGGGCATCTGCCTCGCGATCGATGATTTCGGTACCGGGCACAGCAGCCTCGCCTATCTCCAGCGTCTGCCCGCGCGGGTCGTGAAGATCGATCAGGCCTTCATCCGCAACCTGACGGGTGCGACCGGACCGGACTTCGTGCTGGTCGAGACGATGATCGGGCTGGCACATAAACTGGGTTTCAGGGTCGTGGCGGAAGGCATCGAAACGGCGGAAGCCGCCGCCGTGCTGACCGGTTTCGGCTGTGAGGAAGCGCAGGGTTTCTGGTTTGCCCGGCCGATGCAGCCCGCGCCATTCATGCGATGGATCACGGATCGGCAACAGCAGGGCCGACCGTCGTCACGCGCTGCTTGAGGGCCGGAAGTTATCGACCGGAAGGACGGTGGCAGTCGTTGCCAAGGCGGGCGCACGGCATCGTCGGTGTCGGCGATCCATATCGGACGCCGGGAAGACGTGTCATTTTCCGGCCGCTTTACCGGCATTCTCGTCGGTCGGAACGCCCGTGATCCCTTCCAGCTGTTTCAGGAGATCGTCGAATGTCGCATCGTCGGTCACCGGGAACAGGCGATCGAAACCCTGACCCAGAAGTTTCAGATCACTCTGGGTCAGGAAGCCCACTGCTACGATACGGTCCGACGGCACGGCTGTTCTCCTACAGTCGCTTTCAACCGATGGGACAGCAGAACGTGCCATGTCAGATGATGGATCGGGCGATCGGCAACGGGCAGGGATAACGGGCGGAGACAACGGGTAGCGGCGCAGCGGGTCGCGTTCCCATGACTTTCGCCATCGGCCTTCGACAGGCTGCGGCCATCAGGCGCCGGTCCGCCGATTGATGTGGCTGCGCCGCGCATCGTAATCGGCTTCGGCGCGCTGGATCAGTTCCAGCCTCGTCGCTTCCAGCAGGTCCTCGGTCACGCGCATCAGATGACTGCGCATCGCATGGCGGGCCGCCTTGCTGTCGCGGGCGGCCAGTGCATCGACGATGGCACGGTGTTCCCCGACCCGTGGGGCGACGCCGTTGCGCCGTGCCTGGGCGAACATGTGGACGCACATCGGCGAACTCTCCCGGATGTCCCAGAGTGATTCGATCATCGACCTGACGAGGCTGTTGCCGGAGGCGGCCGCGACGAGCAGATGGAAGTCGCGGTCGACATCGACCTTGTCGCGCTGGTCCGCCTCGATGGTCATCGCGTCCAGCAGTTCGCGAAGTTTGCCGATCGTCGCCTCGTCGATCGCCACCGCTGCCAGCGCCGCCGCCTCCCCCTCGACCATGGTTCGCGCCTCGATCAGTTCGAAGGCGCCGACATCCAGTTCGTTCAGTCGCCCATCGCTGGCCTTGTCGCCGATCACATAAACGCCGGATTTGTTGCGCGCCTCGACCATGCCGCGCATTTCCAGTGCGATCATCGCCTCGCGGATCGTCGGCCGGCTCACCGCGAACTCCACGGCCAGATCACGTTCCGCCGGCAGGCGGGTGCCCACCGCATATCGCCCCGCCGCGATCGCCGCCGCCAGTGCTTCGGCGACGCGCTGGTACAATTTCTGGGTGCCGTGGATCATGGGGCCTTTTCGGGCAGAGGAGATATGGAGGCAAGACAAGCTGTTAGAACAGCGATCCGGTATCACCGGCTTGCCATGTCTGACCAACATGTGCACTCTGCTCAGGCCAGATGAGAAATCGGGAGGGAACGGAAGTTGCCGAACCTTCCTGGAAATCGTCGGATGGGGATGGAGCGGGCAGGATGTTGAAGACCCAGATCGGGCGGTGCCCGAAGCCGCTTGCCGCCGTGTCGCGCATGATGCGTCGGCGCTCCCTTATGGCGGTTGCCGCCATCGCGCTGGGCACGCCTGCGGTATCCGCCCATGATGCCTCCCGCGTCGTCGCCTCGGGCCGCAGCACCTTCAACCTCAATCCCGACTGGCGGATGACGACAGGCGATCCGGCAGGCGCGGCGCAGGCCGGTTTCGACGATCGCGGCTGGCAGACGGTGACATTGCCCAACGCGTTCAACGAGCGCGAGGCGTTCGCGCGCGATATCAAGGACCTGTCGACCGGCATCATCTGGTATCGCAAGCGGATCACGCTACCGCGCGGTGCCGCGACGGGCAAGGCGTTCCTGGAGTTCGAGGGGGTGCGGCAGGCCGCCGAGGTTTGGGTCAACGGCCGCTCGGTCATCCTGTCGGAAAGCGGCGCGATGGCGTTCGGCGCAGATATCTCGGCGGCGCTGCGGCCCGGCGAGAACCTGATCGCGGTACGCGTCGACAATGACTGGCGCTACAAGGAGCGGGCCGGCGGCAGCGGCTTTCAGTGGAACGACCGCAACTTCAACGTCAATTACGGCGGCATCACCAGAAACGTCCGGCTCCACCTGACGCCGCGCACCTACCAGACACTGCCGCTGTACGCCGATCTGGGCACCACCGGCCAGTATATCTGGGCGGACGGGTTCGACATCGCCGGTCGCGCCGCCACCGTCCATGCCGAAACGCAGGTCCGCAATGAGGAGGTGCGCCCGCGCACGCTGGCCTACCGGGCCGAGGTGCGCGACCGCGACGGTCGGTTGGTCGGGCGGCTGGACGGCGGCACCGTGACGCTGGCGCCGGGCGAGACGCGGGTGCTGGCGGCGGCGGGACGGCTGTCGGACCTGCATTTCTGGAGTTGGGGCTATGGCTATCTCTACCGGGTGACGACCAGCCTGATCGAGGGCGGCAAGGCGATCGACGCGGTCGACACGCTGACCGGCTTCCGCAGCACGCGGTTCGGCGACGGCATGATCCAGTTGAACGGGCGGGTGATGCAGGTCCATGGCTACGCCCAGCGCACGTCGAACGAATGGCCGGCGGTCGGCGTGTCGATCCCGCCCTGGATCAGCGATTTCTCCAATGCGATGCTGGTGGAAAGCGGCGGCAACATGGTCCGCTGGATGCACATCACCCCGTCCAAGCAGGATATCGAATCCGCCGACCGGGTCGGGATGCCGCAGGCGATGCCCGCGGGCGATGCCGAGCACGACGTGGAGGGGCGCCGTTGGGAACAGCGCAAGGAGCAGATGCGGAGCGCGATCGTCTACAACCACAACAACCCCTCGATCCTGTTCTATGAAAGCGGCAACGAAAGCATCAGCGAGCCGCACATGATCGAGATGAAGGCGATCCGCGACCGCTACGATCCGCATGGCGGCCGTGCGATCGGATCGCGGGAGATGCTCGACAGCAGGATCGCCGAATATGGCGGCGAGATGCTCTATATCAACAAGAGTGCGAAGCACCCGATGTGGGCGATGGAATATAGCCGCGACGAGGGCGCCCGGCTGTATCAGGACGAATTCACGCCGCCCTTCCACAAGAACGCGCCCGATTATAATCGCAATCAGGACAGCCACGCGATCGAGGATGTGCGGCGCTGGTGGGATTATTACCGTATCCGCCCCGGCACCGGCCGACGGGTGAGTTCGGGCGGCGTCAACATCATCTGGTCGGACAGCAACACCCATTATCGCGGCGACAATAATTATCGTCGCTCTGGCGAGGTCGACGCGGTGCGGCTGCCCAAGGAGGGATTCTTCGCACACCAGGTCATGTGGAACGGCTGGGTCGATCCGGAGACGCCCGCCACCCACATCATCGGCCACTGGACCTATCCCGCGGGCACCACGAAGGACGTCAGCGTCGTCTCCAATGGCGAGACGATCGACCTGTTCCTCAACGGTCGCTCGTTGGGGCCGGGGAAGCGGTCGACCGGGTTCCTGTTCACCTGGCCGGGCGTGGCCTGGCAGGCGGGCACGTTGCGCGCGGTGGCGACGGGGGGCGATGGCCGCCGGTCCGGGCATGCCGTGGAGACCGCCGGGCCGCCGGTCGCGTTGCGGCTGGTGCCGCGTACCGGCCCGCGCGGCTTCGTGATGGACGGCGCCGACATCGCGCTGGTCGATGTCGAGGTGGTCGATGCCCGGGGACGGCGCGTGCCCACCGCCAACGACAAGGTCGCCTTCGCGCTGACCGGCCCTGCCGAATGGCGCGGCGGGATCGCGCAGGGCGACAGTTCCGGCAAGCCCCGCGCCGCCGTCGCGGTGCAGGCCGAAGCCATTCCGGGCACGACGCCGACCGCCGGCACCGCACGTGGCGAGGACAACTACATCCTGTCGAAGACGCTGCCGGTGGAAGCGGGCATCAACCGTATCCTGCTGCGTGCCGGCACGCAGCGCGGTCCGGTCCGGCTTACCGCCACGGCGGCGGGTCTGAAGGGCGCGACGCTCGTCATCCCCACCGTCGCGGCGGGTAAGGTTCACGGCGGGCTGTCGCGCAGCTTTGCCGAGGAGGCGCAGCCCGGCCTGCTGACCCGCGGCCCGACCCCGGCGGGGCCGTCCTACCGGATCACCCGCGCTACCATGGTGCCGACGGGCATCGTCGCGGGGTCCAATCCGGCCGAGGCGGCGAAGACCATCGACGACAACGAACTGTCGCGCTGGGCGAGCGACGGCAAGCCCGATACCGCCTGGATCGAATACCGTTTCGACCGGCCCGTGACGCTGAACGAGATCGAACTGAAACTGATCGGCTGGCGATCGCGTGCCTATCCCCTGCGCCTGACGCTCGATGGCAGGGAAGTGTGGAAGGGGGAGACCGAGCGGCAACTCGGCTATGCCACGATCGCCTTTCCGGCGGCGACCGGCAGCGTCCTGCGGATCGCCCAGACGGGGCCGACTGCGGATCGCGACGCGTTCGGCCGGATCGTCGAACTCGGCACCGCTAGGCAATCGGGCGATACCGGTGCCGATGCGGTTCCCGTCGGCTGGCGGCTGGCGATCGTCGAGGCGGACTTTCACGGACCGGTCGCCACCCCGGACAAATAACCGGATGTGCGGACATCACGACCGGTGCCGCGTCGTACTACCATCATGGATGATTTGGCACTAAAAGGTTGATACGGATCAAACTAGTCTGTCCAGTGGGCCGTGCCGCCCCACCGGATCAAGGAGCGATCATGCCTACGGCCCATTGCGTATCGACCCGGACGGGGATCATCCGCGGCGTCGACGCCGCCTTTTGCGACATGGTGCGGCGGCCGGGCAGCGATCTGGTGGGCCAGTCGTACCGGGCGATCACCGTCGCCGGGGATATCGCCAAAAGCCAGCAGATGCTGGAGGGGCTGGTCGACCGGGCCGTCCCGACGAAATTGCGCAAGCGTTACCACCGGCCGGACGGCAGCGTGATCGAGGCGGACCTGCTCGTGTCGCGCCTCGACGATGCCGGGCATCTGGTGTCGACCCTGTTCTGGCAGGAACCGTCACTGCTCGCCGTGTCGCCCCTGCACATGTGGAAGGCGGCGGTCCAGATGCGGCATCTGTATTCGTGCCGGATGGTGGAACTGGGCGAGGATCTGTTCGGCGATTATGTCGGGGCGATCCTGATCCAGATCTATCTGTCCGAGGCGGAGGGGCGCTCGCTGACCATCGCCGACATTGCCGAGGCACTGGCAATGAGCCCGGGGATGGTGTTGCGCTGGCTGAAGGCGTTGCGGCAGCATGGGCTGGCGCAGTCCGATGCGGCGCGCCCCGATGCCGTGCAACTGACGCATCACGGGCTGGTGAAGGTGGAGCGGCTGCTGACCGCGACCCTGACACCGATTACCGGCTAGTACGCGTCGCCTTCAGCATCTGGATGACATGATCGGTCATGGCGGCTTCCACGGTCAGATCTGCCTGATCGAGGATGGCCAGCACGGATTGCAGATGATCCAGTGCAATATCAATCGCTGGCGTGTCGGCCACCTTGGTCATCGATCTGATCCGATCCTGAAATTGCGGGCGTGGTGCGTATACGCGATGTGACGCCGTTATCTGTCCCACGCCAAGTGAAAAATAGGTAAGCATCCGGATGGATACCGCGCGGCACCGGCCGGCATCATCGCGCTCGACATGATCGACGGATCGATCGATGGCGATATCGGCGGCGACGCGGGCATCGGGCACGAGCTGCCGCCGGGGGGTAGATAGTCGTTGACGAGGTCAACCACCGTTTCGATCTGCCCCCGATCGGTCCGCCAGCCGGCGTCGGTCGATGCCGGTTGCGTGGCGTGCCTTGACCGGCTTTACTGCCCGGTCAGCGACTTGGGGGATAGGGCGATGCGGCGGATCAGGGCGATGGCGGGCGTGGCGATCATCGCAGTGCTGGGCGGCGCGACGCCGGTGGCGGCACAGGATCGGGCCGATCAAAAGGCATTCTTCGAACTCTACAAGCAACTGGTCGAAACGAACACGACGCTGTCGGCGGGCAGTTGCACACAGGCGGCGGCGCAGATCGGCGCACGGCTGAAGGCGGCGGGGTTCGCCGATGCCGATCTCGTGTCTTTCTCGGTGCCCGAGCATCCCAAGGAGGGCGGGATCGTCGCGACGCTGCCGGGCAGCGATCCGGCAAGGAAGCCGATGCTGCTGCTGGCGCATCTCGACGTGGTCGAGGCGAACCGGGCCGACTGGGAGCGCGATCCGTTCACCCTGATCGAGGAGAACGGTTATTATTATGGCCGGGGTACGATCGACGACAAGGCGCAGGCGGCGATCTGGTCGGATACGCTGATCCGGCTGCGCACCGCCGGCCCGCGCCCGAAGCGGACGATCAAGCTGGCGCTGACCTGTGGCGAGGAGACGACCTTCGCGTGGAACGGCGCGCAGTGGCTGGCGCAGAACAGGCCGGGCCTGATTGCTGCCGAATTCGCGCTGAACGAGGGTGGCGGCGGCCGGCTGGGTGCGGATGGCCGGCGCGAGGCGCTGGCGTTGCAGGTGGGGGAGAAGGCGGCGCAGAACTACACCTTCACGGCGACCAATCCCGGCGGGCACAGTTCGCAACCGGTACCGGTCAATGCGATCTACCAGCTGGCCGATGCGGTGAAGGCGGTGCAGGGGTATGAATTCCCGGTCCATTTCACCGATACGACCCGCGCCTATTTCACCGCCACCGCCAGGACGGGCGCGCCGCCGATGGCGAACGCGATCACCCGTCTGCTCGCCGATCCGACCGACCAGGCGGCGGATGCGATCGTCAGCGCGGACAAGGCGTTCCATTCGACGCTGCGCACCACCTGCGTCACGACATTGCTGAAGGCGGGCCATGCCGAAAACGCATTGCCGCAGCGCGCCACCGCCAACGTCAACTGCCGCATCTTTCCCGGCGAGACGGTGGACGGTACGCTGGCGACGCTCCGACGACTGGCGGGGCCGGCCGTGACGGTAACCGCCAACCAGCCGGTCCGCCCGATCGCCGTGCCGCCGCCGTTGAATCCCGCGATCGTCGAGCCGGCGCGCAAGCTGGCGGCGAAGCACTTCCCCGGCGTGCCGATGGCGCCGTTCATGTCGACCGGTGCGACCGACGGCGTGTTCCTGGGGGCGATCGGCATTCCCGTCTATGGGGTGCCGGGCATGTTCGTCGATCGCGATGGCAGCGGGACGCACGGCCTGAACGAGCGGGTGCGCGTGCGCTCGCTCTATGACGCGCGCGACTATCTGTTCGATCTGGTCAGGGCTTACGCGGGGTAGCGGACACGCCCGCGGGGCGGGCGGTGGCGGCGCTCAATTGCGCCAGTTCGCTGCCGCACCGCTGCGCCTCCGACCCGACATTCACCTTCTGCGCGGTCGCCAGCTTGGCGGCGGCATCCAGTGTCGCGGGCAAGTTCACACCCGGATTGCGGCCACGCAGCTTGCCCAGATAATAGATCGTGCCGTTCTTCACGGCTTCCGCCCGCTCCGGCGTCAGCTTGCCCTGCGCGTTGATGAAGCCAAGCACCACGACGCAGCGTGCATCCGCCGCTTCGGGCGACAGGCGGGCCGGCGCGGCGGCGGGGGCCTGGGTTGCGGCGGCGGAGAGCAGAAGCGACAGGATCATCGGCAATTCCTTGTGACGGATCGCCTGCATAGACCCCGTGGTGCCGTCATGCACCCGGCGAATGGGCCACCATCGCTGCCCGCCCTTGCGCGGGCGGCACGAGCCGGGCATGGCCGGGTCATGGTTCCCCTTTCGTTCGGCGGACATGATTTTCAGGCGCTGTCCGAGGGCGCATTGTTCTGGCCGGCGCATCGCGCGCTGCTGGTCGCCGACCTGCATCTGGAAAAGGCCAGCTGGCTGGCGGGCGGCGGCCAGTTCCTGCCACCCTATGATTCGATCGCCACGCTGGAGGCACTGGCGGCGTTGGCGACGCGCACGGGCGCGCGGGCGATCTGGTGCCTGGGTGACAGTTTCCACGACGTGGGCGGCGGGGAGCGTCTGCCCGCCGCCGCGCAGGCGATATTGCGATCGATGACCGATGCGGTGGCGTGGACCTGGATCACCGGCAACCACGATCCCGCGATCGCCGGACCCTGTGGCGGCACGGTCGCGACCGAGGTGACGATCGACGGACTCGTCCTGCGGCACGAGGCCGATCCCGCCGATCGCCGGCCCGAACTGTCGGGTCATTTCCATCCCAAGCTGCGCATCCGCGTGCGCGGTCGTCAGATCGCACGACGGTGCTTCGTCGCCAGCGCGACCAAGCTGATCCTGCCCGCCTTCGGATCGCTGACCGGCGGGCTCGATGCCGGCCATCCCGCGATCGTCCGCGCGGTCGGCACCGCCGCGCAGGCGCTGGTACCGGTGGCGAACCGGCTGTTGCGCTTTCCGCTGGCGGCCTGACCCGATCGGTCAGTTCGGGGCGTAATAGCGTTCCTCGGCCATCGCGCCGATCCGCGTCGCCATCGCCTCGACACCGCCGAACTGGAAACCCAGTTGCGAGGCATAGGCGGCACAGGCCGCGATCCGCCGGGTGTGGAGGTCGGGGGTCAGCGGCTGGATCAGCGCCGGGGTGGCGGCGACAGGGGTTTGTCGATCTGCATAGGGCCAGTCCTCCCACAGCAGCATGTCGCGGTCGGCGCAGGCCCGCGTCATCGCGTCCCGCACGGCATGGTGATCGACATGATCCCCCAGGCATAGCGGCCCCAGCACGAGGTCGGGTCGTTCCGCCCGCACCAGCGCGCCCAGGGCCGTCGTCAGCGGATCGACGATATGATCGTCCTCCAACCGTGGCTCGAACAGCATCGCCGCCGTGTCATAGCCGCGATGCGGTGCCTCCAGAAAAGGCAGGTGGATGACGCGCGCACCGAGTTCGCGGCAGGCGGCGATATCCTCCGCACGGCGAAGCGCCATATAGTCGATGCCGGCCGCCAAACCCTTGTCCAGCTGGCAGGCAAGCGCGAAACCTGCCGGTCGTGCGACGTTGCCGGTGAAGCAGGTCGCCACCGTCACGTCCCATCCCCGATCGGCCCGTGCCGCCAGCAGGCCGCCCGCCGAAAAGGCGGCATCGTCGAGATGCGGCGAGATGGCGAGGAGCTTCACAGCAGGTGCGGCTCCAGGCGGAAACGACAAGGGGCAAGGGGCAGGACGGTGTCGAACGCCGGCTGCGGCCGGCCGTGCAGATCGGCGTAGATGACCATGATCTGCCGTCCGACTGCGTCCCAGCTATAGACGCGGCGACACTCCGCCAGGGCGGTGGTCGCCAGCCGGCGACGCAGATCGGGTTCGGCGATCAGCCGCGACAGCGCCGCGGCTTGCGCGGGCACGTCGCCCGGTTCGGTGAGCAGCCCGTTATCGCCATCGCGCAGGCAATCGACCACGCCGACCGCGTGGCACGACAGCACCGCCAACCCGCTCGCCATCGCTTCGAGGATCGTGTTCGAGAAACCCTCGGCATAGGTCGGCGAAACGAATACATCATGAGCGCGATACAGCGCTGGAACCGCGTCGTAATCGGCATAGCCGGTAAAGGCGACGCGATCGTCCAGCCCCAGTGTTGCCGCCAATGCCCGTGCCGGCTCCACATCGGGACCGATGCCGGAGATGGTCGCCCGCCAGTCGCCCGTCACCCTCGGCAGGGCATGAAGGAAGTCGAGCACGCCTTTCCGTCGGTCGACACGGCCATGATAGAACAGGCGGACGGGGCCGTCGCGTGCGTCCCCCTGGTCGATGGCCGGCGTAAAGTGGCCGGTATCGACCGCGCCGGGCACGATCGTGAACCGGTCGCGCGCGGTGCCAAGCCGGTCGTGGACCTCGCCCGCGAAACTGGCGCCGCCGATCAGGAGCGCGCCGGCATGGTCCAGCACCCGCACCATCGCCAGCCGATGCGTCTCGCAACAGGAACCGACCCAATGGCCATCGCCGCCCTGGATCGACACCACGCAGGGCAGCCCCAGTCGCGCTGCCGCGATCATCGCCGCCCAGCCGGTGGGATAGCCATATTGCGCATGGAGGACATCGAACGCGCGCACGGCGTGTTCTCGGACGATGGTGGCGACGATCGCATCGATATCGCGCTCGAAATCGCCGCCGTCCTGCTCGCCCACGGCTTCGAGACCAATCACCTGCACGCCCGGCACCGGCGGCGGCGGCCCGCCGCCATAGACGAGGGCGCGGACGGGATCGCCGTAATATTGGCTGACCATCGTCACGTCATGGCCACCCGCGACGAGCTGGCGCAGCAAGTTGATCGCATAGATCGACATGCCCGAAATCGCCGGGAAGAACCGCCGCGATACGAAGCAGACGTGCATCAGGCCATCGCCCCGCGCAGCCACCCGATCGCCTCCGGGATCGCCAGATGCGCGCGCGGACTTTCGCGCGACAGTTCGACGCAGACCAGCCGGTCGAACCCGATCGCCGTCAGCGCGCCGAGCACCGCGGGCATGTCCATGTCGCCCTGCCCGAAAGGAAGGTGGGTGTGGTCCCCCCGGCGCATATCCTCGATCGCGACGGTGCCGAGCCGGTCGGCATAGGCATGGATCGCGGCGTCCGGCGCGATATCCTGCGTGACGAGGCAATGGCCGGTGTCCAGCGCCAGCCGCAGATCGGGATGCCGGACGGCGAGCAGGTCGTAATCGGCGACCGTCTCGATCGCCATGCCCGGTTCGGGTTCGAGGCTGACGGGCATGGCCATGCGCGTGGCATGGTCGATCACCTGTGCCAGCCCGGCGTCCAGCCAGTCGAGCGCATCGGCGCGGGTGACACCAGGCTTGGGCACGCCGGCCCAGAACGACACCGTCTCCGCCTGCACGATCGCGGCGATCTCGACCGCGCGGGCGAGGAAGGCGACGCGGCGGGCGCGGCCGGCGGGATCGGCGGTGACCAAAGTCGGTTCGTGCTTGTCGCGGGGATCGAGCAGGTAGCGCGCGCCCGTCTCGATCACCGCGCCCAGCCCCAGCGTGCGCAGGCGGGCGGCGACGCGTTCCGCCTCGCGCGCCCAGCCATCGGCGAAGGGATCGAGATGGTGGTGATCCAGCGTCAGCGCGACACCGTGATACCCCGCCTCCGCGATCAGGGTCAGCGCGTCGTCCAGCCGGTGATTGGCCGCGCCGTTGGTGTTGTAGGCGAAACGTAGCGTCATGCCGTCGCCTCCGCCCAAGCGACGTGATGCGCCTCCGGCTCGCGGTACAGGGGATAGAGCGGGCCGACGATCGCATCGGCGGCGGCGGTATCGAAGAAGGGCTGACCGCCAAGACGCCCGATCGCCTCGTCGGTCAGGCGGACCGGACGACGCGTCGCGCTTGCCTCCCCGCCGAAACCGATCAGCGGGCTGTCCATCGCCACCAGCTTGGCGACGTTGCGTTCGCCGATCCGGTAATAGCTCATCGTCTCCACCTCCATGCCCGGTACGATCACCTTGACCACCGCGACCGCGCCATCGGCGGGGGACATGTCGACATAGAGGATGTCGAACCCGGCCGCCTCCACCGCCGCCCGTGCCAGTTGTCCGCGCGTCCGGGCATCGGGTACCGTCGCTGCCGGCAGCGTGGCGGCATCGATGCGCGTGCGTTCGGCCAGCATCGTGTCCGCCAGCCAGCCGCGCAGCGTCGCGGCATCGGTGCGGGTCCAGCGCTGCATCTCGGTAAAGGCACGGCCGTCGCTGGATTTGGCGGCACCGCCGGCCTGCTCCATGAAGCGGGCGATGTAGCCGGGCGGCGCGATCGCCTCCGCCAGCGCCATCGGGCCGTGCGCGAACGCCTTGCGCGCGCGGCTGGCGGCATATTCCGCGATCGCCTTCGCCAGCGCCTGCGTCCGGTCGGGATGCGCCGCTTCGCCGCACCCGGTCGCCATGATCGGCACCGCCGGTTCGGCACCCTCGTCGATGCCGACGCAATAGACGTTGGCCAGCCCGAATTCGTCGGTCGCGAATTTGGGGACGACGCGCACCCCCGCCGCCGCGAACCGGTCGACCAGCCCGGCGATCGCCGCCGGTGGCTCGTCGGGCAGATCGATCGCGACGCCCCGGTCCAGCGCGCGGAACAGCAGCCCGTTGCCGTCGCGTTGCAGGATTTCGCACAAGCCGTGCCCGATCGCCCAGTCGAGGTCCGGTCCCGCGCCCATCCCGTTGGAGATGATCGTCGTGAACGGCACATAACCCGGCGTCAGCTCGCGCGAGGAATAGGCGGCGAGGTCGATCGGCACCAGCACCGCCGATCCGTCCGCCCAGCGCCGCGCCTCCACCCAGTCGAGTTTGGTGTCCCGGCCGACCGGCGATCCGGCAGGCAGGCACAGCGTCAGCGGATCGGCGATGCCGCTGGCACCGACCTTGTCGCGCAGGTCCGTATAGCTGCCCCGCGTCTTCGCCCGCGACGACAGGGTCAGCGTCGGCCACACCATCTCGGCGATCTCGCCCAGCGCGCCGAGGATCGCGGACTCCGCATCCGCGCCGTAGCCGACGCCGTAGGGCATGATGCCGTCCAGCGCGGGCGTGTCGGGGAACAGCGCTACTATCCAGACGGGAATCCCGATCCGGTCGATCGGATCGATCGGAAAGGCGACGATATCGCCGGCCGGAAACGCATCGAGATAGGTGCGGCAGGCGGGGCCGAGGCCACCCGGCAGGCCGGTGATCCGGGATGTGGTCATAACGATATCCTCTTCACGCCGGGCGCGCGGGTCAGCGCCTCGTCCAGCACCGCGACCGCGATGTCGCGACCGACCTCGGGTGCATATTCGAATGGGGTCAGCACGGCGTCGAACGCCAGCGGCGCGATCACGTCGCGGTACTGGCGGATTTCGCCATGGGTCAGGGGGATGTCCTTGTGGAACGCCTTGTGGCTGGAAATGGCGTGGCTGACGCCGGCCGCATCCTGATCGATCTTGAACATGTCGCCGCAGAACAGCCGGCGGCCGGGCGCGTCGTGCAGCGCGGCCTGCCCCGCATAATGGCCGCCGACGTGATGGAGCGTATAGCCGGGCGCCAGTTCCAGCACGTCGTCATACGGGGTGGTGACGCGGAACGCCTTGGTCATCGCCAGATCGTCCTTGTGGATCGCCAGCATCTCCGGCGCACAATCCCGCTGCAACTGGAACAGCGCGCCGTACCCGTGCGCGTGGCTGGCGGCGAGGAAGCGGATGCCGCCCAGCGCCGCGATCTGCGCCAGCATCGCGGGCGAGTAATAGGGCGCCGCCTCGAACGCGATGTTGCCGCCGTCGCGCACGATCAGCCAGCCGGTGCCGCCCAGCCCCAGATGCGGCGTAGTGGTGAACGCCCAGAGATCGTCCGCGACCTGCCGCCAACCGCCTTCATGCGTCGCGGCCACCTCCGCCTCGGGCAGGAAATGCCAGCCATCCTCCGGCAGGTCGTTGCGGGTATCGGTGCAGACCGGGCAGTCGGCGGGCGCGAAATGGCGTTGCCAGAATCCGCAATGCGCGCAGGCATACCAACTCAAAGGCATGACAATGCCCGGCTGTAGGCGGCGTCGAACAGGCGCATCAGCGACAGATCCCGGTCAATGGAGAAATCATGCGGTTCGCCCCGCGTCGCGGCGGCGAAGGCGGCGGCCTGCGCCGCGAAGGGGGACAGCGCGGCGTCGAAGGGCAGGGCGCTTTCCGCCCCCGTCCGGCCGCAGCGCAGTGTCACGGTGCCGCCGGCGGTCTGGCCCATCGTGTCGGTGGCGGCCAGCAGGCCGTGTTCGCCCAGCACCTCCAGCCGGCGGCGTGGCAGCACCTCGGCGCAGTTATAGGCGACATGGCTCTGGAACAGGATGCCGCTGTCGGTCCGGCCCGACAGGATGCCGCCATCGTCGACCGGATAATCATGGATGCGGCGTTGCAAGGCGATGTGCAGCCGCGCCAACGGCTCACCCAGCAGCAGTTCCGCCAGATCGAGCCCATGCAGCGCGAGGTCGATCACCGCGCCGCCCCCCGCCGCCGCCGGATCGGCGCGCCAGTTGCAGGCTGCCCCCGCCTCGCCACCGTCCGGCGACCATGCCGGATCGACCCAGCAGGCATAGACGATGCGGACCGCGACCGGCCGTCCGATCGCGCCATCGCGGATCGCCCCGGCCATCGCGCGGTGCGCGGGATGATGACGCTGATCGAACGCGGTGCCGTACAGGCGGTCGCCCACCGCCGCGCCGATCGCCTCGGCATCGGCGAGGGTGGCGGCGATCGGTTTCTCGCACAGCACCGGCACGCCCGCCGCCAGTGCCGCGCGGACCGGATCGGCATGGCGATGATTGGGGGTCGCGACGTAGAGGCAATCGATCCCGCCACCGGCCAACATCGTCGCGATATCGTCATGTGCCAGCAACCCGGCGGATTCGGCGCTCGCCTGCGCCAGCGGCGAGGGGTCGGCGATCGCGACCAGCGTACCGCCCGCCGCCTCTATACCCGGCGCCATATAGTCGCGCGCGACCCAGCCGAAGCCGGCGATGCCCCACCGCGCGCTCACCACCGCACCGGCAGGTCGATGAAACGACGGGTGCGGACGGGATCGCCCGCCATCGTCGTCCAGGTGCAGGTGTCGCCATATTCGTCGCGGTATCGATCCGATGGCCAGTGCGGGACGCCGTCGATCAGCAGCGGATTGGGCCGCAATCTGGCGTCCGCCGGTGGCATCGCCAGCCCGCCGGTCAGCGGTCGTAATGGCCCGGTCGCGCCCTCGACCACCGACCACGCCTCGATCCCCGCATCGTCCGACCATCCGGTCGATACCGGTGCATCGCCCGCCAACAAGGCGCGGCGGAGTTCGCGCTCGTCATAGACCACGCCATCGGGGAACAGCGCCGCCCAATCCGCCGCCGGCCGCGCCGGCCCCTTCGCCCCGCCGGTGACGGTGGCATTATGGAGATGGCCGACCGACAGCACGCCGCCGGGCGCGACCGCTTCGCGCAACCGCGCCGCGACGCGGGGTTGGTCGGGCAGAAAGTAGAAGGCGTCGTGGCACTGGACCAGATCGAAGCGCCTTCCGGTAATCGGCCAGCCGGCGGCGGCATCGAACACGACATAATCGGCCAGCGGCGCGACCCAGTGTTTCGCCAGCCAGCATTTGGCAAACACCACATCCGCCCCCAGACAGGCGACGCCGCATGTCGTTAGGTCGCGCAGATAATGGCCGATGCCACATGCGAGTTCGAACGCGGTAGCGGGCGACTGCCAATGCGCCTCGACCAGCGCCAGCCCCGCCAGATAGGTCGGATCGGACCAGCGATGCGCGAAATAATCCGCCACCGGCCCCATCCGCAGCAGCGCCATCGCGTCACGCAGCGACAATGTGTCGCGCTCGCGCACCAGCCGCTTCAACTCGCGCAGATCGGTCGCCGGGCCGGTCCACCAGGCGTCCTGATCGGTCAGCAGCGCGACCAGCGCATCGTCTGGGCATCCGGCATCGAGATGGTCGAGCGCCACCGCTACCAGCCCTTCGCTGTCGGTGCGCATATAGGGAATGCCGTCGACCACCGGCCACCGCTCGCCCGGCGCCGCCAGCGAGTGCGGAGTGTCGGGCGTCAGCACCCGGCCGGTGACGGGCGAGCGCCAGATCGCAACCGGCGGCGTCACAGCAGCCCGACCTCCGCCAGCACCCGGTCATGGAACGTCTTCACCGGGCCGGCATGGACCAGTTCGTAGGTGTGCAGCACCGTATCCATCGTTGCGGAGGCGGCGCGCAGATGCTGTTCGATCTCCAGCACGCGGTCGATCACGTCGGCGGCATGGAAGGCCCGCGCCGCCGGCGTGGCATCGCCACCGATCGGGGCAAGCGCGGCGCGCACCGGGGCGGCGACGGCGGGATCGAGCATCGCCATCGCCCGCTCACGCGCCTGCACGATGACGCGGTCGAGCAGGTCGCCGAGCAATACCTCGCCGGTGAAGCCCGCATCGGGCATCGCGGCATTGTGGAAATGATGCGCCATGCCTGCCAGGAACACCTCCGTGGCGTCGGCGCCGTAGCCGGGCGCGGCCAGCACGCCGTACACCGCGACCATCAGGCAATGTTCGGCATGATTTTCCGGCGGCTGGAGCAACAGGCGTGGCCGGCCGGGACAGGTGACCCCCGCACGCGGCTGGCCCGCCTGCTGCACCGCGAAATGCGGCACCGGCCCGGCGGGCGGCGCGCCGTCCGCCAGCGCCTCGCGGAGTTCGAGCGCGAGCGCCGGTTCCAGCCGTACTGTCACCTCGTCGAACCCGCGTTCCAGCACCGCGAGCGCCTCCGCATCCGACAGGCCGAGATCGGCCAGCGTCGCGCGATCCAGGTCACCCAGCCTTGCGGCGGCCAGCGCGGCGGCGACGATGCGCCGCATTACCGACACGGGCGGGTCGCCTGCCGTCAGCGCCGCCCAGCCGCGCATGAACAGCCGCTCGGCGATCGACCCGTCCCGCTCCGCCGAGCGGATACGCTTCAGGTCGCCGAGTTCGCGCAGCAGCGGCAGCGCCGAGGCGTCGAGTCTCACGCCTGTCCGCTCACTGCGTGTCGAGCCAGCGATCGAGGATCAGTTGCTGTTCGCCGAACGCGTGGATCGCCTCGTTGCCGCCGGCGGTTTGCGGCATCTTGAAGAAGATACCCATCTGCTCCTGCACGCCGCCATCGCCGCGCCGCTGCGCCAGCGCGAGGCAACGGGCGATCTCGATCGCGAGCGGCGCGGCCAGCACCGAATCCTTGCACAGGAAGTTCAGCTTCAACTGCATCTTCTGACCAAGGAAGCCGGTCAGGTCGATATTGTCCCACGCTTCCTTGTTGTCGCCGCGTGGCTTGTAATAATGGATCATGATGATGTGATCCTCGACCGGATAGCCGAGAATCTGGTCGAGCACCGATTTCTTGGTGTCGACCTTGGAGGCGAGGCTCTTGGGATCGTCGAGGGCGAGCCCGTCGGAATTGCCGAGGATGTTGGTCGAGAACCAGCCATCGACATGCAGCGCCCGGTCGCGCAGCGCCGGGGCGATCACCGTCTTCATCAGCGTCTGCCCGGTCTTGCCGTCCTTGCCCGCCACCGGAACGCCGCGCCGTCCGGCGAGTTCGGCGAGTGGTGCGACATCCGCCGCGACCGAGGGGGTGAAATTGGCATAGGGCGTATCGCTGGCGATCGCCGCATAGGCATAGAGCATCGCCGGGCTGATCGCTGCATCGTCCTCGTCCAGCCCGCGTTCGAATCCGTCGACGCTGGCGAGCGCCGGGGCGTCCAGATCGGCCTTGCGCTCGGTCGAGGCGAGGTTGACCATCACCACCCGGTCGAGATTCTGGTCTGCCTTGAACGTCGCGAGATCCTGCTGGATGCGCTCGACCGCGGCACGGTGGCCGGGGGCGGCGATCTTGTTCGCGCCATCGATGTTCGCGCAGAAGTCGGTCGAGCCGACCGCCGGCCATGGCCGCATCGCCGACAGGCTGGACGCGCCGCTGGCGAGTTCCTTTTCACCGATCACGCCATGACGCATCGCAGCGGTGGCGAGATCGTCGTGGCTGAGGTCCCAGCCGCCGAAATACAGATCGCGATACGCCGCCATGCCGTCGACGTCGCGCGCCGCCAGCGGCAACCCCGACAGATCGTTCGATCCCGCCCGTATCATCGCGATCCCCGCCGCAGCGGTGGTGGCCACCGCCCCGTTCAGCCCGATCACTGCGATTCCGACCCGTTCGCCCATAGGTTCGTCCTTCAAGTTTGGACGGGCTGGCTAGCCAACCGGGACGCAATGTCCAACTATGTGGTTAATAGAACGCGGTAAAACTCGACGATGGGATACATAGGTTGCCCGGCGGAGTCTTCGTGCCGCGACCACGGTCGAAAAACGCGCCGGCTATATGCGCGCTATATGCCCTTTCCCGGAATCGATCTCGAATTGCTACGCGACATGCGCCTAATCCCCCGTCCCTAAGGCCGCATCCGCACCCAGCGGCGGCCGGTTCCGTCGGGGGCAAGAATGAAGCTTACACCATCGTTGATCGTCGCGTTTGTCGGGATGCCCGCCGCCGCGCTGGCGCAGTCGACATCCGGAGACAAGGTCGCGACCGGGACCACGCCACCACCCGCGATCACCGTCAGCGGATCGACATCGATCGCGTCCGACTACCGCTTTCGCGGCGTATCGCAATCCGATCGGAACATGGCCGTGCAGGGCGGCATCACCATCACCCACGACAGCGGCCCGTACGTCGGCGCCTGGGCTTCCAACCTTGCCGGCTGGGGTACCTTCGGCGGCGCCAATATGGAGCTCGACCTGATCGGCGGCTACAAGGCGGCGCTGGCCGACAACGCGACGCTGGACGTCGGGCTGACCTGGTACATGTATCCGGGCGGCGCGGACAAGACCGACTTCGCCGAGCCCTATGCCAAGCTTACCGGTACCGCAGGCCCGGCGACTCTGACCGCCGGTGTCGCCTATGCGCCGAAACAGCAGGCGATCGGAAAGTGGTACGACACGGGTGCCGCCGCGGCGGCCGGGGTGTACGACCATCCGGGCGACAGGGGCGACAACCTGTATCTGTGGGGTAACGGTGCCGTGGCGGTCGCGGGCACGCCGTTCACCGGCAAGGCGCATATCGGCCACAGTCGCGGGCAGGACGGGCTTGGGCCGAACGCCACCGCGATCGCGCCGACCGGCGAATATTGGGACTGGTCGCTCGGCATCGACGCGGTCTGGCAGAAGCTGACGGTCGGCCTTTCGTACATCGACACCGACATTGCGCGACGTGAGGCGACCTATCTGCGGCCCGGCTTCAGCAAGGGGCAGGACGGCACCGGCACCATCGCGGGCAGCACCGTCGTCGCGTCGCTGACCGCGGCGTTTTGAGGAGCACCGGCAATGGAAGACCTGCTCTGGATCGCCATCATCGCCGGATTGGTGGCAGCGACGCTCGCCTATGCCCGCCTGTGCGACAATGCTTAGTGCCGGGCTCGAACCCCGGCTTCAACCCGGGCCTGAGGTGACGCGATGACCCTCGATCTATGGCTGGCGGCACTGACCGCGCTCGGCCTTCTGTTCTATCTGGTGGCGGTGCTGATCCGCCCCGAACGCTTCTGAAGGGAGCGGACGCATGACCATCCAGGGCTGGTTCCTGATCCTCGGCTTCGTCGCCATGCTGCTCGCGCTCGCCAAGCCGGTCGGCGCGTGGCTGTTCGCGCTGTACGAAGGCCGCCGCACGCCGCTCCATCTGGTTCTGGGCCCTGTCGAGGCGGGTTTCTACCAGCTGGCCCGCATCGACCCCGGTCAGGAGCAGGGATGGCGACGTTACGCGGTCCATATGATCGTCTTCAATGTCGTCCTGATGGGGTTCACCTATGCGGTGCTGCGGTTGCAGGGCGTGCTGCCGGGCAATCCGCAGGGGCTGGCAGGGCTGTCGCCGCCGCTGGCGTTCAATACCGCGGTCAGTTTCGCGACCAATACCAACTGGCAGAGCTATGGCGGCGAGACGACGATGTCGAACCTCAGCCAGATGCTGGGGCTGACGATCCACAACTTCCTGTCGGCGGCGACGGGCATCTCGCTCGCCTTCGCCCTGTTCCGCGGATTCGCGCGGCGCGAAGCGGCGGCGATCGGCAATTTCTGGGCGGACGTGACGCGGGTCACGCTGTACCTGCTGCTGCCGATCAGCATCGTCTATGCGACGTTCCTGATCGCCAGCGGCGTGCCGCAGACGCTGGCGGGGGTGGTCGACGTCACCACGCTGGAGGGTGCGAAACAGTCGCTGCTGCTGGGGCCGGTCGCCAGCCAGGAGGCGATCAAGATGCTCGGCACCAATGGCGGCGGCTTCTTCAATGCCAACAGCGCACATCCGTTCGAGAATCCGACCGCGCTGACCAACCTCATCCAGATGCTGTCGATCTTCCTGATCGGCTTCGGCCTGACCTGGACGTTCGGCCGTGCGGTAGGCGACACGCGGCAGGGCTGGGCGATCCTGTCGGCGATGGTGATCCTGTTTCTCGCCGGGGCCACCGTCACCTATGCGCAGGAGGCGGCGGGCAATCCGGTGCTGCACCAGCTGGGTATTGCGGGCGGCAACATGGAGGGCAAGGAGGCCCGGTTCGGCATCGCCGCCTCGGCCTTGTTCGCGGTGGTGACCACGGCCGCGTCATGCGGCGCGGTCAACGCGATGCACGACAGCTTCACCGCGCTGGGCGGGATGATCCCGCTGTTCAACATCCAACTGGGCGAGGTGGTGATCGGGGGCGTCGGCGCCGGCATCTACGGGTTCCTACTGTTCGCGATCCTGGCGGTGTTCGTCGCCGGGCTGATGGTGGGGCGGACCCCCGAATATGTCGGCAAGAAGATCGAGGCGCGTGAGGTGAAGCTGGCGGTGCTGGCGATCGCGGTGCTGCCGCTGACGATCCTGGGACTGACCGCCTTGTCGTCCGTGCTGGCGCAGGGGCTGGCCGGGCCGCTCAACAAGGGACCGCACGGATTCACCGAGATCCTGTACGCCTTCACCAGCGCGGTCGGTAACAACGGCTCCGCCTTCGCCGGCCTTACCGCTAACACGCCCTGGTACAACGGGTTGCTCGGCGTGGCGATGTGGATCGGGCGGTTCTTCATCATCGTGCCGATGCTCGCCATCGCCGGCAGCCTCGCCGCCAGGAAGCACACGCCGGAAAGCGCCGGATCGTTCCCGACCACCGGTGGCCTGTGGATCGGCCTGCTCGTCGGGATCGTGCTGATCCTGGGCGGCCTCACCTTCCTGCCGAGCCTCGCGCTCGGTCCCATCGCCGATCATCTCGCGATGATCCACGGCACCTTGTCCTGAAAGGCGGGCCCGATATGGCAAAGACCCCCAGCAAGAGCCTGTTCACCGCCGACCTGGTCGTGCCCGCGATCAAGGCCGCGTTCGTCAAACTCCGGCCTGCGGAACTGATCCGCAACCCGGTGATGTTCGTCACCGCTGTCGTCGCCGCCCTGATGACGGTGCTGCTTGCCATCGGCGACGACGGGCTGACCATCGGCTTCAAGCTGCAACTCGTCGTCTGGCTGTGGCTGACGGTGCTGTTCGGCACTTTTGCCGAGGCACTGGCGGAGGGACGCGGCAAGGCGCAGGCCGCTTCCCTGCGCGCCACCAAGGCGGAACTGACCGCCAAGCGGCTGCGTGGCGATGGCCGTCAGTATGACGACCTGCCCGCCAGCCAGTTGAAGGTCGGCGACATCGTGCTCGTCGAGACGAACGACCTGATCCCGTCGGACGGCGAGGTCGTATCAGGCGTCGCCTCGGTCAACGAGGCCGCGATCACCGGCGAGAGCGCACCCGTGATCCGCGAGGCGGGTGGCGACCGCTCTGCCGTCACCGCGGGCACGCGGGTCATCTCCGACGAGATCCGCGTGCGTGTGACGGTGATGCCGGGCCAGGGGTTTCTCGACCGGATGATCGCACTGGTCGAGGGGGCCGAGCGTCAGAAGACGCCCAACGAGATCGCGCTGACGTTGCTGCTGGTCGGACTGACCATCATCTTCCTGATCGCGGTCGGCACCATTCCCGGCTTCACCAGCTACGCCGGCGGATCGATCCCCGTCGCGATGCTGGCCGCCTTGCTCATCACGCTGATCCCGACCACGATCGCGGCACTGCTGTCGGCGATCGGGATCGCGGGCATGGACCGGCTGGTCCGTTTCAACGTGCTCGCCAAGTCGGGGCGTGCGGTGGAGGCGGCAGGCGATATCGACGTGCTGCTGCTCGACAAGACCGGCACGATCACGATTGGCGATCGTCAGGCCAGCGCGTTCCGCAGCGTGGGCGGCGCGACCGATGCGGAACTGGCGGAGGCGGCACTGATCGCCAGCCTGGTCGACGAGACGCCGGAGGGCCGCTCGATCGTCGTGCTGGCGCGTGACCGGTTCGGGGTGCGCACCACCGATCTGCCACGGGGGGCGGAGGTGATCCCGTTCACGGCCCAGACCCGCATCTCCGGCGTGCGGACGCCCGACATGCTGGTGCAGAAGGGGGCGGTCGATTCGATCCTGAAGGCCAATCCGGGGCTCGGTGAAACCGCCGCCGCGACCGAACTGCGCCGGATCACCGACGAGATCGCCCGCGCGGGCGGCACGCCGCTGGCGGTCGCCCGTGACGGCCGCCTGCTCGGCGCGATCTTCCTCAAGGACGTGGTCAAGGCCGGTATCCGCGAACGGTTCGGCGAGCTGCGGCAGATGGGCATCCGCACGGTGATGATTACCGGCGACAACCCGCTTACCGCCGCGGCGATCGCCGCGGAGGCCGGTGTCGACGATTTCCTGGCGCAGGCCAGCCCGGAGGACAAGCTGGCGCTGATCCGGCAGGAACAGCGGGGTGGCCGGCTGGTCGCGATGTGCGGCGACGGCACCAACGATGCGCCCGCGCTGGCGCAGGCGGATGTCGGCGTCGCGATGAACACCGGCACGCAGGCCGCGCGCGAGGCGGGCAATATGGTCGATCTCGACAGCGATCCGACCAAGCTGATCGAGGTCGTGGGCCTCGGCAAGCAACTGCTGATGACCCGCGGGGCGCTCACCACCTTTTCGGTCGCCAACGACGTCGCCAAGTATTTCGCGATCATCCCGGCGATGTTCGTGGCGCTCTATCCCGATCTCGGCGTGCTCAACGTCATGGCGCTGGGCAGCCCGCAGAGTGCGATCCTGTCGGCGATCATCTTCAACGCGGTCATCATCCCGATGCTGGTACCGCTGGCGCTGCGCGGCGTGACCTATCGGCCGATGGCGGCCGGGCCGCTCCTCGCCCGCAATCTCGCCATCTACGGGCTAGGCGGGCTGTTGGCCCCCTTCGTCGGCATCAAGGCCATCGACCTGCTCGTCGGCGGCATCGGCCTCGCATAAGGAAGACCATCATGGGCAACGATTTCTCCTCCGCCTTGCGCCCCGCGATCGTCATGACGATCCTGTTCGCAGCCCTGCTCGGGATCGTGTATCCGCTGGCGATGACCGGCATCGGGCAGACGATCTTTCCGGAGCAGGCCAATGGCAGCCTGGTGCGCAACGCCGCCGGTCGGGTGATCGGATCGACGGTGGTCGGGCAGGCCTTCACCGCCGACCGTTACTTCCGCACCCGGCCATCGGCGGCGGGCAAGGGCTATGACGGGCTCGCCTCGTCGGGATCGAACCTCGGTCCCGCCAGCCGGGCATTGGTCGATCGGGTGAAGCCCGACATCGCCCGGCAACGCGCCGAGGGGGTAGAAGGGCCGTTGCCCGCCGACCTCGTCACGGCCAGCGGCTCCGGCCTCGATCCCGATCTGTCGCCCGCGGCGGCGCTGGCGCAGGTGCCGCGGATCGCTCGGGTTCGCGCGTTGCCTGAGGCGACCGTGCGCGGGATCGTCATCGCGGCGACCGAGCGGTCGCCCTTCGGCGAGGCGCACGTCAACGTTCTTGGCCTGAACCGCGCGCTGGACGCCACGCCGCGCCGATGACGGCCAGCGGCGGCAACCGACCCGATCCCGATGCCCTGTTGCGCGCCGCCGCGCAGGAGGGGCGGGGGCGGCTGAAGATTTTTCTCGGCGCCGCCCCGGGTGTCGGCAAGACCTTCGAGATGCTGTCCGAGGGGACGACCCGCCGCCGCGACGGCGTCGACGTCGTTATCGGCGTGGTCGAGACGCACGGGCGCGTCGAGACCCAGGCGCTGACCCGTGGTCACGAGATCGTGCCCCGGCGCGCGGTGGCCTATGAGGGTCATACGCTCGGCGAAATGGATATGGACGCCGTCTTGGCGCGGGCGCCCCGGCTGGTGCTGGTCGACGAACTGGCACACAGCAACGCCCCCGGCAGCCGCCATCCCAAACGCTATCAGGATGTCGAGGAACTGCTGGCCGCCGGGATCGACGTCTATTCGACCGTCAACATCCAGCATGTCGAAAGCCTCAACGACATCGTCGCGGGCTTCACCCGAGTCCGGGTGCGCGAGACGGTGCCCGACCGTATCCTGGAAATGGCGGAGATCGAGGTCGTCGACATCCCGCCGGACGAACTGATCGAACGGCTGAAGGCGGGCAAGGTCTATCTGCCGCACGAGGCGACCCGCGCACTGGGCCATTTCTTTTCGCGTTCCAACCTGTCGGCGCTGCGTGAACTCGCCTTGCGCCGCGCGGCGCAGGCGGTCGATGCGCAGATGCTGGAGCATGTCCGCGCCCTGGGCGTGGGCGGGACATGGGCGGGCAGCGAGCGCATCGTCGTCGCGATCAACGAACTGCCCGGTGCCGATGGACTGGTGCGGGCGGCCAAACGGGTGGCGGACGGGCTGCATGGCCCCTGGACCGCGCTGTTCGTCGAAACCCCGCGAACCGCGCAGTTCGGCGATGCGCAGCATCAGCGGGTCGCCGCGGTGATGACGCTGGCGACGCAGCTGGGAGCGGCGGTCGCCACCGTGCCGGCGCCATCGGTGGTGGAGGGTATCCGTGGTTTCCTGACCGATGCCCGCGCGACCCAGCTGGTCGTCGGCAAGTCGCGGCGGTCGCGCTGGTTCGAGTTCCTCCACGGATCGGTCGTCGATCGTCTCATCCGCGAAACGCCGGGGGTGACGATCCATGTCCTACCGCTGGAGGACAATGCTCCGCCGTCTCCCGCCGGTCGATCGGGATCGGTCCGGGAGCCGGGGGCGGGTTACGCGGTCGCGCTGGTGCTGGTGGCGCTGGTCACGGCGCTGGCCAGTGCGCTGTTTCATATCCTGGAACTCGGCAACGTCGCGTTGCTGTATCTGCTGCCGGTGATGGCGGCGGCCAGCCTGTTCGGGCTGCGAACCGGCCTGTTCGCCGGGATCGCCTCCAGCCTTGCCTATAATTTCTTCTTCCTGCCGCCGGTGGGGACGTTGAGCGTCAGCAACCCCGAAAATCTGGTGTCGGTCTTCGTCCTGCTCGGCGTGGCGATCGCGACCAGCCAGTTGACCGCGCGCGTGCGAACGCAGGCGGACATGGCCGCGGCCAGCGCCCGCACCAACGCCACGCTGGCCGGCTTCCTGCGCCGGTTGAGCGCGGTCAACGATCCCGTGATCGCATCGCGGATGATCTGTGACGACGTCGCCGGGCTGTTCGACGTGGAGACGGTCGTGCTGGCCCCTTCCGGTGGGACCGGGCTGGCGGTGCAGGCGGCGAGCACCACCGACTATCGGCTCGATACGATGGATATGGCGGCGGCGAACTGGGCGTTCGACAACGGCACCGCTGCCGGCAAGGGATCTGGGACGCTGGCCGCATCGGAATGGCTGTTCCAGCCTTTGGCGGCGGGCGACCGGATGCTTGCAGTGATCGGGGTGGCGCGGGAGAGCGGCGGCGATCCGGTGCGGGCCGACCGGTTGCCCCTGCTCAGCGGGTTGATCGATCAGGCGGCGCTGGTGCTCGAACGGCTGCGACTGGAAGGCGAGATGCGCGATGTCGAGGCCGTGCGCACCCGCGACCGGTTGCGCACGGCGCTGCTGTCGTCGGTCAGCCACGATCTGCGCACGCCGCTGACCGCGGTGATGGCCGCCGCCGATCAGCTCGACCATGGTGCCACCCCGGAACTGGTCGCGACCATCCGCAGCGAGTCCGCCCGGCTCAACCGGTTCGTCGCCAACCTGCTCGATATGGCCCGTGTCGAAGCGGGTGCGCTGAAACTGGCGATCGAGGCGACCGATCTGAGCGACGCGGTGGCGGGCGCGGCACATGATGCCCGCCGCGCGCTGCAGGGCCATGACGTGCGCCTCGACGTGCCGCCGTCGCTGCCGCTGGTCCGGGTCGATCCGCAACTGCTGCACCATTGCCTGCTCAACCTGCTTGATAACGCCGGCCGCTATGGCAATCCCGGTACCGACATCGTCGTCGCGGCGACCCACCGCTACGGCGAGATCAGGCTGGTCGTGCGCGATCATGGACCGGGTCTGCCGCCGGGGCGGGAGGCGGAGGTTTTCGAGACGTTCCACCGCCTCGAAGGGTCCGACCGCGTGGTCGGTGGCACCGGCCTGGGTCTCGCGATCGTCAAGGCGTTCGCCGAGGCGATGGGGATGACGGTGGAAGCAGGTAGCCGCGACGACGAACCCGGGGCCGTCTTTACCCTGGTCTTTCCGGCCGGGCTGATTGTCCGCCATGCTCCCGAAGGTCACATCTGATGCCTGCCACGATACTGGTCGTCGACGACGAATCCTCGATCCGGCGGCTGTTGCGCAACACGCTGGAACGCGCGGGCCATGCCGTGGTGGAGGCACCGGACGCCCGCACGGCGCTGTTGCGGGCGGCATCCGACCATCCCGACGCGATCCTGCTCGATCTCGGCCTGCCGGACCGGGACGGGCTGGGGCTGATCCCGTTGCTGCTGAAGGATGCCGATCCCGCCATCCTGGTCGTCTCCGCCCGCGACGCCACCGACGAAAAGGTCGCCGCCCTCGATCTCGGCGCGCATGATTTCGTGTCCAAGCCGTTCGACACCGATGAACTGCTCGCGCGCCTGCGTGTCGCGCTGCGCCATCGCGGCGGCGTGGCGACGGCGAAGATCGTGCGTCATGGCGATCTGGTCATCGACCTCGACCGGCGGATCGTCTGCCGGGCGGGGGAGGAGCTGCACCTGACCCGCAAGGAATATGGCGTGCTGGCGATGCTGGCGCATCATGCCGGCCGGGTCGTCACCCATGATCGCATCCTGGCGGCGGCGTGGACCGGCGACGAGGACCCAAGGGTGGAATATCTGCGGATCGTCGTGCGCAACCTCCGCCAGAAGCTGGAAGCGCCGGGGCCGGTCGGCAGCGTCATCGCCAACGAACTGGGCGTTGGCTACCGGTTGCGCACCGACCATTGACCGCCGGCTATGCCGCTGGCCCTTGCAGGCCCGGCGGGGGTACACCCTCCGCGTCGGGATCGACGCCGCGCCGCTGGTCGAGCGAGCGCATGATCGGCGTCACGGTCAGGCCATGGAACAGCACGGACAACAGCACGATCAGGCCGACGATGCCCCATAGATGCGTCGCGTCGGGCACCGCCATGTGGTTGGTGCCATAGGCGAGATAATAGATCGATCCGACACCGCGAATGCCGAAGAAGGCGAGGGTCCGTTTCTCGCCGCGATCGGCGGGGTGGCCGATCAGCCCGATCCACCCCGTCAGCGGCCGCACCACCAGCAGGATCGCCAACGCCACCGCGCCATCGACCCAGGTGACGGAGGCGAGCAGCCCGCTGACGAGCGCTCCGCCGAACAGGATCAACAGCACCATCATCGCCAGCCGTTCGATCTGTTCGGTGATCGCGTGCATTTCACGCTGGAATTTGTGGTCGCGGTGCGTGCTGCGGAATGTCAGTGCGGTGACGAACACCGCGAGGAAGCCATAGACATGGACGATCTCGGTCAGGCCATAGGATACGAACGTGGCCGACAGCGCGATCAGCCCGTCCCCCGTCCGCGCCAGCTTCGTCTCGGCGGGAATGTGGAAGGTCAGCCAGCCGAAGATCCGCCCGACCAGCCACCCACCGGCGACCCCGCCGACGATCTCCCACAACACCCGATAGGTCAGCCATTCCGCCAACCACGGTTTGCCCATCGGTAGCGCGGCGGCCAGCATGATCGCGAGGTGGACGAAGGGAAAGGCCGCGCCGTCGTTCAGCCCCGCCTCCGACGTCAGGCCGAAGCGCACCTCGTCCTCGTCGCCGGTCTTGGGCGGCCCGACCTGCACGTCGGCGGCCAGCACCGGATCGGTGGGGGCGAGGCTGGCGGCCAGCAGCAGCGCGACCGCCAGCGGCAGGCCGAGCGCGGTCATGCCGAGCAGGGTGATCGCCGCGATACCCAGCGGCATGGTGATCGCCAGCAGCCGCCACGTGATCGACCAGTGCCGCCATCCGAACACCCGGTCGATCTTCAGGCCCGCGCCCATCAAGGCGATGATGACGACGAATTCGGCGAACCGTTCGGTCACCTCCGGATACCGGATCGGCAGCGGGCGCAGCGTCACCTGCGGCAGCAGGAACAGCACGGCGCCGATCGCGATGCACACGATCGGCAGCGACAACGGCAGCCGCTTCAACGCGAGCGGCAACCACGCCACCAGCGCGATCAGCAGCCCCGCGCCGGTCATGACGAGGATATAGGTATCGGGGTAAAGGTCGGACGTCATGGCCGCTCAACGGATGATCCGGGGGCATGGCTACATCGGCTCTTGCGGCGGATGGTGCGAACACCTGCCGCGATCCGATGTAACCGACGTAGATCAGGCATGTTTTCCGGGAACGCAGGCCGCGCGGACCGGGTTCTGCCAAGAACGACAGGAGCATCGTTCCCCATGCCGACCATCAGCACCGAGCATCTGCACATCGATTATGCCGATCATGGCGATCCGGCGGGAACGCCGGTCCTGCTGTTGCACGGCTGGCCCGATGATGCGTCGACGTGGGACGCGGTCGTACCCGCCCTGACCGCTGCCGGTCTGCGGGTGATCGTGCCGAGCCTGCGTGGTTTCGGGGCGACGACCTTCATCGGGGATGCCGCGCGTACCGGCGACAGCGCGGTGCTGGCGCTCGATGCGATCGCGCTGATGGATGCGCTGGGGGTCGACCGGTTCATGGTCGCCGGCCATGACTGGGGCGCCAATGCCGCGGAGGCACTGGCGGTCGGCTGGCCCGACCGGGTCGAGCGGCTGGCGATGCTGTCGACCCCGCCCCGGCTGGGCGGAATGCCGACCCCGCCGTTCGAACAGGCACAGCGGCAATGGTATCACTGGTTCATGGCGACCGCGCGCGGCGCGCAGGCGGTGCGGGACGATCGCCCAGGCTTTGCCCATATCCACTGGCGCAACTGGTCGCCGTCCGGCTGGTTCGACGAGGAGACGTTCGACCGGGTCGCGCGCTCGTTCGACAATCCCGACTGGGCCGATGTCACGCTGCACAGCTACCGTGCCCGGTGGGACGAGGCGTCCCCCGATCCCCGCAGTCGATGGCTGGACGACAAGGTGAGGGAGACGAAGACGTTGTCGCTGCCGGCCTTGTACGTTCAGGGCGCGGTCGACGGCATCAATCCGCCATCCGCCAGCAAGGACGTGCCGGCCAGGTTCGATGGACCATTCGCCGTCGTCACCCTCGCCGGCGTCGGCCATTTCCCGCAGCGGGAGAACCCGCAGGCCGTGTCGCGGCATCTGCTGGCGCTGTTCACCGGCGATCCCGCCGATCTCGCCGACACCACCGACCGCAGCCTCTACATGCACAAGGGCAAGCCCTACCTCGCCGGGGCCGCGGCGCTGGGTGTGATCGCCGCCGCCGCGATTGGTGTCGCGCAGGCGAAACGCACGGCCGGCCCGCTGACGCAGGTCGCAGAGTTCGATCATCAGGTCACCGGCGTCGCGGTGACGGCGGATGGCCGCCGCTTCGTCAACTTCCCGCGCTGGACCGACGATGCGCCGATCTCGGTCGCGGAGGTGCTGGAGGACGGTTCGCTCAAACCCTATCCCGATGGCAAGTGGAACAGCTGGCGCAATGCGCGCGCCAACGAACTGCCGGTCGGTGACTATTTCGTCTGCGTCCAGTCGATCGTGCCGGATCGCCAGGGCAATCTCTGGGTGCTTGACCCCGGCGCACCGGGGAACGAGAAAATTCTCGAAGGGGCGCCCAAGCTGGTGAAGATCGATCTCGCGACCGATCGCGTGACGAAGGTCATCAAGGTGGCGGGCGATGTCGCGTTGCAGGGCACCTACCTCAACGATATCCGCTTCTCGCCCGATGGCCGGACGGGATACATCACCGACAGCGGTACGCGCGGCGCGATCATCGTGATCGATCTGGAAAGCGGCACGGCGTTCCGCGCGCTCGACGGTCATCCCTCCACCCAGGTCGACCCGACCGTGACGGTGACGACCGACGGCAAGCCGCTGGTCCGGCCCGACGGCCGCCAAC
This sequence comes from Sphingomonas sp. CFBP 8760, assembly GCF_014841615.1. Classification (GTDB taxonomy): domain Bacteria; phylum Pseudomonadota; class Alphaproteobacteria; order Sphingomonadales; family Sphingomonadaceae; genus Sphingomonas. The sequence goes on along the minus strand of NZ_JACYUG010000012.1, from coordinate 67,687 downwards.
CGGCGTTCGCCGCCGACGGCATCGCGATCTCCAACGACGGCGGCACGCTTTACTATCAGGCGCTGACCGGCAGGACGCTCTACAGCATCGATACGCAGTTGCTCCGTCCGGAAATCGACGAACGTGAACGCGCCGGCAGGGTGACGACGGTCGCGCAGACGCATGTCGCCGATGGATTGTGGATGAGCAGGGCGGGGGTGCTCTACCTGACCTCGCCGACCGACAATGCGGTGTCGCGACTGGTGGGTGACCGGGTCGAGCAGGTGTTGACCGATCCACGCCTGCGTTGGCCGGATACCTTTTCCGAAGGGCCCGATGGGCGGCTGTATGTGACCGCCAGCCATATCCAGGACACCAACTGGTTCAAGCCGGGGGCACCGGCGTCGATCAAGACGCAACTCTTTTCGTTTGCGCCGGCTGGATGAGGGCGTGGTGCCCTAACCAGCCTGCCGCGACGCCATCAACCTCGTTGCTGCCGAGACTATTCCGACCTGCCGGCAAAGTCAGGCGAACCAGCCCAGCACGGTGCGGGTCAGTGGGTTGGCGGGGTCCGCGAGCAGCTTGGCGGTCAGTGCCAACGACACGACGATCAGCAGCGGCCGCGCCACGCCCGACCCGAACCGCATCGTCGCATAGGCGCCGACCTGTCCGCCCGCGACACTGGCGACCGCCATCGCCAGCCCCGTCACCCACAGCACATGGCCGCCGATCGTCAGCACGGCGAGGCCGGCAAGATTGCTCGCCAGATTAAGCAACTTGGCCCGCGCCACGGCACGGATCATGCCCAGCCCGAACAACGCGACCAGTGCGGTCGTGAAGAACGATCCCGTTCCCGGCCCGAAGAACCCGTCATAGCAGCCGATGCCGAACGCCACCGCGACCAGTATCGCCGGTCCAAGTCGGGCATGGCGATCCTCGTCACCCATCCGGGGGGCGAGCAGGAAATAGATCGCCATCGCGATCAGGAGCATGGGCAGGAAGCCGGAAAGGAAGCCCGGATCGATCAGCGTCAGCAGATACGCTCCCAGCCCCGCCCCCATGAATGCCCCGAGTGCGGGGAGCATCGACCGCCGCAGATCGATATGGCCCCGGCGGGTATAGGCGATGACCGCCCCGGCGGTGCCGAACGAGCTTTGCAGCTTGTTGGTCGCCAGTGCCTGGATCGGTGGAATGCCCGCCGCCAGCAGCGCCGGGATCGTGATGAGCCCACCACCGCCCGCCACGGCATCGATCATGCCGGCGACGAACGCCGCCGCCATCAGCAGGATCGTCAGGCCAATCTCCGGTTCCATGCAACACCCCCATGTCGTTCGCCGGCCATAGGCCATCTGTCGTCGCGATGGCCACGGGCATGACGACAGATGACGGCAGGGAGCTGCAGGTGACGGCTCGTCCGGCATCCGCAACGCCTTGGCGGAAAACGGCAATCGAATGACAGGCACAATGGGAGGACCAATGACGCTCGCTTGACGCCGCCATCCCAACAAGCGTAGGGCAAATCCAAGAAACGAGACCCAATGCCATATAATGGGAAACCGTCGGTGCAAATACCCCTACGCGGGTGCGTACACTCCCATGTGATGGAGGGGATCGATGACCCATTCGACTATCGCCGTACTCAGCGGCACCTCGCGCGTGGCGCTCGGCGCCGCCCTGCTGCTGGCTGCCGCGTCCGGCGCCGCGGCCCAGACCGCACCGATCACCACCACGCCGCAAGGCGCGCCCGCGCCGACACCGGCGCCTGTCCAATCGACCACCGAACAGCCGACCCAGCCGGCGCCGGTCGCTGACGACGCCAGCGGCCCCGACATCGTCGTCACCGGCATTCGCGCCAGTCTGGCCAATGCGCTCAGTGCCAAGCGCGACTCGGCGCAGGTGCTCGACGCGATCTCGGCGGAGGATATCGGCAAGTTCCCGGACAAGAACGTCGGCGAGGCGTTGCAGCGCGTCACCGGCGTGCAGATCACCCGCGCGGGCGGCGAAGGCTCCGGTGTGTCGATCCGTGGTGCGGACCCCGCGCTCAACCGCGTCGAGATCAACGGCCAGACCGCGCTGTCGACCGGTGCGGGTGTCGCGACCCGTTCGGTCGAGTTCCGCGACATTCCCGCCGAGTTCGTCTCGCGCCTCGAAGTGGTGAAGTCCGCCACCGCCGACATGACCGAAGGCGGGCTTGGCGGCACCGTCCGGATCATCACGCGCCGGCCGTTCGACGCCAAGGAGGGTTTCCTGTCCGGCTCCGCGCAGGCGGTGTACGGCGACCTTGCCGACCGCGTCGACCCGAAGTTCGCGCTGATCGGCAGCAAGCTGTTCGCCAACGACACGATCGGCGTCCTCGGTTCCGCCACCTACGAAAAGCGCAGCCTGTGGTACGATCAGGCGCGCACCACCGGCTGGCGCCAGATCGAGCGTTTTCCCAATTCCGCGGCCAACCCGACGAGCACCGGCTGCCTCGTCGGCCGCAACCAGTCCCGCTGCGTCGACATCGACAATAACGGCTTCGGCGACTTCTTCCCGGACGTGCCCCGCTACGTCATCAATCGCGAACTGACCGAGCGTTACGCATTCAACGGCATCGTCGAGTGGCGGCCGAGCGACGATGTGCGCGCCTTCGTCGAGGGCACCTATACCCGCGGCAAGCAGAAGATCGACACGCAGTTCCTGCAACTCGGCACCACACAGTCGGGGCTGCCGAACGGCGGCGTCGACCTCGCCAATACGACGCTGGGCCCTGACCAGACAGTCGACAAGGTGACGTTCGTCGGACCAACCGGCGGCGCCGGTGGCCTCAGCGCGTCCTATCGCAACATCCTGGGCGTGATCGACCGGCAGCAGTTCAACGGGCAGGTCGGCGCCGACTGGGACGTGACCGATCAATTCAAGGTCACCGGCCGCGCCAGCTATGCCAAGGCCAAGGCGTATAATAACGAGATCAACGCCACCGCGACCGCACAGGGGCTGCCGTCGATCACGATTGATTATACCGGCGACCAGCAGGCGCCCAACATCATCCTGCCGATCGATCCGACGACCACGACGGGTATCACCCAGTTCGCCGTGCTGCGTCGCCCGCGCTACAACAACCAGCGCGAGATCGATTTCAAGCTGGACGGCGAATACAAGCCGGAGACGTGGCTGACCTCGCTGAAGATCGGCGTGCAGAAGCGCGACGTGAAGGTCACCAGCCGTCTGTTCGACGGGACCAGAACCTATAACGGGTATGTCGCGAATACGCCGGGCTTCGGCAATATCACCCAAGCCAGCTATGCCAGCGGGTCGTCCCAGCCGATCATCCAGTCGACCGGCACCAATGCCGCGATCATCAGCCAGATCCAGAACATCGTCGGTCCGAACGCAACGCTGGGCGACCATGATTTCTTCAACACCGGCGATCTCGGCTTCAACGGCATCAACCGCTGGCTGAACCTGGGCATGGACGTCGCCAACGCGGCGGGCATTCCCGATCCGTTCGTCAATCCGGTGGCGGCGGATACCTGGGGTGTCACCGACAAGAACCTCGCTGCCTATGTCTCCGCCGCGTTCGAGTTCGAACCGTTCGGCAAGCGACTGACCGGTGTGGTCGGCGGCCGCGTCATCAATACGAAGACCAGCACGCGCGGATCGGTCGTGGTGGCACCAGTGCCGGCGCAGAATCGCCCAGGTTCGGTCACGCCGTTCAGGTCACAGGGCGAATATACCGAGTTCCTGCCCAGCCTGAACCTGAAGATGGAGCTGATCCCCAACAAGCTCCAGCTGCGCGCCACCGCGACGGAGGTGATCGCCCGGCCGTCGCCCGCCGATCTGGCGCCGCGCTTCACGCTCGACATCCTCGGGCTGACCGGATCGCGAGGCAACCCCGGCCTCCAGCCCTATCGCGCCGCGCAATATGATCTGGGCGTGGAATGGTACATCAGCCGGGTCAATTTCGTCTCCGCGACGCTGTTCCGCAAGGACATCAGCTCGTTCGTCGACCGCACGACGCAACAGGAGGTGATCGACGGCGTCAACTACACGATCACGCTGCCGGTCAACGGCACGTCGAAGGTGCAGATCAACGGTGCCGAACTCGGCGGCCAGTTCGCGTTCGAATTCCTGCCCCAGCCGTTCGACAGCTTCGGGGTGACGGCGAACTACACCTATTCGGACGACAAGGGATATAATCAGCGGGACTATTTCACCGGTGATTCGCTGACCTTCCCCGGCCTGTCGAAGCACAGCTACAACCTGTCGGGTTATTATGACGATGGGACGATCTCGGCCCGGCTGTCGTACAACTGGCGGTCGCGTTTCGTGATCGCGGCGCTCGACCGCGGCAACAACCCGGCGGTGGGTGAGCCGTTCGGGCAGTGGGATGCCTCGGCCAGCGCGACGCTGACCGACAACGTCTCGGTGTTCCTGGAAGGCGTGAACGTGTTCAATGCGCAGCGTACCGAGAATGCGGCGAGCATCTATCGCCGCAACATCATCGAAACCTATGGTCGGCGCGTCTATGGCGGCGTGCGGGTGAAGTTCTGATCGGGCAGGGCGGGCGGCCGCGTTGCCGTCCGCCCGGTCCGACCGATCTGAAAATCGTTTCACCACAAACTTGTATGCGTTGACCCCGATCAGATGCTTGGCGGTGGTACGTTAATCTTGGTTATCGTAAGCAGGGGGTGATGGCCGCCCGCTCAATCCGCATTGACCATATCGTGCTGTGGCCGATCCTCTTGGGGCTGGCCTATTTCTGTTTCGCCTCGCTGTCGCTCCACCTCACCCGCGGGATCGACGGGGTCGCGACGATCTGGCCCGCCAGCGGCATCCTGCTGTCGGCGCTGCTGCTGTCTCCGCCAAAACGCTGGCCCGCCTTCATGATCGCGGCGGGTGTCGCCAGCTTTACCGCCAATATGGATGCCGGCGCAGCCTGGCCTCGTGCGCTCGGCTTCTCGATCATCAATGTCAGCGAATCGGTGCTGGCGACGTATCTGTTGCGGCGGCAACGCCCGATCGACCTCTCCTTCGCCGATCCGGCCAGCGTCGGGCGGTTCTGCCTGGCGGCGGTGATCGCCAGTACGGTGAGCGCCACCATGGCCATTATGGTGTCGCCCGTCCCGTCGGGCGCGGTCTTCCTGTCGTGGCTGACGACGGTGGCGCTGGGTATGATGATCGTGACGCCCGTGGTGCTGACGGGCGCGAACATCGTCATGGAGCGCCCGGCGACGCCGCCGATGCGGGTGATGATCGAGGGCGGCCTCATCCTGACGGGTGTCGCGGTGCTCAGCATCGGCGTATTCGCGCAATCGACCTATCCGCTGCTGACGCTGCCGATGCTGGGGGTGCTGGCCGCAACCTATCGGCTGGGGCCGCACGGCGCGACCGTCAGCGTGCTGCTGATCGCGATCATCGGATCGGTCGCCACCGGTTATGGACTGGGGCCGGTCACGTTCGTCGACGGGGTCGAGCGCGCGGTGCTGTTCTTCCAGTTCTATCTGCTGACCCTGCTCGGTTCGGCGTTGCCGCTGGCGGCGCTGCTGGCCACGCGGGAGCGGATGATGGCCCGCATCGGTCGCGACAAGCGATTGCTGGAGATGGCCGAGCGCGCGGCGCATGTCGGCCACTGGCGGTTCGCCGCCGACGACGGATCGATGCTCTGGTCGGCGGAGGTGTTCCGGATGCACGGGCTGGACGAACATGGCGAGGCACCGTCGCGTCATGATGCATTATGCCTGTTCCATGCGGACGATCAGCTACGCATGACGAATGCGGTAAACCAGTTGATGATAACGGGCGAGCCGTTCGACCTGGACGCGCGTATCATGCGTCGGGACGGCACGGTTCGCGACGTCCATGTTCGCGGTGAGGCGGAACGCGATCGTCATGACCAGACGGTGGCGGTGTTCGGCATGATGCAGGACGTGACCGCGCGGGTCGAATCGGTGCGGGCGCTCCACGCCGCCCGCGACGCCGCCGAGCACGAGGCGCGCCGCGCGGTCACGCTCTCGGAAACCGACCAGCTGACCGGTATCGCCAACCGGCGAAAGGCGCTGGCCGTACTGGACGAGCGCATCGTCCGCGCATCCACCGGCGGCCAACCGGTAGCGATCGCGATGCTCGACATCGATCATTTCAAATCGATCAACGACGATTATGGCCATGCGATGGGCGATGCCGTGCTGGTACGCGTGGCGGAATTGTGCCGCATGGCGCTGCGCGAAACCGACCTTGTCGGCCGGATCGGTGGTGAGGAATTCATGCTCGTCATCGATGGAGTGACGTCGGAAGGGGCGCTGGTCACGGCCGAACGGGTCCGTCATGCGATCGCCACCGCCGATCCGGTGGCACCGGGCGTCCGCACCATCACCGCCAGTCTGGGGGTCGCGACGTTCCACCCCGGGGCCGATGCCAGCGGCCTGATGCAGGCGGCCGACGATGCGCTCTATGCGGCCAAGCATGGCGGTCGCAACACGCTGCGCGTCGCTGCCTGACGGCGGGTGGTAGAGGGATCGCGGCCGCCGATGCGTATGGCGATCAGGAGGTTGTACCACCATGGATGATCCCGTCGACAACGGACTGGCCCGGCTGGCGAGGATCGCGGTGCCGCCTGCGCTCGATCAGCTCGAAGCGAATGTCCTTGCGGCGATCGACGACGATGCCCGCCACCGGGCGTCCAGTCGGACGATCGGCCTGTGGTCGGTGGGGGCGGCGCTGGTGCTGGGGCTGATCGGCGGCACCGGCCTGGGTGGGGGCATGGCGCAGGCGGCAGGGCCGATCGGTATCGACACCGCGCTGGCACCCTCGACGCTGCTGCTCGGGCGATGACATCGGCGCTTCGCCGCAACGCGCTGACGGTCGTGCTGGCGTTCCTTGCGGCGGTTGCGGGGGTGTTGGTGGGCGGCCGGATGCTGTCGTCCTCGCCGCATCGCGGCACCGAGCTTCACGCGTTGCTCCATAACGACATCGTGTTCGACGCCACGCAGGAAGCCGCGATCGACGGGCTGGAGGCCCGTTTCGCGGTACAGCGGGCGGCGCTGGAGGCGCAGTTGCGCGCCGACAACACCCGCCTCGCCGCCGCGATCGAGCGGGAGCACGACAATGGCCCCGCCGTCGCCGCAGCGGTCGATCGATCGCATCACACGATGGGCGCGTTGCAGAAAGCGACGCTGGCGCATGTCTTTGCCATGCGCAGGCTGATGCGACCCGACCAGACGGCGGCGTTCGACCGGGTCGTGGTGCGGGCGCTGACCCCGGCACCGTGAACGTCGATCCGGACGCGCCCGCCTCCGATGCGCTGGATGACGCCGCGCTGGTCGCGTTGCACCTCAGGGGCCTGCCCGCCGCACGGCAACCCGCATTTGCCGTGCTGATGCGGCGGCACAAGCAATCGCTGTACCGGCTGATCGTCGCGCAGACCGGCGAGCCCGACGAGGCGCTCGATCTGGTGCAGGAAAGCTTCGTGTCGGCCCATGCCGCGCTGGCCCGGTACGATCCGGCTCGTTCGCTGCGCGCCTGGCTGGCGCGGATCGCGATCAACAAGTGCCGGGACTGGCATCGGCGGCGGCAGGTGCGCCGCTTCCTGACACGGGTGCTGCCGATCGAGGCGGCCGAGCGCGTCGTCGATCCCGCCGCCGATGCGGAGGCATGGGCGATCGACCGCGACGATCTGGCCAGGACGCTCGCCGGCATCGCGCGGCTGCCCGCCGCGCTGCGTGAGCCGCTGCTGCTGTGCGGGGTCGACGATCTCAGCCATGCCGAGGCGGCCGAAGCGCTGGGTATCACGGCCAAGGCGGTCGAACTGCGCATCCGGCGCGCCCGCGCCGCGCTGGCAATAGATGAAGGACGGGCATGAGGGATCGCCACCCGCGCCCCGTATGAATGAATGACACCGCTCCGCCTGCCCTAAGGACCTGCATGACCCGACCGACCCGACGCCGTTTCCTGCGCGACGCCACGCTGGGCGGCGGCGCGCTGGCGCTGCCGTGGCTGCCGGCCTGGGCACAGCCGATATCCAAGGGGCTGGCGGCACCGCTGCCGACGGTATCGGGCACCGATATCGCGCTGACGGTCGGACACCGGATGATGACGATCGACGGCCGGCAGCAGCATGCGATCGGGATCAACGGCACCGTCCCTGGCCCGCTGATCCGGCTGAAACAGGGCCAGAATGTCCGGCTGGCGGTAACCAACACCCTCGACGAGGAAACATCGATCCACTGGCATGGCCTGCTGGTGCCGTTCCAGATGGACGGCGTGCCGGGAATCAGCTTTTCGGGTATCCCCGCGCGAACGACCTTCACCTACGAATTTCCGGTGATCCAGGCGGGGACCTACTGGTATCACAGCCATTCGGGCCTGCAGGAGCAGATGGGGCATTACGGACCGATCGTGATCGATCCCGCCGGCCCCGATCCGGTGGTGTCGGACCGGGAGCATGTGATCGTGCTGTCGGATCACAGCCCGCTTCACCCCCATGCCATCTTCCGCAAACTCAAATTGCAGGGCGGTTACTTCAACTACCAGAAGCAGACGCTGGGTGGTTTGCTGGTGGGCAGGGACCAGCCGGCGGGGGAACGCCGGATGTGGGGCGGAATGCGGATGGACCCGACCGACGTATCCGACGTGACCGGCGCGACCTACACCTATCTGGTCAACGGACATGGACCCGCCGACAACTGGACTGCGCTGTTCACGCCCGGTGAGCAGGTACGGCTTCGGATCGTCAACGCCTCGGCGATGACGATCTTCAACGTCCGTATCCCGGGGCTGAAACTCACGATCGTGCAGGCCGATGGCCAGAATGTGAGGCCTGTCGCGGTCGAAGAATTGCAGATCGCGGTCGCCGAAACCTATGACGTGTTGGTCGAACCCGCCGGCCCCGATGCCTATACGCTGGTGGCGGAGGCATGGGACCGATCGGGGATGGCGCGGGCGACGTTGGCGCCGCAAATCGGGATGGTGGCGCCGGTACCCGCGTTGCGCCGCCGCCCGCTCGCGACCATGAAGGACATGGGGATGGGCGGTATGGCCGGAATGGATCACGGGGCCGCCCCCGCTATCGCCGATTGTTCGCCCGAACATGCCGCTATGGGGCATTGCGCCCCCGGCGGCCCGCCGATGGCCACCGTCATGGACCATTCGATGCGCGACTTCGCCAACGCCCCCGGTCTGCCCAGGACACCGACGGTGCAGACGGTCGCGCCCATGCCGGTCGACCGGACGGGCGAGCCGCCGCAAGGGCTTGCCGATGTCGGGCACCGGGTACTGGTCTATCGCGATCTGGTGGCGCTCGATCGCAACCCGGATCTGCGCGCGCCGTCCCGCCAGCTACGCATCCACCTGACCGGCAACATGGAACGCTATATGTGGGCGTTCGACGGCGTGAAGCTGAACGAGGTGACCGCGCCGATCCCGTTCCGGCAGGGCGAGCGGGTGCGCGTGACGCTGGTCAACGACACGATGATGGCGCACCCGATCCATCTCCACGGCCATTTCTTCGAACTGGTGACGGGGCATGGCGATCATGCCCCGCGCAAGCACACGATCAACGTCGCCCCTGGCGGCACCGCGACCTTCGACCTGACCGCCGATGCGGTCGGCGACTGGGCGTTCCATTGCCATCTCCTCTATCACATGCATGCCGGGATGATGCAGGTCGTCACCGTCCGCCCCGATAGCGAAGAGGGGACGGCGGCATGAAGGGGTTGATCCTCTCGATCGCGCTGGCGACGCCTGCCGCCGCGCAGATGCACGATATGCACGGCATGGCGATGCCGGGAATGAAGATGTCCCCCCCCGCGCCGCAGCCGAAGAAGCCGGTCAGACGGGTCGTAAAGAAGGCTCCGGCCACACAGCGCCGGACGAAAACCGCAGCCCCCGCCAAGTCCGGCGCGATAATGGCGACGCCCGCGGCGGAGGCATGTTCACCCGAACATGCGGCTATGGGGCATTGCACCCCCACGCCGCCGACGCCCGCACCGTCGGCCGACGTGATGCCCGATCACGGCGGCATGCCCGGCATGGCGATGCCCGCGCCCGCCGATCCGTGTCTGCCGGCGCATGCCGCGATGGGTCATTGTATCCCCGCCGCCCCTGTCGCGAAGAACGATATGCCGGCCGGCACCGATCAGCCCGCCGGCAATGCCCCCGCGCCAGCCCCGCCGGCCGATCTGGCGGCTGCGCGCTTCCACGACCCCGCAGCGATGGACGCGGCGAACCGCGCGATGCGGCAGGAGCATGGCGGCATGCGGTTCGGCCAGATCATCTTCAACCTCGCCGAGATGCAGGTGCGAAACGGTCGCGACGGCTATCGCTGGGACGGCGAAGGCTGGTTCGGCGGCGATATCGATCGGCTGGTGGTGAAGACCGAGGGCGAAGGCGGGTTCGGCCGCCAGGTCGAGGCGGCGGAGGTGCAGGCGCTATATGCCCGCGCGATCGACCCCTATTGGAACCTGCAGGCGGGGGTCCGGCAGGATATCGGTGCCGGCGCGCGGCGCACCTATGCGACGATCGGTATCGAAGGGCTCGCGCCCTATTGGTTCGACGTCGAGGGGGCGGTGTTCGTCTCGAACCGGGGCGACGTGCTGGCGCGCGTGGAGGCCTGGTACGACCAACGCCTGACCCAGCGCGCGATCCTGCAACCCCGCGTCGAAATGAACCTTGCCGCACAGGACGTATCCGCCAGCGGGATCGGCGCCGGGCTGTCGAGTGCCGAAATCGGCCTGCGCCTGCGTTACGAGATCAGACGCGAATTCGCGCCCTATGTCGGTCTTTCGTGGGAACGCCGCTATGGCAGCAGTGCCCGTTACTTCCGCGCCGACGGCGCTTCGACGACGGGGGGGATCGTCGGCGTTCTGGGTGTCCGTACCTGGTTCTGACGTTCCACCTGCTTCAGTTCGGGACGATGCCCTGAACCCCGTCTGATTGCTTCCGATCCGATAAACATCCATTTCGGATGGATTGCCGGATCGGGGGCGGTGGTGATGGAGGCAATACAGACCGCGATTGATATGGTCCTGCGCGAGGCGATGCTGTTCGCCGCGATCGGGCTGCTGATCGGTGGTCTGGACGATCTGCTGGTCGACCTGTTGTTCGTCGTGCGCAGGCTTTGGCACCGCCGCGAGGCGGCGTGGACGGTCGCCATGTTGCGGCCGGAACGCGCGGGGCGGATCGTGGTGTTCGTGCCGGCATGGGACGAGCAGGCGGTGATCGGCCCGATGCTTGCCCGCGCGCTCGACCGCTATCGCCATCCGGATTATCGCATCCATGTCGGGCTCTATCCCAACGATCCGGGCACGATCGCGGCGGTGATGGCGGTCGCATCGCGCGACAGGCGGGTGCGAGCGGTGATCGGCGACACGCCGGGGCCGACGACGAAGGCGGCGTGCCTCAACACCTTGTGGCACGATCTGGCGACAACCGGCGCGGTGGCATCGACCCGTGCGATCGCGCTGCACGATGCCGAGGATCTGGTCCACCCCGACGAGCTGACCGTCTTCGACGCGCTGATCGGCGATCATGCGGTGGTACAGCTACCGGTGATGCCGCTGGTCAAGCCCGGATCGCCGTTCGTCTCCGGCCATTATCTGGACGAATTCGCGGAGGCGCATCAAAAGCAGCTGCCGGTCCGTACATTTATCGGTGCGGGGATGCCGCTGGCGGGCACCGGCTGCGCGGTGGCGCCGTGGATCGTCGCGCGGCTGGCGGCGATGCGGGGCGGCGATCCCTTCGATCCGGCCAGTCTGGTCGAGGATTACGAGCTGGGCCTGCGCATCGCCGAACTGGGCGGGCGTGGCGTCTTTGCACGGGTGACGGACGACCACGGCCAGCCGGTCGCGGTGCGTGCCTATTTCCCCGCGACGCTGGCCGCGGCAGTACGGCAAAAGGCGCGGTGGATCACCGGCATCGCGCTCGCCGGCTGGGACCGCACCGGCTGGGCACGGCCACTGGCGCTGATCGACCACTGGATGCGCGCACGGGACCGGCGTGCCCCGATCGCCGTGCTGGTGCTGTTGAGTGCCTATGGCGCGATTGCCGCGTGGCTGGCGTCGGCGGCGCTGCACGGCTGGACGGGGGAGGCGACCGCCACGGCCCTGGCCGATCCGGTGCGGCTGCTGCTGCCGGTCAATGCCGCGCTGCTGGCGTGGCGGATGGGGATGCGCGCGGCTTTCACGGGGCAGGCCGCAGGTTGGCGACAGGCATGGTGGTCGGTACCGCGGATCGTGGTCGGCAACGTCGTGCTGCTGCTCGCCGCCGCGCGGGCGATGTGGCGCTATGCGGGAATGTTGCGCGGAACCGCGCCCGCCTGGGACAAGACCGCACACCATTTCCCGGACGCGGAAGCCACCACATCGTGAAGGGTGGCCGGCCGCTACGGTTTCTGGCGGTCACGCTGGGCGGATGGACGACGCTGCGCATCGCGCTGTTGTGGCCGACGATCGATTCGGTGCCGACGTTGATCGATGCGGTGGTGCCGCGTACGCAGGCCCAGGCTTTCTTCGCGGAGGCACCGCACCGAGCGGCAAGGGTCGGAAGCCATCGGCCGGTCCCACAAGCGCCGGTTTCGTTGCCGGTGGCGGGGGATCGGGCGACAACCGCGCTACGGCCGACCGTCGTCGCAGTGACCGTCCCGCCCTCGCCGCGGCAGGTCGATCGCGTCCAGCCGCCACCACTTGCGCCCGCGCCGCTGGCGACCGGCCCGTCACGCTGGGCCGGCAGCGTCTGGGGCATCGCGCGCGGCGGTGGCACCAGCGTCCAGCCGGGCGGGCAGCTTGGCGGATCGCAGGCGGGCGTGCGCCTTACGTACGCGTTGGGCGCGGCGCGGCGGGTGGCGCTGGCGGCGCGGGTATCTGCACCGTCGACCGGGCGTGGCGCCGAACTGGCGCTCGGGATCGACTGGCAACCGGGCGCGGCCCCCATCCACCTGATCGTCGAGCATCGCATCGCGCTCGATGGCGGACGGGGTGGCCCGGCCGCCTTGGTGATAGGCGGGATCGATCCGGTCACGATCGGCGGCGGCTTCCGTCTCGAAGCCTATGCGCAGGCTGGTGTGATCCGACGCGCCCGCACCGAACCCTTTGCGGATGGTGCACTGCGCATCGCCCGACCGGTCACGACGATCGGGCGGATGCGGATCGATCTCGGTGTCGGCGGCTGGGGCGGGGTGCAGCGGGGGGCCACCCGGCTGGATGTCGGCCCTACACTCGCCGTCGCGATCCCGGTGGCGGATCGAACGATGCGCGTGACGCTGGACTGGCGGCAACGCATCGCCGGCCAAGCCGCCCCGGGATCGGGACCGGCGCTGTCGATCGGCAGCGATTTCTAGCGATCCCGCCTCATACGTCTCCTCAGTGCGGTATATAATGGTCCCGGCCTGATGATGGCTTTTGCCTTGGCCGAGATCGTCGCCGCGCCGGTACAGCGTCGGGCGGCAACGTTGCGGCCGGCGCGCTGGATCAGCAATCCGCTTGTCATCCCGGCATCGTCGCGTCCGTCATCGCCGAAACCCGCCCGGATCGTCCGGTCGAACACCGTATAGCGGTAGTCCTTGTTGGAGGCGGTGATCTGCGTTTCGCCACCGCCGGCAAAGTCACGCAGCACTCTTGCCCGCGCGGTCGCGGTCATCGCCGACTATGTGCCCGGCAGCGCGGCCGCAGCGGATTTCCCGGCGGGACTGCCGGGAGCGCCGACCTTCTCCTTCGTCGACGGCAGCGACATCGCGACACAGATGGTGTCGATCAAGGGTGATACCGATGTAGAGGGCAACGACGCCTCCGGCTTCCGCTCGCCCGTGGCAGCCCTGTTAGCGTGATGGTTACCACGCGTTTGTCATGGTGCGGCATGACGGGCAAAGCGTGTCGTGCTCGGCTGCGAAGGCCGCACAGTCTTCGCAGCGCACGGTCGACAGTTGGATTGGTGAAGATAGATCGCGAACCGCCGCGACAATGACAGCTTTACATCTAGCAATAAAAGCGCCTTGCGCGATTAAGGAAAGCATCATGCGCCTCAAGCAGATTACGGCAGCAATATTGCCTCTTACCGGGTTTTCGGCAAGCCCGCTTGCCGCCCAATCTGTCACCCTGTCTCCCGCCCCCGAGTGGACGACCTGCGCAGCGGAGGACGCGATCTGCGACGCCCCGGCCAATGGGCTGATCCGCTACGGGGCGGGGAAGAAGTTCGTCTATCGGATCGCTCCCGGCCCCGTCCCCTGCAATAACGCCACGTTCGGCGATCCGATCTTGGGCACCGCGAAGACGTGCGCCGTCGCCATCCCTGCCGGCAGTACGGTCCCGGCCCACCGGGCTTTAAGTGCCACGTCCTCACTGGCTCCGGCGCCGATTACCGACCCTCGCGCAAGACTGGGCATCAATCTCGCGCCGACCATCTACTGGTCGGGTGAGCAGTCGTTCGCGAACCAGATGCTGGGCGCGGAATGGCGCCTGCCCGCACAGGGCTGGGGCTACGCATCGGGCGCCATGGTCAAGGATGGTGAGCCCGTCGAGGTGAAACCCGGCAGTCCGATGATCGCGTTTCTGACGCCGCCGGCCGCCGCCGCCACGTCGGATGCTGCCGAGACTCGCTGCACCTGGAAGGGCAAGGGCCGCGTATCGGTGAGCGGGCCGCGTCGCGACACCAGCCGGAAGGGCAACAGCCTGTCGTTCGTCTGGCCAAGGAATATTCCGCAAAAGCAGACGGTGCAGTTCGAGGTGCAGGAAAGCGTCGTCAGCGATCCGATCCGATCAATCGACTGCCGGCTGACGACGGATGCGCCCGACGCGATCTACGCCCCGCAGTTGCTCGCCTATCTGAAGCCGTTCGGGGTCCTGCGTTTCCTCGACTGGTCGAGTGCCAACGGCAACCCCGCCGCCGTAACCTGGGCGACACGGGGCAAGCCCGCCGGCCTGTCGATCGGCGGCAGCGACGGAGTGGCGCTGGAATACCAGATCGGGCTGACCAATGCGGTCGGCGCGAGCCCGTGGTTCACCGTGCCGCTGAATGCCGACGCCGATTACCAGCAGCGCATGGCGCAGATGGTCCACGATCAGGTGCCCGCTGGTCGCCCGGTCTATGTCGAGCTGTCGAACGAAGTCTGGAATTACCAGTTCGGACAGGCGCATCAGTTGCAGAAAGAAGGGGTGGCGGCCAAGCTTTCCGACAATGCGTTCCAGTCGGCGCAATATCGCTATGCCCAGCGCGTGATCGACCTGATGGCGGTCTGGTCGAAGGTCTATGCGGATCGCCCGCGCGATCTGGTCCGCGTCGTCGCGACGCAGGCGGGCAATCCGTGGGTCGGCGAAATCCTGATGGACTGGAACGGCGGCAAGCTGCGCGGCAGCGTGGATGCCATCGCCATCGCACCCTACTTCACGGTCGACCTCGCGGCTGGCGGTGATATGGTGGCGCGGCTGGCAGACGCGTCGCGATCGCAGATCGCCAGGGAAGCGACCGCCTATGCCGCCCTGGCGAAGCGGACCGGCAAGCGACTGATCGGCTATGAAGGGGGCCAGCATCTGATCGATCCGGCCCGCCTGGACACCATGGTTGCCGCCAATCGCGATCCCCGCATGGAACGCATCTACAGCGATTATCTGGCGGGCTGGTCGAAGGTCAGCGGCGGGGACCTCCTGACCCTGTATTCTGCCACCGGCTCGATCTCCGGCCACGGGGCATGGGGGCTTCGCGAATATGCGGGTCAGCCGCTTTCGGAGACACCGAAGCTGCGAGGCGTGCTCCACTGATGGACCAAGGTGATGGCAGCATAACTGGGAACGATGCCGCCATCACAAACTCGGAACGTCGCCCCCTTTCGCCGAGACAAGCTGACCAGCCGCATCGATTAAGTGGGAACTGCCGCTCCACGGACTATCAAACCCGGTGCAACGTCGCTGCACTGGTCGAAAACCGCCGTTTTCTGCGACTTCAGTCTCTCGACATCCCGCTTGATCCCGCCCAATCCCACGTCGGTGTAGTTCCCAGTTATTCGAGCATTCACAACCGGGCGCGGCCCCCATCCACCTGATCGTCGAGCATCGCATCGCGCTCGATGGCGGACGGGGTGGCCCGGCGGCGTTGGCGGTGGGCGGGATCGATCCGGTCACGATCGGCGGCGGCTTCCGTCTCGAAGCCTATGCGCAGGCTGGCGTGGTTANGCTGGATGTCGGCCCGACACTCGCCGTCGTGATCCCGGTGACGGATCGGACGATGCGCGTGACGCTGGACTGGCGGCAACGCATCGCCGGCCAAGCCGCCCCGGGATCGGGACCGGCGCTGTCGATCGGCAGCGATTTCTAAGCGATCCCTCCTCACACCTCGCCTCAGTGGGGGATATATGGTCCTGGCCTGATGATGGCTTGTGCCTTGGCCGAGATCGTCGCCGCGCCGGTACAGCGTCGGGCGGCAACATTGCGGCCGGCGCGCTGGATCAGCAGTCCGCTTGTCATCCCGGCATCGTGGCGTCCGTCATCGCCGAAACCCGCCCGGGTCGTCCGGTCAAACACCGTATAGCGATAGTCCTTGTTGGAGGCGGTGATCTGCGTTTCGCCACCGCCGGCAAAGCCACGCATCGCCATTGTCAGCGCGGTAGAGGTAAGTTCGACCTGACCCGGTCGGCCGAACCGATAGACGGCGGCACCGTTCCGTCCGCAGACCGCCACCTGCTTCGGTCCGATCGCACACGAGAACAGCGGCGCTTCGCCCGGCCGGCACAAGGCGACGGGCTGCGTCATGGCGCGGGGCCGTGGGGCGGATGGCATCGCCGCACCGACCGCGGCCAGTGCGATCAGTCCTCCGATTCCGGCTGTAATGCCCGCAACGCTCGTCGATATGCCTGCCATCGTTCCTCGCTTCCGTGGTTGCCGCCATTGACCGTGCGGGACACCGTGTTGAAATCCTCTCGATCGAGGACGGTTGCCGTCCGCCGGTTGAGATCGTTGGTCGTCCAGAACAGGCCGGCACTGTCGGCGGCGGTCACCGGTCGGGCCAGCGCATCGGGATCGTTCTCGAACCCGGCGACGCGGTAATTGTAGCGACCCGTCGTCTGCATCAGGCCACGACCGCGATAACGATAGCCGTCGCCGCTACGTTCGTCGCCATTGCCCAGCCGGTCGGCATAGACATGATTGCCCAGCGCTTCCGGATTGCGGGCATAGGGTGCCGCCGCCTCGGCAGTGGGGAAGCGCCGTGGCCACACGACGCGCAGGCGCGGCGCCGAATAGTTCAGATTCTCCTCGACGTTGCGCAGCTGGCCGCTTTCCACGCTGATCTGCGCCAGGAAGGCGGCACGGCGTTCGTTGGTGTTGATGCCATGCACGCGCATCGCGGTGTTCAACGGTCCGATGAACCGCCCGATCTGCCCGCCCGCCTCCGGCATGATCGCCCGCAGCTGCGCCTCCGTCACCTCGCCGGCGACGGCATCGCCGGGGCCACCCGGTGGGGCGGACGGCGCGGGGGCGGGCGCAGCGGGTCTGGGGGTGGGAACGGGCACGGTCCGGCCGGCCGGGGCGGGTGATGCGGTCGGCCGCGCCGGGGCGGGCGTCGCCGCCCCGGGCTGGACGATCAGGCTCTGTCCGACGCTCAGCCGGTCGGGATCGTGCAGATGATTGATGCGGGCAAGGTCCTGCCAGCGCATCCCGTGACGGCGGGCGATGGCGGACAGGCTTTCGCCCCTGCGAACGACATGGTGCTTCATGACGGCATCTCCGGGGAAGACGGCGCTTTCGCTATCACCATTATGTTACGGGCTCGCGCCAGGAGCAAGCCGCACCTTCTCTTGCCCGCCGATCCGACCTAGAAGCCGCTGTTGTGGATCTGTATCTTCCCGTTGCCAACCTGTCGGTCAATGCGCTGGTGATCGTGCTGCTGGGCGGCGGGGTCGGGTTGCTGTCGGGGATGTTCGGGGTCGGGGGGGGCTTTCTCACGACGCCGCTGCTGATCGTCTACGGCATTCCGCCCACCGTCGCCGCCGCTTCCTCCGCCAGTCAGGTGACCGGTGCCAGCGTCTCCGGCGTCTTCGCGCATGTCCGGCGGGGCGGGGTCGATTTCAAGATGGGCGGGGTGCTCGTCGCGGGCGGGGTGCTCGGCACCTTTGCGGGGGCGTGGATATTCCGGTGGCTTCAGCAACTGGGGCAGATCGATACCGTGATCGCGATCATCTATGTCCTGATGCTGGGGTCGATCGGCGGCCTGATGGCAAAGGAATCGCTGGTTGCGATCGGACTGGCACGACGCGGTCAGCCGCCGCGTGCCGCCAAGCGCCGGCATCATCCGCTGGTCGCGGCGCTGCCGTTCCGGACGCGCTTCTACGGATCGGGTCTGTACATCTCGCCGCTGGCTCCGTTGCTGCTGGGGTTCGCAACCGGGATGCTGACGATCCTGCTGGGCATCGGTGGCGGCTTCATCCTGGTGCCGGCGATGATCTATCTGATCGGGATGGCGACCGGCGTGGTGGTGGGGACCAGCCTGTTCCAGACCCTGTTCGTCACCGCCGTCGCCACGATGGTCCATGCCACCACCACCCGTGCGGTCGATATCGTGCTGGCGGGGCTGTTGCTGATCGGATCGGTGGTCGGCGCGCAGGTGGGGGCGCGGCTGGCGACCAAGGTGAAACCCGAATATCTCCGCCTCGCGCTGGCGCTGATGGTGCTGGCGGTGGGGGTCCGCATCCTGCTGGGGCTGGTGTGGCGGCCCGAGGAAATCTTCACGGTGACGATATCGTGAGGGTGGCCACTGCACCCGCACTGTCGCTCGCCATGGCGGCACCGCTGCTGCTGGCGCAGGCCAAGCCGGTGCTGGTGCCGGACGTGTCGCAACGGTCGATCGAGATCGTCTACAGCTTCACCGGGGCCGATCTGCTGCTGTTCGGCGCAATCCTCTATCCCGGCGGGCGGGTGCCCGCGGGGGAGCGGCCCGCCGACATCGTCGTGGTGGTGAAGGGGCCGACCCAGTCGATCCTGGTGCGGGAGAAGGAAAAGGTCGCCGGCATCTGGGTCAACGCCGCACGGGCGCGATACCGGTCGGCGCCGTCCTTCTATGCCATCGCCTCGTCCCGCCCGATCGGCGAACTGGTCGATGAACGGACGCGCGCGATCTACGAACTGGGCCTCGACAGCCTGCAATTGTCGCCGGTATCGACCGCGCCGGCGGAGGAGCAGGCACGGTTCGGGCGCGGGCTGGTGGAACTGAAGGCCCGCAGCGGCCTGTACATCGAGACGCCACGCGCGGTGGAGATCACTGATGGCGTCCTCTACCGTGCCCGCGTCACCATTCCCGCACGCGTGCCGGTGGGACGTTTCACCGCGGAGACGTTCCTGATCCGCGACGGCCGCGTGCTGGCGGCGGCGGTACGCGACATCGATATCCGCAAATCGGGGTTCGAGCGGTTCGTGGCGCGCGCGGCGGAGCGATCATCGGTACTCTACGGACTGACGGCGGTGTTGCTGTCGGTGTCGCTGGGCTGGTTCGCCGGCTGGGTCGCGCGCCGGGTGTAGGAAGCGGAATAAACCACCGTCATCCGTTGTTTACGCCTTGCCGGCTATGGCGGTGGCCAGCAGCGTATCGATGAGATCATTCCATGTCAGAACGGCCCCGGCTCGACGGTTTTCTTCACGCGATGCCGACCGATGCCGCACCGATCGGCCATATCACGGCGGTGGCGGGGGCAGGCAGCCGGGTGGTGCTGGACCGGGCGGCGGTGGCTGCGGCGGCGCTGTCCCCCGATCCGGTCGCGGCGGCGGCCGGGCAGGTGGGCAGCCAGATCAAGCTGCGGGTCGGCGGCCAATGGCTGATCGCCAACATCCGGTCGCTGGCATCCGCCGATGATGCCATCGCGGCGGAGATCGATTTTCTGGGCGAGGGCGATGAGGAACCGGCGACCGGCCTGCTCCAGCGCTTTCGCCGGGGGGTGACCCGCTATCCGATGCCGGGGTGCGTGGCCTATCCGGTCACGACCGCCGACCTGACCCAAATCTATGCTGCCGACGATCGCGCCACGATCGGCATCGGCACCGTCCATCCCACCGCCGATGTGCGCGCCGCGCTGTATGTCGATGCGATGCTGGGCAAGCATTTCGCGCTGGTGGGATCGACCGGCACCGGCAAGTCGACCGCGACCGCGCTGATCCTGCACCGCATCTGCGCTCTCGCGCCGCAGGGCCATATCGTGATGATCGATCCCCACGGCGAATATGGCGCCGCCTTTGCCGGCACCGGCGCGGTGTTCGACGTGTCGAACCTGCAGATGCCGTACTGGCTGATGAATTTCGAGGAACATTGCGAGGTGTTCCTGACCACAGCCGGCTCGGCGCGGCAGATCGATGCCGACATCCTGGCCAAATGCCTGCTCGCCGCCAAGGCCAAGAGCCGGCTGGGGCAGGAGATCGCGCGACTGACGGTGGATGCGCCGGTGCCGTACCTGTTGTCCGATCTGACCAACCTGATCGGGTTGGAAATGGGCAAGATGGACCGGGCGGGTGATACCGCCCCCTATCTGCGGCTGCGGACCAAGATCGACGAGATCAGGGCCGATCCGCGCTACGGTTTCATGTTCTCCGGAATGCTGGTCGCCGATACGATGGCGGAATTTCTGCGGCGGGTGTTCCGGATGCCGGGAGAGGGCAAGCCGATCTCGATCGTCGACGTATCGGGCGTACCATCGGATATCACCGCCGTGGTGGTGGCGGTGCTCAGCCGGATGACCTTCGACTATGCGATCTGGGCGCGGGGCGAGGCGCAACGGCCGATCCTGCTGGTCTGCGAGGAAGCGCACCGGTACATCCCGGCGGGGCGCGAAACGGACAGCGCGGTCGGCCGTATCCTAGGGCGGATCGCGAAGGAAGGGCGCAAATACGGCGTCTCGCTGGGCCTTATCACGCAGCGGCCCTCCGATCTGGCGGAGGGCGTGCTGTCGCAATGCGGCACGATCATCGCGATGCGCCTCAACAACGATCGCGATCAGGCTTTCGTGCGCGCGGCGATGCCGGAGGGCGCGCGCGGGTTTCTCGATACGATCCCGGCGCTGCGCAACCGTGAGGCGATCATATGTGGCGAAGGCGTGGCGATCCCGATCCGCGTCGCGTTCGACGCGCTGGAGGAGGGCAAGCGGCCCGCCTCCGACGATCCGGTTTTCTCCGCCCTGTGGCGCGATATCGGCGGCGAGGACGCGATCATCGCGCGGACGATCAAGCGCTGGCGCTCGCAGGGGAAATAACGGCCTTTACGGGGCCGGTCGCTCCGCCTGCGCCTCCGCCAGATACACCGCGAACAGGCCATCGGGATCGGTCCATTCCGCCACCGGCGTCCAGCCACCGGTGCGCAGCAGGATACGGGCGTCGCGGGGGCCGTATTTATGGCTGTTTTCGGTATGGATCGTCTCGCCTGCAGCCATCGCGAAGGCGTGGCCGTCGATCGTGAAGTCGATGTCGCGAACCGCCTCCAGATGCATCTCGATCCGGGCGCGGTCGTCGTTCCAGCGCGCGACATGGCGGAACGCGTCGAGCGGGATCGCTGCGCCCAGTTCGCGGTTGATCCGCGCCAGCAGGTTCATGTTGAATGCCGCCGTCACGCCGGCGGCATCGTCATAGGCGGGAACGAGGATATCCGCGCTCTTGATCCGGTCCATCCCGATCAGCAGCATCGCGCCTTCACCCAGCGACGCGCGCATCGCCCGCAACAGGTCCGTCGCCATCAGCGGCGTCATGTTGCCGATCGTGGAGCCGGGAAAAAAGCCCAGCTTGGGCGCATCGGCGATCGTCCTCGGCAGGGCGAGCGGGCGCATGAAATCCGCCTCGAACGGCAGCACCAGCAGATCGGGAAAGGCCGCCGACAACGTCTTCGAGGACGCACGCAGGAAATCGCCCGAGATATCGATCGGCACATAGGCGGACGGCGCGACGGAGCGGAGCAGGATCGGGGTCTTCGCCGAAGAGCCGGAGCCGAATTCGACCACCGCGCGCCCTTGCCCGATATGCTCGCACAGGGTTGGGCATAGCGTCTCAAGGATGCCGATCTCGGTCCGCGTCGGATAATATTCCGGCAGGTCGGTGATCTGCTCGAACAGTTCCGACCCTTGCCGGTCATAGAACCAGCGCGCGGGGATCGCGCGGGGACGGCGAGCGAAGCCAGCCAGAACATCGGCACGAAAGGCGGGATCGGCAAGGCTGTGCTGGCCGTCCTCGGCCTCCGGCTTCAACATGCGGGCAGGTCCTTTGCGAGACGGACGCCGGTGAACTGCCAGCGTTGATGCGGATAGAAGAAATTGCGGTAACTGGCGCGCGCATGGCCGCGCGGGGTGGCGCAACTGCCGCCACGCAACACGAACTGCCCGCTCATGAACTTGCCATTATATTCGCCGACCGCGCCCTCTGCGGTCCGGAAGCCGGGATACGGGCGATAGGCACTGCCGGTCCATTCCCAGACATCGCCGAACAGGCCGCCGGCGTCGTCGGTCGCGGGGCGGGGTTCTACCGGACCGGCGGTATCCATCTGGTTGCCGCCAGCGGCATCGTGCAGCGCGGCGGCGGCTTCCCATTCCATTTCGGTCGGCAGGCGTGCTCCCGCCCAAGTGGCATAGGCATCCGCCTCGTAGAAGCTGACATGCGTGACCGGCGCGGCGGGATCGACCGGACGACGACCGTCGAGGCCGAAGCGGGTCCAGCCGCCATCGGCGTCCTCCCAGTAGAGCGGGGCGGCGATGGCGTTCGTCTTCACCCAGTTCCAGCCATCCGCCAGCCACCAGCGCGCCTCGCGATAGCCGCCGTCGGCGATGAACGATGCCCATTCGCCATTGGTCACGGTGCGGTCGGCCAAGGCATGGGGGGTAAGCAGCGCGGGGTGACGTGGTCCCTCGCAATCGAACGCGAAACCGGCGCCGTCGTGGCCGACCTGCACGATTCCGTTCGACCCCTCGATCCAGCGGATCGGGTTCGGCATCGCCACTGGTACCTTGCGCGCCGCCGGCCACAACGCGGGTTCGAGCGGATTTTCCGACAGCAGGTGCAGCACGTCGGTGACCAGCAGTTCCTGATGCTGTTCCTCATGATGGCATCCCAGTGCCACCAGTTCCCGCGCGGCGATGGGCAGCGAGGGCAAGGCAGCCGCCAGCGCGGCATCGACATGCGCGCGGTAGGCCCTCACTTCGTCCAGCGTCGGACGGGTGATCATGCCGCGCCGGTCACGGGCGTGCCGGCGACCCTCCGCTTCGTAATAGCTGTTAAACAGGAAGGGCCAGCGCGGATCGTGCAGGGCATAGCCGGATACGTGGTCGCGCAATACGAAGGTTTCGAAGAACCACGTCGTATGCGCGAGATGCCATTTGGCGGGTGAGGCATCGGGCATCGACTGCACGGTCGCATCGGCATCGGACAGCGGTTCGACCAACGCCATGCTGAGCGCACGGACCGCGCGGTATCGATCGACCAAGGCCGATGCGTCGAATGCTTTTGCCGCGGTCGCCATGTCTATGCCTCGTTCACGAACCGGCCGATCGGCTCAGCGCGTTCCCCCCGGAACCCACAGAACGTCGTCGGCCCCATTTTGGTTCAACGCCCGCGCCGCGACGAACAGGTAATCCGACAGGCGGTTGATATATGTTGCCGCCACCGGGCTGACCGCCGGCACCGCCGCCACCGAGCGTTCGGCCCGACGCACGATCGCCCGTGCCAGATGCACGCCCGCCGCACCCGGACTGCCGCCGGGCAGGATGAAGCTGGTGAGCGGCGGGATCGCATGGGTCAGCACATCGATCGCCGTCTCCAGCCGGGCGGTCTGTCCGGGGACGATCCGCAACGCCCCTTCGATCGACAGCGGCGTGGCGAGATCGGCACCGAGATCGAACAGGTCGTTCTGGATACGGCCGAGCTCGTCGCGCACCGCACCGGCCGGGACCGCCACGAGGGCGACACCAATCGCGCTGTTCGCCTCGTCCACGTCACCGATCGCGGCGATCAGGGGATCGGATTTGGCGATGCGCGACCCGTCGACCAGCCCGGTGGTGCCATCGTCACCGGTGCGGGTGTAGATCCTGTTGAGCTTGACCAAGGCCGGGTCAGGTCCGGCCGGCGGCGAACAGGATCAGCACGACGATCAGGATCGCGCCGGCCTGAAAGAAGATACGCTGCTGCATCATCCGGTTCGATTTGAGCGATGCCTGGCTGGGGCCACCGCCCTTCACCGCCGCGCTCGATTCCTGAAGGAAGGCGATGATCCCGCGGACCAGTGCCACGACCGTCGCGATCATCGCGGCGATCAGCAGAATGACGAGGAACGTATTCATGACCTCAATTTAGGTGGTCGCACCCGAAAAGCCATAGGACAGGATGTCCCGGCGCAGCCGATCGGCCAGCGCGCGGCCATCTTCTCCATCGTCGCGCATAGCGGCCAGCGTCGGCGCCCCATCGCGCTTGGCCAGGCGGCGGCCGTCCGGGCCCATCAGCAGCGGGTGGTGGTGATAGGCGGGGGTGGGCAGCGCGAGCAATGCCTGGAGCAGGCGGTGGACGTGGGTCGCGGCGAACAGGTCCGCGCCCCGGACGATGTCGGTCACGCCCTGCGCGGCATCGTCGACCGTGACCGCGAGGTGATAGCTGGCCGGCGCATCCTTGCGCGCGAGGATCACGTCGCCATGGGACAGCGGATCGGCAGCGACGTGGCCCGCGGTGGCGTCGTGCCAGTCGAGCGGGCCGGTGGCGGCGACGGCGGCGGCCATGTCGAGCCGCCAGCAATGCGGCCGGTCGCGCCGCGCCGCGACCTCGGCGGCGGCCAGGCGGCGGCAGGTGCCGGGATAGGGCGGGGCGGTGCCATGCGGGGCGGACAGGCTGGCGGCGGCGATATCGGCGCGCGTGCAGAAACAGGGGTAGAGCAGCCCCCGCGCCGTCAGCGTCGCCAGCGCATCGTCGTACAGGGTCAGCCGCTGCGACTGGAACACCGGTCCCTCCCAGGCGAGGCCCAGCCATGCGAGATCGGCGAGGATCGCCCCGACATGTTCGGGCCGGCTGCGGGTGCCGTCGATATCCTCGATCCGCAGCAGGAAACGGCCGCCCCGCGCCACCGCCAGATCGTGCGCGCGGATCGCGGAGACGGCATGGCCTAGGTGGAGCCGCCCGGTCGGGCTGGGCGCGAAACGGGTGACGCAGCCGGGGCGGGGGGCGGGGGGTGGGCCGGATGTCGGGGTCGGTTCGTCACGAACCCCTTGACCCGGAATCGGTCGGCGTGCTGTCATACCCCTGTCACGCCCGTCGGCGACAGCGCCTCCGGACCTGATTGGTATTGCTTGGGAGGGCTCGTGTTTCATCCCGACCTGATCCGACATCCGGACAGTTGCCCGACGTTGGTGCTGAATGCGGACTATACGCCGCTGTCCTACTATCCGCTCAGCCTGTGGCCGTGGCAGACCGCGGTCAAGGCGATGTTCCTCGACCGCGTCGATGTGGTGGCTCATTACGAGCGCGAGGTACACAGCGCCAGCCTGTCGCTGAAGCTGCCTTCGGTGATCGCGCTGAAACAGTTCGTGCGGCCGTCGCAATTCCCCGCCTTCACCCGGTTCAACCTGTTCCTGCGCGACCGGTTCGCCTGCCAGTATTGCGGCCATGGCCGCGACCTGACGTTCGACCATGTCGTGCCGCGCGCGCAGGGCGGGCGGACGACGTGGGAGAATGTCGTCACCGCCTGCGCGCCGTGCAACCTGAAGAAGGGCGGGCGCACCCCGCGACAGGCGTCGATGCCGCTGCACGTCGAGCCGATCCGGCCGACCAACTGGCACCTGCAGGAGCATGGCCGGTCGTTTCCGCCGAATTACCTGCACCAGACATGGCACGACTGGCTGTATTGGGACGTTGAGCTGGATGCGTAACGACCGGTACCCCCCTGAACCGACGGGTGGCCGGTATCTGGCCGACAGGGGATCATGATGCGATTGACGGGTGCGGGATGGATGGCGGCGGGGGTCGTCGCGGCCGGGCTGGCGGTGGCCGGCTGCGGACCGAGCGACGACGAGAAGCGGGCGGCGGCGGATGCGAAGGCGGCGTCGTTCACGCCCCCCTCCGTCACCTCCCGCCTCGATTTCGGCAGCGCGATGACGCGCCGGTTCCGCGCGCTGGATCGCGATGCCGACGAATTCATCGACAAGACCGAGCTGCCCAGCCGCAATTCCCGCCTGAACCGGCTGGACCGCGACAAGGACGGCCGCATCTCCGCGATAGAGTTCTCGGAAGGGATGCTCGGCTGGTTCGACCGGGTCGATGCCAATCACGACGGCACCATCACCTCCGACGAGCGCGAGGCCGCGCGCAGCGATCCCGATGCGTCGGCGGCGATCGACAAGACGGAGCCGTACAAGCGCGAGCAATAAGGCGCGAGCAATAAGGCGCGAGCGACAGGGCGGGCACAATAAGGCCGTGCGCGATGGGCCTGGCGGTCGTCCCGGCTTGACCTCCACCCTGCCGCAGCGCAGCAATACGGCATGACCAGCCTTCCCCCGATCGCGAACGATCCCGACATCCGCTTCCTCGGCACGCTGCTGGGCGACGTGATCCGCGATTATGGCGGGGAGACGCTGTTCGCCGCGACCGAGACGATCCGGCGCGCGTCGGTGGAGCGGCATCGCGGGCTGGCGGACGAGACCGCGATCGACCTGCAACTCGAACGACTCGATCTGGACGATACGCTGGAATTCGTGCGCGGCTTCATGCTGTTCTCGATGCTCGCCAATCTGGCGGAGGACCGGCAGGGGATCGCGGTCGAGGAGGGCGCGGACATGGCCGCCGTACTCGACCGGCTGGCGGGCGAGGGGATCGACCGCGACCGGGTCGTCGCGCTGTTGGAACAGGGCCTCGTCGCGCCGGTGCTGACCGCGCATCCGACCGAGGTGCGCCGGAAAAGCATGATCGATCATCGCAACCGCATCGCCGAACTGATGGCGATGCGCGATGCCGGTCTGGCGGAAACGCCGGACGGGGATGCGGTGGAGGAGGCGATCCGCCGCCAGATCGCGCTGCTGTGGCAGACGCGGGCGCTGCGTCGCGACCGGCTGGGCGTGGCGGACGAGGTGGAGACGGCGCTGTCGTATCTGCGCGACGTGTTCCTGCCGACCATCCCCGCGCTGTATCAGCGATGGGACCGGGTGCTGGGCCGGCGCTGTCCGGGGTTCCTGCGTCCGGGCAGCTGGATCGGCGGCGACCGCGACGGCAACCCCAACGTCACCGCCGCCTCGCTGTCGCTGGCGCTGGGCCGGGCGGCGGAGGCGGTGATCGGCCATTATCTGGATACCGTCCATGCGCTGGGCGCCGAACTGTCGATCTCGTCGCACCGCGCGGCGGTGAGCGACACGGTGGAGGCGCTAGCCGACGCGAGCGGAGACGGAGCCGGCAGCCGTCGCGACGAGCCGTTCCGCCGGGCGCTGTCGGGTATCTACGCCCGGCTCGCCGCGACGCATCTGGCGCTCAGCGGCAAGCCGGCGCCGCGCCCCGGACGGCTGCACGGCGAACCCTATGCCGATCCGGCGGCGTTCCGCGCCGATCTGGTCACGATCGCGCGCGGACTGGCGGCGACCGCCGGGGCCGGGGGCGGCGCGCTGGCGTCGAGCGGGGCGCTGGCGCGGCTGATCCGGGCGGTCGACGTCTTCGGCTTCCATCTCGCCACGCTCGACCTGCGGCAGAACTCCGCCGTCCATGAACGCGTCGTCGCCGAACTGCTGAAGGTCGCCGGGGTCGAGGACGATTACCTGTCGCTGGACGAGCCGGCGCGCGTCGCGCTGCTTCGCACCGAACTGGCGAATGCGCGGCCGCTGACCAGCCGGTTCCAGCCCTATTCGGACGAGACCGCGTCCGAACTGGCGATCGTCGAGGCGGCGGCGGCGGCGCACCGGCGGTTCGGGACGGCGGCAATCCGTGTCTATATAGTGTCGATGGCCAAGTCCGTCTCCGACCTGCTGGAGGTGAACCTGCTGCTGAAGGAAGCCGGCCTGTACCGCCCCGGCGATACGCCCGAGGCGGCGATCATGGCGGTGCCGCTGTTCGAGACGATCGAGGATCTGGATGCCGCGCCCGCGATCATGCGCGACTGGCTGGCGATGCCCGAGAATGCGGTGATCGCACAGGCGCGCGGCCATCAGGAAGTGATGATCGGTTATTCCGACAGCAACAAGGACGGCGGCTACCTGACCTCGACCTGGGGACTGTCGAAGGGATCGACCGCGCTGACCCCGGTGTTCGAGACGGCGGGCGTGGGGATGCAGTTGTTCCACGGGCGCGGCGGCGCGGTGGGGCGCGGTGGCGGTTCCGCCTTCGCGGCGATCCGCGCGCAGCCGGCGGGCACGGTGCAGGGGCGCATCCGCATCACCGAACAGGGCGAGATGATCGCCGCCAAATACGGCACCCGCGAAAGCGCCGCGACCAATCTGGAGGCGATGGCCGCGGCGACGGTGCTCGCCAGCTTGGAGCCGCCGCGCGTGTCGGCGACGGAAAGCGCGGCGTTCGGCGCGGCGATGGACGCGCTGTCAGCCACCGCATTCCGCGCGTATCGCGACCTCGTCTACGGCGACGATACGTTCCGCACCTTTTTCCGGCAGATGACGCCGATCGCGGAGATCGCGAATTTGAAGATCGGCAGCCGCCCGGCCAGCCGCACCAAATCCGACCGGATCGAGGATCTGCGCGCGATCCCGTGGGTGTTCAGCTGGGCACAGGCACGGGTGATGCTGCCCGGCTGGTACGGGGTGGGGCAGGCGATCGCCGCGCATCCCGATCAGGGCCTGCTCGCCGAGATGGCGGAGGGGTGGCCGCTGTTCGCCGCGACGCTGGCGAACATGGAGATGGTGCTGGCGAAATCGGACATGGCGATCGCCGCGCGCTATGCCGCGCTGGTCGACGAACCGCTTCGCCCGTTCTTCGACACCATCCGTTCCGGTTGGGATCAGACCCACGACGGATTGTTGCGGGTGACCGGCCAATCCCGATTGTTGGACAAAAGCCCGGCGCTGGAAAAGTCGATCCGGTTGCGATTGCCCTATATCGAACCGCTCAACCTGCTCCAGATCGAACTGATGAAACGCCACCGCGCGGGCGAGGAGGATGCGCGGATCAACGAGGGCATCCTGCTGTCGATCAACGCCATCGCCACCGCGCTGCGCAATTCGGGGTGAAGGGGGCAACATTCGCCCCCCTCACTCCGTCATGGCGAGCGCAGCGAAGCAATTCAGGGCGTCGCGCACCGGGCGCTGGATTGCTTCGCTGCGCTCGCCATGACAAAAAACGGCAATCTTCTCAGTTGATCCGGGTGCGGAAACGGAGCCGGTAACTGGTGCCGGTGGTATGCGCGCCGGTCAGCGTGACGCGGATCGCGCGGACGCGGGGGTCGTAACCGGCAGCATCGGGGACGGGGACATAGGTCCAGCCGGTGCCGTTCGAGAATTCGATGCCGTCGGTCGTGCTGTTCAGCGCCGTCCAGCGCATCGACAGGCCGGTGCCGAGCAGCCCCAGTCCCAACAGGTTGCCGTCCGCGAATTCCACCGGGCCGCTGCCGGGGAGGCCATAGTCGGTGACCCGCAGCGAGACGTTGGGGGGGATGGTGTCGGCGATCACCTCCGTGCCCACGACGGTGGTGATCGGGTTGGGATTGCGCACGGTGATCGCATAATCCACCACCGCGCCGGGCAGCGCGCGCGGATTGAGCAGGCTGAGATCGTCGGACACCAGCGTCGATGACTTGGTGATCGTCAGGTCCGCCGCCCCTGCCGCCGTGGCCGCCAGCAACGTGGCGGCGATCCACCATGCCGCCCTCATCGCCCGATCCCCAGCAATGCCCGCGCCGCGTCGATCGCGGTGCGCGCACTGTCCTGATCCACCTTGATCCGCAGTGTCACATAGGGTCCCTTGCGCGTGTAGCGGTCGGCGCCGGCATCACGGTCGCGGTAGCCGGCGACGTTGTAGCCGGCGGTCAGCCACAGATTACCCGCCGGCGACACGCCGACCGATGGTCCGCCGCTCCATGCCCAGGCGTCGCGTCCGCTCCATGCGTGCTGGACGGACGCCTGCACGCCGACATCGAACCGGTGGCCGATATCGTGGCGCAGTTCGAACCCGGTCACGTCGATCAGCCCGTCATACGCATCGCCGGTGAATTTTCCGCGAATGTAGCGGATGCCGTGGTGCAGCGTCGCCTCCATGCCGTGCCCCGCGCCTTCCGGCCCGGTGCGATAGTTGAGCGCGAGGTTGTTGACGATCCGGTCGGTCATCTGCGTGCCGGTGAAGGCGGCGTCGGCGCGTTCGCGGTGCAACTCCAGCCGTTCGAGGATCGACCAGCGGCTGTCGAACGGGCGCAGCGCGAGCGCGAGGTCGGCGTCGGACTGCATCGCGCGCGCGCCGGCCCGGTCGGTGACCCGCCACGTCCGCACCCCGCCCGCGACCGTGCCGCCGCCGCCCAGCGTGCGCAGCAGGTTGGCGGTGAAGCCGAACCGGTCCTCCGCCGTCGCATCGCGCTGTTCGATGCGGGCGTTCCATGCCCAGCGCGCCGCGCGCCACGCCACGCCCAGCGTCATCGCGCGATAGTCGCCGTTCACCTGCGTGGCCGACAGATAGCCACCCGACGCCGCCGGCTGGAAGGCGTTGATCCCGCCCGCCACGGGTATCCGGCCACGCACGGTGTCGGCGGCATCGACGGTCGCCTCCACGCTCCAGCCGCCGCCGAGCGGCACCGACTGGGCGAGGCCGTACTGCGCATAGGTGCGGCGGCCCGCCACCCCGGTCGCCTGATCGTTCAGCGTGCTGGTCAGCTTGCCGCCGCGCCACGGCGTCAGGTCGAACCCCGCCTGCACGGTGTTGGTGGCGAAATCGGCGCCGTCCGCCCGCTCGTATCCGGCGATCAGGCGCACCGCGTCGGTGGCGCGCCACGATGCGGTCACCTGCTGGCGGGCGGGGAAATCGACGCTTTCCTTGCGGCCGCCGGGGGCGACCTGGGTCTGGCCCGACAGGGTGAGCCGGTCGGTGATCGCGTGCGTGCCGCCCAGCGTCAGGAGCAGGCTGTCGCGGTCGCGGCCGTCCAGCCCCCGGTCGCGCGCGATCTGCGCGCCCGCGAACAGGGTGCCGGCGGCGCGGCGATATTCCAGCCGCGCATCGCCCGCGATCCGTTCGCCGGTGCCGATCAACTGCGTCTGGTACCAGCCGGTCGCGGTCAGATCGAGCCGGGGGGCAAGGCGCAGGCGCGTGTCGATCCCCAGCTTGCGCGTGCCCGCCTCGACCAGATTCTGCTGGCCGACGCCGAAGGCCACGTCCTGCTGCCGGCCATAGAGGAGCAGGTCGACCCCCGCGCCGTGATGCTCCGCCTCCGCCAGCCAAGCGAGGCCGTCGGCCAGCCCGCGCCGGCCGCCGCCGGCGAATTCGCCACGCAGTTCGGTGGCATTGCCCAGGCGCGCACGCAGATCGGCGCCGCCGACCGTCGCGTTGCCCAGCGTCTCGTCGCGGATCAGGGTGGCGCCGATCTCGACCCGGCCATCGCCGGTGCGGCCGGCGATCCGCCCGCCGGCGGCGCGGCGGTTGGCGCGGGTCGCCTCCACTTCATATTCGGCGACGATGAACTGCGGGTTCAGCCCGGCATCGCGGCTGAGCACGGGATCGCGGAAGCGGACGGTGCCGAGGCGGATGTCGATCTCGTAATCGATGTGCCGGGTCAGCGGCACGGTGGACAGGATACGTTCGGAACGGAAGCGGTCGCGCACCTCCAGATGCAGGCGATCGGTGTTGGGCACGATGCCGCGCTGCGCCAGCCGGTACGGACCGGTCAGGCCGTTGCCCTGGATCTCGTCGCGGGCATAGCGCGTGTCGACCCGCGCGGCGAAGCCGGTGGCGCGCAGGGTGCGGCCTTCATATGCCGCCTTGGC
This sequence comes from Sphingomonas sp. CFBP 8760, assembly GCF_014841615.1. Lineage (GTDB taxonomy): Bacteria > Pseudomonadota > Alphaproteobacteria > Sphingomonadales > Sphingomonadaceae > Sphingomonas. The sequence goes on along the minus strand of NZ_JACYUG010000012.1, from coordinate 35,862 downwards.
CCCGGTCAGCGTGCGGCTGTACCGGGTCAGCTGCGTGTCGGTGAAGCCGGTGCGGATGTCGCCGAACAGGGCATAGGCCTCACGCCGTTCCAGCCGCAGGTACAGCTTGCGCCGGCTCGCCGCGTCATACCCCTGCACCGCGCTGTCGCCATAGACGGTGTAGTAGCGGTCGGGATCGATCGTGTCGGCGATGCCGCGCCGCGGATCGTCGCGACGGTCGCTGTCATAGGCCATGGTGAGCAGCCACGATCCCCGGATGCGGCCGCTGGCATAGAGGGCGAGCTGCCCGTCGGTGACCAGCGCGCCGCGCGCGCCGCGGGGCAGCGCGCTCGCCCTGGTCCGCAACGTGTCGTAGCCGAGCGAGCCGGCGCCGAACCCGACCACCATCCAGTCGCGCGCGGGCGCGGCGAGCCAGGTGCGGATTTCGCTGCGCTGGACCCGGCGGTCGTCGGTCAGCGTGACGACGGCATGGACCGCGCCCGCCTGCGTCGTCGGCGCGAGCGTGAGGAAGGCGATGCCGTCGTCGCCGACGACCTGCGCGGTCATCTCCGCGCGGTCGGTGCCGGTGCGGGCGCGGGCGCCCTCGCCCGTCACGGTCGGCGCGGCGCGATAGGGCTGGTCGACGCGGAAGGGCACGGGGGTACCGGCGCGGACCGGGTGACCGTCGCGGTCGACGACACGGACCGCGAGCAGCGGCCGCGACAGGCCGTCCGCGACCAGCCGGCTGTGGGCGGGATCGAAGGTGGCGACCACGCCGGCGCCGGCATAATGGACATCGCGCGTCAGCACGGTGGCGATGCCGCCGTCCACCCCCCGCACCGTCGCGACGAGCCGGTTGTCGCCTTCGTGCAGGGGAATGCCGGTCCAGCGCGACACGGCGACGCCGGTGCCCTGTTCGGTGCCGTCGAAGGCGAGGGGATCGACCGCGACACCGTCGATCGTCAGCGTGATGCGCTGGCCGGGGGCGTGCTTCACCACCACCCGTTGCGCGGGCGAGCGGGGATTGTGGCCGATCGCGGGGAACAGCCAGTCGGTGCCCGGCTGCGCGCCGGCCAGCCAGTCGCGGTTGCCGGCGGCGAGGGCATCGCCCTCGGCCACGATCGGCAGCGCATCGGCGGCGGCGGCGGTCCGCCCGGTCGGCTTCAACTGGAAATCGACGCGCTTGAGCAGGCCGCCCTGCCCCTCGACGAAGCGGGAGATCGCGCTGCCCGCCTGCCGGGTATCGGCGTCGCAGGCGACCGCCGCATGGCTGGCGGGGATGCTGGCGGTATCCAGTTGCAGGACATGGCGTCCCGCCGGCACGCCTTCGAGATGGTAGAGGCCGTCGCGATCGGTGACCGCGAAGCTGCCGTCCTCCAGCATCAGCCGCACACCCGCGATGCCCCGCCGCTTGTCGACCGGATCGCCGCAATCGCCCTCGGTCACGCGGCCGATCACGGTCATCGCGTCGGTGAAGGGCAGCGGCTGCAACCGGACGGAGGCGGCGGCATCGTTGCTGGTCAGCCCGTCACCATCCGCCTGCGCGCGGTTCACCGCCTCGCCCATCGGCGCACCGGGGGCGATCGAGACGATATAGCTGATCTCGGTGGTCGCCCCGGCGCGCAGCGGCGCGAGCGGGAAGACGAGCGAGCGGCCGTCCGCCGCCATCTCTGGCTCAGCAGTGCCGCGGGTCGAACCGCGACGATAGCGCAGGCCGGGCGGCAGGTGATCGGTGATCCGCACCGCCTGCGCCACGCGGTCGCCGCGATTGGCCAGCCGCAGGCGATATTGCACGACATCGCCGGGCACCGCATCGCGGACCGAGGCGGTCTTGGTCAGCAGCAGTTTCGCCTCGTCGGGCCGGTCGAGCGGAATATCGGCATAGAAGGGATCGGGGGTCGACAGCGTCAGCGACCGCCCGAAACTGGCGTCGTTCAGGATGAACGGCTGACCGCGGGGATCGGTCAGGCGTTGCAACGTGGCGAGCGGCACGATGGAGGGAGCGGTGTAATCCCCCGGGGGCTGGATGCGCAGGTAATAGACACCCGGCAGGGTCAGCGGAAACCGGTAACGCCCTGGCTGGGCGGGATAGAAGGTGCCGCCGGCATCGGTGATCGCGCTGCCGCTGACCATGGTCGAGGGATAGCGGCTGACCCCGTCGTCGCCGAACACCGTCGCCGGCTGGCCATTGGCATCGACCAGCGACACGGTGGCCCCGTCGATCAGCACGCCGGTGCGCGAATCGAAGACGAAGCCGGCGGGATCGATCAGCAGCGACTGGGCGGAGGAAAGGCTTTCCGCATCCTCATCGAACGACAGGGTGATGCGCACGCCGCGCTGGGCACGGCCGTCGCAGGCGCGCAGTTCGGGGTGCTTGCCGGTCGCCGTCGCGGGCACGCCGCCGGCGAAGACGCCGGTATCGCCGCCGGTCTCGCGCAGCGGCACCTTGATCATGGTATTGCCGACACCGGCGGTGATGACCGTCGTCTCGCGCAGCCCGGCATCGTGGTTGCCGGCGCGGTTCTCGATCACCAGCAGCATGTCGCTGTACACGTCGAGCGTCTTCACCTCCTGCGAGGCGGCGAGCGTCGTCTGGTCGATCGGGGCGGGGGTGAAGGACAGGCTCGGCGTCGTCCGGCATTCCATGCCGGTCATCTCGTAGGTGGGCGGCGGGCGGTAGAAGCGCAGCGTCGTGGGCTGCTTCGCGCGGATCGTATCGAGCGTGACGGTGTTCGACGCGATCGCGCGGGTCGTGCCGTCGGTTGCCGTGAAACGCAGCGTCGCGGTGTTCTCCACGCGCGTCGTCTGCCCCGCCGCCGCGATGGCGAGGCAGGCGAGATACAGCGCGACGAGGCGCACGAGGCGGTGGATCACGGACATGCAGGGGGCCGTTCCGGCGCGCGGGGGGCCGCGCACCGGACTGGGCATTCTCCAATAGTATGAGTAAAAAATCAGTCGATCGTGACGCGGAAGCTGGCGGCGACCGATGTTCCACCCGGTACGGTTGCGATCGTCGCGGTCACGGTGCGGGTGCCCGCATCATAGGAGCCGCGATAGGCGCCGGTGCCCGATCCGTTGTCGGCGATGCTGACGCCGTTCAACAGGCACACCCCGTTCGCGCCGATCCCGCCGACCGACAGCGATCCGGGGATGTAGGTGGTGTTGGCGGGGACGATATCGGTCAGGTTGACGTTGGCGGCGGGGGTGGACGGCGTCGCGTTCTGCACGGTCAGGCAATATTGCACGATGGCGCCCGGCAGCGCCTTGGGATTGAGCGTGCTGATGCCGTCGGACACGACCGACGCCGACTTCGTCACCGTCAGGCTGACATTGGTGGTCGTCACCGCGAAGCTGGCATAGGCCCAGGCGCGGCCGTTGCGCGCCGCATCGAAGCCGAGCAGCCCGTCATTGTCGTTGTCGGCGAAGACCACGTCGATCTCCGCATCCTGGTTCACGGTGTTGAGCGGGGTGGGGATCAGCGGCGTCCCCTGCGTTCCGCGCGCGCCGCCGATGGCGGCGATCGCCTGCAACCCGATCTGCGCGCCGGTGGCGGCGGGATTGTTCGACGGAATGTCGCCGATCACGAAGACGGCGCGGGTCTTGTCGGCTTCCAGTTCGTCGATGAAGGTCGCGGTATCGACCGCCGGATCGTACAATCCGTCGCCATCGGCGTCGACGACGATGCGGACATTGTCGAGATCGAAATTGTCCGCGCCCGTCAGCAGGCCGACCGGCATCAGTTGCGCCAGGGTCAGCAGGAAATCCTGCGTCGCGTTGGTGTTGTTGGTGACGCGGAAGGTGGTGACGACGCTGGTGTCGCCGAAATTGACCGAGGTGGTGGCGCTCTGCGCGGCGACCACCGCCAGGTTCACCTTGCGATCGACCACGAAGGTCGCGGTGTTCGACGGCGTGCTCTGCGCGTTGCCGTTGACGGTATAGGTGGCCTGTGCCGTGTTGCTGACGACGGTGCCGGCGGGCGTGACGGGGGCGGTCTGGGCAAGGGCCGGCGTCGCGGCGGCGAGGGTGGCGATCGCGGCGCCCCCCGACAGCAGGGACCGCAGGGCGGGGGGAGGCATGATCGAGTTCTCCTGATGGGTTTTGATGGAACGGGTCACCGGACGACGGCCCGGAAAGCGAGGCGGCCGGCACCGCCGGCGGGCAGCGGGGCGGACAGCCGCCAGCGGACATGGGTGACATCGTCGGCGGTCGCGGGCCGGGTGCCGCCGCCGGGCAGCGCGACGGTCAGCGTGCCGAGCGGGCCGAAGCGGTTGCCGTCGACCGACAACTCGGGGGCGGGGGAGGATGGCTGCGCCCCACGATAGGCCAGCCCGCGCGGCATCGGATTGGCCAGCACCAGCCCGGTGATCGCCGCCGTGCCGGTGTTGCGATAGGCCAGCTCCACGACCAGCGGATCGCCGGGCAGGGTCCGGCGTGCGGGCGCCAGCGCCGGTACGGCGCCCGCCGTCGCCACCGGCTGTTCGGCGAGGACACGGGTTTCGAGGTGAAGCGGCGCGGCGGCCGCGGCGGCCACGGCGATGGCCGCCAGGCTGGCGAACGGGATCATGCAGACAGTCCTTGGGGTGAGGGGGATCATGGCAGGCGGACCTGGAACCGGACGGTGCGGATCGCGGCGGGGGGAACGTCGCCCAGCGTCACGGCGACCATGTCCCCCTCCATGCCGCCGGCATCGTCGTCGGCTGCATCGGTCAGCACCGTATCGTCCAGCGTCAGGCTGCCGGGGACGTAGCGGGTGCCGGCGGGGATCGGATCGTCGATCCGCGCATCGCGCGTCGCGCCGGGGAAGCGGGCGACCAGCGTATAGGTGACGATCGCGCCGCTGGTCGCCTGCGCCGATCCGTCCGTGGCGCGCACCGACTGCGTCTTGACCAGGGTCGGCGCATCGACCGGCGCCTCGCCGGGGTCATCGGTCGGCATATCCGGCGACATCGCGACGAAGGGCAGGTCGATGGTGGCGCTCGCGCCGGTCGCGCCGATCACCGCATCGCCGCCGGCATCGCCGGTGCCGGCGAACGCATCGGCCGGCGTTCCCGAACCGGTGGCGGCGCGGGCGGTGACCGTCACCACGCCATCCGCCGCGCCGACACCCGACACCGGTGCGATCAGGACCAGCAGGCGCAGCGTCTCGCCCGGCGCCAGCGGCGGCGTGGTGCCGGCGAGCATGGTATCGATCGCGGGATCGAAGCGTCCGTCGCCGTCGACATCGATCGCGATGCCCGCCACGGTCACGCCCGCCACGGTCGCCTTCGCCTCGATCGCGAAGGCTTCGCGGCCGGTGCCCGTATTGGTCAGCTGCACGGCGAGCGGGGTGGATGGCGCGACCAGCGTCGGCGCCGCGCCGCCCGACGCCAGGGCGATGTCCAGCCGTTCGGCGACGGTCAGCGTGACGCTGTTCGACGGGACGCGGCGATCCTCCCCGTCAAGCGTGAAGGCGACCGCGGCGGTGTTGGTGATGACGGTGCCCGGACGGGTCTGCGCGGCCAGCGGCAGTCCGCCACCGGTAGCCGCCAGCAGGACGAACGCCGACAGCAGGCGTCGCATCGCGACGTTCTTTCTGCTGTCCGCCTGTGCCTGCACGTTTTAGTCCCCGATTGGTTCCCGGGGAAAATGCAGTGTTGTGCTTAAGTAAAATTTACGAACCCAATACTGTCTCTTTTTTGCAGATATCTGGGCTATCCGAAGCAATCCGATCCTTTTTCGCGCAATTTTTTGATGTCGGCGGCGTGCTGGGGGATCGAATGAAATCGATCTGGCGCCGATCGGTGCCGGATGGCGGCGAATCGTCGCGCCGATCGGCCGAACCGTGCGGCCCGGCGCAACCTAGCGACCCGCAAGTCGTTGATACCACACACCACGCGACGGTCGAACGCGCGTGGTGACCATCTTCATCATCAGCGACGGGACACTATCATGGGATTGTTCACCAAGGATATCGAGACGCTGCGTGACCTGTACGTCCACCAGCTTCAGGACGTCTATTATGCCGAGCAACAGATCACCAAGGCATTGCCGAAGATGATCGAGAAGGCCACCGATGCCGAACTGCGCATGGGCTTCGAGACGCATCTGCGCGAAACCGAAGGCCAGATCGCCCGGCTGGAGCAGGTGTTCGAGCTCGAAGGGCTGAAGCCCAAGGGCGTCACGTGCCCGGCGATCGACGGCATCATCAAGGAGGCCAACGAGGTCGCGGGCGAGATCGCCGACAAGGCGGTGCTGGATGCCGCGCTGACCGCCTCCGCACAGGCGGTCGAGCATTACGAGATCGCGCGTTACGGCACGCTGATCGCTTGGGCCGGACAGGTCGGTCAGGCACAGAGCGTCCGCCTGCTGAGCGAGACGCTGGCCGAGGAAAAGGCCACCGACGACAAGCTGACCAAGCTGGCCGAGTCGAAGCTGAACGCCCGCGCCGAACTCACCGAGGCGTAAGCCGGATGTCGCCCGCCGCCCTTATGGGGTGGCGGGCGATCCTTCGATCAGGCGTAACGTCGCCTCATCCGGCGCGCCCCCGAAGAATCGTTGCAGCACCATGCGATACGGGGCCGGATCGTCGGCCACCGCGGCGAACAGCGTCATCGACGATCGCAGTTTCAGCGCATCGATGCCGCCCATGATCTGCTCGACACTGCCCGGTGCCGCCGCCACCGCCTGCGTACAGGCCAGCAGGCGCGGCCCCAGCAACGGATGCGCCAGATAGGCGGATGCCTCGTCCGCCGAGACGATCGCATAGTGGCGGGCGGTGTCGCTGCGGCCGAGCCCGGCGATCTGGGGGAAGATCCACCACATCCAGTGGCTCCGTTTCCGGCCGGCGCGCAGTTCCGCCAGCGCGGCCTCATAACTGGTGGCTTGCGCGTTGACGAAGCGGGACAGGTCATGGATCATCGGCAATCTCCGATACCGGCAACCCATTGCGGCGCTCGGACGTTCCCCCGCAAGATGGGGAGAGGAAAGGGAAAATGTCGATGCGCGGTCGGCCCATGGCATTGTTGTTCATCACCCTGACCATCGCCGGTTGCGGCAAGCGCGACGACGATCCGGCCACGCTGGCACCACCCGAATTCGTGCCGCCGGTGACGCAGGCGCCCGCGCCGGTCGCGGGGCAGGCGAACACGGTGCCGCTGACCGCCTATGTCGGGCATCATCCCCGCGATGCCGTCGATGGCGTTTCCTTCTTCGACCGCACCGAGGTCGCCAACGCCCTGATCGAGGCGGTGCCCGAGGCGGACCTGCGCCGCCGCATCATCGGTCGCGATACCGACCAGCGGCGAATCTTCGCCGACGGGCCACGGATCGGCATGCACGGTTGCGAGAAGCAGCGGTGCGACGCGCGCAACTGGACGATCCTGGTCACGGCCGATGGCGATGCCAACGGTGCCGCCTTCTGCTATCACGACAAGCAGACGATGGGCGACACCAGCCGCTGGACCACGCGGGCCGGTACCGACCGTCGTCCCGGCCCCTGCCCCACGGCCTGATCGCGGAACCCTGATCGCGGAACAACCCCGCGCCGACGCGTTTTGTCCAGGCATAAGGAGAAGCCGATGCTCGAACATGTACCGCAATGGCTGGGCAAGGCGCTGCGCGGGGTGCGGGCCGGCACCGACAAGCTGACGATCGCGCAGCAGTCGCTCGGCCCGTTCGGCGAGATCGCATTGACCAGTCCCGCCTTCGCGGACGGGGCGCGATTGCCGGAACGCTTCACCGCGGACGGGGAAGGCGTGTCGCCACCGCTGCTGTGGCGCGATCTGCCGGCGGACACCGGATGGCTGGCGCTGATCGTCGAGGATGCCGATTCGCCGACGCCGCAACCGTTGGTCCATGCCGTCATATGGGGACTGGCGGCGGAGGCGGGGTCGCTCGCGGAAGGGGCGATCATGGCGGATGGCGATGGCGACGGCGCCCGCGATGTCGGTCGCAACAGCTATGCTCGCGAGGGCTGGCTGCCGCCCGATCCGCCGAGCGGGCATGGCGAGCATCGTTATGCGTTCCAGTTGTTCGCGCTGGACGGTGCTGCGCCCGATCCCGGTGCCAGTCCCGGCCGCAGCGCGCTGGTCGCGGCGATGACCGGGCATGTGCTGGCCGCCGGCCTGCTGGTCGGCACCTATTCGCGGATGGAGGAAGCGCCGGTGGGGCCGGTAGGGGCTGTCGGCGCGGTGGCGTGAGGCACGCCTGACCGGATCACCTGATCGAAATCAGGGGCGGGTCATGCCATCATCACCGGGCCGCTACCGGCGATGACGATCACGGTGGAGATAAGACCGATCAGGCCGACAAGGATGGTCTGTTTCATGGCGGGGCGTTCCGTCGTGCAGGGTGCCGCGATCACGCGATGGGCAGGACGGGAACGGCGGTGCAGATCGCGATCGTCGCGAAGACCAGCGCCGCGACCGAGGTGCAGAGGAACTGGCGGGCGGACTGGAAGGTGGTCGACATGGTGATTCTCCGAGGTATCGGTGCCGCCGATCGGCACCGATATCCCATGCTTTGCACCTGCCGTGCCAGTTTATCAGGCCATTGATATTACGGCGTTTTCGATGAAGTCCATTCTGTCCGGTGGCGGATTTCACCGGTCGGTATGGTGAAATCCGCCAGACATCGTTCCGGATCGCCTCAGCGCGCGCAGACCCGGTCCCTGCCCTGTGCCTTGGCGGTATAGAGCAGCTTGTCGGCACGCTCGGTCGCCGTGTCGGTAGTCTCGTCGGGGCGGATCGTGGTGACCCCGACCGAGAAGGTGACGGCACCGATCGGTTCGTCGGTTTCCCGGTTGCGCAGGCGTCGGGCGGCGATCGCGGCGCGCGCGCGGTCGAGCAGCCGTGCCGCTTCCGCGACGTTCAGCCCCTTCAGCAGCACCGCGAACTCTTCGCCGCCATACCGCGTGACCAGATGGCCGGCGCAATGATCGGCAAGCGCGTGGCCGATCATGCTGAGCACGCGATCACCGACGCCGTGGCCATGCTGGTCGTTGATCCGCTTGAACCGGTCGACGTCGCACAGCGCCAGGCAATAGACGGCGTCGTCCCGGGCGGCGAGGGCTTCGGACAGGGCGAGGCGGTTAGGCAGGCCAGTCAGCGGATCACGCCGCGCGATGGCATGCGCCTCCGACAGTTTCAGGCGCAACTCCTCGGTTTCGTCGGTCGCGCGGGCGAGGCGTCGTTCGGCTTCCTGGACGCGGGCGATCATCCCGCCGGTGATGTTGGACAGGCGATCGAACGCGCTCGGCGGGACCGAGCCGATCTCGGCGGCGCTTCGGGCCAGATCGCGACCGAAGCCGTTATTGTCGCGCCGCATCGTGCGCACGATGTCGGCGACACCGTCGACCTGGGCCTGGGTGGCGGCAACCAGATCCTGCACCTGCTGATCCGGCATCGCATCGGCCTGACCATCCTGCCAATGCGGCACGGCGGCATCGGCCGCGGTCGTCGCCTTGGCGACCAGCGCCTCCAGCTCCTCCCGGCCAAGACGCGCACCGTCCTTGGTCAGGCGAACGGCCTCCCGTGCCGGCTCACCCGACAGATCGTGCAGGATGGCGTAGGCCAGCCGGTAATGTTCCGGATCGGGACTCAGCCGATGTTCCGTCAGGAACGCGCCGATTCGAAGGAACAGCCCCTCGTTGCGCGTTCGCCAGACCATACTGGCATCTCCCATTACCATGCTCCCCGTGTTCGATCGTCATGGGTAGCGGCAAATCGTTAGCGACCAGTGACTGTTCCCGTTCCGGCGCGACTATCGCCCCATTATGGATGTATCGGCCGGCCTGTTGGGATATCAACAGGCCGGCCGGCCGATGCATCAGCGCGCCAGCTTGCGCACCGCCGCCAGCGTCTGCGCGACATGGTCGGCGGGGTTCATGTCGTCATGGACATAGGCTATGCGGCCATCGCGCCCGATGACGTAGCTGGTCCGGGTGGTGACGCTGCGTCCCTGCACGGCGCGGGGCAGGGCGACGTCGTAGCCCTTGACCACCGCCGGTCCCGCGCTCGCCACCGCGAACTGGCCCGCGCACTTTTCCGCCGAGAAACGGGCGAGCGTATCGACGTCGTCCGCCGACATGCCGATCACGGTCGCGCCCGCCGCCTTGAACTGGGGGATCGCCTCGGCGAAGGCATGGGCTTCGGCATTGCATCCACCGGTGAACGCGGCCGGGAAGAAATACAGCACGACCGGCCCCTTGCGGAGCGATTCGCGCAGCGACACCGGCATCACCTTGCCCGCGATCGCGCCACGGGTCGCGAAGTCGGGGGCCTTGGCACCCAGTTTCAGGGCTGCACCCGCCGGGGTCGCGGCGATCGCGGCGGCGGCGATCAGGAAGGCGGAACGGGGGAAACGACGCATGACGGGTAATCCTCTCGACTGGTTGCGAAGGATGTAGCGCGGCGCGGACGGGCGCGATAGGCCGTCCCCATGCCCGTAACCGCTTCCGACATCGAACTCGCCCACGCCCTTGCCGACGCCGCGGGCGCGGTGATCCGCCCGTATTTCCGCAAGGCCCATGGGCTGGAACTGAAGGCCGACCGCTCGCCGGTGACGCTGGCCGACCGGGAGGCGGAGGCGGCGATGCGCCGGCTGATCGAGGCGGAACGCTCCGGCGACGGCATCCACGGCGAGGAATACGGCATCAAGGAGGGCGTCACCGGCCGGCAATGGGTGCTCGACCCGATCGACGGTACGCGCAGCTTCGCCGCCGGCCGCGCGATCTTCGGCACGCTGATCGCGCTGGTCGAGGATGGCTGGCCGGTGCTGGGCATCATCGACCAGCCGGTGCAGCGCGAACGCTGGGTCGGCGTGGCGGGGCGGCCGACGGTGCTGAACGGCGTGCCGGTGCGCACCCGTGCCTGTGCCGCGCTGGAGGGCGCGACGGTGGCGACGACCAGCCCGCATCTGTTCGCGGAAGGGGACGTCCCGCATTTCCTGGCGCTGGTCGCGGCGGCCAGCGGCGGATCGCCGCGGCAGGGGCCGGTCTATGGCGGCGACTGCTACAATTACGGGCTGCTGGCGGCGGGGCATCTGGATATCGTCGCCGAATCGGGGCTGCAACTCTACGATTTCGCCGCGCTGGTCCCGATCGTCGAGGGCGCGGGCGGGCGGATGTGCGACTGGGACGGCGATCCGCTGACCGCCGCGAGCCAGGGCCATGTGCTGGCGATCGGCGACCCCGCCCGCACCGACGACGTGCTGGAGGCGATCCGGTCGGTCCCGCACGGGCATTGAGGCCGGCATGACGGCCCAGCCGAAGGGCGCCGCGCCGTTCGTCGCCCGGCGGGGACGCCCGAGCGCCGATCAGGTCGCCGCGATCGAGCGGCGCATCCTGTCGGTGGCGTGCGCGACGTTCCTGGAACACGGCTTCGCGCACAGTTCGATGGATGCGATCGCGGCGGCGGCGGGGGTGTCGAAGGGTACGCTCTATGCCCGCTATGCCGGCAAGGCCGAGCTGTTCCACGCGATCGCGCTCGAACAGATCGCGGCATGGCGGCACCATGCCCCCGCACCGATCCGGGCGGAGGCGGGGATCACCGAATCGGAGCGGCTCTATCGTTACGGCATCGCCTTCCTCGCGCGGATGCGGATGCCGGAGATCGCCGCCTTCCATCACCTGATCGTGGCGGAGGCCTATCGCTTTCCCGATCTGGCGCGGCAGTTCCACGACGAGGGTTATGGCCGTGCCATCGACCTGTTCGCGGACGAGCTGAAGGCGGCGGCGGAAGGCGCCCGCTGGCCGATCGGCGATCCGCGCGGCGTCGTCCACGCCTTCATCGCGGCGCTGCTCGGCTGGATCGGCATCCAGACGCTGCACGGCCCGGTGACCGATGCCGCCTGCGAAGCCTATGTTGCGCGTCTGGTCGCGGTGTTCGTCGGGGGCCGGTCGGGCTGGTGACGCGGATGCCGCCGGGCGGCGGGTGGGCGATCAGGCACCGGCCCGTGATGACGAGTCATGCACGACGCTTTCTGGCCGGGCATGCGGCACAGTCAAAAAAAACCCCGCCGACCCAAAGGGGCGACGGGGCTTTTCATGGTGGGCGTGGCAAGGATTGAACTTGCGACCCCTGCGATGTCAACGAACCGTCTAGCCCCGATTTCTGCCGATTTCCGGTCTAACGCAGCTCCGTTGATATCGCATTAAACCGCAGATTTGCGTGCGCTGAGACAGCTCGCGCCGAACCTGCGCCGAACGCCTCCCAGGACATCGAGTCGCTGAAAAGCGGCACCGCAATCACGCGAGCGCACGGCTGAAACGCAATTCAGCCGGCGCTTTCGTGCGCCCTTCGACTTCCCATCCGGGAGCCGACACGATGTCGCATACCTTACCCCTCACCGCCGGCCCGTCTGTCAGCGACGTTCGCGCACTTCTCAAAGGCGCTGCGGCTCAGCTGGGCGGTAAAACGCGCGGTCCTGATCACGCGGCCGATCGCCGCGTGCCACGGCGAAACAGCTATGAGGAGAATGACCTGCGGGCGAAGCCATACGGGCGCCTCGGTGACGGCACGGTAAGGCAGGGTCTGATCTACAAGGAGACGCTGCTAGATACCGGCGACGCCCTGCGGCGCGATCTGTGGGCGAAATATCCTCGCGCCGAGGAGCGTCGTCGAAAACACGAAGTCAGCCAGCTTGAAGCGGAACTGGCCGAGCTGTTGACGCTGCCACGCACCGAGATACCCATCGGCCGGCCGGCCGCGATACGCATCGCGATCGCCGGACATCACGCATGGCTGAAGCACGCCGAGACCCGGCTACGTCGAATCGATGTCGACGTGCTGAAGGGGCTCCTGAGCTTCCTGACCAATTTCATGACGGGGGCGCTGTTCCCGTCGCATGAGGCGATAGCCAAGGCCGCCGGTGTACACGTCAATTCCGTAGCTGACGGGCTGAAGCGACTGAAGCATCACGGTCTGATCGACTGGGTGCGGCGCACGACCAGGACAGGCCGGCAGGGCGAATTCGGGCCGCAGCTGGAGCAGACCAGCAACGCCTACCGCCTCGTCGTGCGGCGTGCGATGTCGAAGGAGGCATGGCGGCACTACTGGCAGCGCCTCACCATCAAGCTGCGGCGCGGTGGGGCGGCAAAGTCCGTCGAGGCGGCCCCGGTGACCCCCGTGCCCATGAAGGCCCCCATGACGCCCCTGCAGGCCGCCCTCGCCAGCCTCGGTGCCTCTGTAGTCAACGTGACCACGTAGAACCGTCTCTATCATCCCATAGGTCTTAAGGGGAAAAGGAAGCGAGCCCGCCAAGGCGGCCTCGGACACATTTGAAGCTCCACACAATGCCGCGAAGGCAGGCCACAAGAGACCCGACAGCCAAGACCCGGTTGTCGGACGTGACGGCTTGCGCCGCCACGATGCTACCTAGGGGCAGCAGGCGGAAATGGCTCGATAGACCTCACCGGTGCGCCCGTGGCTCCGACATTTTAGTCAGGAGTGCTGACCTGTGTTATGGCATCCCCAAGACGACGCCGTACCGTACCTCAATAGGAGGTGCAGACGTATGCCCCAGTTTTATCTACATATTTTTGCTGATGTCGACGCTTGTGACCATGAAGCGTTCGATCTGCCGAGCCTTAGCGCTGCTGAAGCGGCCGCAGTAACTGGCGTGCGGGAAATGGTCGGGTCAAAAATCCAGCAGGGCCTCCCGGTCTATCGGTCGAACCGCATAGAGATAGCCGATCAATCCGGCGAGGTCCTGAAGGTCGTCAGCTTCGAAAGCGTCGTTGATTTCAGACCTTGAACCTATCCGCCAGTGGTTTCACGGCATCAAGATTGAGGCCCATTCATCAAACAAACGCCTGCGCCGCGGCAAATGCTGAGCCCGGTTGTACGCGCCCTCAACGCCCCGGTTGATCCCTTCCTCTTTCTCCTCCTCGCCGGCACCGACATGTCCCAGTGCGCGATCGATCGCGCCCCGCTCTCCCGGCATCGCCTCGTTCAAGATCGTCGAGAAACTGGCCCGCCAGCCGTGCGGCACATGACGGCCGGCGAAACCGGCGCGCATGTATAGCCGGCCGATCGCGCCCTCGCCGATCGGCGCATCGCTGGTCTCGCCAGAAAAGATCAGACCGGCGTCGCCGGCGATCGCGCGGGCCTGGTGCAGCACGGCGATCGCCGCGGCGCTGAGCGGCACGAGGTGGTCGTGCGTCGAATCATTCTTCTTCGCGACCGCGAGCTTCATCCGGGCCGCCGGCACCCGCCATACGGGCGCATCACCGTCGAGGCCCTCGATCTCGATCCAGCGAGCGCCACGCACGGCCGCGAGGCGCACCGCGGTCAACGCCAGAAACTGCGAGGCCAGTTTCACCGTCGCCGGCGACACGGCGCGCTCGGCCGCGGCGAGCAACTCGCGCAGCTCGGCCGCGTCGACGATCGCGGGTTGCCGTCCGGCCGCCGGCGCTGGCGCCAGAGCGCGCAGCGTCTTCTCTGCGGGATTGCCCTCGGTCCAGCCTTCAGCCTCCGCAAAATCGAAGATGAAGCCGACGCGCTGGCGGACACGACGCGCCGTTTTGATCGATCCGCGACCCTCGATCGACCGGAGCGCCGCCAGCACGACGGGTGCCGTGATCGCCGCCAGTGGCATTGCCCCGATCACCGGGAAGACGTCGCGCTGCAGGCTGGACATGACCTCGCCGGCATGGACCTCCGTCCAGCCTGATCGGGCATGGGCGTGCCATGCTCGGGCCGCATCCTCGAAATTGCGAACTTGCGCCATTCCGCAAACTGCCGCCTCGCGCGGGTCTTGGCCGGCGTTGACCAGGGCGCGGGCAGCATCGCGTCGCGCCCGCGCATCGACGAGCGATATCTCATGGCTTCCGCCGATCGTCATCACGCACTCGCGGCCGGCGAGGTAGAACTTCAGCCGGTAATGTTTCGAGCCTGACGGCAGAACGTGCAGATACATGCCGCCCCCGTCACTGATCTTGTAGGCGCGATCGCGCGATCGCGCGGTACGCACCGCGGCGTTGGTCAGCATAAAATCCTCCGGAGGCGATCGGTCGCGGCTCCACCGAGGAGCATAGGTGACCGAGGTTGAGATATTCCGAGGGCTGGATCCGATACCAAGACCAGCGCGGTACCGGCGTAGGGCGGTAATCAGAAATTAGTGGCCGGGCGGTAGCGCTGACGGCTTGGCGCCTCGTAGGGCCGCCCTGAGAATAGCCCACGAGCGATGCTCGCGGCGGACAGATCGTCCGCCGCGAGCACGCATTTCTGCCACTTTTCGTGGTAGTGTTTCCCTAAATGGGGTCAGCGTTCCCCCGTAGGGCTATGACCGCTAACGCCCACATCCGGACATTCAGATAGGCAATCCGGATTCCCGGAAGCAGCCATTCGTACATCGCGACCTTTCCTGTTCTCCGCCTCTGAGTAGTGATTTTGGGAGAGCAATTGGGAACAGATTCCGGGAAAGCGGATGCCCCAAGCGGTTTTAGCAGGATCGGCAGGGCGACTCTCCCGCTACGGTCCCCCTTGGGAAAGGCTAAACGTCGGCTAACGCTCATCGTCGGTTTTCAAAGACATTGTCGGCGACATGCCGGATAGGCCGTCAGCGAAAACCACCCCTTGCCGCCTCAACCGTTAGTCCAAGTTGGTCCGGCGATGCCCTCCGTATTTCTCTTCACGTCGTGCCTGTTCCTCTCGCCTGGTCCCGCAGACCCGCCGGGGTGACCGGGGTGAAACGTCGTCCCAGTCTTTTAAGAAATTGCCCATTTGTTCTCGCTTATCGCTGACAAGCGGTGGAACGGTGATGCCGATACGCCGCATCGCTACAAATAGGCCGAGCCGCTCCTCGCGATCAAAATCGCGCGTGTCAGCCCATGCTTGAGTAAGCAACTGTGTGGCCTGACCGCGTGCCGGCAGGCCGATACGGCATAGCGCCTCAATCCCAGCGCCATTGACGTTTGATCGCATCCCGCGAGGTTGAATTGCAATAGGTATAGCTATCGCGCCGAGATCACCGATACGCCGGAGCAGCAGTTCCGTGTCCCAGAGCCAGTGATCGTCTTCGACCGCGGCATACAAGGCCAAAACACGCGCGCCATAGGCCGTGAATTGTGGTCCCGGCAACCTCGCGATGAGGCTCGCTAGATTTCGACCATTGTCACGCATTCGAGATTGATCGGTGTGGGACGCGCTGACCGCATTTTCAAGCGCGAGCATTATCTGTTCCGCCCGTGCCGACAAGACGTCGGGGCGCATTGAAAGAACACGGAACGGTATACTGTCGATCTTCGCATATGGATCGCCGCTAATCTGCTCGAGATCAGCGATATCGGTAGCGAGTGCCCTAGCGGTAATCCTCTGTATCGACGCCGTCACAAGTTCAGACGGCGCTCCCCGCCGCTCGCTGGGGGACACGCGATGCAGCCCGAGCGCCTTGGCGAGGGCGAATGAGGCATTTCGGTAACGTTCACCAGTGTCGGCGAGTGGCTCAGACCTCGCGCGTAGAAAGCCCCAATCGCAATCCCAACTTGATGCGGCTGAGTTGAGCGCACAGCCCATTGCGAGCATGGGGAACCAGCGTAAGGGCGCCGCGCTTCCGCCCCTGAGCCGGTAAGCCTTTCCTGGCGTTTCGATAACCGTGGTGGTCTGAACTGTTGGTAGACGGTTCACTTGCTCTTTATGCTCGGTCAATAAGACGCGGATTTGAGGAAGCGTTGGTGATTCTGGCTGCCGTAGAGTGCAGAAGTCCCTGTTAAGTCGCCCGGCAAATCGGCCTGGCTGATCGTCGTGGAAGCCGAACGCAAATATATCGGCACCAAGCGCCCCAGGGATTTCACGGACCTTCTTGCAATCGTTTTGCCTAACTAATTGCGTCGCAAGATAGCGCGCTGGACTGAATCGTGAAGCGGGCATGTAGGTGTAGACCACTGGCAGGGCATAATTATCAACGATCCACTCCGCTCCAATATTGCTCGAAGTCGGATTGTCTTCGACCAAAACTAGCGATTGCTGGCCGGGATTAAAGGGTACTCGAACGTGCGAGTTGTCGGTGGCGACCTGAGCACGCAGCGAATTCAACGCTGCGTTGTCGCGAACGACTGCGACGGCATACAGGCCGAACCAAGCCAGCGGCACAATAAGCCACCAGCGAGAAACACGGCCACTCGCGGCTTCGAATGCCGTTCCCAGCATGCCTAGGTTGATGAGAACGACTGACCAGACAGGGGCCAGAAGGAACATAAGAAAGATGCCGGTGAAGGGGATCACCTGCAAGAGCATCGCGACAGCGGTGATCAAGAAGAAGACGAA
Source organism: Sphingomonas sp. CFBP 8760 (assembly GCF_014841615.1). GTDB lineage: Bacteria > Pseudomonadota > Alphaproteobacteria > Sphingomonadales > Sphingomonadaceae > Sphingomonas. The sequence goes on along the minus strand of NZ_JACYUG010000012.1, from coordinate 18,640 downwards.
GGAGGTTGGCAGGAGGCGCATTGGTAAAACTTACAACCTCAGGGTAAACGAGTTGTCGAGTTGCTCGACCAAACGGCGGGTAAATTGCAGTGCGTCACCGCCACCCAAGGCGGACGCGTTAAAGCTAGTTACGGCGTTGCCTCCAGCGCTGGCATGTCCGGAGCCACAGCAAGCCGTCTGCTTTCCCATTTGTCGACCGCTCTGGGGAAACGCGGCAGCGTCGGGTATCGCTACCTGCGCTCCCGAAAGCGGTCGGGCCGCTAACCACCAAAATCGGACATGCTCGCGGCGGGCAAATCGTCCGCCGCGAGCACCTATTTCCGCCATTCTTGCGCTAAGCGTTCCCCTAAATGGCGTCCGGTTTCCCCCGTGAGGTATGGGCATTGCCGCCCGCAAGCAGACGCTATTGGCCAATTAAATGTCGCTGTCAGCGAACAAAGTGTTGACTCGCGTAATGATCTCGTTCAAATGGGCATAGGCATTCGGGAAAAAGGCAACATTCCACTTAACCTCTGGGTGAGCAATCACCTGCGGGACCTGCTCCGGCCGGTCCTCCTACTTGTCGGCTCGTGTGGAGGCACCCCGCCCGGGGACCGCCGTCGCCACCGATAAGGCGCGCCCGTGTGGAGCGGGCGCGAAGGGTTAGGGGGGTGCTTCTTCTCTAGTTGTCACTGCTGCGGTGGAGCTGGCCTCAATTCGGAGGCGAGCATGCAGGAGTGAGTACCGATGGGTTCTTTACCCGTACCGGATGCCGAGAAGAAGCGTGCGGAAGACAGTCGAAAGGTGCATCCCATTAAGGATGCGCTTCTAAAACCGAAGACCTGGACGACAATGCTGGCGATTCTGAGAGCAATCTACGGAATCATTCGCGTGGTCGCGAAGATCGGGGAAATGTTTACGTAAGTCCCCCTTAATTCCTTCCAACGCCTAGTTGGAGATGATTATGTATGAACGAGCGTTAAAAACATTAAGGTTGTATCATCGGCTTACACAGTCGAATTTGGCTGAGCAGCTTGGCATGTCTCGATCATATCTCAATGAGATTGAGCGAAAGCGGAAAGAGCCCAGTCTGGAAATACTGACGAAATACGCGGAGCGCTTTGATATCCCTTTGTCATCGCTCATGCTTTTTGCCGAACAGACTCAGAATCCTAAGCTTGATCGAGCACGTCTATATGTCGCTGACAAGGTGCTCAAAATGCTGGAATGGATAGCGGAAGACGATCAAGATGCCGAAAGCGAAACGGAAAAGCAGCCAGCCCATACCCATTGAGCGGTGTCACTTGTACGGCATTCGCTCTCCGCACGCGCTGGCGAACCGGTTAGGGTGGGACTTAAACAAGCTCGACCAACTTGCTGCATACGGCGGCTATAAGGTTTATCCGCACAAGCAGACTGGTCGCATGATCCAGGAGCCAGGTGAGGCTTTGCAGAGCCTTCACCGGCAAATCCACCACTACCTCGCGCGCGTTGAGGCACCGGCTTATCTCCACTCAGCAGTCAAGGGTCGATCCTACGTCTCGAACGCGCAAGCGCACGTCGGTGCTGGTGGGCTGGTCAAGCTAGATATTGCCAAGTTCTATCAGTCGGTGCCACAGCATAAGGTGATGCACTTCTTCCGCGACGTGATGCATTGTGCCCCGGATGTGGCGGGGTTGCTCGCAAACCTAATATGCTTTCACGGCAAGCTTGCAACTGGCAGCGCCGCGAGCCCGATCATTTCCTACTATACATACAAGAGCCTGTTTGATGAATTGAAGGCATTGGCTGATTGTCGAGGCCTCACCATGACCTGCTACGTCGATGATATTACCATGTCGGGACCAGGGGCGGGGCGGGCGGTGCTGCACGAAGCGCGGATTCTAATCCACCGTGCCGGGTTACGCGCGCACAAGGATTGTGCCTTCCAACCAGGAGCGCCTCGGCTCGTTACGGGAGTCATTGTAGGTGACATGGGCATCGATTTGCCCTTCTCACGATGGCGGAAAATCAGCGAGGCGGTGCGCGAGGTCGAAAGATGCGTTGATCCTGTGCAGCGGCTGGAGAAATACCCGAAGCTTGTTTCGCGCCTATACGAAGCGGCACAAATCAACAGCCGATGCATGACGCGTGCGCGCTATCACCATGAACGATGGCGTGCTTTGAAGCGCAGCCTCCAGGCAGCTCCCCTGAATGCCGGTGGAGGTCAGCCGGTGATTGCCGCCTAACATCTGTAGGCATAGCTGCGGCGGACGGATCGTCCGCCGCGAGCACGTATTTCCACCATTTTTTGCGGAAGTGTTTCCCTAATTCGGGCAGGTGTTCCCCCGTCGCCGGGGTTTATATGGGCCGGAACGACGGCGCGCGATCAAGATATGCTAGCACCGAATATGCGCGGATCCCCCGCATGGTGCGGTATCTACAGACGCTCGCCAATGACGAGCGCCTGCGGCAGTTCAGGGGCAAGGCCTAGGCGAACGCCAGCCGCGCGCGACGTCGACGCAGCGAGTAGCCGACCATGCCGAAACCGGCGAGCATTAGCGCCCAGGTGGCAGGCTCCGGGATGGCAAAGGTAACGTCGGGCACGAAGGCTGCCTCGACAATACGGAAATTGATGCCGGTCAAAGTGCCAGTGAAGTCAAAGCCGGTGAGGCTGAAACCATCGCTATAGGTGAATGAAACCGCGCTGCACGATGCATCGACGCTGGGGGACCCGGTCGCAATGGCCTTTGGCGATGCGTTCGCGTAGCAGGCATTGCCAGTCAGGTTGTAGGATAGGAACTGGCTAAAGGGGTAATTGGCCCTGAAATTGAATCCGGCCGGGTTGAAAAAGCCGGTGACCACTGGGCTCGTAATCGTTCCGACTACGGTTAAGCCTGTGCCGCTCTCAAACGGGGCGAAACCACCCTCCAAATTATACGACAGCGATGCATAGAACGTTTCAAAGGGGGTGACCCGGGTCGGAAAAGCGCCGGTTCGGCTTCCAATTAGACGGGTGCCGCTACCCTTTGCCGCAATGTCGACGGTCAGATACTTCGCCGCGTGCGCTTCGGTTGTCGTGCACGCGACGATCGCGGCCAGTGAGGCCGCCCATAGCTTGGACATGATTGTTCTCCCTGACGATTTTTCGCCTACAGGGAGCGTGGTCGCGATCGGCAGAGAGAGTCAATAATCAGGCCGCGATGCGGTTTGCCTCCGTCCAGTTGACGCATGCATCCCAAGGTTGATTGAACTCGCTGTTCGGGAGCGGCATCGTCGTCCACATTTCGGCATTCGGGCCGCTGACCACCCCGGTGTCGCTGTAGAGGCACTGATTGCCGCCCACGAGCCGCGATAGCCATGGGATGAAGTGGTTGTACCAGAAGTCGTAGCACCCGGCTGATCCATAGAACGCCCAGATTTGCTCCATCGACATGTCGAGGATGGCCTTCATCGCCATGTTGACCTCGTACACCTCGACCTCCAACCCCTGCTCCGCGATCGCGTGAACGGTGGCACGGAGGCCCGGGATCAGGGCGTTGTGCAGCCGCTCAATGAACCAGGCTGAAACGGACGCCGGGTCCAGCGCTGGGGGCTGCTGGCCGGGGGCAAGGCCCGCGTTCGGATCGCCCGGGACATAAGGCGCGATCAGGCCGCCGGTGATCCGCGGCCGAAGCTCCGCCCAATCAGGCATTGCGGCCATAAAGCCGGGATCCGATGCGCCCATCTGGTAACCGAACTTCAGATCGAGCTTGTCGTTGTCGTTGGCATATCGGGTTTGCAGGCGCCGGTAGAGCCAGTTCACGCACCAGACGCGCTCCTCGGCCGGGCTGCGGCCGCTCTGCTGGCCCTTGATCCGGAGATAGGCGAAACAGTCGCCGCCGCGGTTGAGGCCGTCGTTCCACGCCTCGTTCAATGCCTCGATCGCAAGCGCCCGCGCCAGCCCGGTCGACGGCACGGCAGACCCGATCCCGAACAGGAACAGGTCCACCATCCGGTCGAAGTGATCGGTGGCCTCGGCCGAGTAGGCGAAGTTCGGCAGCAGGTTCAGCTTCACCTGACGGCCGCTGATGTTCGCCATTTCGACGATGTGTTCGTAGGCGAGGCCGCCAGCGCAGATCAGGTCGATGCGTGCGCGCTTCGACCAGGCAAGCCTGCCCTCCTGTGACACCGCACCGTTGACGCCGATGTTGTCCATGAACCGCAGCCAGCCGGGCAGCTGCTTCAGGCTCCTGACGAAGGGCGCAGTGAACGTCTGCGTCGGATCGTCGAACTCGGTGAACAACTGCATTTCGGTCGGCGGGTTTGCCGGGTCGATCGACATGAGCCGGAACCGCGCCGCCTGTGCGTTTCCGCGCGCGACGCGACGATCGCCACGGTTGCGCCACTGCAGCGTATTGGCGTCGACCTGGACGATCTGCGAGGCGCCCAGCCAACCGAGCGCGTTGTCCCGCAGATAATGCTCGATCTTGATCGGGCCGCCCTTCCACCGGAGGGTATGCAGCACGTCGACGTTCCGCTCATCGGGAAGCGGGTACCAGCACCATTTGTCGCCACCGTTCGCGCTGATCGGATTGCCCAGCGCGTCGGTATGACCGGGCTCATTCGGCGCCAGCACGCGATAATTGTCGGTGATGAGTACCCATTGCGCCTGCTTCAGCATGTTCGTCCAGACGCGCAGCGGACGGCTTGCCGAGAACAGGTTCGACAGGTTCTGGCCGATCTTCATCGGCTTGGGATAGTAGAGCTTCACGCGGGTCGTGACGGTAGGGACCGCCTTCTGGCGGACCTCGATAGCGACTAGCTTGCCGCGCTTGCCCGGGTAGGGCGTTGGCGCCCCGATCCGGCACTTGCCTGGACCGTCATAGGAAATGATCGCGGCGTCTTCCCACGGTACCGCGATCGTGCCGTCGAGGTAATATTGCTGGACCTCGATGCCGGCCGGTTCCGGGTCTGATGCGAGCGTCGAATAGCTGATGGGAATGATCGCGCGCAGGTCGTTCGTGCTGACGATATCGGCGTGATCGCATCGGAGGGGATCAACGGCATCCGCGATCTGTACGTCGTTCGCGACGGGCCGGGCATCATTGCGCCAGGCGAACTTGGTCCCGCCGGCGTAAGCAGCATAAGGCCCGCCGCTCCATACCTCCTCGCCGCCGAAGAAGACGGCCAGATATGCTTTGCCGTCGATCGTGCGGATGCGGAACCGGAGCTGCTCGCCGATCGCGATGCGACGCACCTTCGGTGATCCCACCAGCTTCTCCGCACCATCGGTGACCGTGGATACCTGCAGGTTGGCACCGGTCGGCGTTCCGATCAGATAGAACTTGAAGCGGTTCCGGGGATCGGCACCACCCAGCGTGTACTCCCCAGCAGGATCAGCGACCTTCATCGTACCCAGCAGGTCGAACGACGCACGGCCGGCGTCCTGCAGCATGTTGTCGCCCGCGATGACCACCACTGGCGGCGAGGCGTCTGCCCTCGTCATTCTGAGCGCCGGGAACGGGACGCCGGCGGGCAAGGGAGCCGGAGCCGGGGCGGGATCGACGGGTCCCGGCTCCGGCTCGTCCGGCTCCGGATCAACCGGGGCCGGGCTGGTACGCAGCAGGCGCTCACGAAGCGATGCGGCGATGACCGGAATATTCCCCGGCTTGTCGTAGTCGTAGTCCATCGCGATCCCTTCCTGTACGGCGCCGCTGTTCTTCATCGTTGCTTGCGGGTCTGGGGGTCGCGGCGTTACGCCGCGACCTGATATGGGTTGTTCTCGCGCGTGAACATGCCCAGCCGCCTGACGCGCAGCCGGCCGGTCGTCTCGATGTTGGCGCACGCCCCGGTCTGCAAATCCATCGGCACCCAGTTGCCACCAGCGCCGATGAAGTTGCCGCGGCCGCGCAATTTCACGTCCTCGTTCAAGACATACGGCATGACGTTGTGACGGCCGCCGCTGCCTCCGATACCACGGATCGAAACCTGGGGAATGTTGGGGGGTGGGTTAAGACTAGCGTCGCCCAAGGCGATACCAGCGACATGATTGCCGTTTTCCCACGTCGCGTCGCCATAGACGTACCACCATTTGGTGGTCTTCCGGTTGCGATTGCTCATCAGTCGAACGACGATGTGCGTGTCGTTGGTCGGCGTTCCCGAGAATTCGAGCCACAGTGGCTCGTCAGGGTTGCCGGTCAGGATCGGCGTCACCTTGAACGTACCGGTCGGCGTATAGATCAGCTCGACGTTGGTCGGCATATTGTCCCTGACGTTGCCTTGTGCCAGCCGCTCCTTCGAGACGACAGGTGCGGCGACACCGTTGATCTTGCCGCCGCTACCAACCAGACGACCAGCAGGACCGTAGTAGTTTCCGAACGGGTTCCGATCCTCATCGTATTCGGTCAGGTCGAACACGGGAGGAACGAACTCACGAACGATCTTCGCGAGAACGTCCGCAATCCGCTTGGCGACCTGACGCGCGCCATAGACCGAATAGTGGATGCCGTCGTTCGTGGCGCTGTTCGTCACCACGCCGTCGGTCTGGGTCCGCCAGTTCAGATTGCCTGCCGGCTCGCCTGCTGGGTCGGTATCCTTGAGCAGATCGAGGACCGGAATGAAGTGCATGCCGGGCGTCTTCTCCGCCCATTGCTGGAAGCGTTGCTCGACGTAGTTCTTGGTGTAGGCGTTCTCGGTGGCCGTACCGATGCCCTGGCGGGGGCCGTTGCCGATCACGACCATATGGATGCCGCGAGCAAGGATCGGCTTGCAGATCGAGATCATCCGATCGACGGTGCGCTTACCCGATCCCACCTGTTCGGTGTTGTCGTTAACCCACGGATCGAAAAAGATGACGGGGGCCATCTTGCCGGCGTCGTCGCACTCCAGGATGTATTTGAGCTGGTAGTCGTACATCTGGTCGGTGTTGCGGCCACCGGCCCCGAAATTCAGCCCGCGCAGATTGGGATCGGCGATCCGAGGATAGTTCTCGGTTGCCTTGTATCCTGTTGCACCGTCCGTTTCGCCAGCAACGAGATTCCAGTAATAGGGTCGGTCGTCGATGATGATATCTGCGTCGTAGTGGAGCATCATCGCCTGTGCGATATAGGCACCGGAATTCGCGAGAAATCCGTACCCCGCGAAGCTGTTGCCGGCGAACGCGATCGGCATCGCGCCGAGCGACCCGCTTTGATAATGCCACAGCCGAACGAACCGCTGGATGGCTTTCACAAAGCCAGCAATATCAGCAGCGACCTCCGGGAAGTTCTTCACATCGCCGTTAGGTGACGGAAGCTCGAAATCTAGGATCGTCATTCGTGCCCCCTTACTTGGCGATGATCTGAAGGTTGGCGATGCTGCCGCCGGCGTGCTTCTTATACCGAGCGCCCGTACCCTTGATGTACTGGCCCGCCGGGAACCTGCCCGTCGTGTTGCCAACGAAATTGACTTGAGCGCCGTCCACGAGGAAGGTCAGGACGCCCTCGTTGAGATCGATCGCAAACGACGCGCCGTCAGGTATGTTGAGATTGATCGACGAGTTCTGCAGCCGGTTTCCATCGAGCGGATCACCGACGCTGAAACCGACGACCGGCCGGACATGATAGTTATTGTCGTTCTGCTGAACGAGCGCGACACCCTCACCCTCGGGACTCATGCCGAGCATGAATATGCCCGCAGAAACGCCGTTCTTATACGGGAACTGCATCCGCTGGTTCTGCGAGCCGACCTCGACGAAGCCAGTATCGCCAGTGGTGCCGCTCTGGCCGGTGCCCGGATAGACCACGGTCCCGGACGGCGTGGGCGTTGGCGACGGCGTCGGGCTGGGAGACGGCGACGGGGTTGCCGTTCCTTTCTTGAGGGCGGCGACATCGGCCGTCAGGGTCTTGATGGTATCGAGCGCGTTGTTCAGCGTGTCGACAACGTCGATATAATTCTCACTGGCAGTGCCGAGCAGTTTCGCAAGAATAGCCATCGATTATCTCCAGAAGGGGGTGCGGGTCCAGAATGGGTCCGACCAGAAGGGGGCAGCGGGTGTTGAAGGCGTCGCGTCCGAGCCGGCCCAGAAGGGCACGCGGGTCCAGAAAGGGTCGGACCAGAAGGCGACGGCCGTCGGCGGATCGACTGGGGCGGCGCCATCGGGCAGGGCTTGCCCCCAAGCGATGCCAGACTGCCCCCACGCGAGGCGAGGGTCGCCCCAGATGTACGGCTCCTGATCGATCGGGATGATCGGCTTGGCCATGACGATGAATCGCACGACCGATACCTTGGGGCTGTTCGATCCCTGCGGATGGGTCTCACGCAGGCTGATATCGTATTCGCCTACCGTCATCGGCGTGCCGGCGATCCTCAGCGCCGTGCGATCGAACGTCATCCCATCAGGGGGAGTGCAGCTGATCCGGCCGCCTGACGTGGCACCGAGAATATTGGTGATGACGGGAGAACCCTCGACGGCTTCATCGAGCGAGAGGGACAGCGGTTGCAGCTCGACGAGGAACGACGGCGCCGCTTTTGCTAGAGCAAATAGGTCGTCCAGCACCTTGGCCAGATTACGGGACATCAGCGGCCTTTCGATTTGCAGATCGCCTCAAGCTCCCGGAACTTCTCGACGAGGCCCGGGACATCACTGGGGCGGACGCTGTTGAACCGCCGGCCCCCTTCGAAAAGGGTCTGAAGCGACAGCACAAAGGGCGGGATAGGGACCTGGGTCTTTGCCAGGACAGGGATGCCGTCTTCCGTGAGAATGACGGTCTGCGACAGCGGGGCGAGGGCCATGCCAACTCCTTCAGGTGATGGGGACGACGGTCGCGGTGATGGCGCGCGGCTCTTCGCTCCGGCCCTTCGCGGGGTTCGCCGGGTCGAGGTGGCGGGTGGTGACGCCCGTCACCATCACGTCCTTGCCGTCGAGCAGGCCGGCCGCCGGCAACTCCGGGCGAACCACCGACGAGAAAAATGCGACCTCAAACCAACCACTACGGTTACGAATACCGACCGGTCCCTGATAGAAGGTGAAGACGGCAGTGCCGCGCTGGCCATTATTGACGCCGCCGGTGATGGTCTCCGCGGCGCTCACTTGTTCACGACCTTGACGCCGATGGTGTACTGCTTCTCGCGCCCTTCGAAGTTCGTGTCGAAGTCGATCTCGATGCCACTGACCAAGCCTTCAAGATTGAAGATGGCGCTCGATCGCATCGCGGGATCGACTTTCAGCTGCACGAAGAAGACGCGATCGGCGTATCGCGGGGCGTCTTCTTCCCCGCTGATGATCATGCCGGCAGCGATCGCGGTCGGGTCGAGGGCGACAGAGAACCGGGTAACGATCTCCCCGGTCTGCAGAATGTCGGCGAGGGTCTCGCCCTGCAGGAGGAAGATATAGACATCGAGTGTGTCGCGCGGGTCCATGCGACGGCGGACGATCGGCGCGAGAAGCGGGAGGGGCATCAGTGATCCCCCTTCGCGTCTGCGCAGCCGGCGGTCGCCGCAGCGGCCGCGGTCTCGTAATTCAGGCGGCGTCCGGCCTGTGCGCGTACCGCCTGCGCCTTCGCGCCCGGGGCGCGCTGCGCCCAGGCGGCCGCCGGCACCCGGACGCGCAGCGCGTCCGGCGCAACCGGCCGATCGACGACACAGCCGACCGCGACCGCGGTGGGCGCGTCACGGTAGACGATCGCGGGCTCGGGGGGCGGCGCGCGGCCGGCGCAGCCCGTCAGGCCCGCCACCAGGGCGAGCCGGAGGATGGTTTTCATGGCAATGCTCCCGGTGGGGTTGTGGTCAGAAGCCGTCTGCGTAGAGGGCGTCGAGCACCCGCTCGCATTCGGCGACCTCGGTTTCGGCGCTGGCGCGGGCGGTGCGCGTCTCGGCCGCCTCGGCCCGTTCGATCCAGGCATCGCGCTCGCGCATTGTCGCCTCGGCCAGCCGGCGGTTCTGCGCGCCGATCGCCGCTTGGCGCGCGCTCTCGGCGGCCAGCGCTCGGATCGACATCGCCTGCAGCTCGACCATTGATCGCGCCGCCTCGCGCTCCTGCCGGTACCGATCGCGCAGGATGCCGACCGCCTCGATCGCGATCGGCGCACCGGCCGCGGTGGTGGCGCGGCCGGTGACCTTCTCGATCGAGGCAGTGACGAGGCCGAGCTGGTCGGTATAGCGGCCGCGAAGATGATCCACGCGAGCGCCCCAGCCGCTGGCGATCGCCAGCGCCGCGACCAGGCCGAGCCCGACGGTGCATTGTACGCCGGTGATGGCGCCGATCGCGCCGATCATGCCGCCACCTGACACTTGGCCCGGTCGACGTTGCCGACCCGGTGCGCGACCCAGCCGCGGTGGAAGACCGCCAGCTTCGGGTTCACGCGGATGAGGCGGGCATATTCCGCCTTTTGTGCGGTATCGAGCATGTCGAGCGTCCCGCGGCACAGCGCGGCCGCGCCGATCTTCGGCTGGCAGGCGCGATAGGCGGCGATCGTCCCGGGTCCGACGCGGCCGTCGATCGTCAGCTTCGTGCCGCACTGCATGTTGATCGCCAGCTGGAACCAGCGGCCCGGCCGGGCTGCGCCCATGTTGACCGTGGTGTCGAACAGCTCCTCCGCGACCGGAGCGTCGATCGACACCAGCGGCTCGTAGCCGGGCGCGACGATGTAGCGGCCGTAGTAGATGCTGTGCGCCACCTCGCGCGGCAGCGTCCGCATGGGGCCCCGGTAGCCGTTGGCGATCGCCACCTGCTTGGTGATGCCCATGTTCGTCTCGCCGCCAGGGTCGGCAGGATGATTCACATACCCGCCCTCGATGGCGATCACGCCGGCGATCATCATGGCGATCGCCGCCATGCCGCCGGCGGCTTTCGCCTTCACGGCCCCCGCTTTCGAGGCGAACAGCGCGCGTAGCGATCCGTCCTGCGGGATCAGCCGGGCGACGATGACCAGGACGAAGAGGGCCACGCCGATCAGGTTGCCGGCGCGGGCGGGAACATGCGCGCGGACCTCGGCCGGCATCACATTCCACAGGGCGAGCAGCTGGTCGGGGATCAGCGCCATTGCAGCGAAGAAGATGGAGCCGAACGCGGACACGCGCAGCGACCACCAGCGCGAAGCCTCGCGCCAGTCGATGGATTTCATGATGGTCTCCTGAAGGGGGCGCGTTCAGCCGCGCCGGTAAATCTCGGCGACGCCGGCGACACCGCCCAGCAGCTCGTCACGCGCGATCGCGACGTCCGCCTCGATGACCAGGCGGTCGAGCGCGGGTGCCGACTGGGCCATCGGCACCGCGGCGCGCAGGGTCTGGCCGATCGTCGCGGTGCGGGCCCAGCGGCGATAGGCAATGGCGTCCTGCACGGGCGTCACCAGCAGCGCGATCGCGCCGAGCATGATCAGGAGCAGGCCGCCGTCGATCACGGCCGCTGCTCGCGCTGGCGGCCGACCAGGATGTCGAGCTTCGCATCCATTCCGCCGATCTTGACCTGCACGTCGCGCAGCTGGTCGTCGCGGAGGTCGGCCCGCTTTTCGAGCTTCTCGACCTTCAGCGCAGTATCCTTGACCGTCTGGATCAAGCTGCCGCCAGTGAGCAGCATCCCGGCCAGCACTGCCAACGTCGAAACGGCGGGCACCCATTCCTTGATGCCCGGACGTGCGGGTGGGGCGACGGCGACGATCTGCGTCGCGCCTGTGGGGCTTTCGATCATGTCAGGTACCTCAATGGAGGCCGCAGCACCGTGTTTCAGGTACCTGGGCAGGGTGGGCGGCTACGCCCAATTCCAGTTGATCGCGGCATAAGCCGCGCGCTTATCGGCGATCGTCTTCGCCGCCTTGATCCGCTTCACGGCCGTATGCTCGATCGAGGACAGCCGGCGGACCTCGGCGTCGGAGCCTGCGGAACCGGCTCGATATTCAGCCAGTATGGTGGCCAGCGGCGCACCGCTGCACCGCGCCTCACTGGCGGCCGTCGGATATTGTGCAGCGGCCTGCGCTACGGTCAGGGCGTTGAGGACGCCGGCGACGACATTGGCGCTGGCGGCGATCTCCGGCGCTTTCAGCCGGTATTCTTCCGGCTTGGCTGTGCCCGGGGATATCGCGGTCATCTTCTTCGACGCCGCCAGCGTCTTCACCTGCCCAATCAGATAGTCCTGCTCGTCGGCCAGCGTCCGGACGATCGAGACCCGCTCGCCGCGGTAGGCGCCGACCGCCATCGCCCGATAGGTGCCGGGCGTCGTCGGCAGCTTCCATCCCGCCGCTGGTATTGGATCTCCGCCATTGACCGAGATCATCGCGTCAGCCGCCGGCGCGTCGAAGTCGAGCAGCGGGCGCGGCCGAACAATACCGTCAACCACCCTGACCGTGTCGTATTCGACCAGCTCGGCGACCTGGACCGTGGCATGGTGACGCAGGACGGTAGGCGGCTTGTCACCGACCCGGCTGCCGATCACGATGCCGGTGGCGCGCTCATAGATCAGATAGATCATCAGCGCGCTCCCCGCTTGATCTCGGCGACTTCAAGCGTAGCGCCCGCCTTGATCGTCAGGAGGACGTTGTCCGCTTCCTGATTTTCGACCACGAACTTAATGTTGTGCCGCCCCGCGCTGACACCCTCCAGGTAGGCGAAAGGGGTCAGCGGTATCTGCGCCTGACGATCCACCAGGATGATATTGGCCGGGCAGACCTGTTTGATGGCGTCATCGAGCAGGATGTAGCCGGTGAACTGGATATCGTCGGGGCTATACAGGGTCGCATAGACCAGCACGCGCAATGCGCTGTCATTATCGTCCTTGTCGAAGCTTTCGTCGAAGATGGTGGTCGCCATGTCTGCGCCTCAGTTCTGGTTCGGCATGTCGGGGGTCCAGCCACCGCCACCACCACCGCCGCCACTGCCCCCGCCGCCGGGAACGGTCGTGCCGCCCCTCGGGATTTGCACGTCGTAAGGCAGGGTGCGGAACAGCAGCTTCTGGACGGCCGAGCCGGCGATCGCCTTGCCGAAGATCGTGCCGTTGATGATCGCGTTGCCGTCGACCAGCAGGTCGGCGCCGATGTAAAAGACGCCGCGCGTGCCATCTTTTTTCGACAGGCGGACGACTGCCTGACCGTCGGGAGTGCTGCCAATCACTTCCCAATAGATTTCGGTCCGGCCGTCGATGCCGGCGACCAGACCTTTCGCCTCGGCCACCTCGGTTCGCAGGCCCCCGACATTGCCAGACAGCGTCGTGACGTCCCGTGCGACAGACCCGGTGGCGTCCGAAACAGCCGCGATCTCCCGCGTGATCCGCGCGTTCGTAGTGGTGTCCCGGCCCCGATAGTCCGTCACGACCTCGTCCACGCGCCGGCCGATTGCTGCGTTCGCATCGCTGAGCGCATTGATCGAGGTGGTGATCCGCGTGTTGGTCGCGGTGTCCTTGTCCCGGTAGTCCGTCACGATCGAGTCGATCCGCCGCCCGATCGCCGCGTCGGCATCGTTGAGGGCGGATACCGACTGGGTGATCCTGGTGTTCGTGGCGCCGTCCCGGCCTTGATAGTCGGTGACGATCGCGTCCACCCGTTCGCCGAACGCGCGGTTCACCCCCGCCTGGGCGGTGACCGTCTCGGTGATGCGGGTGTTGGTTGCGCCGTCGCGGCCCTGATAGTCGGTGACGATCCCGTCGACGCGCTGCCCGATCGCAACGTCGGCATCGCTGAGCGCCTTGATCGAGTTGGTGATCCTAGTGTTGGTCGCGCTGTCCTTATCGCGATAGTCGGTGATGACGCTGTCGATGCGCTGACCGAGCGCCTGGTCCGCGTCGCTGAGCGCGGTGACCGACTGGGTGATCCGGGTGTTGGTGGCACCGTCCCGGCCCTGATAGTCGGTGATGACGCTATCGATGCGCCCGCCCAGCGCCCGGTCAGCGTCGCTCAGGGCGGTAACCGAGGTCGTGATGCGGTTGTTGGTGGCGGTGTCCTTCCCCTGGTAATCGGTCTGCACCTCGTCGATGCGCTGCCCGATCGCGACGTCGGCATTGCTCAGCCCGGTGACAGATTCGGTAATCCGGGTGTTCGTGGCACCGTCCAGTCGCTTGTATTCGGTAACGGCGGTGTCGACCTTCTCGACGATCGCCGCATCCTCACGGGCGCGGATGGTTGTCTCGCTCTCGATCGCGGTCTTGTTGCCCTCGATAGCGGTCTGCTGTTGCCCGGTGATGATCCGGATCGCACCCTCTTCGCCCTTGGCGCGATCAACCTCGTTCTTCAGCGCGACGTCGGCGGCATCGAGCGCGCGATCGGTGCGCTCGAATTCGGTCGCGATCTTGTCGTCCGTGCTTTCGAAACGGGCGTTCACCTCGGCGCGGGTGTCGTCGATCCTCTTATCGGCTGCGGCAATATCGCGATTGGCGTCGTCGATCCGCTTGTTGATCCCCGGGATGGTGACGGTCTCGGCGTATTTGTTGACGCCCTCGACCGCCTTGATCGCCTTCTCATTGTCGGTGATCCGCTTGATCGTGCCGCCAACGGTGCCGGGGCCGAAGGGCGAGGTTTCGTCGCCGCTGTTGGTCGCGTTGTCGGCCGGCTTGTTCGGCCCCTTCACCGTCTCCCAGTCGGCTGCAGTCGGATCGGTCGATATCGGGCCCAGGATGCGGCGCGGCCCTGGGCGCCGGCCGACCATGTAGGACACCGCCAGATAGTAGAAGGTGCGCGGCGCCACGCTGGTGATCAGGTGGCTGCGGACGTCCGGCCCGGCAACGCCGCTCTCGCGCCAGCCGCCGGCGATGTTGACGTCGACGACGCCTTCCGCCGGCAGGAATTCAAAGCGAACCAAATCCGCATAGTCGTTGTCGGTCGCGCCCGAGATCTCGATCCCCGGGATGGCGGTGTCGCCCTGCGTCAGCGACACCGGCTTGGCGATCCACGCGCCGGCGCCGGGCTGCCCGATCGGCGCGATATCGCCGGCCTGCAGCGCGATCGAGGTCGATTCCTTGTCCGCGTCGCGCGCGTAGACCAGCGGGCTGACCTCGCGCAGCGTCAGCGTGTTGTGCCACTTGCCATCGAGGGCATAGGCTTCGACCCGGAACAGCACGCTCTTGCCCTTCAGGTACCGCTTCGACGTCCAGACGCCCCAGTCGCCCTCCTCGACCTCGGCAAAGGGCGGGGGCAGCGTGACCTTGCCGCGCGCCGGCAGGCGGCCGAGGCGTCGGGCGATCTCGCCGACCCGGCCGGCCTGCGTGCCGGAGGTGATGAACGCCAGCGACAGCGACTGCTCGCGCGGGCCGCCATCGATGATGATGTCGGACACCAGGCGCCGCACGGGTGCGGCATGGTCGGCGAACTTCAGCTGGGGCTCGACGTAGCGCGGGCTGACGGTGTTGACCCATGCCTCGTCCGATTCCGGCAGCGTGTCGGAAAACTCGACGGTGGAGCCGACGAGGAGGTCCTCGTCGGAGAAGAAGAAGACGGGCGACTTCGCCTGGCCGGGCTCGATCTCGACGGCGCCCTCGGGCTGGACGATCACGCCACCGCACGCGGCCGCGAAATGCTCCTCGATCTCGACGTACGCCTCGTCGGCCTTCACGACGCCGTTCATTCGGTATCGCTTCTCGCTGCCGCCGGCGTCGATCGCGACCAACTCGTCGCAGACGTTGGCCGGCGCGAAGACATTGGCGGGCGGCGCCTCAATCGCGGACAGGCCGCGGCCGACCAGCAGCATGTCGGGATCGTCGACCCGGTCGCCAGCATAGATGCCGCGCACCCAGTTGTACCGGCAGTCGATCAGGTTGTCGGTCCACTCCCAGGTGGAGGGATCGTCCCACCGGTGCGAGCCCGATCCGCCGACGCTCGAATCCTTGCGCGCCTGGTAGCAGCGCTTACCGCGCACCAGCCAAGTGAACCCGGGACGGCCGCCAGGCCAGACCGGCTTTTTCGCATCGGCCTTGTCCGCCTTGTAGCAGACCGCGACCCACGCGACGCCGGCGCCGATGTCGGACGCCCGCCAGCCGGGGCCGTTCGCCAGCACCACCGCCGGCACCGTTTGGTTCATCGAACCCGGGCGCCAGTAGACCTCGAGCTGGCCGTTGTAGCCGGTCACCGGTCCATCGCCGGTGTAGGTCACGAACACGTCGTTGACGAAGAAGCCGACCAGGCCGTCGCAGAAATGGTCGACGAGCGCGATCACGCGGCATTCCCAATCGGTGCCGTCCTTACCGCCCCAGTTGAAGGCGTCGACCAACGACCCGCCGGTCAGCATCTGACCGAGCAGGCCCTCGCGCGCGACCTCGCCGAATTGCAGCGCCACCACCGACGCCTGACGCGCCTGCAGCTGGTTCTTCGCCTTCGACGCCAGGATCGCCGAATTGACGAAGGTGGCGGCCGCGATGCCGGCGCTGATCAGCGACGCCGCGCCCGCGGTCAGGACGAGACTGCCGCCGAGCGTCGGGATCGCGGCGACGACGCCGACGACGACCGCGGCGACGGCGAGGATTTTGCCAACCGTCTTGGACATCAGGCATCCCCCCCGGGCATAGCTGACCAGGCCATCGTCATCATCGAGCGGGGCAGCCGCTGCGCGCCGGTCACGCCGGGCCCGACGAGCGTCGCGCCCTCCACCACCAGCAGGCGGACACCGAACTCGTCGTCGGGCACGCCGGCGATATCGCCGCGCGACGCCAGCGCCGGCGGGATGCGGACGAGGCGACGATCGACGGCCGCCTCCATGCCGCCCTCGGCCGCCAGTGTGGCATGGGCAGCGCCCTTGGAGCGGCAAACGATGCCCGCCATGGGATTTCCCCCGCCCTGCGCCTTCACCGCCTGCGCGGCATAGGCGGCGCAGTGGAGCGATCGCCACGAGAACGGGCGGCGGGCAACACTCTCCAGCCACGCAATCAGCGCGTCGATATCCCGGTGCTGGGCCATGCTATTCCGCCTGCAGCTGCGCGTTGTAGCCGCCGGCATAGCCAGAGGCGGGGATCGCGCCGGTGGCCTGCGCAGCGGTGGCGGGCTTCTGGCCGCCCCAGTACAGGTTCTTCTCGGCCGCGAAGCTGACGTTCTTGAAGAAGCCGTCGTCGGCCTTGATCAGCCGCTGGTCGGCATCTGTTCGCATCCGGCCGCCACGTCGGCCGAGCCCGCGCGCGGCGCTCTCGATCGAAGTGTTGATCGTCGCGGTACCGCCGATCACGTCACGCACCGTCAGCGGATCGAGCCGGCCGCGGGTGAAGACGTGCTGATCGAGCATGCGCTTGCCGTCGCCGCTGAAGATCAGGCGGCGCAACGTCGCCGGCGCGCGGCGGACCTCCTCGGCATCGAGCAGCTCGATCGCTTCGGGCTCGATGCCCGACAGCGTCAGCCCGATGTTCTGCGCGGCCCCGCCGATTGACTGGCCGGACACCTGCCCGAGCGCGCGATCGCCGAGCGGCTGGTACGCTTCGCCCTCGATCGGCAGCTCGCCATGGCCGCCCCACAGGCGGATTGGATCGCGACACAGGATTTCGACGGCGCCGGCGACGATCGCCGAGCCCTTGCGGATTTCCGCCATCGCGGCCGGGCTGAATATCTTCATGGGCGCAGGTCCTGGACGCCGGCGATCACGGTGCCGGTGGCGACGAGGCGGCGGTCGATCGGCGCGACCTTCGTGTCCGACGTGACGATCGACATCACGCACGCGGGATATTCGAGGTGCGCCTGAGCGGTCGCCGGGATGAAATATGGCAGGGGCGGCTCGATCCCGACGGTGACCCGGCCCTGTGCATCTGCAACGCCCGCCTCGGTGACGCGCGCGATGGTGCGACGGCCGAAGGTGCCCGCCGCAGCGCCGCCGGCATCCCAGCGGAACCCGATCAGGTCCGTTAACGATAGCACGAGGCCGACCGGCAGGCCGGTCAGGGTGAGCTGCGCATTGGCCTCCGCGTCCATCGTCTCCGACCAGGTCGCCGCAGTGCCCGTGAAGGCGGCTTCGCCGACCCGGAGGCCGCCGAAGCCATTCGGGTACCGGCGGGGAAACGAGCGGGCAAAGTCGCGGCCGAGGAAGCGCCGCTGCTGCCCCCGCATGGTCGACAGCCAGGCGATCCACTCGTCGGACACGTCGCGCTTGTTGCGGCCGGTCGTCCAGGTCGCCACCCACAGCGGAAACCCGGACTGGACGCCGCCCATATAGCCGCCGGCTTCCGGTGCCGATTGATCGACGCGCAGGATGTCGAACAGCTGCTGGGCCATGCCGGTGAGCGGCATCGGGCGGGGATAGATGATCATCAGATGATTCTCCGCGCCTTGGCTTCGGTCAGGACCGAAAGGATGATGCCGGGCAATTCGCCACGCAGCTGGTCGACCGCCTGTTCGGCGCGCATTGCGGAGGCCGGGTCGGCGCCGGTGGCGTCGATAGAGATCGGGATGTTGATCGAGGGCATCGAATCATTGGCAGCCATCCGGCGCGATTCACTCGCCGGCGTCACCCGCGCACCGACCGGCATGTCGACGATCTCTGGTCCGTGTTCGCCCACCCACACCGCACCGCCGCTGGCGCGCTCGGTACCGGAGGCCAAGCGGGGCAGCGCGATCTGGTCGAAGGTCTTGATCGGGTCGAAGTCGGGTAGCGACGACGACGCGTCTATGCCCCCCGACCAGCCGCCACGGGTGCCGGCGAATATCTTGCCGATGGTGCCGAACAGCCCCCCGATCGTCGGCGCCGCGCTGTTGCCGTTGATCAGGTTCTTCAGCGGATTAGAGCGGATTCCATTCAGTCCGGATCATAGCCGCAGGAGCTGAAGTAGTTG
>NZ_JACYUG010000011.1 GCF_014841615.1 Sphingomonas sp. CFBP 8760 | reverse complement strand
CCCGGTGAATCACAAGCTGCTGAAATCGCTCAACTCAATTTTCGGTCGGGCTCTAAGCCACGCCAGAGTTCGATCGATCACCCGGCGCCAGGCAGGACGACGAAGCCCGTCAGGTCGGACCGTCTGGTGATTTCGATTGTCAGCTGATCGATGTGGGCGACCGCCGCTTCGAGTTTCTGCCTAGCATAGCCGCCGTCGGGGAACAGGCTGGCGATGGTGGGTACGCATCGCAAGATCGCTCGATCAGGCTTGGAGCCCCGTTGCGGTCCCGAACATCGGCACCATGTGACGTGCTCCCCGTTTTCAGGCCGCTGATAAGTTAGCTTCGGTTTCCTCATGCCCGTGGCAGGAGCGGTTGGTGAACTCAGCGGGTGCCGTGCCGCCGAGGCTGCTGTGCGGACGCACGATGTTGTAGTCCGTCCGCCATGTCTCGATGATCCGTCTCGCCGCAGCCAGCGAGGGGAACAGGTGCTCGTTCAGGCATTCGTCGGGCAAGCGACCATTGAACGATTCCACAAAGCCGTTCTGCTGCGGCTTGCTGGGCGCAATGTAATGCCACTCGACCCCGGTGCCCTGACACCAGGCGAGTACGGCATGACTGGTCAGTTCGGTGCCGTTGTTGCTGACCACCATGCACGGCAGCCCGCGACGCTCGGCGATGGCGCTCAGCTCGCGAACGACCCGCCGACCCGACAGCGAGGTGTCGACGATGGATGCCAGGCATTCCCGGCTGTAGTTGTCGATGACGTTGAGCACGCGGAACCGCCGGCCGCAGGCCAATGCATCCGACACGAAGTCGAGAGACCAGCACTGATTGAGTTCCTGCGGGATCGCCATCGGTGCCCGCGTCCCCAGCGCACGCTTGCGGCCACCACGTTTGCGCATCTCCATCCGACGAGCTAACTTACCACTGGCATGAAATCCGGGGAGCACGTCACCTGCGCCACGCTTTCCAGCAAGCCGCCAAGCGTGTCGGTCACGATGTGGCGTTTGCGTCCTTTGATCTTCTTGCCGGCATCGTATCTGCGCGGCCCACCCGCCTCGGTGGTCTTCATCGACTAGCGGAACAGCCCAAGGTTCCGGCGATGCGTAGCAGCGGTGGAAAGGCTGCGGAGGAGGGAAATCTTTTGCAGTTGCGCCCACTGGCACCCTGCTGCAGCGATATACCGGATAGCATCCCACAGCGTCCGCGCCTTGTGTTTGCGCGGGCGTCCCACCCTTGAGGTTCGCTTCAAAAATGCCCGGACGACAGCCCATTCGTCATCCGTGCAGTCGCTTGCGTAACGCAACCCGCCTCTGTCATGCTCGCGACGAGCGGTTTCAGTCCACCCTCCACCGGCACAGGTTCCACCTATGCTGCGCATAATTGAAACCTTTGCCGGTTCCGCCCACGTGATCCTCGTGGTCTTCGCAACCCCCGGTGAATCACAAGCCTCTGAAATCGCTCAACTCAACTTTCGGTCGGGCTTTGCGTGACCCAGCACGATATTCGAACTCCAAGCCTACTCACTGCGCTTCGCGGGTGGTGGTGACCTTTCCGAATATCGGCGCCTTGACGGTCGATAGGTGACCGGTCGCGTCGCCGGTCAGATCGAAGAACGTGATGCGATTGGTACCGCGCTTCATCCATGGTGCGGGCGCATAGAGCGTATGCACCGGACCGATCGACCAGAAGCGGCCGAGATTGTGCGTGCCGAGCCATAACTGCCCTTTGTGCAGCCCACGCATGTCGAGATAGGTGTCGGCTGGCCGATCCACCTTCATTTCGACCTCGTAGAAACAGGGACCTGTACACGGCGCGTTCGACAGGCGGAGCGTCGACAGGTCGTTCATCGGCAAACGGAACATGCGCCAGTCGACCAGCGGCGTCCCGTTCAGCGTGACCGCCCCGGTCAATCCGGTCTGCTCGGTCCGGATGGCGTGCGAGTAGTTCACGCGGCCGGTATTCTCGACGAGGATATCCAGCGTCGCAGGGACCGCGCGGGGGGGCAGGTCCACCGCCTCCTGATCCAGCCGGCGATCGAGCGTCCCGACCAGCTTCCGGTCGATATAGACCTTTGCGTAGCTATGCATGCCCTTGAGCAGCAAGCGCCCCCCCTGCCCCGCGGGCAGCGCTACCCGGTACAGGACGTACCCGTAATTCTGGTCGAGTTCCTCGAAGGTCAATGGCCGCGGGGAACGCACCGATTCAGGCAGATTGTCCCATAGCGATGCGCTGCGCCGGGTCGTGGAAACCGGAAAGGTGGCGGCGACGGTCGACGCCGGGGGCGGCACGGCCGGCTTGCCCGTGACCTCGGCGATCACCGAGGCCAGCAGCGCGTATTTGTATCGTGGATTGCCCGCCTCATCGAGCGGCGCGTCGTAATCGTAACTGGTGGTGTCGGGATGGTAATCCTTGCCGGTGTGCGAGTCGGCGCCGTTCATCCAGCCGAAGGTCGTGCCGCCATGAAACATGTACAGCGACACCGAATAGCCGCGCTTGAGCATGAACCGGAGTTCCTCGGCTTCTTTACGGCCGTCCGTCTCGTGATGGTCCTCTCCCCATTTGTCGAACCACCCGGCCCAATATTCGCCGACCATCCTCAGCCCGCCGGGGCGAAACGCCTCCAGCTTCGCCACCGCGTTGGCCGCACCGCCCGAACCAAAATTGACGATCGATGGCACATCAGGGAGTGAGCCCTTGGCCAGATCGGATGCCTGATTGGAAGTGAACAGCACGCCATCGGCCAGCCCGGCACGGCGATAGCTCGCTTTCAGTCCCTCCAGATAGGTTTTGTCCTGACCAAAGGCGCCATATTCGTTTTCCAGCTGGATCGCGACGATCGGCCCGCCATTGCGCAGCAGCAGGGGCTTTATTTCCCGACCCAGCCGTACCAGCCACCGCTCTACCGCCGCAGTATAGGCCGCGTCGGTCGAACGGAGGACGAGGCGGCGATCCTTCAACAGCCACGCAGGATAGCCACCCAGCTCCCATTCCGCGCAGACATAGGGGCCGGGCCGCAGGATCACGTCCAGCCCCTCCGCCTGCGCTGCACGGATGAAGGCGGCCAGGTCGTTCTGGCCGCTGAAATCATAGACGCCCGGACGCGGTTCATGCGCGTTCCAGAATGCGTAGGTGGTGATGGTATTCAGCCCCATCGCCCGCGCCTTGTGCAGTCGGTCACGCCAATAGGCGCGCGGGATGCGCACATAGTGCATTTCGGCGGAAATGACCTGATGCGGCTTGCCGTCCTTCAGGAAACCGGTGCCGGCGACGGTAAAGCCATGCGCTGGCTGCGCCGACTGTGCCACCACCGGTCCGCCGAACGATGCGGACAGCATCAGTGCCGGACCCAGCGCCGACCGGAGCAACAATCTCATCTATCTCACTCCGTCATTGCACCGGGGATGTAGGGGTGATGCCGCTGGACCAAGCCTTTCAGTAGCCATCGCCCCCCCCCGATCCGTCAAACAGCTCTCGATTCCCGAATTTGCAGTCCCGTTGGCGGCCCCGCCGGCTTTCGATGCCGACAAGGTACGGAGCAGCATTTCGCCGCCGGTCAGAACGTCACATCCAGACCGTAATCGGTTTCGACCTGCACCGAGTCAAGCGATGCAACCTGATCTGCACCGCCGCGTCTGGCGATGGCGGCTTCGTCCAGATAGATCGGTGCATCCTTGCGCAGCGGCAGGATCGAGAGCGTCAGCGGCTGGCCAAGTCGGTCGTCGAGGCGACTCAGATTCACCTGCCACGACCGACCGTCGAAATAGCGGTCGTCGATCAGATCGGTACCGGCGAACAGCCGGCCGATGTCGCCGGTCCAACGGATCACCAGCCGGCGATCTTCGATCGCAGCCGAGCCAGCCGGCGGCACTGCCAGTGTCCATGCGGCAGCGGCAGTGAAGCTTTCCGGATAGGGTTCGACTGCGGCCTTGGCCGGGCCGCCGATTTGAACGGGCGGCGCGACGCCTGCGGGGCGTAGCGGCTTCATCGTCACGCGGTACGTTCGGGCCGGTGCAGTCGCCATATAACGGGCGAATACCCCGTCCTGTCCCGCCTCGCGCACCGGAAGGCTTCCTTTGACGGCCGTTGCGGCAGGGAACATCGCAAAGGTGAAACGCGGATCGCCCCGCGATACCAGATGCATGCCCTTCGGCGTCGGTGCGATCTCGTCTTCGGTCATCACCAGCCGGTCGCCCCCCGCCACCGTCACCTTGCTGATCCGTCGTGCCTGTTCCTGCGTGAGGATCAGAACCCGCTCTCGCTGGCCGCGGGTGTCGACGACGTCGATCACCGCATCCGTGCCGGGCTTCAATTCCTCGACGGTAAAGACGTCGCCCGCTCTGCGTATGCGCGCACCGCGGGCGCGGACCGCCGCCGCCCTTACCGCCAGGCTGACCGGGATGCCCGGCACCGCGTGCAGCACCGTCACATGTCCCGCCGGGGTTGCGATCGTCGTCAGCGGCTGCGCGGTCGCCCACGCCAGCCGCGCGTCGGTCACGCCCAGCGCCATGTCGATCGGCCAGATGAAGTAGCGATCGGCCGGAATATCGATCGCGGTCGCAGGAAACGTCACCAGTCCCGATGGCAGATCGACCGAGAAGCGGACGCTGCGTTGCATCGCGGCCGGATATTGGCGGATATGGCTATTGTAGAACAGGAAGGCCCGGTCGCCGTCGCTGCGGACCGAAAAGCGCGGTGTCGTCAGGTCGCCCGGCCCGCTTGGCACGCGATCCGGACGGCGAACCGCCATTGCCGCCAGCTTCGTCCCCCATCCCTGCAGAAACAGATGGAAGGGGCGGATAGCCGGCAGCACCGCATTCGCCATACCATATTGGCCGAACGGTGCCTGAAAGTCATAATCGATGATCGGCAGATCGTTATAGCCACCGATCGCGGTCTGCTCCTGCAGGGTCGTGCGTCCGATCGCGTTACGGCCACCGTGATACATGTAATAACCGTACAGGTTGACCCCCGAACCCAGTTGCACCGGCAGCATCGCGGCGATGTCGTCCGGTCGGATCACGGGCCGACGCCGATACATGGTGGGGATACCACCGCCATATTCCGCCCCCAGAAAGGGCGTGTGCACAATGTCGCCATCGGCATCGCCGGTCCGCCCGCCCTTGGTCTGCGCGCCGAGATCGCCGCTGACCCGGCTGCCGAACCGAAAGGCGTAGGTTTCCTTGGGCGGCAGATTGCCGGCCGACTTGCCCCAGGGTTCGTCGGGGTAGCCGCCGAACACCGGCATCACCTCCCGCCGCGGATAGACCGTCGCATCCCATCCCGTGACCGTATAAAGCGGCACATCGAAACCCAGCCGGACCGCCAGCGCCTTCAGCGTCGCGATATGCCCTGCGCCCTGCCCCGGTCCCCGAAGATTATATTCGTTTTCGATCTGCACGCCGATCACCGGGCCGCCGTCCCGCCACAGCAGCCCCTGCACCTGTTGCCGCGCCTCGCGCCAAAACCGCTCGACATGGCGGAGATAGACCGGATCGTCACCGCGTGTCGGCATCGACCGGACGGCCCAGTCCGGAATGCCGCCGTAGCGGACCTCGGCATGAACCCATGGGCCAAGCCGCAGGAAGACCTTCAGTCCATGCCGCCCCGCCGCCTCGACGAATGCGCGCAGGTTGCGATCACCGGACCAGTCGAAGCGGCCTTCCATCTCCTCATGATAATTCCACATCAGATAGGTCGCGACGATATCGATGCCCGATGCCTTGATCTTCGCCAGTTCAGCGTCCCATTCGGCCATGGGGGTGCGGACATAGTGGAACTCACCCATCACCGGCAGCCAGGGCTGGCCATCAAGGGTAAGATACCGGCTGTTCGCGCCGATGGTCGAGCCGTTCGGCGCACGGGCAGCGCCAAGCTTCAGATAACCCTGCTCGGGTACCGGTACGTCCCCGCGAGCATCGACCCGCAGCGTCTGGGCAACGGCCGGCTGAGCCATCGTGAACAGCAGGACAGCGTGCAGGGCCGCGCTCTTCTTGACCTGACACCGGGACGTCACAGTCGGACCGCGCCGGGATCGTTGCGCGTCCAGAGATCGCGCGAGGATAAAAAACGATCTGCTGAAATCCATGAAATCTCCCTTGCCGGTTTCGGATTATCGTCAGCATCCCGGAAACGCCATCGATCATGTCCTATCCGTCTAGCAAGTATCCGCTAGCGCTGTGCTTCCGGTTCGATTTGCAGTCGTCGTCTAGATCGGATAATAGTTCTCAATAGCTTTTTGATCGACATGTGAGTGTGGCGCCATTTATCCGGGACATGTCGACTTGAATCTGCTCGCGACGCTCGCGGTACTGTTGCAGACCAAGAGCGTGACCGGCACGGCCCGGCGGCTCGGATTGAGCCAGCCGACGGTCAGCCGTTCGCTGGCGGAACTGCGTCGCATTCTGGATGACCCGCTATTGATCCGGACCAGCGCCGGCATGCAGCGGACATCGCGGGCGGATGACATGGTCGAACCGGTTCAACGCTGGCTTGCATCGACCAGCGCGCTGTTAAATCCGCCCTGCCCGGAGCCGGCCAGACTCGACCGCTGCTTCCGTATCGCCTGTACCGATTACGGCGTGCTCACCGTCATCGCGCCTGCGTTGGCATCCATTACCGCAGCCGCGCCGCAGGTGACGATCGACATCGTGCCGTTCAGCGCGGATATGACACAGAGACTGGCGTCGGGTGAGATCGACCTGATCGTTTCAGGGCTGAAACCCGATCATACCGTCGTGCACAGCCGATCGCTGTTCGTCGACAGCTATAGCTGCGTCATGCGGGCGGACCATCCGCTGGCCAAAGCCGAAACGCCATTGCTGCTGGATGCGTTCTTCGCCTGGCCGCATATCGGCATCGTCGTCAGCGATC
Source organism: Sphingomonas sp. CFBP 8760 (assembly GCF_014841615.1). Classification (GTDB taxonomy): domain Bacteria; phylum Pseudomonadota; class Alphaproteobacteria; order Sphingomonadales; family Sphingomonadaceae; genus Sphingomonas. The sequence continues at coordinate 116,965 of NZ_JACYUG010000011.1, read as the reverse complement.
TGGCGGTCGATGGTGTCGAGGTCCGACTCGGTGCACGCAGCGCCGAGCGGCGGGTAACGGCACGACTGCCCTATTTCCATGCAGCCCCCGCCCTGATCGCGGAAAGCGACATGATCATGACCCTGCCCACGCGTGCTGCGACGCGCTTTGCGAAAAGCTATGGCCTCGCCACCCGGCCCGCACCGGTCGAAATAGATAGCCTCGATTACCGGCTCTTATGGCACGAACGGTCCGCCCGCGATCAGTCGACGACGTGGTTTGCGGACATGCTGGCACGGCACTGCGCATCCGCAGGGTGAATAACGGATATCCGGAATATGAGGCTGGCTAGGCGGCACCCGTCCAGCATAGAGAATGCGAACGACTTGCAATAGCAAGCGACAAGCCGGGACCTTTATCATGCCATTCACTCGCTACCGCTCCGGTGCGGCGCTCATCGCGCTCGCCTGCTCCCTAGCCTTGCCCGCCACCGCGACGGTCGCCGCCCGCGCGAACGATACCGATCCCCAGAACGAAACGACGCGGGCCGACGAGATCGTGGTGACCGCTTCGGGCGGGCGGGAACAACAGGTGAAGGATGCGCCCGCATCGATCAGCGTGCTGACCCGCGAGGATCTGGCGCGGTTGCCGTATCGTGAAGTCACCGATGCGCTGCTGGAAATTCCGGGTGTCACGGTGACACCCGGCGAAGGCAACAGCCGTGACATCTCGATCCGCGGGATGCCCGCACAGTACACATTGATCCTGGTTGACGGAAAGCGCCTGTCCAGTCGCGAGACGCGCACCAATGGCGGCAGCATTTCCGAAGGGGGCCAGTTGCCGCCGCTGGAGGCGATCGAGCGGATCGAGGTGGTGCGCGGGCCGATGTCCTCGCTCTACGGGTCCGATGCGATGGGGGGCGTCGTCAATATCATCACCCGGCGGATCGCCGCCACTTGGCGCGGCAGCGCGCGGGTCAACGGCACGATGCAGTTGGGGTCGGAGTACGGCAACGTCGCCGACGGCAATTTCTATCTGTCCGGACCACTTGTCGGATCGGTCGGCGTTCAGTTGCAGGGCGCGATGACCCGGCGTGCCGAGGATCGCGTCGTCGGCGGCACACCGGAACGCAAGGACGACAGCCTCGCGGGAAAGATTGGCTGGAACGCCGGCGACCGGCACAGCTTCCTCGCGGAGCTGGGCTATTATCGCCAGACGGTGACATCCACCGCCGCCAGAACTGTCGCCCCCGGCCCGACGGCGCCGTCCGGCACGCAGAGCACGCAGGCGCAGCGACGCTATGTCGGATCCGTCAGCCATACGGGACGCTGGGGCTTCGCCAGCTCGGAAAGCTATCTTCAGCTGGAGGATGCCGAGAGCCTGCAGGACGGCAAACGGATCAAGAACACGGTCGCGCAGTCGATCTGGGTGGTGCCGCTGCCCGCCAACGCGTTGAGTATCGGCGCCTATTACCGGAACGAGGATCTGTCGGATACCGTCGGCAACCTGCTGGCGGGATCGACCCGCGATGGCGCCAGCCGGCGGCAGGTCGCCGTGTTCGCGGAGGACGAACTGACCATCCTGCGCGGGCTGAGGCTGACCGGCGGCATCCGCATGGACGACGACCAGCAATATGGCACCCACTGGACGCCACGCGTCTATGCGGTCTGGAACATCGACCGGCGCTTCACGCTGAAGGGCGGCTATTCACAGGGTTTCCGCGCGCCGAACCTTCGCCAGACGCTGCCCGACTGGGGCCAGTCGAGCCGCGGCGGCACCATCTATGGCAATCCCGATCTGGAGGCGGAAACGTCGAGCACGATCGAAGCGGGCCTGCTGTTCGACGGCGGCGCGTTTCAGGCCAGCCTGACCGCCTATGACACGCGGTTCGACGATCGGATCACCCGCGTCACCTGTGTCGAGGCGGGCGCGTGGTGTGTGGGCGAGCCACTGAGCACGATCGGCCGGCCGCCGACGACCTATGTGAACGTCGACAAGGCGAAGGTCCGTGGGATCGAGGCGACGATCGACTTGCCGTTGACCACGACGTTGAAGGTCACCGCGACCGGGACGCTGACGGATTCCGAACAGCTGACCGGCGCCAACATAGGTGCCGCGCTGAACGACACCCCGAAGCAGCAGGCCAGTGCGTCGCTGAACTGGAAACCCGATGCCCGGTTCGGCGGCTATGTCCGCGCAATCTTCCGGGGCGAGGAGGCGATCACCGAGGCACAGATCAGCGGCAACACGATCGTGGCACCATCCTATACGACGGTCGATATCGGCGGATCGTACAAGGTGTCACCACGCTTCACGCTATATGGCGGTATCCAGAATGTACTCGACAAACGATTGAACTATGATCGCTTCGGCTATGTCATCGATCCCGCGAGAATCTGGCTGGGCCTTGGAACGCGGTTCTGACCCATGGCAGAACCGCAGATCGCAATCATGGTCTATCGTCACGATGCCGCCGAATGCCGGCATCGGTCGCGTCCGCACTGCATCCATGATCCGGATGCAGCATGGTGAACGCCGATCTCACCGGCCCTAATGACCGGGCCACACGGGGGATGCGGCGCCGTCCGTCATCATGATCCCGGCAATGCTGCCGTCCCGTTCATAGCGAACCCGGTCAATCGCGATCTGGCGTTCGCCTTCAAACGGCGCGGGACCGGCTTGCTGGTCCCAACGATGGTAGACGATCATCCATTCACCCGACGGTGACTGGACGAAACTATGATGGCCAGGTCCCTGATGCCGTGCATCGCTGCCGAGAATTCTGCCCCGATAATGCCACGGCCCGATCGGCGAAGAGGCGGTGGAATAGTGCACGGAATAATCACCCGCGTTCCAATGGCCATGACTGTACGACAGGTAATACGTGCCGTTGCGTTCGTGCATGAACGCGCCCTCCGTGAAACTCCGGGGCTGCTGTACCCTCACTTCCCGGCGGATCGATATCATGTCCGGCGCCAACTCCCATATCCGCAGCCGCGCCCCTGCGCTGCCGCCGGCGTATAGATAGGTACGATCCGATTTCGGGTCGGTGAAGATCATCGGATCGATCGCCTCGAACGGCGTCGTATCCTCTTCCGCCTTCCCGATGAGAGGACGACCGCTATCGCGATAGGGGCCTTCCGGCCGATCCGCGACGGCGACACCGATGCGGCTGGGCGTGGGATGCTGGGGGCCTACCGAATAGTAGAGATACCATTTGCCGGCTCGGGTCGCGACGGCGGGCGCCCACAGGAAATGCTCACGGGCGCCGTCATCGCCGATCCAGCCGATCTCGTCCCGCTTGATCAGCGTACCGCGGCTGCGCCACGCCTTCAGGTTCGACGATGAGAAGGCACCGAACCGGTCGGCCTTCCAGGTGCCATCCGGGCCCCCGGTCGGAAAGATCCATAATTCGTTGTCGATCACTATTGCGTGCGGATCGGCACCCTGAAACTGCGAGTTGTCGGCCCGAACCGCCGTGGCGAGCAACCCTGCTGCCGGCAGCGCCAATAGGAACGCGGAAAAGCTGCGCATAACCTGCTCCATCCTGATGATCGTCAACACCGGAACCGCGTGACCAATAAATAGCTCCGCGGTAACCAGCGCCGCCCTATCGAGTCACCGCCTCGGCGTCGGCGGGTCGATATCCCATTGCTGGTCCCGCAGCACGGTCGAAGCAACCGGTCGTCCCGCACTGTCGCGCCAGGGGTCGTAACGGAAACGTTTTTCAATGGCATTACAGGTCGCCTGATCCATCAGCGCGTTGCCGCTTGATCGTATCACCGTACATTCGGAGACATGACCATCGGTGCCGACCCGGAATCGTACCCCGATCACGCCGCTGAACCCGGTATCCAGAACGGGATCGGGAATGTCCGATCCCTTGATCCGTCCACGGATCAGGCGGGGTACGCGTTCCCGGCCGCTGCCGTCACCATCACCCTTACCGCCCGCACCGTGGCCGTCACCGATCCCACCAGCACCGGTACCCGGCCCCGCCCGATCCGACGCTCCCGACATGGTTCGCGCGCCGATATCAGGTAATGGCGCAAGGACGATCGGCGGAGGCGGGGCGATCTGGATGATCGGCACCGGTGCCGTCGCCTCGGTGGCCCTGGCACGAAGATTGGGCGGTGACGCCCTGCCGCTGGGCCTGCTGACCTTACGGGGCGGTGGGATCAAGCGTACGGCCGGCGGGACGACTGGCACCACATCGAACGTCGCCAATGCTTCCTGTGCCGTAGGCATCGCCCCGTGGAGGGCGAGCCCCAGGATCAGCCCATAACCCAACGCGCCGACGATCACCGCGGTCGACGCCGCCGCCCCGATCCGGTCGCGCATGGGTGTCGATGCCGTCACAACCGAAGAGATGATGCGGCGGGATGGCTTTGGCAACGCCGGCCCCGCTCTTCTGCACATGATCTGCACATTCGCTGCCCGGAATATCCGCATGTGCCGGACGATGGCTCCACGGGCGTCCTGCAAACAGATCGCTCTTGGCAAGAGGAGCATCTCCGTGCGGTTCAGTTTCGTTCGCAAAGCGGCCATCACCATAGTCCTTGTCGGACTGTTCGACCGGTTGTTTCCGTACGGTTTTTCCGGTGCGGTGATCGGCGGGTTCGCGGGGGCGTGGCTGGTGGGTGTGGTGCTGGGCCGCGCCGATGTCCGGCGCGATCGGCGTGCATGGTACGCACTGGCGCTGGCCGGGGTATTCTCAGTGGCGTTGATCGACGATCCCGGTTCGTTGAGCTGGGCCCTGTTCTGGTGTGCGTTGTCGATCGCGGCACTGATGCCGCGGACGGGAAGGTTCGACGATGCATGGCATTGGGCCGCGCGGCTCGGGCTGCATGCCGTAAGCGGTATCGTTACGCCGATCGCCGATGTCTCGCGAAGCCTGCGCGCCCGGCGTGGTGTGCGGCACAGCCCGGGCGCGGTGGCGGCAATACTGGCGTTGCCGCTGATCGGTGGCGGCCTGTTCATCGCGCTGTTCGCTGCCGCCAATCCGGTGATCGCACAGGTACTCGCGGCAATCCAGTTGCCGTCGATCGTGCAGATGCTGGTGTGGGCATTGGTCGCCACCTGTCTGTGGCCAAGTCTGCGCCCGCATTCGCTGGTGACGCGGCTGGCCGCACGATTGCCCGATCCCGAGCCTATCCTGCCGGGCACGTCGCTGCCCTCGGTGCTGATCGCGCTGGCGTTGTTCAATGGGATCTTCGCTGTTCAGAACGCCCTCGACATCGTGGTGCTATGGAGTGGAGGACCTTTGCCGGCGGGTATGACCCAGACCGAATATGTCCATCGCGGTGCCTATCCCCTGATCGTCACCGCGCTGATCGCCGGCGTCATGGCGCTTGCGATGCTGCGTCCGGGCAGCGCGAGCGAACGCCATCCATGGGCACGACGGATGGTCGTGCTGTGGGTGGTGCAGAACCTGATCCTCGTCGCGTCCAGCGCATGGCGGACGATCGACTACATCAGTACGGAGATGATGACCGGGTTGCGCCTTGCCGCACTCGCCTGGATGGCACTGGTTGCATTGGGACTGATACTGATCTGCTGGCGCATCCTGGCGGGACGCAGTGCGCGGTGGCTCATCAACCGGAACGCACTGGCCGCTTTCGTGGTGCTGGCCGTCTGCAGCTTCATCGATCTGGGGGCGATCGCCGCCGCGTGGAACGTCCGGCATCAGTCGCCGCATCGGGTCGATCTCTGTTACCTTGCCGGGCTGGGGGACGCGGCCCTGCTTCCTCTGATCGATCTTGAACACCGGACAATGGACGCCGCCACGCGTGATCGCATCCGGCATGTCCGCGCGCAGACCTACACCGATCTGTCGGCCCGACAGGAAAGCTGGACGCATTGGACGGCGCGGGGAGCACGACGACTGGTGACGGCGAACGCGATGCTTGGCCCTGATCCCGCACACCCCTCGGCGCTGCCCGATGGCGCTTGGTGGAATTGCGACGGATCGGTCGGCGGGGCTTCGACTCCGGCGCCCCGCCCTTGACCGCGTGGCCTGCTGCCATGATCCAATGCCCCATGCCCCGTACGATCCTGATCATCGACGACGATCCGCACATCCGCCAGTTGCTCGCCTTCGCGCTGGCCAAGGCCGGCCTCGATACGATCGAGGCCGAGGATGGCGAGGCGGGGCTGGCCATGGCCGATACCGCTGCACCGGATCTCGTGATCCTGGACATCAACATGCCGCGCATGGACGGAATCGAGGTCTGCCGACGCCTGCGTGCCAAGAGCGACGTGCCGATCCTGTTCCTGTCGAGCCGCGACGACGAAATCGACCGGGTCTTGGGGATCGAACTGGGTGCGGACGACTACGTCACCAAGCCCTTTTCCCCGCGTGAGGTGGTGGCACGGGTGATGGCGATCCTGCGGCGGATGGCGATCCGGCCACCGGTGGTGGCGGCCACGGCAACGGTCCGTTGCGGTCTGCTCACGCTCGATACCGAAGGCTGGCAGGCCGATTGGGGTGGGCAGGCCGTGGTGCTGAGCGTCACGGAATTCGGTATCTTGCGGACGCTGGCGACGATGCCCTCCAAGGTATTCAGCCGTGATGCGATCATCGACCGGCTGCGCGGGCCTGGATTCGCGGTGACCGACCGCACGATCGACAGCCATATCCGCAACCTGCGTGGCAAGTTCGCGCGGGTCGGCGCCTACGACGTGATCGAGACGCGCGCGGGCATCGGCTATCGCCTCGGCGTCTGCGTCGGCGGATGATCGAGCGCGTCAAGCGTATCGTCCGGCGGCATTGGCCACGCCTGCGGTTGCGCACGATCCTGTTGCTGACGTTCACCTTCGTCGCGGCGTTGCCGGGTGTCGGTGCGCTGTTCCTGCGCGTCTACGAGAATGCCCTGGTCCGCCAGACCGAGGCGGCACTGGTCGCGCAGGGTGCCGCATTGGCCGCGGCCGCCGCCGTGGAATGGCAACCCGGCCAGCCGATTGCATCTTCGTCCCTGCCGGTGGCGGAAGCGCCATCCATCGACCTGCGGCTGACACCGATCCTGCCCGACCGCCCTGCCCCCCATCCCGGCACCCGGATAGAGGATCGACGGATGCTGGCATGGGCCGAGCGAGTAGCGCCGGTCGTCCGCCTGACCGGGCGAGCGACCGGCGCCGCCATCCTCGTGCTTGATCGCCGCGGCAACATCCTTGTGGGCCTAACCGGACGCGGCAACCATGCCGATCTGCCGGAGGTCCGGATGGCGCTGGCGGGCCATGCCGCGACGACGGTGCGGCGGAACCGCTCCCATCGTCCCGCCTATATAGGCGAATGGTTGAGCCGCGCCGCCGACCTTTGCATCCATCATACCCGGCCCATCGTCGTCGACGGGCGGATCGTCGGCGTCATCCTGTTATCCCAACCGCCCCGTGCACTGTTTGCCGGGCTGGATGCCGATCGGGGCAAGATCGCGATCGGCATTCTGCTGATCTTCATGACACTCGTCATATTGAGCGGCCTGCTGTCACGCGGCATCGTTCGTCCGGTCGAGGCGCTAGGGGCCGCCACCCGCATCGTCGCCAGCGGTGGCGGCACGGTGCCCGACGCGCCCACCACCGCCGCGATCGAAATCCAGGCGCTCTACCGCGACTTCGGCAGCATGGCGGAAGCGATCGAGCATCGCTCCCGCTATCTGCGCGACTTCGCCCATGCGGTCAGTCACGAGTTCAAGACACCCCTGTCCGGGATCGGCGGGGCGGTCGAACTGCTGCAGGACCACCCCGACATGGGCGTGGTGGACCGCGAACGGTTCCTGACCAACATCGCATCGGACGCCGCACGGCTGACCCTGCTCGTCAGCCGACTGCTCGATCTGGCCCGCGCCGATATGGCGGCGGCAATGGGCGGCGGGACGTGCGATGTCGCCGACGTCGCGAAACAGGTGGCGGACGCCGATACTCGGAGGGGCTTCACCGTTACGCTTCGACTGCCTCCGGATTTACCCGCGGTGGCGGTGCCGGCCGCCGCCATCGCATCCGTTTTGAGTTGCCTGATCGAGAACAGCGGTCAGGCGGGTGCGTCGCACCTGACGATCGACGGCCGACACCATGGCCGGTCGATCGCACTGACGGTGAGCGACGACGGTCCCGGTATTCCGCCGGGCGATCGCGCCCGCGTCTTCGAACCGTTTTTCACCAGTCGCCGGACGACAGGAGGAACCGGACTGGGGCTGCCGATCGCGCGCTCGCTGCTTGCCGCGCATCGCGGAACCATCACCCTGCTGGGTAACGGCAAGGACGGTGCTGTATTCCGGATTACGTTGCCCGTTCAGACCGATGACTGACCCCGCGCCACCTCGCACCCTGCCCCGATCGTTGCTGGCCATCGTCGGTATGATCGTCGCCGGCCTGATGCTTCGGCTGGTGCCGATGGGTCTGCCCGGCGCGGTGGTAAAGCATGGCGGGTCGGTCCTCTGGGCAATGATGATCCATGCGATCGTCATCATGATCCGTCCGCATTGGTCGCCGGGCCGAAGTGGCACCGTTGCGACGATCATCGCCTGCGGGATCGAGTTGTCCCAGCTTTACCATCGAGCCGCGCTCGATGCCGTGCGGGCGAACTGGCTGGGCGCCCTGTTGTTCGGACGGGTGTTCTCGATCGTCGATCTGGTCGTCTACGCACTTGCGATCACGATCGGGGCGCTTGTCGAACATATGCTTCGTCGTCGCACATGAAAAAGGCTGGTCCGCGGCATTCCGCGAACCAGCCCCTTCCCGAACCGACTGAACGATTACTTGCGGAGGGTGAGACCGCCACCGAAGCGCTTGTTGAAGCGAGCGACCTGACCGCCGGTGTCGAGCATGGTGCCACGACCACCGGTCCATGCCGGGTGCGCCAGCGGATCGATGTCGAGCGTCATGAGATCGCCTTCCTTACCCCAGGTCGAGCGGGTCTCGAACACGGTGCCATCGGTCATCTGGACGCGGATGGTGTGATAGTCGGGGTGGGTATCGGTCTTCATCGAAACGCTCCTGATATGGCTGGTTCCGACCAGCCGAAGGACAAGCCGGGGCGCTTAGCGGCCCCGGCTCCATAAGTCAAAGTGCATAGCCCCAGTACCCGACGGCCGCCGTCAGGCAGGTTTGGGCGGATCGGCGATCATGGCGGTGAAGTTCGCTTCTGCCACCACTTGGCCATCAATCCTGGCAATGCCCGCAAACTTGCAGACGCTGGCGCGCTTTTGCACGAAGCTGGCTTCCAGCCGCAACAGCACTCCTGGTTCGACCGGCTTGCGGAACTTGGCTCCGTCGATCGCCATGAAATAGACGAGCTTGCCCGAGCCAGCGAGGCCGAGGCTTTCGACCGCGAGGATCCCGGCAGCCTGCGCCAGCGCCTCGATGATGAGGACGCCGGGCATGATCGGCCGGCCGGGGAAGTGGCCTTGAAAAAAGCCCTCGTTGATCGTCACCGCCTTGATCGCGGCGATCCGCTTGTCGATCACCAGTTCCTCGACGCGGTCGACGAGCAGCATGGGATAACGATGCGGCAGTGCGGCCATGACCCGCCCGATATCGAGCGGGCCGATCACCGTTTCGGTCTCCCCGGTATCGGGCATGGTCACGATGTCGCTCACCGGCCGGAGGGCTGTGCCGGGCGGGTGGGTGCGGTCGTGGCAGGCGCGGCGGCGGCAGGTGCCGCACCCTGCTGCTGCTGGCCGGGCTGCCAGTTCGCGGGCGGGGTGATGCCGACGCTCGGTACCAGACGATCCAGTTCGGTGGTGATCGCGGCGGTCACGTCCGCGGTGGGATTGGCAAACAGCACGGCATCGGGACGGACCAGCATGGTGACGTTGCGGGCGCGGACGACCGCCTGCACCGCGTCGGACAACCGACCGGAGATCTGCTCGATCGCATAGGCCTGCGCCCGCTGTGCCGGGGCGGTCAGGCGCGACAGTTCGGCTTGTGCCGCCTGCTCGCGAGTCTGGATCGCCTGTGCCTGCGTCTGCAGCGCCGCCTGGTTGGCATTGGGCGCCGCGCGTGCGGTGTTGAACGCGGTCACCAGCGGCTGGAGTTCGCGGCCGACCGCTTCGCGGCGCGCATTCGCCTGATCGAGCTGTGCCTTGTAGGTCGTCTCGATCTGGGCGCGGGCAGCGGACCATGCCTTCGAATTGGCGACCGCACCTTCGGGATTGGCGACGGCGATCGCCTGCGCGGCGGCTGGGGTGGCAGCCAAAGCCGGCGCGACGAGGGCGGCAGCGAGGAGGAGCGTCTTGATAGTCATCAGAACTGTGTTCCTACGTTGAAGGTAATGAGTTTGTCGTCGTCGCCCTTCTGCTTGATGAGCGCCCTGGCAAGATCGATGCGCAAGGGGCCGAAGGGCGAATTCCAGTTGACGCCGATACCGACGGTCAGACGCGGACGTGCTGAATTGCCGAGAAACTGCTCGAAGAAGGGCTGGCTGACCTGGGCTATATTGACGGAGTTTCCGGTGCAGGCACCCCCAGGCGTTGCCGAATATCCCACGGCGCATGTTGTGGCCAGCCCGGCATTGACCGTATCGGTCTGGCCGACCGAATAGAGAGCCAGCGTCTGGTTGTTCACGATCGTCGTGATCGGTGTACCCAGCAGCGTCGGCGAACCATCCGGATTGAAGAGCAGCGCACCGGTTGTCGCGTTCTTCGCTTGCACGAAATCGGTGGTCTTGAGCGGTTGTTTCAGACTGAACAGGCTACCGGCCTGCACGTAGATGGACGGACGCAGCCCCAGTTCGCGCGCGCCCGAACCGAGCGGAATCTCCAATTCGACCCGGCCGAGATAATAGGCCTTGCCGCCCAAGGGGTCGTCTACGATCTGATTGCGGTCGGTGACGAGCGACTGGATGCCGGTGACCGGATCGGTGACCAGCGGCGTGCGCTGCACACGGGGGCCGACGCCGCGGATATCGAAGCCACGGAAGTTCGGCTCGCCGAGATAGAAACGGTCGATGATCCGGACTTCGTCGATGCCGGCGCCACGGCTCTTTTCCAGCGACTTGATATAGCCGCCCTCGCCCAGGAACGAGAGGACGAAGCCGCTGCCAAGCCCGTAATATTTCGCTACTTCCGCGCGAGTACGGATATACTTCACATCGCCGCCCAGCCCGGCGAAATCCTGACTGAACGAAAAGCGTGTGCCCGCCGTGGGACGCAGGCCGGAATTGAGGCTGTTGTAGATCAGCGAATAGCCGACCGACGACGTCCAGCGATTGCCGAGCGCTTCGCACAGGTAACGGCCGACCGTCGCGGTGCTGCACTGGCCATTGACCAGCAGGCTGTCGTCCAGCCCGACCTCGTCATAAGACAGGCCATAGCGGCCCGACAGCGACCAGTATTCGGTCAGCGGGACGCCGGTGCGAATCTGGAACCCGGTCGAGACCTGATTGTAGAGCTGGTTGCGATCACCGTTGGTGGTGAAGTTGAACTGGTTCAGATCGCGACGGAACAGGTCGACGCCGATCGCGACGTTCTTGTCGAGCAGATAGGGTTCGGTGAAGCCCAGCTCGACCGATTTCTGATAACTGGAATAGTTGACGCCGGCGCGCAATTCCTGCCCCTTGCCGCGAAAATTGCGCTGGGTGATGTTCGCTTGGATGATGAAGCGTTCCAACGACGAATAGCCGGCCGACAGCTGGAGTTCGCCGGTCGACTTCTCTTCGACGGGTGCTTCCAGCAGGATGCGGTCGGGCGTGGTGCCGGGCGTCCGCTTGATCTCGAACTTGTCTTGGAAGAAGCCCAGCGAGTTGATCCGGTCCTGCGACCGCTTGATCTGGAAATCGTTGAACGCATCGCCCTCGGCCAGTCGCATTTCGCGGCGGACGACCTTGTCCTGCGTCTGCGTGTTGCCGTTGATGTCGATCCGCTCGACATAGGTGCGCTGCGCCTGCGCGATGTGGAAGTTGAGCCCCATCGTCAGCGTTTCACGATCACGCTGATATTCGGGATCGACGTTGGTGAAGGCGTAGCCGAACAGACCGGCGGTCTGTTCCAGGTTCTCGATGGCGTCTTCGGTCAACTTGGCGTTGTACCAGTCGCCCTTCTTCATCGGCAGCGATGCGGCGAGACGGGTATTGTCGAAATCGCGAATCTCGCTGTCGACGGTGACGTCGCCGAACTTGTAGCGCGGCCCTTCCTCGACGACGTAGGTGATGATGAAGTCGCGCTTGTCCGGTGTCAGTTCCGCCACCGCGCTGGTGACGCGGAAATCGGCATAGCCCTCGGTCAGGTAGAATTGCCGCAGCTTCTGCTGGTCGTAATTCAGCCGATCCTGATCGTAGCTGGTACCCGACGACAGCACCCGGAACCAGCGCGACTGCTTGGTCGCCATCTGGCCGCGCAACGCGTCATCGGAGAATTTTTCGTTGCCGAGGATGTTGATCTGGCGGACCTTGGACTTCGACCCCTCGGTGATCTCGAACACGATATCGACCCTGTTCTGGTCGAGGCTGACCATCTTGGGGTCGACCACCGCGGCGAAGCGGCCCTGCCGGCGGTACAGTTCGACGATCCGGCCGACATCGGCGCGTACCCCGGTACGGGTGAAGATCTGGCGGGGGGCGAGCTTCAGTTCCTTCTGGATCTTGTCGCTCTTGATCGCCTTGTTACCCTCCAGGATCACCCGGTTGATGATCGGGTTCTCGCGGATGCGCAGGACGATATCGCCGCTCTCGACACCGGAGATCGAGTAATCTGCGAACAGCTCGGATACCTGGAGATCGACCAGCGCCTGATCGAGCGTGGCGGTGGTATAGGGAATGCCGACACGCAGCTTCGTGTAGGACAGCACCGTTTCCGGCTCGATCCGCTGCGATCCCTCGACACGCAAGGTGCGAATCGTACCGCCGGCAAGCGGCGCAACCGGTGACGGGGCAGCAGGAGCAGCCCCCTGCCCGGCAGGAACGGGCACCAGCCTGGAACCCTGCGCGGCGGCGGGCGTAGTAGAGGCGGGCGCGGTCTGTGCCGACACGGGGATGCCTGCGAGCATCGTGCTCGCCAGCAATGCCGTGCCGATGACAGCGACCTTTTGACGGTTATTGTTCACGCTAAAAACCCACCCCAGGAAAACGAGTAGCCGACCCCTGCGCGGTCGCCCTGCCCCAGCTTCGTCAACCGATCAAGCCGGCCAGATTACGCCACAGCCCAAGTTGGCCCAGATCATTGAACGTCACGAGCAACATCAACGCCAGGATCGCGGCCAATCCGCCGCGAAACGCCCATTCCTGCACATGGGGCTCGACCGGCCGGCGCCGGACCGCTTCGATCGCATAGAAGAACAGGTGGCCGCCATCGAGCATCGGCACTGGCAGCAGGTTGATGAACCCCAGATTGATGGACACCAGCGCGATCAGTCCGATGAAGGCGGGCCACCCCAGCGTCATCTGCTCGCCCGAGATTTTGGCGATGCGGAGCGGTCCGCCCAGTTCGTCGACGGAGCGACGGCCCGTGAAAATTTGGCCAAGCGCGTCGAGCGAACCGCGCACGATCGCGACGACCTGGATCGTGCCTTCGACCGGCGCCCGCCATAACGATACCGGACGATACTCGACCGGCGGGCTGCCGATGCCGACGCGGCCGATGCGATAGGCGTTCCCGAACCGGTCGCGCTGTTCGACGGTGCCGATCGTCAACGTCGTGGCGATCGGGCGGCCGGCGCGTTCGCCGGTAACACCGATCGTCTCACCCGGACGCAACATCGCATATTCGGCGATGCCGGCAAAATCATCGACCGACCGACCACCCAGCGTCAGCAACCGGTCGCCTTCGCGCAGGCCGGCCTTTGCCGCCGGACTTCCCGCCACTACCGAGCCGACCGTGGCCGGCGCATGGCGGGTGCCGTAGAAATGCGCGAACCCGGCCAGGATCAGGATCGCGACCAGGAAATTCACGACGGGGCCAGCCGCCACGACGATGGCGCGCTGCCAGACGGGTTTCGACTGGAAGGTCCGCGCACGCTCCGCAGCGGGCAACGCCAGCCACTCCGCGCTCGGCTGACTGGCGGGATTCATATCACCGGCGAAGCGGACATACCCGCCCAGCGGCAGCCAGCCGAATTTCCAGCGCGTGCCGTGCCGGTCGGTAAAGCCGGCAATCTCACGTCCGAATCCGATCGAAAAGGCATCGGCACCGATCCCGAACCAGCGGCCGGCGAGATAATGGCCCATCTCGTGCACGAAGACGAGCGGGCCGATCATCGCGATGAAAGCCAGCAATGTCAGCGGGAAGCCGGGGGTTTCGATCAAGCGGTACGATCCTCTGTGCGCGCGCCCGCCACTATCCGCGCCCGGGCATCGACGGCGATGACCGCGTCGAGCGTTTCGGGAGCGGGCGGGTCGTAATGATCGAGCGTATGTTCCACGATTGCGGCAATTTCGAGGAAGCCGATGCGCCCGGCCAGAAAGGCGGCGACGGCGACTTCGTTGGCGGCATTCAGAATGGCGGGTCTCGCACCACCGGCCCGCAGCACCTCTCGCGCCAGCCGCAACGCCGGAAAGCGGATGGGATCGGGCGCCGCGAAATCGAGCCGGCCAAGCGCGATCAGGTCGAGCGGGGCCATCGGTGTCGCCATCCGCTGCGGCCATGCCAGGCAGTGCGCGATCGGCACCCGCATGTCGGACGGGCCGAGCTGCGCCAGCATCGATCCATCGACATAATCGACCGCAGAATGAATCACCGATTGCGGATGGATGACGATCTCGATCCGGTCGGGATCGACCGGGAACAGACGGGCAGCCTCGATCAGCTCCAGCCCCTTGTTCATCATCGTCGCCGAATCGACCGAAATCTTGGCGCCCATCGACCAGTTGGGATGCGCCACCGCCTGTGCGGGGGTAACGTGCGCCATGTCCGCCAGCGACCAGTCGCGGAACGGACCACCGCTGGCGGTCAGGACGATGCGACGGACCTGCGCAACCTGTGCGGGGTCGAAGCACTGGAAGATCGCGTTATGCTCGCTGTCCGCCGGCAGCAGCGTCGCGCCCGATGCGGCGGCGGCGGCGAGGATGACCTCGCCCGCCGACACCAGCGGTTCCTTGTTGGCCAGGACGACGGTACGCCCCCGCCCGATCGCCGCCATCACCGGCTCCAGCCCGGCACAGCCGACGATCGCCCCCATCGTCCAGTCCGCGTCGGACGCGGCAGCATCGATCACCGCCGCCCGGCCACCGGCAGCACGGATGGTGGTGCCGGCCAACGCGTCGCGCAATGCAGGCAGACAGGCTTCGTCGGCGACGACCGCCAGTTCCGCATTGGTGCGGCGGGCGGCGGCGGCGAGCTTCACCACATCGCAGTTGGCGGTGAGCGCCCGTACCCGGTAAAGGTCTGGTTCCCGTTCGATCAGGTCGAGCGTCGAGGTGCCGACCGATCCGGTCGCACCGAGAATGGTCACCGTCCTCATGCGAACAGCTGCGGCAGGATCACGAGCAGCGCCGCGACCGGCGCCACCGGCACGACCCCGTCGAGCCGGTCGAGTACGCCGCCATGACCGGGCAGGACGTTCCCCGAATCCTTCACGCCGGCACGACGTTTCAACGCGCTTTCATACAGATCGCCGCCCTGCGCGAGCACACCGAGGAAAGGGGTGGCGATGACGAGGCGGAACGGCAGGCCGTAACCGACATGAAGTGCGAAGGCGACGAGTGTGGCGAGGATCACGCCGCCGATCAGGCCCGACCAGGTCTTGGCCGGGCTGATCCGGGGGGCCAGCTTCGGCCCGCCCAGCGTGCGGCCGGTGAAGAACGCGCCGATATCGGTGGCCCAGACCAGCGACAGCGTCCACAGCGTCAGCACCAGCCCGTCCGCTTGCCCACGGATCAGCAGCAACGCGAATACCGGCAATCCGACATAGGCGGCCCCAAGGGCAAGGCCGGTATCGCGCTTGACGATCGCGAGGAAGAAGAACGCCGCGCCGAGCAGCCCGAGCACGAAAAAATGCGGCCCCGCCGCAACCGGCGCCATGATCGCCAACGGCACCGACAGCGCGAACTGCGCGGTCCGTTTGGTCTTCGCATCCGCGCCGTGCAGGGCCGACCATTCCGCCATCATGAACAGCGCCGCGATCACCGCCAGCAGCCAGAACACGAATCCGCCCGCATAGAGCGCGACCAGCGCGACGGCGATCATCGCCACGCTGGCGATCATCCGCAACCGCAGGTTGGACGGCGTACGCAGCTTGGCATCGGGCGTCGGAGGAAAGTCTTCCGTCACAGGCCGCCGTAGCGACGCTGGCGCCGACCGAACGCCGCAACCGCCTCCGCCAGCGCATCGCCATCGAAATCGGGCCAGAGCGTGTCGACGAACAGCAACTCGGCATAGGCCGCCTGCCACAGGAGGAAATTCGACAATCGCTGCTCGCCCGAGGTGCGGACGACCAGATCGAGCGGCGGCAGACCGGCGGTGTCCAGTTCGGCCTCGATCGCGGCCTCGTCGATCTCGTCGGCAGGCAGGCGCGCGGCAAGGCGGCGGGCAGCCGCGGCCAGTTCCGCCTGCGCCCCGTAATTGAGCGCGATCGCCAGCAGCGGCCCGTCGTTGCCGGCGGTGCGGGCAATGGCGTTGTCGATCAGCGCGATCAGATCGGCGGAAAAGGCACGATAGTCACCGATCACCCGCAGCCGCACATTCTCCCGCGTCAACTCGGCGAGGTCGGAACGGATGAAGAGCCGCAGCAGACCCATCAGGTCGCCGACTTCCTCAGCCGGACGCCGCCAGTTTTCTGACGAAAAGGCGTAGAGCGTCAGCGCCTCGATCCCCATCGCGCGGGCGGCGCGGGTAACGCGGCGTACCGCCTCCACCCCCGCCTTGTGCCCGGCGAGGCGAGGCAAATGGCGCTGGCGGGCCCAGCGGCCATTACCGTCCATGATGATCGCGACGTGTCGCGGGATCGCGCCTGTCGCCTCATCCGTCGCGAGGATCGAGGCGGTATTCATGCCGCACCCCGGCTACGCATCGCACCGGTGACGGGATGGACGATAGGGGACACCCCGTCGCTCACTTGCCGAGGATTTCCTTTTCCTTGGCGGTCGACGCGGCATCGATATCGGCGATGGTCTTGTCGGTGATCTTCTGGAGTTCGGTTTCGTGACGCTTGCGCTCGTCCTCGCCGAAGACGTTCTTCTTCTCGTCGACCTTCAGGTTGTCCATGCCGTCGCGGCGCACGTTGCGTGCGGCGATACGCGCCTTTTCCGCATATTGGCTGGCGAGCTTGGCCAGTTCCTTGCGACGCTCCTCGGTCAGGTCGGGGATTGGCAGACGCAGCGTCTGGCCATCGTTGATCGGATTGAGACCGAGGCCGGCGGAGCGGATCGCCTTCTCTACCGAACTGACGTTCGACTTGTCCCACACCTGTACCGACAGCATCCGCGGCTCGGGCGCGGAGACGGTCGCCACCTGCGACAGCGGCATGTGGCTGCCATAGACCTCGACGTTGACGGGATCGAGCAGCGTCGTGGAGGCGCGACCGGTGCGCAGTCCGCCCAGATCGTGCTTCAACGCGTCGATCGCGCCGGACATGCGGCGCTGGATATCGGCCTTGTCATAGGCGGGCATCGATGTTCTCCTGATTTTGCACGATCGTGCAAATGCCTTCACCGGCGAGAACCGCGGCGAAATTGCCGTGTTCGCGGATGTTGAAGACCACGATCGGAATGGCGTTGTCACGGCACAAGGCAATGGCACTGGCATCCATGACCTTCAGGTCATCGGACAGCACCTTTGAATAAGTGACGGTATCGTAACGGGTGGCGCTCGGCACCTTCTTGGGATCGGCATCATAGACGCCATCGACCGAGGTACCCTTGAACAGCGCGTCGCACTTCATCTCGGCGGCCCGCAGTGCGGCACCGGAATCGGTGGTGAAGAAGGGCGAGCCGACACCGGCGGCGAAGATCACGACGCGGCCCTTTTCCAGATGCCGTTCGGCCCGACGACGGATGAAGGGTTCGCACACGCTGGCCATCGGGATCGCCGACTGGACGCGGGTGTCGACGCCGATCTGTTCCAGCGCATTCTGCACCGCCAGCGCGTTCATCACCGTGGCGAGCATCCCCATGTAATCCGCGGTCGCGCGCTCGATCCCCTTGGCCGCGGCGGACAGGCCACGAAAGATGTTGCCGCCGCCGACGACGATGCACAGTTCATACCCCTGCGCCCGAACATCGGCGATCTCCTGCGCGACACGGGCGGTGACGACGGGATCGATCGCCAGACCACCCTCACCCATCAGGACTTCGCCGGAAAGTTTCAGCAGAATGCGTTTGAAGCGGGGTTCGGTCATGCGTCTCGGTTATGTTGGGGGAAAGCGGGACAAACCCTAGACGCGGGGGACTGGCGGGGCAACCGTGGTAGCCGGTCCGATGCGAAATGTCGTACGTCCGCAACCTGGACCATCGGGCAGATCCCGCATCAGAACCGATGAGACGCGCCGGACAAGCATCACCCCCAAAACGGGTGGAAGGACAGATGCGTGCATGGCAACGGACAGCCGCTACCTCACGCCTCTGGTCCCCATACCGTATGGGGGTGCGAAAGGCGGATCGCCCGGTCCGGTGAAGGACCGGGCGCCCGGTATCAGTTGCCCTGCGGCACGCCCGATACGGCAGCGACTTCAGCCGCGAAGTCCGACGTTTCCTTCTCGATGCCCTCACCGAGCTGGAAGCGGACATAGTCCTTCAGCACGATGGTCGTGCCGGCATCCTTGCCCGCCTTGGCCACCACGTCGCTGATCTTGGTCTTGCCGTCCATCACGAACAGCTGGCTGACCAGCGCGTGTTCCTTGCGGTACTTGGCGATCGATCCTTCAACCATCTTGGCGATGATGTCGGCGGGCTTGCCCGACTCGCCGGCCTTTTCGGCAGCGATCGCGCGCTCGCGCTCGATCTCGGTTTCGTCGAGGTCGGCCTCGTTCAGCGCCTTGGGGAAGGCGGCGGCGATGTGCATCGCCAGCTGCTTGCCCAGACCCTGCAGCACCTCGTCCGACGCGTCGGATTCGAGCGCGACCAGCACGCCGATCTTGCCCATGCCCGGGGACTGCGCGTTGTGGACATAGGACACGACCGCGCCCTTGCTCACTTCAAGGCGCTTGGCGCGACGTAGGGACTGGTTCTCGCCGATCGTGGCGATGTTGTTCGTCAGCACCTCGGCGACGGTCGTACCCGACGGCATCGCCGCCGCCTTGATCGTCTCGATGTCGTCGCCGGCCGCCAGCGCGATCTGCGTGACTTCGCGGACGAACGCCTGGAACTGGTCGTTCTTGGCGACGAAGTCGGTTTCGGAGTTCACCTCGACCGCGGCACCCTTGTTGCCCGACGTCGCGACGCCGACCAGACCCTCGGCGGCGGTGCGGCTCGACTTCTTCTGCGCGGCCGCAAGGCCCTTGGTCCGCAGCCAGTCGAGCGCGGCGTCCATGTCGCCGGAGGTCTCGTTCAGCGCCTTCTTGCAATCCATCATGCCCGCGCCGCTCTTCTCGCGCAGGTCCTTGACCATCGCTGCCGTGATATCGGCCATGTCTGTCGTCCTTCTGTTCTGAATGTGGTTGCGGGCGAGGCCGGGCGTTTCCGCGCCCTGCCCCGCCCGCATGACGAACCCGTGAAGGTTATGCGTCGATCTGGCGCTCGGTCTCGGCGCCGGCACCCTCAACCGTGGCGGTCGCGGCATCTTCCGGCTCGTCACCAGGCTGCGCGGCCGGCGTTTCGACGGTCAGCGTCTCTTCGGCAACCGGCTCGGCCATCGCGCCCATGTCGGCACCCGAACGGCGCTGCTGCTCCTGGCCGCCACGCGTCGCGGCGATCGCGATCGCCTCGCAATACAGGCGGATGGCGCGGGCGGCGTCGTCATTGGCGGGAACCGGGAACGCGATGCCGTCCGGCGACACGTTCGAGTCGAGGATCGCAACGACGGGAATGCCGAGCGTGTTGGCTTCCTTGATCGCCAGTTCTTCCTTGTTCGCGTCGATCACGAACATCACGTCGGGAATGCCGCCCATGTCACGGATGCCGCCCAGCGACAGTTCCAGCTTGTCCTTTTCACGGGTCAGTTGCAGCACTTCCTTCTTGGTCAGGCCGTGGGTGTCACCCGACAGCTGCTCTTCCAGCGTCTTCATGCGCTTGATCGAGTTGCTGATCGTCTTCCAGTTGGTGAGCATCCCGCCCAGCCAGCGATGGTTGACGAAGTGCTGGCCGGCGCGACGCGCCGAATCGGCGATCGGCTCCTGCGCCTGGCGCTTGGTGCCGACGAACAGCACCTTGCCGCCACCCGCAACCGACGACGACACGAATTCCAGCGCGCGCGCGAACAGCGGCACGGTCTGTGACAGGTCGAGGATGTGGACGCCGTTGCGGTCGCCGAAGATGTAGGGTTTCATCTTCGGATTCCAGCGATGCGTCTGGTGACCGAAGTGCGCACCGGTTTCGATGAGCTGCTGCATGGAGACGACAGGTGCCGCCATAGATAATTCCTTCCGGTTGAGCCTCTGGGAAGCGGATGACGCGTGGCCTGAAGGCCTGCGCACCGGGCTATGATGCTTCCCATGTGGGGTTGAGAGGCGCGCCACCTACAGCACCTGCCGGGCGCGCGCAACTGTTCCGTTCCGGCGTCGAATCGGCTTGACGATTGGAACGTGATAGGAACATAACAGGTTCAACAGACGTACGGCTTGCCATTTATGCGGGTTCGGCACGGAGAGTTGCCGTTAGTCGCTATGATGGTTGCAGTATTGCCGGGAACTGGCCGGCTGAGTCGAGGGTTGGCGCAGGCGACAGGATTTGGCGCTTGCGAACAGGGAGGCGTAGATGATGGCAGTCGTCAGTATCGTGGTGTTCGCAGGTGCGCTGGTCACTGCCATCGCCGTAATCGCCTTTGCCGTGGGCCCGCACTGGTTGCGGATCGTCCGCGTGGCTGCTGGGCATGCCGATCGTGGTTTCGCACCCCTTGAGCAGCTTGCCCGTGCCGAGCGGCGGATCGCGGTCAGGCGGCGGGCGTCACTGCCGGTGCCGGCGCAGCGGTTGCGCGAAGTCGCCTGACCCGGGCGTAGCTGGCGATGCTGAAGGGCAATGCCGCCAGATAGGCGATGATGATCGCGCTGAGCGCATGCCACGGAGCGGTAACCAGAGCAGCGCCCACCAGAACAACCACCGCCAGTGCCTCGAACCGGACGGTGCGACGCAGACGCAACGATTTCCACGAAAAGGTGGCGAGGCTCGACACCATCAGCATCGCCACGAACACCACCCATGGCGCGACCAGATAGGGCGAGTTGAGGATCGGCAGATCGGTCCACAGCCACAGGATCAAGGGCAGCAGGGCAAGACCCGCACCGGCGGGCGCCGGCACCCCGGTCATGAAGCCGGCGGATTTATGAGGTTGCTCGACCTCGTCGATATTGGCGTTGAACCGGGCAAGACGAAGGGCGCAAAACACCGCCAATACCAGCGCGGCCGCCCAGCCGAGCCGGGGCAATGCGGAAAGCGACCAGAGATACAGGATCAGCGCTGGCGCCACGCCGAACGAGATCGCATCCGACAGCGAATCGAGTTCGGCCCCGAACCGGCTTTCGCCGCGCAGCATCCGGGCTATCCGGCCGTCGATCCCATCCAGCGCCCCCGCGATCATGATCATCGTCACCGCGCGCTCCCACTCGCCCGAGATCGCGAAACGCACGCCCGACAATCCCGAGCACAAGGCCAGCGCCGTGACGGCGTTGGGCGCGACCGCGCGCAGCGGAAGGCCACGGGGGGGGCGGGCGAACCGCCGGGCGCGCAACTGATCGCGTGCCCGGCGCTCGCGCAGCGGCAGCGTGCCGTCGCCCGGTTCGACCGGATGGTCGTCGTCCTGCGGTGCCATCACTGCGCGATGCCGGTGACGGGGGTGGCGCCAAGGCGGCCGATCACCGTCTCGCCCGCGATCGAGCGCTGGCCCAGCGTGACCTGCGGTGCGATGTCGTCAGGCAGGAACACATCGACGCGGCTACCGAAGCGGATCAGCCCGATCCGCTGGCCGGTCGCGACCATGTCGCCCGCCTTCACGAACGGTACGATGCGGCGCGCCACCAGCCCGGCGATCTGGGTAAATCCGATGCGGCGGACGGTGCCGTCCGGCTGCGGCCGGCTTTCGACGACGATATGCTGGCGCTCGTTCTCGTCCGACGCCTTGTCGAGATCGGCGTTGAGGAACTTGCCGGAGATGTAGACGACCTGACGGATCGTACCGGCGATCGGGGTGCGGTTGATGTGGACGTCGAACACCGACATGAAGATCGACACGCGGGTCAGCGGCGCCTCCCCCAGTTCGCCGACAAGCTCACGTGGCACCGGCACGCGCTGGATCATGGTGACGAGACCATCGGCCGGCGCGACGATCAGTCCGTCACCCTGGGGCGTGGTGCGGATGGGATCACGGAAGAACGTCGCCACCCACAGGGTGACGCCCACCATGGGCCAGAACAGCACGTTCGATATGATGGTGAGCAGCAGCGTGATCCCGGCCGAGATCGCGACATATTTGCGCCCTTCGGGATGGACGGCGGGAAAGCGCCATTTCACGGTCGTGGTCGTAAGGGGCGGCTTGTCGAGTGAGGTCATGGCAACCGGTGTACCGGCATGGGCCGCCGGTGACAATCGCGCGTCCCCGGCGGCCACATCCGTCTCCGGCTCAGGCATAGACGACCCGTAACGCATAGCGACGGCGACGGATCGTCGACGCGACCAGCGCGAAGCCGGCGATCATCATCAGCCAGCTTGCCGGTTCGGGAATGGCGGCGATGCCGAACTGCGTGGTCAGGCCGTTCGCGATCGCTTGGTGGAGTTGCGTGGTCGGATGGATGTCATCGAAATAGACGAAGCCTTCGCAACCGGGGGCCCGTCCGGGCGTGGCCAGGCAGATGTCGCGCTGGTTGAGCGTACCCGGCAGGCCGAACGCCTGCGGATCGGCGCCTAGCCGCCGCTGATAGTCGAACAGGTCGAAGAACCGGGCATCGGCGCCGCTGCGTCCCGCAAAGGCGGCCACGACATCGTCGATGCCCTGCAGATCGTCGGTATCCGTCGCGGGATCGTACCCTGAATTGAGCATCCGCGACAGGTCTTCGCCCTTGTCGTTCAGAACGGCCGATCCGCGCCGTGTCACGTTGGGAATCTTGCCGATATCGGGCAGACCGGTGACGATGAAATTGCGCGCGCCGCTGGTGTAGAGCGCGTCGAGCCCGGACGATAGCGCGGCAAGCGATGCGCTGAAATCGGCCACGAAATCCTGCGGCCTGCCAGCGGCGAGGAACCCGCCGAACCGGGTCAGTTCGCTACGGACATCATTGCCGCCGAACGTCAGCAGTACCAGCGAGTTCCCGTCGATCGTCTTGCCCGACAGGGCGAACTGCCCGATCTGCTCCGCGAAACTGGGGCTGGCGTCGCCCGCCATCTCGCGGGCCTGCGCGCCGCCGACCGAGAAGTTCAGGCCCCCGAGCAGTGACGCCTGGGTGCGCGTGCCGCCGATCGACATCGACAGGTAATCGGCGAACGTATCGCCGTTGGAGAAGCGCCCCTGGAAATAACCGGCCGCGGCGGGCGCGGGATCGGTCCTGCCGGCCAGACGCTGCCCTTCCTGCGCGTTGCCGGCATCGACTAGGCTGTCGCCGAACACGAACAGGTTGCTGTAACGCTGCTGGGCGACGGCAGGCGTCGCCATCAGCAGCAGCGAAGCGGTAGCCATGGCGACAAGGGCCAGCGCGCGATCGGTCGCTTTCATCACTCTCTCCCTGACATTTATATGTCGTTAACCACACCATGACGCGTCGCACGGCTCGACGGAACCGAAATCTGCATCACCCGCGCGGTTGCCAGCCCGTGACGTGCATCCTAGACGCAGGCGCATCCCCTCCCCTGCCAAGGAACGTGAAGATGGCGAAGATCAAGGTGAAGACGCCCGTCGTGGAGATCGACGGCGACGAGATGACGCGGATCATCTGGGAATGGATTCGCGAACGCCTCATCAAGCCCTATCTCGACATCGAACTGGCCTATTTCGACCTCAGCGTCGAAAACCGCGATGCGACGGGCGATCAGGTGACGATCGACAGCGCGCACGCCACGCAGAAGTACGGTGTTGCGGTGAAGTGCGCGACGATCACCCCGGACGAGCAGCGCGTCGAGGAATTCGGCCTGAAGAAGATGTGGAAGTCGCCCAACGGCACGATCCGCAACATCCTGGGCGGCGTGATCTTCCGCGAGCCGATCGTCATCCAGAACGTGCCGCGCCTGATCCCGGGCTGGACGCACCCGATCGTCGTCGGCCGCCACGCGTTCGGTGACCAGTACAAGGCGACCGATTTCCTGGTCCCCGGCGCCGGCAAGCTGACCATGAAGTGGGAAGGCAAGGACGGTCAGGTCCTGGAATATGAGGTGTTCGATTTCCCCGAGGCGGGCGTCGCCATGGGCATGTACAATCTCGACCAGTCGATCCGCGATTTCGCGCGCGCCAGCATGAACTATTCGCTGAACCGCGGCTGGCCGCTGTACCTCAGCACGAAGAACACCATCCTGAAGGCCTATGACGGCCGCTTCAAGGATCTGTTCGCCGAGATCTTCGAGGCCGAGTTCAAGCAGAAGTTCGCCGATGCGGGCATCGTGTACGAGCATCGCCTGATCGACGACATGGTCGCCTCCGCGCTGAAGTGGAACGGCGAGTTCGTGTGGGCCTGCAAGAACTATGACGGCGACGTGCAATCGGATCAGGTCGCGCAGGGCTTCGGCTCGCTCGGCCTGATGACGTCGGTGCTGATGACCCCGGACGGCAAGACGATCGAGGCGGAAGCGGCGCACGGCACCGTCACCCGCCACTATCGCCAGCACCAGCAGGGCAAGGCGACCTCGACCAACCCGATCGCGTCGATCTTCGCCTGGACCGGTGGCCTGAAGTATCGCGGCAAGTTCGACGACACTCCCGAGGTGACGAAGTTCGCCGAGACGCTGGAGCGCGTCTGCATCGAGACGGTCGAGAACGGCCACATGACCAAGGATCTCGCGATCCTGATCGGCCCGGACCAGCCCTGGATGACGACCGAGCAGTTCTTCGAGCAGGTGCGCAAGAACCTCGAAACCAAGATGGCCAGCTGGGCCTGATCGATCACCGGCGTCGCGCAGGCGACGTCGGTCTTCGCGAGAAAGGGTTCGGGAGCAATCGCTTCCGGACCCTTTTTGCCGTCAGTCCGACAGTGTTTCCAGATAGGCGATGATATCGGCGCGTTCGAGCGGATCGGCGATTCCGGCGAAACGCATCGTCGTGCCGGGGGCGAACCGGGCCGGGTTGGCCAGCCAGCGATCCATCGTCGCGGGGTTCCACCGCCCACCGACACGACTGAGCGCGTCGGTATAGCCATAGCGCGCGCTGCCGCCGGCGATCGGCCGGCCCATGACGGCATGAAGATTGGGACCGGCGCGATCGCCGCCGTTCTTCACGAAGGTATGGCAGGCAAGGCACTGCCGCGCGGCATGGCCCCCGGCCCCTGCGTCGGCGACCCGCAACAGCGCCGGCAGGTCGGGATCGGGGCCGGCGGCGGCCCGTCGCGCATCGCGGTCGGCATTGCCACAGGCCGCAAGACCCGCCGCAAGACCAAGGACCAGAAACGGGATGGGGAGACGATCGAATGACATGCATGATCCCTATCCATGGGGAACGGTCACGGACAGCGGACGGATCGTCCCGGATCGCGATTCGATGCCGAACGGGCCTGACAAGCGACGTTCGATCGGGTTAAGCTGCCGCCATGGCGATCGGGCTCGATAATGAAGGTTTCAGCGATGCGCTGGTGATATTGGGGGCGGCGGGACTGGTGATCCCGGCCTTCGCCCGTTTCCGGATCAGTCCGGTGATCGGGTTCATCCTGGTCGGATTGCTGGTCGGGCCGGCGGGGCTGGGCGCGCTGAGCGACCGTTTCCCGTGGCTCTATTACATCACCATATCCGACCCGCATTCGATCGAGCCGTTCGCCGAGTTCGGCATCATCCTGCTGCTGTTCTCGATCGGGCTCGAACTGTCGTTCAAGCGACTATGGGGGATGCGGCGGCTGGTGTTCGGCACCGGGGCGGCCGAGCTGATCGGATCGGCGGCATTGATCGGCATCGCGCTGCACATGATCGGCCAGGGCTGGGCGGGGGCGGCGGGGCTGGGCCTGGCCCTCGCCCTGTCGTCGACGGCGCTGGTGCTGCCTTTGGTCGGCACCACCAGCGCGGTCGGGCGCGGCGCGTTCGCGATGCTGCTGTTCGAGGATCTTGCGCTGGTGCCGATCATCTTCGCACTCGGCGCGATGGCGCCGACGGCGAGCGACGAGGGCTGGGCCGGGCTGGCCGGGGTCGCGCTGCGCGGCGGGCTGACCGTGGTGGCGCTGTACGTCGGCGGACGACTGGTGCTGCCGCGCCTGTTCGCCCAAGCCGCGCGGACGAAGAGTCCCGAGCTGTTTCTGGCGGCGTCGCTGCTGGTGGTGATCGTCGCCTCGGTGGCGACGACGGCGGCGGGACTGTCGCCGATCGTCGGCGCGCTGCTGGCAGGGCTGTTGATCGCCGAAACCGAATATCATTCCGAAGTCGAAGTGATCACCGCGCCCTTCAAGGGACTGGCGCTGGGCGTTTTCCTCATCACCGTGGGAATGAGCCTCGACCTGCGACTGATCGCCGCGAATTGGGGATCGCTGCTGCTGGCGGTGGTCGGCGTGGTCGCGGTGAAGACCGTCGTCACCTATCTGCTGCTCCGCGTGACGCAGGCGCGGCCTGCGATCGCGGCGGAGACGGGGCTGCTGATGGGCAGCCCGTCCGAGACGACGCTGATCGTGCTGGCCACCGCCGCACAGGCGCAGTTGATCCTGCCCTCCACCGCCACCTTCTGGCAGACGGTGACCGCGATCGGGATGACGATCACGCCGCTGCTCGCCAAGGCGGGGCGGCAGGTATCGAAACGGATCGAGGCGCGGATGGTGGAAGCCGCGCCGGTGATCGAGCCGGGTGCCGTGCCGGGCACGGTGCTGATCGGCTTCGGCCGGGTCGGGCGGATGGTGGCGGACATGCTGGCCCATCATGGCCAGTCCTATCTGGCGGTGGAGGCCGATATCGACGTGGTGTCGGAGGCGCGGGCGGCGGGCTATCCGGTGCTGTTCGGAGATGTGGCGCGCGCGGAACTGGTCGACCGGCTCGGGCTGGCTTCGGCGCGGGCGCTGATCCTGACGATGGACGATCCGGTGCTGACGGTGCGGCTGGCGCGACGGATGCGCGCGGTGGCCCCCGACCTGCCGATCATCGCCCGTGCCCGCGATGCCGGCCATGCCGCCGAACTCTACCGTGCCGGCGTGACCGATGCGGTGCCCGAGACGCTGGAAAGTTCGTTGCAGCTATCCGAAGCGGTGCTGGTCGATCTGGGGGTCGCGATGGGGCCGGTGATCGCGTCGATCCACGAAAAGCGCGACGAACTGCGCCAACTGATCCGGCGCGAGGCGGCACTGGACCGCGAGCCACGGATCAGGCGGGTCAGGCGGCAGGGTGAAATACCCGCCTAGCCGTTATTGATCGTCGTACCAGCCGAAAGGCAGCAGACGATCCGCCAATGCGCGGGCAGTCTTCGCATCACCCTGTTTCAACGAGGCGAGGACCGCACCGGCATTGCGTTGGATGATGCGGTCGAGCACGGTGGGGGTGGGTGCTTGGGTCGCCTGATCCAGCAGGGCACGGCCGCGTGGATCGGCAGGATCGGCTTCGATCCGCAGCAGCCCGGCAAGACCGGCGAAGAAGGCCCGGTTGCCACCGAGCGTCACGGCACGATCGGTCGCGGCGAGCCCTGCCCCCTTCTGCGCCCCCGCCATGGCGCGGGCGACGATCCGCCCGACCTTGGCGATGACGCCGAGATGCCAGCCGCCAAGCCCGATCTGCGCCTCCGCGTTACGCGGGAAGCGGGCGGCGACCGCCTGCAATTGCTTGCGTGCCTCGATCGCCTCGGCCCGGCTACCGGTCAGCTTGGCACGATAGGCGAGCGCGCCGGCGGCGATGACGGCCGCATCCTGATCGTCGGGCATCCGCTGAACCGCGGCGAGCGCCAGGGCACGGGCGCGATCGACCCGCGCCAGCGCGGCCGGTTGGCTGCGATCCTGAAACGCGGCCTGTGTCAGCAATTCACGCGCGGTCTGGGCGATGGCGGGCAATGGCACCGCCACCGCTGCCATGATCGCGACGATGGCCATCGGTCCTGCGGTTCGATTCATCCGCCGTCACCCCATTGATGTGCAACAGGTCTACGCAGGGCAGCGGATCTTGGCGCCATGCCGGCGATCAACCGGCCAGCGCGGCGCGGATCGCGTCGATCGCTTCGGCACCCTTGCTGCCGTCGGGACCGCCGCCCTGCGCCATATCGGGCCGGCCACCGCCGCCCTGCCCGCCCAGCACCGCCACCGCGATCCGCAGCAGTGCGACCGCGTCGAAGCGTCCGGCAAGATCCGGGGTCACGCCGACCGCGATCGAGGCGCGGCCATCATTGACCGCGACGATCGCAACGACGCCGGAGCCGATCCGCTGCCGCGCCTCGTCCACCGCGCCGCGCAGCCCCTTCGCCTCGAACCCGTCCAGCAGTTGCCCGACAAAGGCGACGCCGCCGATATCCTCCGGTCCGGCGGGGCCACCGGTGCCGCCGCCCAGTGCCAGCGCCTTCTTCGCCTCCGCCAGTTCGCGTTCCAGCCGGCGGCGATCCTCGACCAGCGCGGCGACGCGGGCGGGCACCTCGTCCGGCGTGGCGCGCAGCGTCGCCGCCGCCTCGCGAAGGCGATCGTCGCGGGCGTTGAGATACGCCAGCGCACCTTCGCCGGTCAGCGCCTCGACCCGGCGGACGCCGGACGACACCGCGCCCTCGCCCACTACCTTGAACAGGCCGATATCGCCCAGCGCGGACACATGCGTGCCGCCGCACAATTCGATCGAGTAGGTCCCGCCCTTGCCGTTATCGGGGCCGTCCATACCCATCGAGACGACGCGGACCTCGTCGCCATATTTTTCCCCGAACAACGCCATCGCGCCCATCTCAATCGCCGCATCCGGCGTCATCAGCCGCGTGGTGACGGGGCCGTTGCTGCGCACCTGCGCGTTCACCTGTGCCTCCACCTCGGCGATGTCCGCAGGGGTCAGTCCGACGGGTTGCGAGAAATCGAAGCGCAACCGTTCCGGCGCGACCATCGACCCCTTCTGCGCGACATGCGTGCCGAGCCGCTGGCGCAGCGCCTCGTGCAGCAGATGGGTGGCGGAATGGTTGGCGCGGATCGCGGCGCGGCGACCCACGTCGATCGCCAGCTTCACCGGATCGCCGACCCTGATCTCTCCCGCCTCGACCTGAGCATGGTGGACGAACAGGCGCCCGAGTTGCTTCGAGGTATCGGTGACGGTCGCACGCAATCCGCCATCCGAGGAGATCGTCCCGGCATCGCCGACCTGTCCCCCGCTTTCGGCATAGAAGGGCGTCTGGTTGACGACGATCGCCACCGTTTCGCCGGCAGTGGCATGATCGACACGCGCGCCGTCACGGATCAACGCGACGACCTCTGCCTCGCCGGTATCCTGCGCGTAGCCGGTGAACTCGGTCGAGCCGGACTGTTCGGCGATATCGAACCACAGATCGTCCGACGCCTTGGCGCCCGACCCCTTCCACGCGCCACGGGCGGCGCGCTTCTGCTCGGCCATCGCGGTGTCGAAGCCAGCCCGGTCGACATGCAGACCCTGCGCGCGGAGCGCATCCTCGGTCAGGTCGTAGGGGAAGCCGAACGTGTCGTAGAGCCGGAACGCGGTCTCGCCGGCCAGCGTGCCACCGGGGGCAAGACCGGCGGTCGCTTCGTCGAGCAGTTTCAGGCCACGATCGAGCGTCTGCCGGAAGCGCGTCTCCTCCTGCTGCAACGTTGCCTCGATCAGCGGCTGCGCGCGGATCAGCTCGGGATAGGCGGCGCCCATTTCCGCGACCAGCGCAGGGACCAGCCGGTGCATCAGCGGGTCCTTCGCGCCGAGCAGATGCGCATGGCGCATCGCGCGGCGCATGATCCGGCGCAGCACATAGCCGCGCCCCTCGTTGGCGGGCAGCACGCCGTCCGCGACCAGGAACCCGGCCGAGCGCAGGTGATCGGCGATCACGCGATGCGATGCCTTGAACTCCCCCTGATCCCCGGTGTGGGTCAGCGCGGTGGAGGAGGCGATCAGCGCCTTGAAGGTGTCGGTATCGTAATTGTCGGTGACGCCCTGCAACACCGCCGCGACCCGTTCCAGTCCCATGCCGGTGTCGATCGATGGCTTGGGCAGGTTGCCGACGATCTCGTTGGCCTCCTGCTCGTACTGCATGAACACCAGATTCCAGATCTCGACGAAGCGGTCGCCGTCCTCGTCCGGGCTGCCGGGGGGGCCGCCGGGGATGTGATCGCCGTGATCGTAGAAGATTTCCGAACACGGCCCGCACGGCCCGTTCTCGCCCATCACCCAGAAATTGTCCTTGGTGGCGATGCGGATGATGCGGTGTTCGGGCAGACCGGCGATCTTGCGCCACAGGTCGAACGCCTCGTCGTCGGTATGATAGACGGTGGCGGTGAGACGATCGGCGGGAATGCCCCATTCCTTCGTCAGCAGCGTCCACGCATGGGTGATCGCCTGTTCCTTGAAATAGGCGCCGAACGAGAAATTGCCGAGCATCTCGAAGAAAGTGTGATGCCGTGCGGTATAGCCGACGTTGTCGAGATCGTTATGCTTGCCCCCTGCCCGCACGCATTTCTGCGACGAGGCGGCGGTGGTGAAGGGCCGCGATTCCAGGCCGGTGAACACGTTCTTGAACGGCACCATTCCCGCGTTCACGAACATCAGCGTCGGGTCGTTCTGCGGCACCAGCGGCGCCGATGGCACCACCTGATGGCCCTGCCGGCCGAAATAGTCGAGAAAGCCGCGGCGGATGTCGTTGGTCGAAATCATGGCTGCGGGCTTAGGCGAGCCTTACGCGCCACTCAAGCGCCACTGCACGGCGGCGTGAAACGTGGTAGAACCCGATGGGACGTGGAGGGGCGGGAAATGCGCGGCTGGCTGGCGACGCTGTTGATGGCGATGGTTCCCGGCATGGCGGACCAAGGGGAGACCACCGCGCCGATCGCGACGGGGACGGTGGCGACCGGCGCCGATGGCGGCCATGCGATCTGCGGCGGCGATACGGTCGCCACCGCGACGCCGGTGATCCTGACCGGATACGGCAAGGGCGGCTTTGCGATCACCACCACCCAGCCACAGGCGCAGGCGTTCTTCGACAACGGGATGCAGCTTGCCCATGCGTTCGCGCACAAGGCGGCGATCGCGGCGTTCAGGCGGGCGGTGGCGATCGATCCGACCTGCGCGATGTGCGTGTGGGGCGAGGCATGGGCATCCGGCCCGACGATCAACTATACCATCGAGCCCAACGAGATCGCGCCGCTGGTCGCGATGACCGCGCGGGCGGCCATGCTGGCGGAACGCAACGGCACCCCGCGCGAGCGGGCACTGATCGCCGCACTTGCGCTGCGCCAGAAGGACGGCGGCGGCAACAGGCCGGGGGACACCGCCTTTATGACGGCGATGGACGCGCTGGTCGCCCGTTATCCCGCCGACGACGAAGTGGCGACGATCGCCGCCGACGCGGCGTTGATCGCGCCGTGGAAGCCGAACGACCCCAGCCTCGGCTGGCGCGCGGTCGCACTGCTGGAGACGGTGCTGGCGCGCGATCCGGATTACAGCCCGGCGATCCATTTCTACATCCACGCGACCGAGATCGTGAAGGTGCCCAAGCGCGCCGAACCCTATGCCGACCGGTTGACCGCCCTCGCGCCGAGCGCCAGCCATCTGGTCCATATGCCCAGCCACACCTGGTATTGGCTGGGCCGGTATCAGGACGCCGCCGACGCCAATATGCGCGCGGTCCGGCTGGGGATCGCCAACGCCAAACGGCTGGGAATGCCCGAGCCGGACGGGGTGTGGCGGTTGCCCTATCATGCCCATAACGTCGTCTATGGCCTTGGCGGGGCGCTGATGTCCGGCGACGCGACGACGGCGCTGGCGCTGGGACGGCCGCTGGTGGCGCGGGCGGCGGCGGAGGCCAAGGCACCGCCGTTCATGCAGATGCTGGCGGCGAGCGGCTATTTCGCGATCGCCCGCTTTGCCGAGCCGGCCGAGGCGATGGCGCTGCCCGAACCCAAGGCGCGGTTTCTGGCGGGCTATTGGCACTATGCCCGTGGCGAGGCCGCGGCGCGAACGGGTAACGTGGCGGCGGTGCCGCGCGAGGCGGCGGCGATCCCGTCACGCGTCGCGGATGCCGGTGAGGATGCGGAACTGGCGGTGCGGATGCTGCGCATCGCGCGGGCAGTGCTGGATGGACGGGCCGCGATGCTGGAAAATCGGCCGCGCGATGCGGCCAGGGCGTTTCGCCGGGCGGCGGCATGGCAGGAGGAACGCGACTTCGCCGATATCGCCGATCCGCCGGTCTGGTGGTATCCGGTGCGCCGCAGCGTGGCGGAGGCGGTGCTGGCGATGGGCGATGCCGCCGGGGCCCTGCGCGAGGTGAACGCCTCGTTGATGCTCCGCCCCAACGATCCCGTCGCGCTGGCGGTGAAGGCACGGGCCGAGGCGGCACTGGGCCAACCGGCCGCCGCGCGCGCATCGCGGGCGGCGGCGGTGGCGGGATGGCATGGCGACCCGCGATGGCTGAAGGCGGCGGGCTGATACCCTACCCACCCGTTAATCTCTACACCGGCACGTCGATCGATCGTGGTGGTTCGCTGAACCAGCGGGGGCCGGCGGGGGTCATGTGGAAACAGTCCTCCAGCCGGACGCCGAAGCGGCCCGGCAGATAGAGACCGGGCTCGTTCGAGAAGCACATGCCCGCGGCCAGTCGCGTCGTCTCGCCCCGGACGAGATTGACGGGTTCGTGCCCGTCCATCCCGATGCCATGGCCGGTCCGGTGCGACAGGCCGGGCAGCCTGTAGTCGGAGCCGTAGCCCAGCGTCCCGTAATAGCGGCGCACCGCATCGTCGACGCTGCCCGCGCTCGCCCCGATCCGCGCCGCCGCCAGTGCGATCCGCTGGCCCCGCGCGACCTGATCCCAGACGCGGCGCTGTTCGATGCTGGCGGTGCCATGGACCCAGGTGCGCGACACATCCGATTGATAACCCTGCACGGTGCAGCCGCAATCCATCAGCACCACCTGCCCGTCCGCAACGCGGTGCACCTCGCGGCTGCCATGCGGCAGGGCGGCGGCGGGGCCGATCAGGGCGAGGGCGAATTCGGGCGCGCCACCCAGCTTGCGGGTGGCTGCGTTCATCAGCGCGCCGACCTCGGCCCCGGTCATCCCCCGTTCCACGCGCGGCTGCGTCCAGCGATAGGCGGCGATGGTGACGTCGGTCGCCAGCTGCATCAGGGCGATTTCGGCGGGGGTCTTCACCATCCGGCAACCGCGCACTACCGGATTGGCGGACACGAGGCGCGCTCCCGGCATCGCCCGGCCGAGCGCATCGACCGCGAAATAGCGCAGCGTCTCCTCGATCCCGATCGGGCGGGCGGCCAACTTGCGATCGGTAAGAAAGCCGGCGACGATGGCCAGCGGGTCCTGATCCTCCTGCCACACCCGCACCTCGGCCGGGATCGCCAGCGTCTCGCGGATCGACGGTTCCTCGAAGAAGGGGGTGACGATGCACGGTTCGCCCTCCACCGGCAGGATCGCCGCGGTCAGCCGCTCGCTGCGACCCCAGCGGATGCCGGTGAAATAGACGAGCGACGATCCCGGTTCGATCAGCACCGCACCGATCCCGTTCGCCCGCATCAGCGCCTGCGCCCGCGACAGGCGACGCGCCCGCTCGGCCGCGTCGATCGGCACCGCGCCGGTGGTGATGTCCGCCAGCGCCGACAGGTCCGGCTCGGCGGCGCGGAGCAGCCCCGACAGCGGCAGGGCGATGGCGGCACCGAGCAGGGTGCGACGGCTGGGCGACATCATCGCGCCGTCATCTCAGGCGTCGCGGGCGGTTTTTCGACCGCATCGGCCCGCCCCGTCGCAAACGCAAGCGCGATCAGCCACATCGACCCGTTCATTGCCCCGTTCCCTTTCGATAGGACGCGCAGGCTAATCCCGCCGGCACGGGCCGACAACACGCCATCGCTTGACCGGCGGGCAATTGTTGCGTTCATGGGCGACCATAGTTTCGCGATCGAGGAAATGCCTGTTGGCCAAGCGTCTGACCTACTGGATCATCGCCGCGCTGGTCGCGGGCCTCGTCGTCGGCTGGGCGATCAATTCATCGATCGATGACGGCACGCCCGCCGCGGCGGCGCGGCTGGAGACGATCGCGGGGTATTTCTCGATCCTGACGACGCTGTTCCTGCGGCTGATCAAGATGATCATCGCGCCGCTGGTCTTTTCCACGCTGGTCGTCGGCATCGCGCACATGGGCGACACCGCCGCGCTGGGACGGGTGGGGATGAAAAGCCTGGCGTGGTTCGTGTCGGCCAGCCTGTTGTCGCTGACGCTGGGGCTGATCCTGGTCAACCTGCTGCAACCCGGCGTCGGGCTGGCGCTGGCGATCCCGGCGGCGACGGCGGACAGCGGCGTGGCGCGGACCGCGTTCGACCTGAAGAACTTCATCAGCCACATCGTGCCCGCGTCGGGTATCGAGGCGATGGCGACCAACGAGATATTGCAGATCGTCGTCTTCTCGCTGTTCGTCGGCGTCGCGATCACCGCCGTCGGCGAAAAGGCCGCGCCGCTGGTGCGCGGGATCGAGGGGCTGGTCGCGGTGATGCTGCAGATCACCAATTACGTGATGCGCTTCGCCCCCGTGGCGGTGTTCGCCGCCGTCGCCTCGACGCTGGCGGAGCGGGGACCGGGGGTGCTGGGCGACCTGGCCTATTTCATGGGCAGCTTCTATCTGGGCATGGGCGTGCTGTGGCTGGCGCTGATCGCGATCGCCTTCGCGATCATCGGGCCGCGCACCTGGTTGCTGATCCGCTACGTCCGCGATCCGCTGATCCTCGCCTTTTCCACCGCCTCTTCGGAAGCCGCCTATCCCCGAACGCTGGAGGCGCTCGACAAGTTCGGGGTGCCGCCGCGCATCGCCAGCTTCGTGCTGCCACTGGGCTATTCATTCAACCTCGACGGGTCGATGATGTACATGACGTTCGCGTCGCTGTTCATCGCGCAGGCTTACGGCGTCGACCTGTCGCTGGGCGAGCAGATCACGATGCTGCTGGTGCTGATGGTGACGTCGAAGGGGATCGCCGGGGTGCCGCGCGCCTCGCTGGTGGTGATCGCGGGCACGCTGTCGATGTTCAAGATTCCGGAGGCGGGGCTGCTGCTGATCCTGGCGGTGGACCATTTCCTCGACATGGGCCGCTCCGCGACCAACGTCGTCGGCAACGTGATCGCGGCATCGGTGGTGGCGAAATGGGAAGGCGGGCTGGACCCGCGCGAGGACCCCGACGTCATCGCCGCCACCGCGCCGAGCGGCCACGGGCCCGCGGTGGCGGTCGACAGTTTCGACGACGTGCGGCCGGGGCAGACCGCCGCGCAGGGCCAGCACCAGTCGTCGTCATGACCCGTCAGGCATAGGCGTAGGGGCCGCCCTTCGCGAGCGCGGCCTGATAGGCGGGGCGGGCATGGACCTTGTCCAGCCACGCGATCGTGGCGGGACGGCTGCCGTCCAGCCCGCCACGGCTGCGTGCGGCCTCCAGCGGGAAACTCATCATGATATCGGCGGCGGTCATCGCGTCGCCGGCGAACCACGGCCGCTGCGCCAGTTCCGATTCGACATAGTCGAGATGCCGGTCGATCATCGGCTGGATACGTTTCGCCACCTGCCCGCCGAGGACGGGGATGCGAGCGATCACCAGCTTGAGCAACAGGGGCGGCATCATCGACCCTTCGGCATAATGGAGCCAGAAGCGATAGCGCAGCGCGGCGTCGCGGTGCGCGGGGGGACCGAGCCGGCCATCCGCCTTCTCGACCAGATATTCGACGATCGCGCCGGTTTCGGCGACGGTGCGGGTGGTGCCGGCGGCGTCCAGGTCCTCGATCACCGGCGACTTGCCGAGCGGGTGGACGGCGCGCAATTCCGGCGGGGCGAGCATCGTCTCCTTGTCGCGGTCGTAGCGACGGATTTCGTACGGAAGGCCCAGTTCCTCCAGCATCCACAATATCCGCTGCGACCGGGAGTTTTCGAGGTGATGGACGACGATCATGCGCATTCCCCTGCTTGAGCGCGCCACAGCCAAGCCGACGCGGGAAACTGAACGCACGAGCCATCGGAATGGCGCGCCAGCACGGCGGCGAGCCGATCGAGCAGGCGAAGACGGTCGGCGGGATCGGCCGCCGCCAGCGTCGAGGCCAGCGGGCCGATCCGGGTGAAATAGGAGATGGCATCGGCGACGGGATCGTCGCCCGCGCCCGCGACATAGGCAAAATCGGCGACGTCGGCGCGGATGGCGGACCAGCCCGCCCGCGTCAGGATATCCTTCACCAGCAGGGGATCGGCGAACCCGAAGGGACCGGGGCCATAGCCGCCGGATACGGCAGGGGCGACGCCGATGACGGCGGCGACCAGATCGCCGGCCCAATGATTATGGCGACGATCGCGGAAGCATGAAAAGACCAGCGACGCGCCCGGCCGCGCCTGCATGCGCACATGGGCGAAAGCGGCGACGGGATCGGTGAAGAACATCACGCCGTGTCGCGAAAAGATCAGGTCCGGTTGCCCCCGGATCGGATCACGCGCGGCATCGGCGACGTGGAAGCGCGCCTGCGGCACCCGGTCGCGCGCGACCGCGACAAGGGCGGGCGACAGGTCGATACCGGTGACGGCCAGATCGGGCCGCGCGGTGACGACGCCCAGACTGGTGCCCCCTGCCCCGCAGCCGATATCGAGCGCGGTGGCCGCATGGGCCGGGGCGGCGGCGAGGATGGCGGCGTTCAGGATCGGCGACAGGTGGGTGAAGCTGCGGTCGGTGCGGGGCCACTCCGCCGCCCACATATCGCCGATGCGGGTCTGCCAATCGGTGGGGGTCATCGCATGCGGGCCTTATCGAAGCTGTGGGTTCCATAGCCGGTGTAGCCACGCTGTCCGGACGGAGGCGGGTACAGGCTCCCGATTGCCGCATCGTTTCGCTCCCTGCCATGACGCAAGACGATGCAGGGTACCCGGTGGAAAGTCACGAAAGTCGCATCCTACAGGTACTTTTCGGCAGGGGGCCAAAACCAGAAGGGCCCACCGTTGCCGGCAGGCCCTTCGTCGTCGTCATGGTCTACTGACCGTCATCAGATAACGGGATCAGACGTCGTCTTCCTCGCTGGGGCCGACCATCAGTTCCTCGGCGACCTTTTCGGTGCGCTGACGGATGGCGCGTTCGAGGCGGTCGGCCATCTCGCGATTGTCGCGGAGATAGGTCTTCGCATTCTCACGCCCCTGCCCGATGCGAACCGAGTCGTAGGAGAACCACGATCCCGACTTCTCGACCAGCCCGGCCTTGACGCCGAGGTCGAGGATCTCGCCGATCTTCGAGATGCCCTCGCCATACATGATGTCGAATTCGACCTGCTTGAACGGCGGCGCAACCTTATTCTTCACCACCTTGACGCGGGTGGCGTTGCCGGTGACCTCCTCACCCGCCTTGATCGCGCCGGTGCGGCGGATGTCGAGGCGGACCGATGCGTAGAATTTCAGCGCATTGCCGCCCGTCGTCGTCTCCGGGTTGCCGTACATCACGCCGATCTTCATGCGCAGCTGGTTGATGAAGATCACCATGCAGCGCGAACGGCTGATCGAACCGGTCAGCTTGCGCAAGCTCTGCGACATCAGGCGGGCCTGCAGGCCGACATGGCTGTCGCCCATCTCGCCCTCGATCTCGGCGCGCGGCACCAGTGCGGCGACCGAATCGACTACCAGCACGTCGATCGCATTGGAGCGGACCAGCGTGTCGACGATCTCCAGCGCCTGTTCGCCGGTGTCGGGCTGCGACACGATCAGTTCGTCGATATTGACGCCCAGTTTCTTGGCATAGACCGGGTCAAGCGCGTGTTCGGCGTCGACGAAGGCGGCGGTGCCGCCGGTCTTCTGCGCCTCGGCGATCACGTGCAGCGCCAGCGTGGTCTTGCCCGAGGATTCAGGGCCGTATACCTCGATCACGCGGCCGCGCGGCAGGCCGCCGACGCCGAGCGCGATATCGAGGCCGAGCGACCCGGTCGAGATTGTCTCGACCTCCATCGACTGTTTCGAGCCGAGCTTCATCGCCGACCCCTTGCCGAAGGCACGGTCGATCTGGGCCAGCGCGGCGTCGAGCGCCTTCTGCCGGTCGGTTGCTGCTGCTGCCACGGAGTCGATCACTTTCAGATTAGCGGCCATCGAAGGTCCCATCGCTAGAGCATCTGCATTGCCGGAGCAACGCGTCGATGTTCCATGTATATGCTTTGTTCTTCTGGAACAAGAGGGGAACTCGGCGGAATCGAGGCTGGGTCAGGCCATCGTCGTCGCCAGCTTCCACCACCCCCGCGCGCCGGCCGCGGAAGCGGCGTCATTGCAGGCAGCGGAGTCGGCGAACAGCGCGAAACAGGTCGCGCCCGAACCGGACATGCGCGACAGGATCATGCCCGGCGCGGCATCCAGCAGCGCCCGGACTTCGGCGATGACCGGGGCGAGTGCGGTGGCGGGCACCTCCAGATCGTTGCGGCCGGCCCGTGCCCGCGCGAGCAGATCGCCACCGGGCAGCGCGCCGCGATCGACCCCGTCCCAGCCCGCGAACACCGCCGCGGTCGATACGCCGACGCCGGGATTGACCAGCAGCAGCGGCGTGCCGGCCAGGCCGGTGAGGGTCGCAAGATCGTCGCCCCGGCCGGTGCCGAGCGCAGTCCGCCCGATCAGGCAGGGCGGCACATCGGCCCCCAGCGTGGCGGCGATCGCGTGGAGGCGGGGATCGGCGAGGGCGATGCCACCCAGCCGGGCAAGCGCGCGCAAGGTGGCGGCCGCATCCGCCGATCCGCCGCCGATCCCGGCGGCGACGGGGAGGTTCTTGGTCAGGCGGATGACGTAATGACGATCGATGCCGAAGGCACGGCGGAAGGCGTCGCGGGCCTGCGTCACGAGGTTGTCGTCGGAAACCGCCCCTTCCCCCTGAACAGGGGAGGACGTCAGGGCGCTGGCGAAGGGACCGTCGATCCGGAAATCATCGGCACCGGCATGGTCCACCGTCAGCAGATCGCCATCGGTGGCGAAGGCGAACAGGGTTTCGAGTTCGTGATAGCCATCCGGCCGGCGGTGGCGGACATGAAGCGCCAGGTTGATCTTGGCGGGGGCGGGTTCGACGATCACAGGCCGTTCTCGGATTTGGTGGTCAGGCGCGCGGTGGCGGCGGGATCGGCGGTGACGGCGGCGGCGGCCCAGGCATAGCGCGCCTCGTACCGGCGACCGAGCGTCCAATAGGCGTCGCCGAGATGTTCGGCGATCTCGGCATTGGCCGGCTCGCCGGCGGCGGCGCGTTCGAGCAGGGGCAGCGCGCGCACGGTTTCGCCGCGACGGTGATAGGCCCAGCCCAGCGAATCGGCGATCGAGGCGTCGTCGGGGCCGAGCGCATGGGCGCGTTCGAGCAGGCGGGTGGCGGCGGCGAGATCCTCGCCGCGTTCAACCTGTGCATAGCCGAGATAGTTGAGCGTGGTCGGCTGGTCCGGCGCGAGCGCAAGCGCGCGGCGCAATGCCTTGCGCGCCGCCGGCCAGCGCCCCGCCTCGTCCAGCGCGATGCCATAGCGGAACCATGCCGCGCCGTTGCCCTCGTCCCCCTTCAGGATCGCGGCATAGAAGAGCAGCGATTCGGCGGGGCGGTCGGCGGCGACCAGCAGGTCGGCATAGCGGGCACGATCGACCGGCACGGCGTCCGGCGAGGTCGCCCGGACGCGGGCGGCGGCCAGCGCGTCGTCGGTCCGGTCGGCGTCGTCGAGCAGGGCGATGCGGCGGCCCGCGGCGGTCGCGCCGAGCGGGCCATCGGCCGGGACCAGCGCCAGTTCGGCCAGCGCGCGGTCGCGATCGTCGGCGAGCGCCAGCTGTTCCGCCAGCGACAGACGGGCACGGGCATAGCCGGGGTCCGCCTGCAACGAGAGGCGGGAAAGCGCCAGTGCGAGGCCGCTCGGCTGGTCGCCGCCCAGATCGTCGGCCAGGCGCATCAACAGACGTGATACTGCAAACGCCAGCGTCGGCCTGCCCGTGGCGCCGGCGCGCGCGGCGGCGATCTGGCCGTTGCGACGGCCGAGCAGCGTCGCCGCCGCCTCGTCCTGCCCCGCGCCGTAGAGCAGTTCGGCGGCGGCGAGGTGGAGGCCGTTCGGCACGGGGCCGCCGATCGCCCCGATCGCGGCGATCCCCTCTGCCCGGCGGCCATCGGCGATCAGCAGCAGCGCACGGGTTTCGCCCAGCAGCCGGCGGCTGATGGCGTCGTCCTGCGGTGCCTCGACTGCGAGGCCGTCGCCGCCGGTCGTCGCGGCGATCCACGCACGCAGCGCGGGGACGAGGATGCGCAGCCGCCCCGCCTGGATCGCCGCCAGCGCGCGGGTGGCGGCGGCAGGATCACCGGCGCGGGCGGCATCGGCCAGCGGCAGCAGCGCGGCATCGTCGGGCGCGAGGCCGGCGGCGGTGAGCGCAGCGGCCGCCTGTCGGGCCAGGGCCACATCCCCCACCGCCAGCGCGGCGCGCCACGCCCGGATCGCGATCACCGGGTTGCGCGGCGCATGGGCCAGCGCGGCCGCATAGCCGGCGACGGCATCATCCCCCTGCCCCGCATCCTCCGCGACCCGCGCCCGCAGATAGGCGCCGAGATCGCCGTCCGGCCGCCCGGTATCGGCCCGCGCGACACCGACCGAGGCGGTGGCGGCGGCGAGCAGGGCGGCGATCACGCTACATGTTCGGGTAATTCGGGCCACCGCCACCTTCCGGGACGACCCAGTTGATGTTCTGGGTCGGGTCCTTGATATCGCACGTCTTGCAGTGGACGCAGTTCTGGGCGTTGATGACGAACCGGGGATCGTCCGTCTCCGCCCCCACCACTTCGTACACGCCCGCCGGACAATAGCGTTGCGCGGGCTCGTCGTACAAGGGCAGGTTGTGTTCGATCGGGATCGCCGGATCGCGCAGCGTCAGGTGGACGGGCTGATCCTCCTCGTGATTGGTGTTCGACAGGAACACCGAGGACAGACGATCGAAGGTCAGCACGCCGTCCGCCTTGGGATAGACGGGCGGCTTGACCAGATCGGCGCGCCACAGGCTTTCGTGATCGGGATGATGCTTCATGGTGAAGGGCATCTTCAGGCCGAGATGCTCCGCCCACATGGTGATGCCCGACAGGCCGGAGCCGAGGAAGTCGCCGAACTTCTTGACCAGCGGCACGACGTTGCGGACGACCGACAGTTCCTTGTGCAGCCACGATCCCTCGAACGCGGCCGGATAGGCGGACAGTTCATCATGCTCGCGGCCGGCGGCGATCGCCTCGAACGCGGCCTCGGCGGCCATCATCGCCGATTTCTGCGCGCCGTGCGTGCCCTTGATGCGCGGCACGTTGAGGAAGCCCGCCGAACAGCCGATCAGCGCGCCGCCGGGGAAGACCAGCTTCGGAATGGATTGCAGCCCGCCGTCGTTGATCGCCCGTGCGCCGTAGGACACGCGCTTGCCGCCCTTCAGCAGATCGGCGACCGCCGGATGCGTCTTCCACTTCTGCATCTCATGGAAGGGGGAGATATGCGGATTGGTGTAGCCGAGCCACGTGACGAAGCCGATCGACACCTGACCGCCGGCCTGATGATAGATCCAGCCGCCGCCATTCGCATCGTCGCCGAGCGGGAAGCCCTGGGTGTGGACCACCTTGCCGGGTTCGTGCTTGCCTGGCTCGATATCCCACAATTCCTTGACGCCGAGGCCGTAAACCTGCGGCTGCGCGTCTTTCGCCAAGTCGAAGGTGCGGATCACCTCCTTGGTCAGGTGGCCACGCACGCCCTCCGCGAAGAAGGTGTATTTCGCGTGGATTTCCAGCCCCGGCGTGTAATCGCCCTTGTGCGTACCGTCGCGGGCGACGCCCATGTCGCCGGTGGCGACGCCCTTCACCCGGCCGTCATCGTCGAACAGGATTTCGGCGGCGGCGAAACCGGGGAAGATCTCGACCCCCAGTTCCTCCGCCCGGCCGGCCAGCCAGCGGCACAGATTGCCCAGCGAACAGGTGTAGGTGCCCTTGTTGTGGAGGAAGGGCGGCGTCCATAGGTGCGGCAGGTTGTATTTCTTCGTCGCGGTCAGCACCCAGTGGTGGTTCTGGGTGACGGGCGTCTCGGCGAGAGGACAATCGGTGTCGCGCCAGTCGGGGAGCAGTTCGTCCATCGCGCGGGGATCGATGACCGCGCCCGACAGGATATGCGCGCCGACCTCCGACCCCTTTTCGAGGACGCAGACCGCCAGTTCGCTGCCCGCTTCGTTCGCCAGCTGTTTGAGGCGGATAGCCGCCGACAGTCCGGCCGGGCCGGCGCCGACGATCACCACGTCATAGGG
This sequence comes from Sphingomonas sp. CFBP 8760, assembly GCF_014841615.1. Taxonomy (GTDB): domain Bacteria; phylum Pseudomonadota; class Alphaproteobacteria; order Sphingomonadales; family Sphingomonadaceae; genus Sphingomonas. The sequence goes on along the minus strand of NZ_JACYUG010000011.1, from coordinate 74,452 downwards.
CATCGACTCGCGTTCGTTCATGCTCGCTCTCCAGCCGCCTCGCGATCGTCCCGGTTGGGCGCGGGTCGGCAACATCCTGTCCGGTAAGGCGATCCGACAAGTTGACCGCCACGTCAACCATGCAGCATGACTACGCGGTGGGGGCGATCAGCAAACTCGACAGGGACAATGCCACCGGCCTGACCGCCGACGACTGGGCGAGCGCGCTCGACTGGTGGCGGGAGGCGGGCGTCGACGTGCTGGTCGACGACGGGGTGCGCGACTGGTTCGCCGCGCCGCCGGCCCCGGTTGCCGTAACGGCCGGCACGATCGCAGCCCCGGCCGCCACCGCCCCGGCCGCCCTGCCTGCGACGCTGGAAGCCTTCGCCGCATGGCGGCTGGGGGCGGACGCGCCGGAAGCGGCATGGAGCGGCGTGTCGCTGGCGGCGAGCGGACCGGCGGATGCGAAAATAATGGTGCTGGTCGATTGCCCGGACCGCGAGGACGGCGATGCCGGCGCGCTGTTGTCGGGCACGACCGGCAGGCTGTTCGACCGGATGCTGGCCGCGATCGGGCTGTCGCGCGAGACGGTGCATGTCGCGGCGGTCTGCGCGCGTCGCCCCGCCGCCGGGCGGATGCCGCGCGAGATCGAGGCACGGCTGGGCGAGGTGGCCCGGCACCATATCGGCCTCGTCGCGCCGGAACGGCTGCTGCTGCTGGGCGATGCGACCGCGCGGGCGGTTTTGGGGATGGACCGGCAGGCCGCAAAAGGTGATTTACGCGCCTTCAACCATGAGTCCGGCACGACGGGGGCCGGCACGACGGGGGCCGGCACGACGGGGGTAGTCGCCAGCCTGCACCCGCGCCTGTTGATCGAGCGGCCGGCGATGAAGGCGGAAAGCTGGCGCGACCTGCAATTGCTGGTGAAGGACTGGAAGCAATGATGCGCACTCTGGCGATCGTGGCGGTGTTGGCCACCCTCCCGTGCCCCGCACTGGCGGCGGCGGCGGGCGTGAACGGCGGGGCCGCACCGTCCGGCGAAACCCGCAGCGCGGCGGCGGCGGCGGCCAGCGTGCCGGCGCAGTTGAACACCGCGCAGCGCGACGGATATCGCGCGGTGTTCGCCGCGATCCGGGAAAAGCGCTGGCAGGATGCGCAGATCGGGCTGGACGCGATGCCCCCCGGCCCGCTCCACACGGTGGCCCGCGCCGAACTCTACACCGCCAAGGGATCGCCGCGCGTCGACCTGCAACCGCTGACCGACCTCATCAACCAGGCCCCCGAACTGCCGCAGGCGGAGGCGCTGCGCCGGATCGCGACCGCACGCGGCGCCACCGGCCTGCCCCCGCTGCCGAGCGCGCAGCGGCTGATCTGGCAGGATGGCGCCCCCCGCCGGGTGCGGACCAAGGCGACCGCCAGCGACATGGTCGCCGCCGATCTGGCGCAGCGGATGCAGCCCTTCGTGAAGGCGGACGACGGCGTATCGGCGGAGGCGCTGCTGGTGTCGACCGGCGGCCTGTCGGCCGAGGCGACGACCGAGTGGCGGGCGCGGGTGGCGTGGATGTATTTCCTGCGCGGCGAGGACGCCAAGACCCGCGAGCTGGGCGATCTGGCCGCAGGCGGCGTCGGCGACTGGGCGGTACAGGGCCGCTGGATGGCTTCGCTGGCGGCGTGGCGGCAGCGGGACTGCGCGGCGGCGGAAGCCGGGTTCGAGGGCGTGGCGGCGCGGGCGAGCGACGTCGATCTGCGCGCGGCCGGGCTCTACTGGGCATCGCGCGCCGACATGGTGTGCGCGCGGCCCGACCGGATCGAAGGCCGGCTGAAGGCGGCGGCGCAGTTCGGCGAGAGCTTCTACGGCCAGCTCGCGCGGCAGGCACTGGGTCTGCACGACGGGGCCGACCATGCGCAGCGACTGCGCGCGGCGGACTGGGCCACGCTCGACAAGCGACCCAATATCCGCGTCGCGGCGGCGCTGGCCGAAATCGGCGAAAGCGACCTGGCCGACGACGTGATCCGGCAACAGGCAAAGATCGGCAATCCGGCCGAGTTCGGCAGCCTCGTCCGGCTGGCCGAGACGCTCGATCTGCCGGCCACCACCATCTTCCTCGCCCACAACACGCCCGCCGGCGTGACGACGGCGGCCGAGGCACGCTATCCGGCGCCGAACTGGACGCCGGACAGCGGCTGGCGGGTCGACAAGGCGCTGGTCTATGCCCATGCGCTGGAGGAATCGCGGTTCCGATCGAAGGTGACCAGCCAGGCGGGGGCGTACGGCCTGATGCAGATCATGCCCGCCGCGGCGACCGATTTCGCGCGCGAACGCGGGACCAGCATCGACAAGGCGGCGCTGTCCCGACCCTCCACCAACATGGATATCGGCCAGCGCCATCTGGAGCGGCTGCGCGACATGGGGTTGACCGGCGGGCTGTTGCCCAAGGTGATCGCCGCGTACAATGCCGGGCCGAAGCCGGTCGGCGAATGGAACGCGATCGTCCATGATGGCGGCGATCCGCTGCTGTATATCGAAAGCATCCCCTATTGGGAGACGCGCGGTTATGTGACGACGGTGCTGCGCAATTACTGGATGTACGAAACGCGCGCGGGCAAGGCCGCGCCGGCCAGCCGCAACGCGCTGGCGCAGGGGCTGTGGCCGCGCTTCCCCGGCCTGTCCGGGGCGACGGCGGTGCGGATGACCCCGGCGGGCACCGGCGGCAACGGGCCGACGATGCTGGCGGCGATCCCGCGCACTCCGGCGGTGCGGGTACGTGCGCCGGCGGCGCTGGTGGCGCGCACGGTCGCACCGGCGGCGCAGGTCGCGACGGCAACGCAGGTGGCGGCGGCCAGGATGCCCGCGATCGGCCTGCCCGTGCCGATGAAGGGCGCACCCGTGACGACGGTGCCGCCGATGACGGCGCAGGCGGCGCCGGTCGTCGCGAAGGCCGCCCGCCAGACGTCCGTGCAGCGCGTGGCATCGATGATGAAGGCGATCCCTGGCGCGGTCGCGGCGGCGGCGGGGGCGATGGTCGATACCGATCTGCTCCGGCAGGCGGGCGCGGCGATGGCGATGCAGCCGCAGGCGATCGTCGGTGCGGCGGTCAGCGCAATCGGCCAGGCGTCGATCGACTGATGCCGATCGACGAAAGCCGGACGTTCCGCCCGGTCAACATCGCGGTGCTGACCGTATCCGACACGCGCGGACTGGCCGAGGACCGGTCGGGCGACACGCTGGTCGCACGGCTGACGGCGGCGGGGCATGTGCTGGCGGACCGGGCGATCGAGCGCGACGATGTCGACACGATCGTCGTCCGCCTGCGCGGCTGGATCGCGTCGGCGACGATCGATGTGATCGTCACCACCGGCGGCACCGGCGTGACCGGCCGCGACGTGACGCCGGAGGCGGTGGAGCGGGTCGCCGACAAGATGATCCCCGGCTTCGGCGAACTGTTCCGCTGGTTGTCCTATGCCAAGATCGGCACCAGCACCGTCCAGTCGCGCGCCTGTGCGGCGGTGGCGGGCGGCACCTATATCTTCGCGTTGCCGGGATCGACCGGCGCGGTGAAGGACGGGTGGGATGGCATATTGCAGGACCAGCTCGACAGCCGCCACCGCCCCTGCAATTTCGTGGAACTCATGCCGCGGTTGATGGAGCGATAGAGCAACAAGACGCATTCACTTGGGCACGTTTGAGGTTGCTGCGTCTTCGCTGGTTGCAGACGTTCATTACCACAGGCCGCCTCATTAAATGGGTTGTAAAACGGCCAACCTAACGCGGAATGACATGAGGTTGATCCAGATGTTCGTCATTGCGAGCGCAGCGAAGCAATCCAGGGCGTCCTGGTCTGGCACTGGATTGCTTCGCTACGCTCGCAATGACGGATCACTCTGATGCCATCTGACTCCAGCTTTGTGTCAGGAAGCATCAATCTTCCCATATGAGTTTACATCGTCCAAGCGGGCTTGACCTTGGGTTATGCCCATACCGAACCGAATTTTCCTGATGGTCAATTCGCTATCAAGACATTCCACCAAAGCCTGCGCATCGCGATATTATGCGGATTTTTTTGCATTCGGCGCTGGTTTGATCCGACGCCTTCAGCACTCATCGGCGCTGCCCGCCTTACACCGGCAAATTTTCACCCTGCCTGCATTACCGCCAGTTCATGCCCGTCAGTATCACGGAAGTGGAAACGGTGGCCGCCGGGAAAGGCGAAGATGGGCAGCGTGATCGTGCCGCCGGCCTGTGCCACGGCGGCGAGGGTCGCATTGAGGTCGGTGACATCGATGACCGGCAGCAGGGCAGCAGTCTTTTCCACCGGGTCGGCCTGAAAACCGATATCGGTGTTGCCGGTCGTCGTCGCGGCGTAGGTCCCACCAAAATCGGTAAAGCGCCAGCCGAACGCCGCCGCATAGAAACGCTTGGCGCTTTCGGTGTCCGTCACCGGCAGTTCGAGATAATTTATCCGCGCCCTCATCGCCCCCATTGTTCTTGCTATGTTCTGACACGGCGGATAGCATTTCGCAATGGCCATGATTCGATCATCGCGTGGGGCTACACTGAACGCAGAAAGCAGGCGGTTCAACCTGCCTGTTACCGAGGCGGATGGGGACTGGCTGGACCTGCGCGGCGATCTTGACGAGGCGCCGGCACCGCTGCGCACCACCGTCACGATCGAGCGGCCAAGGACGATCATCAACCGCAACGCGTCGCCCGACGTACCGTTCGATCGCTCGATCAATCCGTATCGGGGGTGCGAGCATGGTTGCATCTATTGCTTCGCCCGGCCCAGCCATGCGTTCCACGACCTGTCGCCGGGGCTGGATTTCGAAAGCCGGCTGTTCGCCAAGCCCGATGCGGCGGCGCTGCTGCGGGAGGAACTGCGCAAGCCGGGATATGAGGTGCGGCCGATGGCGCTGGGGACGAACACCGATCCCTATCAGCCGATCGAACGCGACTGGCGGATCACGCGCACCGTGCTGGAGGTGCTGGCCGAAACTGGCCATCCGGTGACGATCACCACCAAGTCGGACCGGGTGGTGCGCGATCTCGATCTGTTGGCCCCGATGGCGGCGCGCGGGCTGGCGGCGGTGTGCGTGTCGATCACCTCGCTCGATCCGACGATCGCCGCGACGCTGGAGCCGCGTGCGCCGACACCCGAGCGGCGGCTGGCGGCGGTGCGGCGGCTGAGCAAGGCGGGGGTGCCGACCTATGTCTCGGTCGCGCCGGTGATCCCGGCGATCACCGACCACGAACTGGAGCACCTGGTCGAGCGGGCGGCGATGGTGGGCGCGACCCGCGTGTTCTTCATCCCGGTGCGATTGCCGTGGGAGGTGGCGCCGCTGTTCCGCGCGTGGCTGGACGAGCATTTTCCCGATCGCGCGGGCAAGGTGATGGCGACGATCCAGAGTTTGCGGGGCGGGCGGGACAACGACCCCGGCTTCTTCACGCGGATGCAGGGGCGCGGGCCATGGGCGGACCTGATGCGGACCCGCTTCGCCATCGCGGTCCGGCGGCACGGGCTGAACCGGGAACGGATCGCGCTGCGCTGCGACCTGTTCCGTCCACCCGCCGGGCCGCAGGGAGAGTTGTTCGGGTGAGGATATTCCCGCAGGGCGCGGGCGTTGACATGCCGGACCCGGACGATGCCGGGGTCATGACGATGGAGACGATCATGCCGGATCAGGACAAGGATGAGCAGACGCCGCAGCCGGTGAAGACGGATGCCGACGATGCCACGGTGGAAGAATCGGGCGCGGGTTATGGCAACAATGCCGGCACGCAGGGCGAGGCCGGCAAGGACGAGGAGTAATCCTCTGGGGGCGGGTATCGTTCGCGACGCTCCGCCCCCTCCCCCATTCAGGGGATCACCGCCGCATGATCCCGGAACCGACGGCGCAGTTCGGTCTTGAGCAGCTTGCCGGTGGCGGTATGCGGCAGGTCGTCGACGAAGACGATGGCATCGGGCAGCCACCATTTCGCGACCTGCGTGGCGAGATGGTCACGGATCGCATCGCCATCGACGGTGGCACCGGGCTTCCGGACGACCAGCAGCAGCGGGCGTTCGTCCCAATGCGGATGGGGAATGCCGATCGCCGCCGCCTCCGCCACGCCGGGACAGCCGATCGCGGCATTTTCAAGATCGACCGAACTGATCCATTCGCCACCCGACTTGATGACATCCTTGATCCGGTCGGTGATCTGCATGGTGCCGTCGGGGTGGAGCACCGCGACGTCGCCGGTGTCGAACCACCCCTCCGCATCGATCGCATCCGCTTCCGCCCGGTAATAACGGCGGACGACCCATGGGCCACGGCACTGGAGCCGGCCGGCGCTGGTGCCGTCACGGGGCAGTTCGACGCCGGCATCGTCGACGATGCGCAGTTCGATGCCGAAGGGGATCTGCCCCTGTTTCTCGGTGCGGTCGAGTTGCGCGGCGCGGGGCATGTCGTCCCATTCGGGCGGGCGCTGGCCGGCGGTGCCGACCGGGGAAGTTTCGGTCATGCCCCACAGATGCGACACGTCCATGCCCATCCCCATCAACCGCTCGATCATCGCACGCGGCGCGGCCGACCCGCCGATGCTGGCGAGTTGCAGATGCGCTGGCGGCGGATTGCCGGCATCGATATGCGCGAACATGCCCAGCCACACGGTCGGCACCCCGGCGGAATGCGTCACCCGCTCACGGTTCATCAGATCGCACAGCACCGCCGGCTCGTTGACCGCAGAGAAGACGAAGCTGGCGCCCGCGATCGGCACCGCCAACGGCAGACCCCAGCCGGCGGCATGGAACATCGGCACCACCGGCAACACGATCCCGCGCGACGACAGGTTGAAGATCGCCGGGGTGATGACCGTCAGCGCGTGGATCACCGACGACCGGTGCGTGTACAGCACGCCCTTGGGATCGCCGGTCGTGCCGCTGGTATAGGCGAGCATGCAGGGATCGCGCTCCCCCCCTTCCACCCAGGCGTAATCGCCATCCTCGCCCGCGATCAGGTCGGGGAGGGTACCGGCCCCCTCCCCGTCCATCACGACATAATGCTCGATCGTCGGGCAACGCGGGCGGAGGCGATCGACCAGCGGCTGGAACGCGCGATCGTAGAGCAGGATGCGATCGTCGGCATGGCCGATGATGAAGGCGAGCTGATCCTCGAACAGGCGCGGGTTGAGCGTATGGATGATGCCGCCCATCCCCATCGCGCCGTACCATGCCACCAGATGATGCGCGTGGTTCATCGCCAGCGTGGCGATCCGGTCGCCCGGCCGCATCCCCAGCCGCTCCAGCGCCTGCGCCAGCCGGCGGGCATCATGCGCGATACCGGCCCAGTCGGTTCGCGTCTCGCGACCATCGGCCCAGCGCGTGACGATCGGACGGGTAGCGTGTTCGCGCGCTGCGTGATCAAGGATACGGGGAACGCGCAGTTCCACGTCCTGCATGGTGTTCAACAACGATCCTCTCCCCTTTGGCCCCATCAGCCGACCAGCGCGAGCCTCGTTATGTCCGAGGTCTTCAGCGTGGCCGCGGCGATACCGTGCAACGTCTCGACATGGCCTGCAAGCTCCGCGTCGAGCAGGAAGTCGCGACCGAGCAGGATCGTCGCCTCCCCGTCCGGCGTCGTCAGTGTTGCGCGCACCTCGCCCCGCGCGCCACGATGGTCGGCAAGCAGGGCGGCAAGCGGCGCGAAGGCGGCGGGATCGGCCACCGTCACCTCCAGCACGAACCGCGCGGTAGTGGCGAGCGTCTCGAACGGCTGGATGCGCTTGACCGAGATGCGCGGCGCCTCCTCGCCCGGCCGTCGATCCAGTTCGACGGTGATGAGGCCGCAGCCGCCGACGCGCGCCGCTTCCTCCAGATCGGCGGCGACGGCATCGTCGAAACAGGTGGCCGTGAACTGCCCGGACGGATCGGACAGCTGCGCCATCATGTAGCGCTTGCCGCGTGCGGAGGTGCGCCAGCGCGCATCCTCGACCAGCACCGCCATCGTCGCGCCGGCGCGGGTGCCGTCGTCGGGAATGGTCAGCTCGGTCAGGCTGCCGAAATTGAGCGCACCGTGGTTGCGGGCCAGATGGGCGTGACGATCGACCGGATGGGCGGAGAAGTAGAAGCCGAACGCCTCCTTTTCCTGATCCATCCGCTGCGACAGCGTCCACCGCGCCGAGGCGGGCAGCTTGATCGTGTCGCCGGCATGGCTCGCATCACCGAACAGGCCACCCTGCCCGCTGATCTTCTGGCTGTGGGTACGGGCGGCGACCGCCAGGATGGTTTCGGCGACGGCATGGACGCCGGCCCGGTTGGGATCGATGCCGTCGAACCCGCCCGCCGCCGCCAGCGTTTCGAGCTGGCGTTTGTTGAGCAGACGCGGATCGACACGGGTGGCGATATCGTCGAGCGAGGCGAAGCGACCGGCGGCGCGTTCGGCGACCAGCTTTTCCATCGCGCCTTCGCCCACCGATTTAAGCGCGCCCAATGCGTATCTTACGCCAAGTTCCTCTCCATTCACCTGAACATCAAAATCGGCGAGACTGGCGTTCACGCAGGGTGGCAGCAACGCGACGCCGGCGCGGCGGGCATCGTCGACGAAGATCGCCAGCTTGTCGGTCAGCGCCATGTCGTAGCACATCGACGCGGCGTAGAATTCGTGCGGGTGGTGCGCCTTCAGCCATGCGGTCTGGTAGGCGAGCAGGGCATAGGCGGCGGCGTGCGACTTGTTGAAGCCGTAGCCGGCGAACTTGTCGATCAAATCGAACAGTGCGTTCGCCTCGGCTTTCTTGATGCCGTTGACGGACAGGCAGCCTTCGACGAAGCCGGCGCGCTGCGCGTCCATCTCCGCCTTCACCTTCTTGCCCATCGCGCGGCGCAGCAGATCGGCGCCGCCCAGCGAGAAGCCGGCCAGCACCTGGGCGGCCTGCATCACCTGTTCCTGATAGACGAAGATGCCGTAGGTTTCGGACAGGATCGGCTCCAGCAACGCGTGCGGATAGACGATCTCCTCGGTCCCCTGCTTGCGGCGGCCGAACGAGGGAATGTTGTCCATCGGGCCGGGGCGGTAGAGCGAGACGAGCGCGATGATGTCGCCGAAATTGCTGGGACGGACGGCGGACAGCGTGCGGCGCATCCCTTCCGATTCAAGCTGGAACACGCCGACGGTGTCACCGCGCTGGAGCAGTTCGTAGACCTTCGGATCATCCCATTCGAGCGCGTCGAGTGCGATGGTGATGCCGCGCTTGGCGAGCAGTTGCACCGCCTTCTGCAGGACCGACAGCGTCTTCAACCCAAGGAAGTCGAACTTCACCAGCCCCGCGCCCTCGACATATTTCATGTCGAACTGGGTGACGGGCATGTCCGAGCGGGGATCGCGGTAGAGCGGCACCAGTTGCGCCAGCGGCCGGTCGCCGATCACCACGCCGGCGGCGTGGGTGGAGGAATGGCGCGGCAACCCCTCCAGCTTGGTGGCAAGATCCCACAGGCGGCGGACCTGATTGTCGTTGGAATATTCCTTGGCCAGTTCGGGCACGCCGTTCAGCGCGCGCTTCAGGTCCCAGGGATCGGTCGGGTGGTTGGGCACCAGCTTGGCGAGGCGATCGACCTGCCCGTAGCTCATCTGGAGCACGCGGCCGGTGTCCTTCAGCACGGCGCGCGCCTTCAGCTTTCCGAAGGTGATGATCTGCGCGACCTGATCGCGGCCGTATTTCTCCTGCACGTAGCGGATCACCTCGCCGCGGCGAGTTTCGCAGAAGTCGATGTCGAAATCGGGCATCGACACGCGTTCGGGGTTCAGGAACCGCTCGAACAGCAGGCCCAGTTTCAACGGATCGAGATCGGTGATGGTCAGCGCCCAGGCGACCACCGAGCCGGCGCCGGAACCACGGCCGGGACCGACCGGAATATCGTGATCCTTCGCCCATTTGATGAAATCGGCGACGATCAGGAAATAGCCGGGGAAGCCCATCTGGACGATCACGTCGACCTCGAACTTCAGTCGTTCGCGATAGACGTCGCGCCAGCCGGGTTCACCCTCCGGCTCGCCCTTCTGCACGCGCAGTTCGGCGATCCGGTCCAGCCGCGCTTCCAGCCCGGCGGCGGCATCGTCGCGCAGCATCTGCGCCTCGCCCGCCAGATCGCCCGCCAGCGTCGGCAGGATCGGCTTGCGATACGGCGCCATCACCGCACAGCGTTGCGCGACGATCAGCGTGTTCGCGATCGCCTCCGGCAGATCCTCGAACAGCGCCTTCATCGTCTCGGCGGGCTTCAGCCAGGCGTCGGGGCAGCTGCGCGGGCGATCCTCGGTTTCGACATAGGTCGAATGGGCGATGCACAGCATCGCGTCATGCGCGTCGCCGAACGCCGACTCGGCGAAGCAGCAGGGGTTGGTGGCGACCAGCGGCAGATCGCGATCATAGGCGAGGTCGATCAGTTCCGCCTCCGCCGCCTGTTCGGTCGCATCGTTGCGACGGCTGAGTTCGATATAGAGCCGGTCGCCGAACATCGCCTGCAACCGGTCGCAATAGGCGCGGGCACGGTCCGGCTGGCCTTCCGCGAACAGGCGGGCGAGCGCACCCTCCCCACCCGCGGTCAGTGCGATCAGGCCATCGGTGTGACGGGCCAGCGTCTCCATCGAGACGTGGGCGGCCAGTTCGATCGGGCGGCCGAGATGCGCGTGCGACACCAGCGCGCAGAGATTGTCGTATCCGGCCTTGTCCTGCGCATAGAGCGCGATCCAGTCGAGCGGGACGGTGACGCCATCGGGCATGTCGGGGCGGCAGACGCCCAGCATCGTGCCGATGATCGGCTGCACGCCGCTTTTCTTCGCAGCGTCGGAATAGGCCATCGCCGCGTACAGCCCGTTGCGATCGGTGAGCGCGGCGGCGGGGAAACCCTGTTTGCGGGCCTGGGCGGCGATCGCCTTCGGCTCGATCGCGCCGTCGAGCATGGTGAACGAGGAAAAGATACGAAGCGGCACGAACCCTGAATGCATCCGGCCAACCTAGGCGTGACCGCATGATTTCGCCAGCACCGGAACCGCGCTTGCGACGGGCCGTTCGGCGCGCAGCAGCAACAGGAGCAGCCGCGATGACCGATACCTTCCGGGACGAAGGAGCACGCCCCGCCATGTCCGCGCCGCTGGCCGGCGCCGGCTGGGGATGGATGCTGGGCTATGGCATCCTGTCGGTGGTGCTGGGGATCGCCGCCTTTGCCTGGCCCTTCGCCGCGACGCTGGCCGCGACCCTGGTGGTGGGCGCGTTCTTCACCGCGGCGGGGATCGTGTCGATCGTGGCGGGCATCCGGGGCCGCGGGCATGACGGGCGCGGCTACGCGATCGGATTCGGGATCGTGTCGCTGCTGATCGGACTCGTCATGGCGCTGGAGCCGATGTCGGGCGCCTTTTCGCTGACGCTGATGGTGACCGCGTGGCTGGCGGTGCGCGGGGTGATGGAGATCGCGTTCGGCACGCGGATGCGGCGGGGCAAGGCGATGATGATCGTGCTGGGCGTGGTGAACATCGTGCTGGCGGGCGTCGTGCTGGCGACGCTGCCCTTTTCAGCACTGACGCTGCCGGGCTACATCCTGGGCATCAGCTTCCTGTTCGGCGGCGTGACGGCGATCGCCTCCGCACTGGCCCATCGCAAGGGCGCGCCGGCCTTTTCGGCCACCTGACCTACAGCAACGCCTCGATCTCGGCCGCCAGCTCCTCGGGTTTGGTGGTCGGGGCGTAGCGCCGGACCGGGCGGCCGGTACTGTCGACGAGGAACTTGGTGAAGTTCCACTTGATCGCCTTCGAACCGAGGACGCCCGGCGCCCCGGCCTTCAAATGGTCGTAAAGCGGGTCGGCGTCCGCCCCGTTGACCTCGACCTTGGCGAATATCGGGAAGGTCACGTCGTAGCTAGTGGTGCAGAAATTCGCGATCTCGGCCGCGTCGCCGGGTTCCTGCGCACCGAACTGGTTGCAGGAAAAGCCCAACACCGTGAAGCCACGTGGTCCATATTGCCGGTACAGCGCCTCCAGCCCGGCATATTGCGGGGTGAAGCCACATTTCGATGCGACGTTGACGATCAACAGCACCTGCCCGGCATGATCGGACAGCGACCGTTCGCCCTCGGCGGTGCGGACCGTGAAATCGGTGACGGTCATGACAGCACCCCCTCGTGCAGGCGGACGACGCGGTCCATGCGGGTAGCGAGACGTTCGTTATGGGTGGCGATCAGCGCCGCCGACCCCTCCTCTCGCACCAGCCGCAGGAATTCGCCCAGCACCCGGTCGGCGGTATGTTCGTCAAGATTGCCGGTCGGCTCGTCCGCCAGCACCAGCGCGGGCCGGTTGGCGAGCGCGCGGGCGACGGCGACGCGCTGCTGCTCGCCACCCGACAACTGGCTGGGCCGATGCGTCAGCCGATGGCCGAGACCGAGGACGGTCAGGAGCGACGCGGCCCGCTCGTCGGCGACGGCGCGGGTGGCGCCGTGGACGAGTTGTGGCAGGACGACATTCTCGGTCGCGTTGAAATCGGGCAGCAGGTGGTGGAACTGATAGACGAAGCCGAGCTGGTCGCGACGCACGATGGTGCGACCATGCGCGTCGAGCTTCGCCGCCTCCTCACCGGCGATGCGGATCGAGCCTTCGAACCCGCCCTCCAACAGGCCGACCGCCTGTAGCAGGGTCGACTTGCCGGAGCCGGAGGGGCCGAGCAGCGCGACGATCTCACCGGGGCGGATCGACAGGTCGACCCCGCGCAGGACGTGGATAGTCTCCCCGCCCTGCGTGAAGCTGCGGGCCAGCCCCGTCGTCTGGAGGACCGGCGCGGCGTCGGACGCGGCAGGGCCGCGCCGGCCGTCTTCGGCGATGCCTGCGGGTTCATTCATAGCGCAACACCTGTACCGGGTCCGTGCTCGCCGCCTTCCATGCCGGGTAGAGCGTGGCGAGGAAGCTGAACACCAGGGCCATCGCGGCGATCACGAAAATCTCGACGGGATCGGTCTTCGAGGGCAGCGTGGTGAGATAGCGGATCGACGGGTCCCAGAGATTCTGCCCGGTGACGAGTTGGACGAAGTTCACCACCGCCTGCCGGTAGAACAGGAACACGAAGCCCAGCCCCAGCCCGGCGATCGTGCCCAGCGCCCCGATCGTGGTGCCGACGACCATGAAGATCTTCATCAGCCCGCTGCGCGTCGCCCCCATCGTGCGCAGGATCGCGATGTCGCGCGTCTTGGCACGGACCAGCATGATGAGCGAGGACAGGATGTTGAACACCGCGACCAGGATGATGATCGACAGCACGGTGAACATCGCGACGCGTTCCACCGCCAGCGCCTCGAACAATTGCGCGTTCATCGACCGCCAGTCGCTGATGACCGCGCCGCCCCCGACCTTATCCGCCAGCGGTTTCAGAATCTCGCCGACCCGGTCGGCATCCACTGTCTTCACCTCGACCATTCCGGCGGCATCGCCCATCAGGAGCAGCGTCTGCGCATCCTCGATCGGCATGACGACATACGCCTTGTCGTAGTCGTAGATCCCGATCTCGAAGATCGCGCCGACGCGGTAGCTGACGATGCGCGGCACGGTGCCGAACGGCGTCGACTGGCCCTGCGGGCTGAACAGCGCGACCTCGCTGCCGACCTGCGCGCCCAGTGCCTCGGCCAGACGGCTGCCGATCGCGATCGTGCCGCTGCCCGGCACGATGCCGCCCAATGAACCGACGACCACCTTGCCCCCCAGCGTGGCGTTGGAGCGGATGTCGGCGACGCGCATCCCGCGGACCAGCACCGCCTCCGACCGGCCGTTATAGGTGGCGGCGAGCGGCTGTTCGATCAGCGGCACCGCCGAGGTGACGCCGGGGGTGGCCCGTGCCTCAGCCACGATCTGGCGCCAGTCCGGCAGGCGGCCGCCATAGCCCTGCACGACGGCATGGCCGTTCAGCCCGACGATCTTGTCGAAGAGTTCGGCGCGGAAGCCGTTCATCACGCTCATGACGATGACGAGCGCGGCGACGCCGAGCATCACCGCGACGAGGCTGATCGAGGCGACGAGGAAGATGAACGCCTCGCCCTTGCCCGGCAGCAGATAGCGGCGGGCGATCATCCGTTCGTAGCGAGATAGGAGCATGTCGTCGGCGGGCTTAGGCGGGGCTGGCGTGGGACGCAACCATCGCCCCGGCGCGATCGACCGGAGACCAGCATGTTGCCGGAAATCCACAGCCGCCCGGCAATCGTGTCCTTCCGGTTGTGAACCCCGTGACAAAGCGGCGGCGCCCGCCTAGCAATTATCCCACTGGAACGTAAGGCAACGGCCTGGGTTCGGGGATGCTCTAACGCCCACCCAACAGAGGTTCGGAGCGAGAGCGGGAAAGATCGGGGGCTGACGAGCGATCGTCACGCAGGCGCCCGGGCCGGCAACGGTCCGGGCGTTTGCCGTTCGCGGTCGGATCGTATCCTATCCGGCACCGGCCACGCCATAATCCCCGCCTCGCCATCTCTTCGCCATCCGCGAAGCGGGCGATACCGGCGGAGGATCGGGAGCTTCCAGACTTCGAGCTTCCGCCGGCACAGGCTGGTTATGCCGCCGCTTGGTTAACAATACGTGACCGAATCACCGGATCGCCGGTGAATACGATACGATATGCGCCGGGACGTTGCGCCGATGCGGAGCATCTGCTTGGATCGGCCCAATGCGGTTTTCCCTGTTGCTGTCGGCGCTGGCCCTGGCGTTCCCCTCCCCCGTCATCGCGCAGACGCTGTCGCCGACAGAGGCCACGGCGATCGACCGGCTGGTCGGTCAGGCACTGGCCGAGACGGGCACGCCATCGGCATCGATCGCGGTCGTGCGTGACGGGCGGATCGTGCTGGCCAAGGCCTATGGCAGGCAATCGGAGGCGGGCGGCGCCGCCGATCCGCGCCTGCCCTATCAGATCGCCTCGATCTCCAAGCAGTTCACGGCGGCGGCGATCCTGTTGCTGGAAGACGAGGGCAAGCTGAAGCTGGACGATGTGGTGGCGCGATATGTTCCCGGCGTCACCGGCGGCGACCGGATCACGATCCGCCAGTTGCTCGACCATACGTCCGGTTTGCAGGATTACTGGCCGCAGGATTACAGTTTCCACGCGATGGCGACACCGGTGACGCCGCAGGCGATCGTCGATCGCTGGGGCAAGAAGCCGCTCGACTTCGCGCCCGGCACGCAGTGGCAATATTCCAATACCGGCTATGTCGTGGCCGGGTTGATCGTCGAGAAGGTGGCGGGGGTGCCGCTGCTCGACTTCCTGCAGAAGCGGATCTTCGCGCCGCTGGGCATCCGGGCGATCGATCAGGACAAGGCGGTCGGGCCGGGGTTCCCGCAAGGATACAAGCGCTTCGCGCTCGGCCCGGTGCGCGTGGAGACGCCCGCGGCACCCGGCTGGCTCTATGCCGCGGGGGAGCTGTCGATGTCGGCGGCCGATCTGGCGCGGTGGGACATCGCCCGGCTGAACCGGACGCTGCTGCCCGCCGACGACTGGGCGACGCAGGAAACCCCGACGACGCTGACCGGCGGCGGTACGACGAGTTACGGGCTGGGCGTCGCCGTCACGCAGCATGACGGCCGCCGCATCGTCGAGCATAGCGGCGAGGCGGTGGGGTTCCTGTCGGAGAATATCGTCTATCCCGATGACAGGGCGGCGATCGTCGTGCTGACCAACAGCTGGTTCGGCGATGCGACCGACCGGATCGCGAACGGGGTGGCCGCGATCATCCTGCCCGCTTCTGCCGCCCCCGCGAACAAGGCGGAGGATGCGGCGGCATTGGCGCGGGCGCGCACGGTTTACGATCAGTTGCGGAGCGGCCGGCTCGACCGGGCGTTGCTGACCGACGATGCGAATTACTATTTCACCGACGTCGCGCAGGGCGACTATGCGCGCAGCCTCGGATCGCTCGGCGTGCCGGACAGCTTCGCGCAGGTCGGGTCAACACGGCTGCGTGGCGGATACGTGCTGCGCCGCTACCGGATCGTTGCCGGTGGACGCCCCCTGTCGATCTCGACCTTTTCCGAACCCGGCCGCGATGGCCGTTTCGAGCAATTCCTGGTGAGCCCCGCCCAATGATCCGTTTCGACGACCTGCTCCAGCCCGATCGCGGCCAGCCTGCCCATGCGATCGAGATGATCGCGCCTGACGACCATGCCGGTTGGCTGGCGCGCCAGTCCCCCAGAACGCGGGGCATGGTGGCGGCGCAGGGCTTTCGCGGCAAGCACGGCCATCATGCCGTCCTGCCCGGTGAAGGCGACGACTGGCACGTGGTCGCGGTGGCCGATGGCGAAACGCCGTGGTCGCTGGCGGGATTGAGCGCGGCCTTGCCTGCCGGCACCTACCGCGTCGGGGGGCATGAGGGTGGCGGACTCGGCTGGCTGCTCGGGCAGTACCGGTTCGACCGGTACCGCCGCGCGGACGAGGATGGCGCACGCATCCTGCTGACCCGCAATGCCGCCGGGATCGCGGACACGATCGCGCTGGCAGGGGCGACGGCGCAGGTCCGCGATCTGGTCAACACCCCTGCCTCCGACTGCGGTCCCGCCGATCTGGAAGCGGCGGCGGCGGCGCTGGCGAAGCGGCATGGCGGCACGGTGACGGTACGGCGTGGCGACGAACTGGAACAGGGCTATCCGATGATCCACGCGGTCGGCCATGCCGCGGCGCGGGACCGGGCGCCGCGACTGATCGAGCTAGTCTGGGGCGATCAGGCCGCACCGCGCATCGCGCTGGTCGGCAAGGGCGTGAGCTTCGATACCGGCGGACTGGATATCAAGCCCTCGTCAGGAATGCGGCTGATGAAAAAGGACATGGGCGGCGCGGCGCACGCGCTGGCGCTGGCGGAACTGGTGATGGCGGCCAAACTGCCGGTCAGGCTCCACCTGTTGATCCCGGCCGTGGAGAATGCGATTTCGGGCGACGCCTTCCGCCCCGGCGACGTGCTGCGCAGCCGCAAGGGGCTGACGGTGGAGAACACCAACACCGATGCCGAGGGGCGGCTGATCCTGGCCGACGCCCTGACCCGCGCCGTCGAGGAAAAGCCCGAACTGATCCTCGATTTCGCCACGCTGACCGGTGCGGCGCGGGTCGCGCTCGGCCCCGATCTGCCGCCGCTGTTCAGCGACGACGAGGCGCTGGCACGCGATCTGCTGGCCGCGGGTGTGACGACGCACGATCCGCTGTGGCGGCTGCCGTTGTGGGATGGTTACGACGAACTGCTGAAATCGGACATCGCGGACATGGTCAACGCACCGGATGGCGGCTTCGCCGGGGCGATCACCGCCGCGCTGTTCCTGCGCCGCTTCGTCCCGGCCGGCATCCCCTGGGCGCATCTGGATGTATTCGCGTGGCGCCCGACGTCAAAGCCGGGACGGCCGAAGGGTGGCGACGCCTATGGCCTGCGCGCCGCCTTCACCGTGCTTCGGCAGCGCTATCGCTGACCTTCCGCGCGCGGGGCCAGAGGCGATGCTGCCGTTTCATAAAGCCCCTGGCCACGTTGACGGCCGGCTTCTCGACGATGATCCAGCTCAGGTACCCCGCCACGAACGCCAGTGCGAGCGTCACGGCGCCAAGTACGAACATCGACGTGAAGCCGACATACATGACCAGCAGTTTCTCGATCGGCCAGGCATATAGATATACGCCGTAAGAGATGTCGTTTCGCGCGTTGATATTACGCAATATCGTGCTGCGCGATCTGAAGCCGACCATGAATACCAGATAGGTCCCTCCGATCGCCACCCCGACCGAGGCCAGCGACGCGAATGGCAGGGTCGCGATCATGATGATCGACGCCAGGATGGCATTCCTGCGGGAATAGATCCGATCGTGCTCGATCAGCATGAATGTCGCGCCGGCCAGGAACATGCCGATCAGCCGCCCGCCGTTCAGCATGAACGCATAGCTGTCACCCAGCGCCATCGACGGCGGCAGGCGCAACAGAAGGTGAGGCACGATCAGCAGAAAGGCGGCGGCACATCCAAGCACGACCGGCTTTGATATCGCCTTGGCATAAGCCAGCCCGATGACCAGGATATAACAGGCGAACTCCCATGGTATCGTCCATAGCGGGGCGTTCAGACTGTTATGATAGGTGCCGGCAAAGGCGTGGGCGGAATACGGCGCCTGCAGCAGCAACGACCATCCGGCCCCGGCAAGGATCGACATTCCCTCCTGCCCGCCGGCAAGGGGCGCGACGATCGTGGCGACGATCAGCCAGGCAACGACGAAGCCCGGAAGGATTCGCGCGATACGCTTGATCAGATAATCATGAACGGATCGCGTGCCGAGATAGCTCTTGGTAATCAGATAGCCGCTGATGATGAAGAACCCGTTCACCGCCAGATCGCCGAGGCTGAGCGTGCCGAAGATCATGGACAGGGGCTCGCTGCTCCGGTCCCCGCTCAAAAGCTCCGTCGTATGCGAGACGATGACGAGCGACGCGAACAGCAGGCGCAGAAAACCCAGGCTGTTGCCACGATCATGCCGGACCGGGACTGGCGCCTCGATCATGCTCGCCCGCCCTGTCGTACAGCGGCGTATATCCCGGATAACAAAGGGGTTTGCGACAGGCACGGCGCGCGGACGTCCGCCACTCGGAAAATTACAACGGCCATCATATCCCCGCTCGATGCATCGCGCGGCACGACGGCCACGGGCGGAGGGTGCCGATCCCCCGCCCGCGCCCCTTACAGCAACCGATATTGCTGTCTTATGAAAGTTGAGCCCGCGCCCGTCACTTTGTCGCCAGCGGCGTTCCGGCGCGCTCGCAGATGAAGGCGCCCAGTTCCTCGCGAAGCGGCAGGCCCGCCATCGGACGCAGCGGACCGTCATAGACGGTGGCCACCTCCGCCGTCGCGCGGGATGGACCGACGCCGAGCACGTGGAACAGTCGGCGCGCGCAATCGACCTCGGTCCGGGCATAGGCGACGCGGTCGCCGCGTTCCTCGCGCAGGATGGCGATGATGTTGCCGCCGACCGCCCGCCGCTCGCGCAGCAGGAAATGGCGCGATTGCAGATCGGAGGGGGTCGGGATCAACGTGCCCTGAAGGCGGAAATTACGATCGCCGGCGGGGGCAGCGACCTCGGTGTCGGTCAGATTGCGCAGCGATACGCCGTTGCCTTCGGCCGCGACGTTGCCCGGTTCGGTCCCCCCGGAACATGCGGCCATCATCAGGGCGGCGGTCAGCGCCGCCGCCATCTTGGTGTTCACGTTCATTCTTCACTCCCGGAAAGAATCATACGGCGAACGCGGCGGTATCCGTAACGATCCGGTCCGCCGCGCACCGCCGGATCAGAGGCGTGCCGCCGCCTGGATGATCGGCACGAACTTCGCCGCGGTCAGGCTGGCACCGCCGACCAGCGCGCCATCGACATTCTCGGTGGCGAGGATCGCCCCGGCATTGTCGCCGACGACCGACCCGCCATACAGGATACGGACCGCCGCCGCCGCGTCGCCGATCATCATGCCCAGCTTGGCGCGGGCGATCGCGTGGATCGCCGCGATCTCGTCCAGCGTCGGGGTGCGGCCGGTGCCGATCGCCCAGCGCGGTTCGTAGGCGAGCGTGAACCAGTCGGCGGTCGCATTCTCGGGCACCGATTTTTCGATCTGCGCCTGCACGACGCGTTCGGCGCGGCCGGCATTGCGCTCCGCCTCCGTCTCGCCGCAGCACAGGATCACCGACAGGCCGTGGCGATGCGCGGCGGCGGCCTTCGCCCAGGCGTCGTGGCTGTTCTCGCCCTGATCGGCGCGGCGCTCGCTGTGCCCCGCGATGGTGAAGACCGCCCCCGCCTCACGCACCATCGCCGCCGACACGCAGCCGGTATGCGCCCCCGAATCCGCCTCGTGAACGTCTTCCGCCCCGATCGCCAGCCCGGGCGCGCGGACGGCGGCGGGGTGGATCAGGGTGAACGGCACCGCCACCGCCACGTCCACGCCCGGTGCCGCCATCGCCGCCGCACCGATCGCATCCAGTTCGGACAGCGCCGCCAGCGATCCGTTCATCTTCCAGTTACCCGCTACCAGCTTGCGCCGCATTCCCGTCCTCCCGTGATGAGCCCCCGCCCTAGCGAGTTACGCGCGGTGCTTGAAGCCCGCCCGCCCGCAGCCTAAGGCAACCGCTGATTTCTGGCGAACGGTCCTTCATGCTCAGCTTCTTCCGACGCATCATCAATTCACGGGCCGGCCTTGTCGTGACCTTCATCGTGCTGGGCATGATCGCGTTCGCCTTCGCGGCGGGCGACGTATCGAACCTGGCGGGGACGTTCGGTGGCGGCGGTGGCCTTGGCGGCAACGACGTGGCGACCGTCGGCAAGCAGGAGGTGACCGTGGCCGAACTGCGCCAGCGCGCCGGTGACGAGGTCGCCGCCGCCCGCCAGCGCAATCCGCAGGCGGACATGGCGGGCTATCTCGCGTCCGGGCAGCTCGATGCCTCGCTCGACCGGATGATCACCAGCTATGCGCTGGCCGAATTCGGCCGCCAGCAGGGCATGATCGTGTCGAAGCGGCTGGTCGATGGCCAGATCGCCAGCATTCCCGGCTTGCAGGGGCCGACCGGCAAGTTCGACGAAAATCTGTACCGCCGCATCCTGTCCGAGCGGAAATTGACCGATGCCGGCATCCGCCGCGACATCGCGCGCGACACGCTGGTGCAGCAACTGACCGCCCCGACGATCGGCGCGGCGCAGATCGGCGAGCAACTGGCGTTGCCCTATGCCTCGCTGCTGCTCGAAAAGCGTGAGGGCAAGGTCGGCTTCATCCCCGTCGCGGCGATCCCGGCCGGCCCGGCGCCTACCGAAGCGGAGATCGCGACCTGGTATGCGCGCAATCTGCAACGCTATCGCATCCCGGAACGCCGCACGATCCGTTACGCGCTGGTCACGCCGGAACAGGTCCGCGCGCGGGTCGCACCGACCGAGGCGGAGATCGCCCAGGCCTATCAGGCCGATCGCGCGAAGTATCAGGCGGCCGAGAAGCGCACGATCGCGCAGGTGATCGTCGCCGACCGCGCCGCGGCCGAAGCGCTGGCGGCCAAGGTGCGGGGCGGCACCTCGCTGGCCGACGCGGCGCGTGCCGGCGGGCTGGAGGCATCGACGCTGTCGGCGCAGGACAAGGCAGGCTATGCCGCGCAGACCGCGCCGGCGATCGCCGATGCCGTCTTCGCGGCGGGCAAGGGTGCCGTGGTCGGGCCGGTGCGCGGCCCGCTGGGCTTCACCGTGGCGCGGGTCGAGGGGATCGAACAGGTCGCCGGGCGGACGCTGGCGCAGGTGCGCGGCGAGCTCGCAACCGCGATCACCGCGCGCAAGACCGCCGAGGCCTTGTCCCAGTTGCACGATTCGATTGACGATGCGCTGGGTAACGGCGCGACCTTCGATGAGGCGGTGAAGGACGCCAGGCTTCAGGCACAGACCACTCCGGCACTGACCGCGCAGGGCACGAATCCCGACGCCCCCGGTGCCGCCGACCCGGCGCTGGTTCCGCTCGCAGCCGCCGCCTTCACCGCAGAGGATGGCGACGGCCCGCAGCTGGTGCAGACCGGGCAGGACGGCGGCTTCGCGATCGTCGCGGTCGGTCAGGTGACGCCGGCCGCGCCGCGCCCGCTGGCCGCGGTGCGCGACGAGGTCGCCGCCGCTTTCCGGGCGGACCGCAGCCGTCAGGCCGCGCGCCGGATCGCCAACGCCGTGCTGGCGAAGGTGAACGGCGGCATGCCGATGGCACAGGCACTGACGCAGGCCGGCGTGGCCCTGCCCCCGGTGCGCGCGATCGGTGGCACCCGGGCCGATCTGGGGCGACAGGAAGGGCCGCCCGATCCGGCGATGGTGATGATGTTCAGCATGGCGCCGCGCACCGCCAAGCTGACCGAGGCACCGCAGGGCACCGGCTGGATCATCGTGCGGCTCGACCGCAACACGCCGGGCGATGCCAGCCGCAATCGCGCGATCCTCGCCTCCGCCAAGTCCGAGCTGGGGCGTGGCATGGGCGCGGAATATGCCGAGCAGTTCGCCCGCGCGGTACGTGCCGGCATCGGCGTCAAGACCGATGCGGCGGCGCTGAAGCGGGTGCGCGACGAACTGTCTGGTCAGGGTGGCTCCGATAACTGATCCCCGCACCACCCTGGCGGCAGGGCGGCCGGCGCTGGTCTGGCGCCGACAGGTGGCTGACACCGAGACGCCCGTCGCCGCCGCGCTGCGGCTGATGGAGCCGGGTCGCGGCGATTTCTTGCTCGAATCGGTCGAGGGTGGTGCGATCCGGGGCCGCTACAGCTGGATCGGGCTCGCCCCCGACCTCGTCTTCCGGGCACAGGGCAACGACGCCGCGATCAACCGCCATTGGGCGAGGGATGCGGAGGCATGGGAACCCTGCGCCGCGCCGACGCTGGATGCCCTGCGCGCGCTGGTCGCGGATTGCCGGTGCGACGTGCCTGACGAATTGCCCCGGGCGCTGGCCTTCCTCGTCGGCTATTTTGGCTATGAGACGGTCGGGCTGGTCGAGAAGCTGGCGCAGCCCGCGGCCGATCCGCTCGGTTTGCCCGACATGATGTTCGTGCGGCCGACGGTGCTGCTCGCGTTCGACCGGCTGGCGGATGTGCTGTATCTGGTCGCCCCCGCGTGGCCCGATCCCTCGCGCGATCCGGACGCGATCGTGACGGCGGCGGAAGATCGGCTGGATGCGGTCGCGGCGCGGCTGGCGGATGCGGCGCTGCCGCCGCCGGTGCGCGCCCACCTGCCCGAACCGGTCTATACCCCGATCCTGCCGCCCGATCGCTATCCGGCGATGGTGGCGGCGGCGAAGGACTATATCGCGGCGGGCGATATCTTTCAGGTGGTGCTGGCCCAGCGCTTCACCGCGCCGTTCGCGCTACCGCCGTTCGAGCTCTATCGCAGCCTGCGGCGGATCAATCCGTCGCCTTTCCTCTATCATCTCGACCTGCCGGGTTTCGCGCTGATCGGGTCGAGCCCCGAAATCCTGGTGCGGGTGCGGGACGGCGAGATCACCGTCCGCCCGATCGCCGGCACCCGCCCGCGCGGCAAGACGGCACGCGAGGACGAGGCCAATCGGGCCAGCCTGCTCGCCGATCCGAAGGAACGCGCCGAACACCTGATGCTGCTCGATCTGGGTCGCAACGATGCCGGCCGCGCGGCCGCGCCGGGCAGTGTGCGGGTGACGGACAGCTATACCGTCGAGTTCTACAGCCATGTCATGCACATCGTCTCGAACGTCACGGCACGGCTGGCACCGGGCCGCGATGCGCTGGATGCGATGTTCGCGGGGTTCCCGGCCGGCACGGTGAGCGGGGCGCCGAAGGTGCGGGCCTGCCAGATCATCGCCGAACTGGAGCCGGAAC
The DNA here is from genome assembly GCF_014841615.1 of Sphingomonas sp. CFBP 8760. Lineage (GTDB taxonomy): Bacteria > Pseudomonadota > Alphaproteobacteria > Sphingomonadales > Sphingomonadaceae > Sphingomonas. The sequence goes on along the minus strand of NZ_JACYUG010000011.1, from coordinate 51,139 downwards.
GGCGCGGTGCCTATGCCGGCGGCGTCGGCTATTTCTCCCCGGACGGATCGCTGGATTCGTGCATCGTCCTACGCACCGCCGTGGTGAAGGACGGGACGATCCATGTGCAGGCGGGTGCGGGCATCGTCGCCGATTCCGTTCCCGAATATGAACAGCGGGAATGCGAGGCGAAGGCCGGCGCGATCCTGGCCGCCGCCCGCGAGGCGGTAGCGCGGGCGGCGGAAAGCGGCTTCGGACAGTAAGGCCGCGCGCCCCTGTTCCTGTCGACGACCCGGGATCAGGGGATCGATGATTCGGCCTGTCGTTGTGCCCGCTTCTCCGCCGCCCAACGCTTGGCGGCAAGTACCGAGCAGCCGGTCTGTCCGCCATTGCCGATCGGCGAACAGGTATTGGGGATACCGCCCGCGACACGCCCGGTCTGGTCGATATCGGCGACCCGGTTGACCCAGCTCTGATTCTGCGCCCGAATCGGTCCGCTGTCACGCAGGCTCTTGGGAATCCGATAGGGTTCCTCGGCGGGCGAACAGACGACGATCTCGTCCCCCTCCCCCTTCGGGCATTGCTGTCCGGCGGTTAGTTGCACGCTGCGGATACGCTGCGGCGGCGAACCCGCCGCGCCGGCGGACGTCTGCGCCCCGGCGATCGCCGGAACGGCCATCAACGCGACGGCTAAGGTGAGGCGAATCATGGATCGAACTCCTTCAAACGTACAACGTCCGGCGGTCCCGCCGGCTCCGTCCCGATCGTCTTTCGCGACATCGGGCCGCAAGGGCGGGTTGCGGGAATGTTTCAGGCGGCTATGGGCAGGCGATGATCCTCGTAATCGATAATTACGACAGCTTCACCTGGAACCTCGTCCATTACCTTCAGGAACTGGGGGCGGAGGTGGAGGTGGTGCGCAACGATGCGATGTCGGCGGGGCAGGCGCTGTCGTCGGGGGCAGAGGCGTTCCTGATTTCACCCGGCCCCTGCACCCCGAACGAAGCCGGCATCAGCCTCGACCTCGTCGCCGCCTGTGCCGAGGCGAAGCGACCGTTGCTCGGTGTATGCCTCGGCCATCAGGCGATCGGGCAGCATTTCGGCGGTACGGTGGAGCGTGGCGGACTGATGCACGGCAAGACATCGCCCGTGCTGCATGACGGCAGCGGGCTGTTCGCCGATCTGCCATCCCCCTTTGTCGCCACCCGCTATCACTCGCTGATCGTCAACGACATTCCCGGCGACCTGCTGGTCAACGCCCGCGCGGAGGACGGCACGGTGATGGGGTTCCGCCATGCGACGTTGCCGATCCATGGCGTGCAGTTCCACCCCGAAAGCATCGCCACCGAACATGGCCATGCGATGCTCGCCAATTTCATGCGCGCGGCGGGCATGGCGGTCAGGGAAATGGCGTGACGACGATGGCCGCGCTGCCCGATCCATCGACGCCGCTGTCCCGGGAAAGCGCCGCGCTCGCCTTCGCCGATATCCTCGATGGCCATGCCGATGACGCGGCGATCGCGACGTTCCTGATCGGGCTGACCGATCGTGGCGAAACCTCTGTCGAGATCGCGGAAGCCGCGCGGGCGCTCAGGGCACGGCTGATCCCGATCACCGCGCCAGCCGGGGCGGTCGACGTGTGCGGCACCGGCGGTGACGGCCATCATACGCTCAACGTCTCGACCGCGGTATCGCTGGTGGTGGCGGCATGCGGCGTGCCGGTGGCCAAGCACGGCAATCGCGCCGCCTCGTCCAAGGCGGGCGCGGCCGACACGCTGGAGGCGCTGGGGCTCGACATGGCCCGCGCGGGCGCCTGTGCGGAAGCGAGCCTGAACGATCTCGGCATCTGTTTCCTGTTTGCGGCCAACCACCATCCGGCGATGGCGCGGATCACGCCGATCCGCCGCCGCATCGGCCGGCGGACGATCTTCAACCTGATGGGGCCGCTCGCCAATCCCGCGCGCGTCGCGCGGCAGCTAATCGGCATTGCCCGTCCCGACTATGCGACGGTCTATGCCGAAGCGCTGGAGCAACTGGGCACCGAAGCGGCGCTGGTCGTCTCGGGCGAGGAGGGGCTGGACGAACTGTCCGGCGCGGGGGGCAGCCTGGTCGCCACGGTAGGTGCCGTAACCCTGCCGACGCGGATCGTACCCGAAGACGCAGGCCTGACCCGTCATCCGGTCGAGGCGATCCGTGGCGGCGATCCGCTGCATAACGCACAGGCGCTGCGACGCCTGCTGGCAGGCGAGCATGGCGCGTACCGGGAAGCGGTGCTGCTCAACGCCGCCGCCGCGCTGGTGCTGGCCGATGCGGCCCCTGCCCTGCCCGATGCCGCCGCGCTGGCGGCGGAGATGCTCGACAATGGCGCCGCGGGACGGCTGCTCGACCGGTGGATCGCCTATTCATGACTGTTCTCGACACGATCATCGCGCACAAGCGGGATGAAGTCGCTACGCGCAAGGCGGCCCTGAGCGACGCCGATCTGACGGCCCGGATCGCCGCGGCGGAGCGGCCGCGCGGCTTCCGGTTGGCATTGGATGCCGCGCCGGGCCATGCGCTGATCGCCGAGGTGAAGAAGGCCAGCCCATCCAAGGGCCTGATCCGCCCCGATTTCGATCCGCCCGCCCATGCCCGCGCCTATCAGGCCGGCGGTGCCGCCTGCCTGTCGGTGTTGACCGACGAGCGGTTTTTTCAGGGAGCGGACGATTACCTGGTCGCGGCGCGGGGGGCGGTTTCCCTTCCGGTGATCCGCAAGGATTTCATGGTCGATCCATGGCAGGCGGCGGAATCACGCGCGCTGGGTGCCGATGCGATCCTGCTGATCGTCGGTGCGCTGGACGACGGCACGCTGGCCGAGATCGAGGCGGCGGCGATCGAACAGGGCATGGACGTGCTGGTCGAGGTGCATGACGAGGCGGAACTGGAGCGGGCGCTGACGCTGCGCTCACGCCTGATCGGTTGCAACAACCGCGACCTGCGGGATTTCTCGGTCGACGTGACCCGGTCGTACCGCCTCAAGGCGCTGGTGCCGGCGGACTGCACGTTCGTGGCCGAAAGCGGCCTGTCGACCCGTGCCGATCTGGACGCGATGGCCGCGCACGGCGTCCATTGCTTCCTGATCGGCGAGGCGCTGATGCGGCAACCCGATGTCGAGGCGGCGACGCGGTCGTTGGTCGCCTAGGGCGACAGCCGGCCATCGGTCAGCGCCTGCTTCTCGAACGGAAACAGGATCGCGGGGTCGGGACCGTCCACGTCCTTGGCGATCACGGACGGCGCGAGGAGGCGGATGATATGCCGCATCACCGCGAGGCGTGCGGGCTTCTTGTGATTGGCACGCACGACGTACCACGGCGCGATCGGGAGGTGCGTGCGGACCAGCATCGTATCGCGGGCGGCGGAATAATCGCTCCACCGTGCCTGCGCGACGGCATCCATGTCGGATATCTTCAGCGCCTTCAGCGGATCGTCGTGCCGTTCGGCCAGACGTTCCTTCTGCTCGTCGCGATCGATGTCGAGCCAGATCTTGATGATGCGGATGCCGCTTTCGACGAGCATCCGTTCCACATCGGGCGCATCGCGCAGGAACTGCGCCTGTTCGGCCGGGGTGGAAAAGCCCATCACCACCTCCACCCCGGCGCGATTGTACCATGAGCGGTTGAAGATCACGAGTTCGCCCGCACCCGGCAGATGCGCGACGTATCGCTGGAAATACCACTGCCCACGCTCGTGGTCGGTCGGCTTGGGCAGCGCGACGGCACGGGTGGCCCGCGGCGTAAGATGCTCGGTCAGCCGCTTGATCGTGCCATCCTTGCCGGCGGCGTCGCGCCCCTCCAGCAGGATGACGGCACGGGTGCCGGCCTCGATCATCGCCTGCTGGGTACGCAGCAGCGCGAGCTGAAGCGCGGCGAGCTGTTCGTCATAATCCTTCATGAACCATCCAACGGCCGGATCGGGGCGGGAGTTGCGACTAATTCGTGTGGGGTCCGGTTCACCTGCCCGGCTTCGTGCGTTACCGCGCGGATCATGACCAGCCTGACCCATCTCGACGATACCGGCGCCGCGCGCATGGTCGATGTCGGCGCCAAAGCCGTCACTACGCGAGAGGCCGTCGCCACCGGCCGCATCTCCATGACGCCGGCCGCGCTGGCGCTGGTCCGCGATGCCGCCGCGAACAAGGGCGACGTGCTCGCGGTCGCGCGCGTCGCGGGGATCATGGCGGCGAAGCGGACGGCGGAACTGATCCCGCTATGCCATCCGCTGCCGCTGTCGCGCGTGGCGATCGACCTGGCGGTGCTGGACGACGGGGTCGCGGTGACCGCCACCTGCGCCACCACCGGGCGGACGGGTGTGGAGATGGAGGCGCTGACCGCCGTCTCCGTCGCGCTGCTGACGATCCATGACATGGTGAAGGCGGTCGACAAGGCGATGGTGATCGATGGCATACGCCTGTTGAGCAAGAGCGGCGGCAAGTCCGGCGACTGGACCGCGACCGATGTCGGGTAGTCCGCCGCTTCTGCCGGTCGCCGAGGCACAGGCGCGGCTGTTCGCGATGGTCCGTCCGGTCGCCGCGGAGAAAGTGCCGTTGCGGGTCGCGGCCGGAAGATGGGCGGCGGCGGACATCGCGGCGCGGCGCACCCAGCCGGCCGCCGATCTGTCGGCGATGGACGGTTATGCGATCCGCTTCGCCGATCTGCCCGGCCCATGGCGGGTGATCGGCGAGAGCGCGGCGGGAAACCCGTTCGCCGGATCGGTCGGGCCGGGGGAGGCGACGCGGATATTCACCGGTGCGGCGATGCCCGCCGGCGCCGATACGGTATTGGTGCAGGAAGAGGCCGCACGGGATGACGAGCGGTTGATGCTGGCGGGGGAAGGTCCGCCGAACTTGGGGCGCAACGTCCGCCGCCGGGGGCTGGACTTCGCCCAGGGTGACCGGCTGGTCGCGGCGGGGGATCGGCTGACCCCGGCACGGATCGCCGTGACGGCCACGGGAGGGCATGGCGAATTGCCGGTGCGCCGCCGTGTGCGCGTCGCGATCGCGGCGACAGGCGACGAACTGGTGCCGCCGGGCAGCGACCCCGATGGCGCGGCGTTGCCCGAATCGAACGGCGCGATGCTGGCGGCGATGCTGGCCGGATTGCCCGTCGATCTGATCGACCTGGGTATCCTGCCCGACCGGCTGGACGTGCTGCGCGAGGCGTTTGCGGGCGTTCGGGCCGATCTGCTCGTGACCACGGGTGGCGCTTCGGTCGGCGATCACGATCTCGTCCGCCCCGCGATCGAGGCGGCGGGCGGCAACATCGATTTCTGGCGGATCGCGCTCAGGCCGGGCAAGCCGATGATGGCGGGGCGGCTGGGCGATGCGGTGGTGCTGGGGTTGCCCGGCAATCCCGTTTCCGCCTTCGTGACGGCGCTGTTGTTCGTCCTGCCGATGGTGGCGCATCTGGGTGGCGCACGTGATCCGTTGCCGGTCGTGACCAGCGCGGTGCTGGGCGAAGACCTGCCGGCCAATCAGGGGCGGATCGATTATCTGCGCGCCGAACTGCGCGACGGACGAATCTTCGCCTCGACCATCCAGGACAGCTCCATGCTGTTGACGCTGGCCCGGTCGACCTGCCTCGTCATCCGCCCGGCGCATGCCCAAACGGCAATGGCGGGCGAATCGGCGGAAATCCTAGTGATCGCTTGACGCAAGCCCTGTCGTTCCGTATCAGTTCCCAGTCTGTTCCCGACGGAGTCTGGGTATGCTTACGCGCAAGCAGCACGAACTGGTCTGCTTCATCAATGACCGGCTGAATGAAACGGGTGTCTCCCCCTCGTTCGAGGAAATGAAGGAGGCACTCGACCTGAAGTCGAAGTCGGGCGTGCATCGTCTGATCTCCGCGCTGGAGGAGCGTGCCTTCATCCGCCGCCTGCCCAATCGCGCCCGCGCGCTTGAGGTGTTGCGGATGCCGGAGCGCGCCGAGAAGAAGCCTCCCCGCCCCAAGGCGACGGTGCCCGCCGCCGCGCCGTCGGTGGTGCCCGCCGCGAACGACGTGGTCGAGATCCCCTTGCATGGTCGTATCGCCGCCGGTGTGCCGATCGAGGCGTTCGAGGGATCGACGATGCTCGCCGTACCGGCTGCCTTGCTGGGTGCCGGCGATCACTATGCGCTGGAAGTGGCGGGTGATTCGATGGTCGAGGCAGGTATCCTCGACGGTGACTATGCGCTGGTCCGGCGCACCGAAGTGGCACGGGACGGCGAGATCGTCGTCGCGCTGATCGAGGAGGCCGAGGCGACGCTGAAATATTTTCGTCGCGAAGGGGCGATGGTACGCCTCGATCCTGCCAACCGTGCCTATGATCCGCAGCGTTATTCGCCGCAGCAGGTACGGATTCAGGGCAAGTTGTCGGGTATATTGCGCCGGTACGACTGACGGTATCCCGATCCGTCCCGCCGGAACGGCCGGACGGATCGGCTTTCCTGTCGGAATGGACGGGGTGGCATTAAAGTCGGCGGTTGGCGCCAGGGATGCTCGTCATCTGCTGTCCTTACCGTCCTGATGGTGTTGCGGGCGAAATTCACCGTTATCCCGCCGGTGCGTGCCAGCGTCGGGCGATCGAGGCGAAGCCAGCGTGGCTGGCAGGTCCGGGGCAACCGTCGTTCGCTGACCACGACATCGGCGGTGCGACAGGCGGCAGCTAGTTCGTCGACCGGCACCAGATAGATACTGCGGGTCATCAGCACCCGCCAGCGACCGACCGCCGCTAGACACAGATCGGCCGTGCAGCGGGCGGTCGTCGTCTCTGACAGCAGACCGGGCTCGCCATCGGCACCGCCCGTCTCGCCCAGCACCGCGCGCATGTAATCACCCGTTCGGTCTCGTAGGAGCGATATCTCCGTCGCGGTACGGATCGCGGCATGACGACCATCGCCCGTCACCAGCAGATCGGGCAGCGGTACCGTCAGCGCCCAGATCGTGCCGACTGCAAGCGGCACCAGACCCCATCGCCGCCACCCGGTCCGCCACAGTGCCAGCCACAGCCCACCGATCACCATCAAGGCGAACGCCCCGTCCGGCATCACCGGCACCGCCGATACCGCACCCGGTGCCGCCGCGACGGTCCGCGCCAGCCAGAGCAGCGCCGTGATCGCATGCGCCACCAGCCACCATATCGGCCCACCCAGCCCGACCGCATCCAGCAACAGTGCCAGCACTTCCAGCGGCATCACCACGAAGGTCGTCCATGGGATCGCAACGATATTGGCGAGGGCGCCGTACAACCCCGCTTTGTGGAAGTGATAGGCGGCGATGGGCATCAGCGCCGCCTCCACCACCACGCCGGTCGCCAGCAACAGCGCCCCGCCCCGCGCCAGCCGTCGCCACCACGCCTCGTCACGCGGCATCGCGAAGGCACGCAAGGCGGGATGCTCGTGCAGAGCCACGATCGCGGTGATCGCCGCGAAGGACAGCTGGAAACTCGGCCCCGCCACCGCCTCCGGCCAGACCATCACCACGACGAGCGCGCCGGCCGCGACCAGCCGCAGCGTCATCGCCTCCCGTCCCAGCGCCAGCCCAACCAGCACCAGCAGCGCCGCGACGCACGACCGGATCGTCGGCACCTCCGCGCCCGTCAGCAATGTATAGCCGATCGCGGCAAGCGCCCCCGCCCCTGCCGCCACCAACGGCAATCGAACCCTGAGCGCGAGGGCCGGCACCAGCGCCAGCAACCGCAGCACGATCACCATCGTCGCGGTGACGACGGCGGTGATGTGCAACCCGCTGACCGACAGCAGATGCGCCAGCCCCGCCGCGCGCATCGCATCCGCATCCGTCTGCGTGATGGCGCCGGTATCGCCCGTCGCCAGGGCGGATGCGATGCCACCCGCGCTGCCGGCGATCCGTTGGGTGATGTGCGCGCCCAATCGGGTGCGGAGGCCGGATTGCCCCCGCGACGGCGTCAGCATGACGACGGGTGCGAAGCCGCGACCGGTCGCGCCGATGCCCGTGAACCATGCCACCCGCGCATAATCATAGGCGCCGGGCACGGCCGCTTCGGGCGGCGGCATCAGCCGCGCCCGCAGGCGGATCGTCGCCCCCGGGCCAATACCCGCCGGCACGTCCGCGGTGGCGAGGTTGACGCGAACGCGCGGCGGCAAATCGGCGACACCGGGAAGCAGCGTCAGCCGAACCAGATCACGCGCGGCCAGCGACTCCACCCGTACGACGCGGGCCGTCATCTCTACCACCGCAGGGCGTGCAAGCACCGGCGCGGCGACCCGTTCGGCGCGCAACCAGACAAGGCCCAGCCCCGCCGCCATCGCCAGGGCGCCGATCATCAGGGTCCGCGCGGACCGCCCGCCCCGCCCCAGGGCCGCAGCCGCCAGTCCGAAGGCGAGCAACGCCAGTGCGCTGGCGCTCCACCACGCGGCGCGCGGCAGCGCGAACCAGGCGGCCACACCGGCACCCAGCATCACCGGCAGCCCTAACGGCAGGCGGTCACGCTCCGCCTCCAGCCGCCGCTCGATCGCAGCGGCCATCGGCGCCAGCGACATTTGTCGCCGGGGGAGGTGCATGCTAGGGGCGTTCACGGCTGAACCGGCCATCGATCATCCAGTCTGGGAGCATGTGCGCTTGGGCGCAACAACCGAACGGGGTGCCGCTGCGGCACCCGCAATGTCCACCGATGTGGTGACGCGCTTCGCGCCGTCGCCGACCGGTTTCCTGCATATCGGCGGAGCGCGCACCGCGCTGTTCAACTGGCTGTTCGCGCGCCATCATGGCGGGCGGTTCCTGCTGCGGATCGAGGATACCGACCGGGCGCGCTCGACCCAGCCGGCGATCGACGCGATCCTGGCCGGCATGCGCTGGCTGGGGCTGGACTGGGACGGCGATGCGGTGTTCCAGTTCGCCCGCGCCGACCGCCATGCCGAGGTCGCGCATGCGATGGTCGCCGCCGGCCATGCGTATCGCTGCTACATGACCGCCGACGAGATCGCCGCGCAGCGCGCTGCGGCGCAGGCAGCAAAACAGCCGTTGCGTATCCGCAGCCCCTGGCGCGACCGGACCGATGCCCCCGCCGACCTTCCCTACGTCGTCCGCCTGCGCGCGCCGCAGGAAGGGGCGACGACGATCGAGGACCGGGTGCAAGGGCCGGTCACCGTCCAGAATGCCGAACTGGACGATCTCGTATTGCTGCGGTCCGACGGTACGCCAACCTATATGCTCGCGGTCGTCGTCGACGATCACGACATGGGGGTGACGCACGTCATCCGCGGTGACGACCACCTGAACAACGCGTTCCGCCAGTTGCCGATCTACACCGCCAATGGCTGGAACGTACCGGTCCATGCCCATATCCCGCTGATCCACGGATCGGACGGAGCGAAGCTGTCCAAGCGCCACGGCGCGGTCGGGATCGAGGCATATCGCGACGAACTGGGCATCCTGCCCGAGGCGCTGGGCAATTACCTGCTCCGGCTGGGCTGGGGCCACGGCGATGCGGAGATCATCGCGCGCGACGAGGCGGTGAAGTGGTTCGATCTGGGCGCGGTCGGCAAGAGCCCGTCGCGGTTCGACCTGAAGAAGCTCGAAAACCTGAACGGCCATTACATCCGCGAGGCGGACGATGCCCGGCTGGCGGCCCTGGTGGCGGACCGGCTGGGCGGCCAGGCGGATACTGCGCTGCTGACCGCGGCGATGCCCGCGCTGAAACCGCGTGCCGCCAACCTGATCGAACTGACCGATGCCACCGGCTTCCTGTTCGCCGCCCGCCCCCTCACGATCGACGAGGCGGCGGCGCCGCTGCTGGCCGGTGAGGCGCCGGCAATCCTATCCGATCTCCATGCAGCGCTTGACGCGGTGGACGACTGGGATACGGAGGCGCTCGAAGCCGCGGTACGCGGCGTGGCCGAGTCACGGGGCGTGAAGCTCGGTCAGGCCGCGCAGCCGCTGCGCGCCGCGCTGACCGGGCGCAAGACCTCGCCCGGCATCTTCGACGTTCTCGTCCTTCTAGGGCGCGAGGAAAGCCTGGGTCGCATCGCCGACCGCATGGCCGCCTGATACCATGACCCGCCAGCACAAAGGATGCGTGGAATGACCGATGCTGCAAAGCTCTCCCTGACCGGCAAGGATTTCGAATATCCGGTCATGTCGGGCACGATCGGCCCGGATGTGATCGATATCCGCAAGCTCTATGCCCAGACGGATAACTTCACCTACGACCCCGGCTTCACCTCGACCGCGTCGTGCCAGTCGAAGCTGACCTATATCGATGGCGATCAGGGCGTGCTGCTGCATCGCGGCTATCCGATCGGCGAACTGGCCGAACAGTCCAGCTTCATGGAAGTGGCGTATCTGCTGCTGAACGGCGAGCTGCCGGACGGCGACCAGCTGGCCACGTTCGATCGCACGATCACCCGCCACACGATGGTGCACGAGCAACTGGCGGCGTTCTTCCGCGGGTTCCGCCGCGATGCGCACCCGATGGCGATCATGTGCGGCGTCGTCGGCGCGCTGTCCGCCTTCTATCACGACTCGACCGATATCCACGATCCGGCACAGCGCGTGATCGCGTCGCATCGCCTGATCGCCAAGATCCCCACGATCGCGGCGATGGCGTACAAGTACAGCGTCGGCCAGCCCTTCGTGTATCCGGACAATTCGTTGTCCTACACCGGCAATTTCCTGCGCATGACCTTCGGCGTTCCCGCCGAGCCGTACGAGGTGAACCCGGCGGTCGAGAAGGCGATGGACCGTATCTTCATCCTCCACGCCGATCACGAGCAGAACGCATCGACCTCGACCGTCCGGCTGGCCGGATCGTCGGGCGCCAATCCGTTCGCCTGCATCGCGGCGGGCATCGCCTGCCTGTGGGGCCCGGCGCATGGCGGCGCCAACGAGGCGGCACTCAACATGCTGCGGGAGATCGGCACGCCGGACAAGATTCCGGAGTATATCGCCCGCGCCAAGGACAAGAACGATCCGTTCCGCCTGATGGGCTTCGGTCACCGCGTCTACAAGAACTACGACCCCCGCGCGACGGTGATGCAGAAGACCGTGCGCGAGGTGTTCGACGCGCTGAACGTGAACGATCCGCTGTTCGAAACGGCGCTGCGGCTGGAGGAAATCGCGCTCAGCGACGATTACTTCGTTGAGAAGAAGCTGTTCCCGAACGTCGACTTCTATTCGGGCGTGATCCTGTCGGCGATCGGCTTCCCGACCTCGATGTTCACCGTGCTGTTCGCGCTGGCCCGCACCGTCGGCTGGGTCGCGCAGTGGAACGAGATGATCACCGATCCGGACCAGAAGATCGGCCGCCCGCGTCAGCTGTACAGCGGCCCGACGCAGCGCTCCTACGTACCGCTGGCCGACCGGTAAGCGGCGATGCGCAGCCTCCGGCCCATCATCCTTGTCCTCGGCGTCGTCTGTGCGCTGACGGGGGCGTTGTGGATCGGCCAGGGGCTGGGCTATATCCATTGGCCGCGGTCGAGCTTCATGCTCGATCAGCGGCCATGGGCGGATTACGGCGCCGCGGTCGCGGTCGTCGGATTGCTGTTACTGCTGGTCGCCCGACGCCTGCCGCGCCGGTAGGGTCAGGGTGAAGCGTGCGCCTTCGCCGAGGGCACTTTCCACGGTCAGGTCGCCCCCCATCGCGGTGGCCAGCCGGCGGGCGATGAACAGGCCCAGGCCATTGCCGCCTGCCTCCCCCGGATCGACCCGTTCGAACTTGCCGAATATGCGCGCCTGATCTTCGGCGGCGATCCCCTTGCCGCGATCGGCCACGGTGATCCGGGCGGCGGCGGCCGACCAGTCGGTATCGATCGCAATCGATCCGCCCATCGGGCTATAACGCAGGGCGTTGCCGACCAGATTGACGAGAATTTGCAGCACGCGACGGGGATCGCCGACGCACGGCACCCGCGCCTCGGCGTCAGGACGTTGGATCCTCACCCCGGCATGATCGGCACGTACCGCAAGCAGCCCCGCCGCCCGGCGCCCCAGATCAGCCAGATCGACGGGTTCCGCAGTGGGGACGAAGTCCGGCCGTTCGATCGCCTGAAGGTCGATCAGGTCGTCGATCAGCCCCATCAGATGCCGCCCCGCGCTGGCGATGTCGCCGGCATAATCGGCATAATCAGTGGCGATCGGCCCGTCCTGCCGGATGCCGATCGCATCCGCCTCATCGACGATGCGGGCCAGTGAGGTGCGCAACGCCCGATCAAGCCCGGCGGTGAAGGCGGTGGCGAGCACGTCCTCACCCGGCGGATCGACGGGGGCGAGGCGAGCGGTACCGATCAGACCCGCCACGCCGCCCATCGGATCGGTGCGCAGCGTCGCGGACAGGATCATCCCCCGCCCGGTGATCCGGTTCACCGCGGCCTGTTCGATCCGGCGGCGTCGCCCGGCCAGCGCGTCGAGGATCGACGCGGCGCCGTCATCGAACCGGAACAGCGCGGTCAACGGGCGGCCGAGCATCGTTACCGGATCGAATCCCTGATCCGCCCCTTCCCGGCTGGCGAGGAAAACGAAACGCAACGCGGCATCCGTTTCCCAGGCCAGACCATCGTCGGCGCGGTGGGCGGGCATCATGCCGGGACCCGGCCGCCAGACGGGACGCAGGGTCCAGCCGCTTACGGCCAGCTGGATGTGATTACCCTCCGGCTCGACCCGGATGTGCAGTTCGACATCCGCTTCCTCGTCCGCCACGATCAGGCGGCGGCTGACCGCAATGCCCAGCCGCTGCGTCAGCCACACGGCCGCCGCCAGTTGCGGCACCGCCAGCGGCAGGCCGAGGACGCCGCCGGCCCGCCCGTTCAGCCCCGCGATCGCAGCATCGGCGGACAGAAGCCGCCCGTCACGATCGATCACCGCATAGGCGGTCAGATCGTCGACCGGCAGATCGAGCGTCGTCATCACCGGGCTCGCTGCCCCGTCGCCTGGATCGCGGCGTGGAACGCGGCCGGCAGTGCCAGCGGTGAGAGTATGGCTGCCGCCTCAGCCGCCGGAACAGCGGCGATCGCATCCAGTTGCGCGGCGAAGCCGTCGATGTCGCGACGCCGATCGGCATCCGCCAGCGCCAACGCGATCCGGGCCAGACCGGTACGATCGACCGACAATGCCCGCAGGGCCAGCCACAGCCGGTCGCCGACCGGATCGATCACGATCGCCCGCATGTCCGGCATCCCGATATCCAACGCGTGTGCGATCAACGCAGTGAACAGATCGAGTCGCCGATCGTCGATCGCCGCCACGAGCAGCGCGACGATCTCGTTCGCACGAGGATCGAGCGCGGTCGCCAGCCTGAGGGCGACGGCATCGGCGGTCTTGTCATCGTCATGGCCGGCAAGCAGGCGGCCGGTCGCCTCCGCCAGTGCGCGATCGACGGCCCGCGTTACCGCCGCGCTGCCATCGTCCGCCCGTAACACCGCCGCCACGTGCCAGGCGACCCGGCTATGGAGCGCCACCGGGAGACCGACCGGGCCGGCCCCGCCCTGCTCCCACGCGTCTCGCCGACGACCGTCCAGCCCCAGCAGCGCGAGCGCCGCCTCGGCGACTTCCGCATCGGCGTCTCCCGCCAGACGGATCAGCAGGCCGGGTGTCGCGTCCGCCGTCGGCAACAAGGGCAGCGCGGCGGCGATCTGGTCATGACGGGCGCGGCGGACCAGCGCGGCGACGAGCGCGCGATCGCGCAGCAGACCCGCAGCCACCAGCCTCGGCATCAGTTCGGCGACCGGCCGCAATACCGCGGCGCCATCGATATCCCGATCGGACAGCAGACGGGCGGCATGGCGACGCAGCGTCGTGCCGATCGTCGCCACCAATCCACCGACCATCGTTTCGATATCGAGCCGTGTCCGGTCATCGAGCCGCAGCGCCTCGACGACGCCCAGATCCGCGATCGCGGTATCCAGTTCGGCCTGTGCCCGCGCCTCGGCTGCGGCGACCCGCGTCGCCAAACCATATGGGGCCCATCCCCGCCCTGTGTCATCGTTTCGACCGGCCACCATGGCAAGGGGGATTAGCAGACGCCGGTTAACGTCCCGTCACGCGTCGGGCCGCAACGTCTCCACCACCGCGATCAGCGTCGCGGCGGCATAGAGCGTCGCCGCCGCCAGCCCCGCGACCGGCGATCCCAGCAGGGTCACCGCCGTCAGCACGGTCAGGCAGGCGGGCGGTGATGACCACCAGCGGCGGCGCAGCGGCGGCACGATCGCCCGCTCCGCCAGCCCGCCGGTGAACAGCAACGCCAGCGCCAGCAAGGGGCCGGTCGTACCACCCGCCTCCGCGCCGCCCAGCGCCAGACCCAGCATCACCACCGCCAGCGCGGGCAGGATCGCCATCGCACTGGCCTGCGCCCGCGCCAGCCCCTGTTCGTCGCGCAACACCGCCAGAACGCGACCAAGACCCAGCCCCACGCATCCTGCCAGCACAGCGACCAGCCCGGATGCCGGGGTGCCCAGCACCACGGCGATCGCACCCGCCAGTCCGATGGTGCCGCCGATGCCCGCGGGCACTGCACTCGGCACCGCACGGTCCATCAGCCACGGTGCCGCCAGCCGCGCGACAGGGGCGATGATCCAGCCGTTGAACCAGTTGCGCCGGTCCGCGGCGATCGACGCCAGGATCGCCCGGCCCCGCTTCGCCAGCGCCGCGCTGGCATGTTCGATACCGTGCCCGTCATGCAGCATCGCGGGCGCGATCGGCACCTGCGAAGCCAGGGCCTGGGCGGCCAGCCGCAACGTCGTCGATTGCAGGTCGTAGTCGCGTGGCAGCGCCGCCACCTCCGCGATCAGCGCGGCGTCGATCCGCGCCACGCCCGCCCACGCCATGCGGCCGCCGATCCGTTCGAACGCCGGGGCGGCATCCTCTTCCGGCAGGACGAGCAACGCGTCGCGGGGTTCGACCGCGAACCGGTCCACCACCTCCTGCGTGGTGATGAGGCCATCGGCCAGCATGACGACATGCGACAGCGGATGCAGTTTCTCCGACGCTTCCGCAGCGGTGCGGACCGCATCGATCGTCACGCCCCGTTTCCCGATCCGCCCCAGCGCGCCGAGCAGTTCGGGGGTCAGGCGACCGACCGACACGATCACATGCGCGGCCCCCGCCGCGACCAGCAGCCGCGCCTGATATTCGATCAGGCACACGCCGCCGAACGGCAACGTCGCCGTCAGTTGGCCGGGACGATCGAGCGCCTCGTCATTTGCGAAAAGAAGCCCTGCGAGCATCCGGACAGGCTGTTAGGCAAGCGCCGCCACGATGCAAGCCCGTTGCGGCCGTTATCCGGGCGATCCGTGACGATCCGTTCCCGCCAACGGTCCCGTCACAGGCGGGCGATCGCCCGGCGCAGCTTGGCGACGGTGGACAGATCGCCGGGGCGACCGTCGATCGCGCTACGTGCCAGCGTCATCAGCCGGACCGCGCCGAAGCTGGCGGCCAATCCATGCAGGCGGAGCGCCGCGCCGCGCCATTCGTCGACGTTGTCACCCGCCAGTTCCATCAGCCCCAGCGTCCGCTCCGCACCCGCGATGAAGGCCAGCCGCAACTCGACGATCAGCGCGGGTTCGTCCCCCACGGTCGCCGCCAGCGTCGCATCGATTGCACCAGGATCATAAGCCATCCCAACCCCCTATCCCGATCGGGATTAAGGTTGCGTTGACCGCCCCGGCAGGGCGATCGGACGGGGCGATCGGACGGATTGTGACACACGGACTTTGCCTGCGGGAGAAAAATGCTACAACCGCGCCGATGAACGGGGGGCCGGTAATGGGCGCGCGCATCGACACGCATGAAGATCTCTGGCCGACTGCGATCGGTGGCTGGGCCGGACAGGACGGCGCGGACCGGACGGCGGACGGGATCGATCCCGCCACGACGGACAACGCGGCGGGCGGCTGGATCGCCCCCGCGCTGGCGGGGGCGGTCGTGCTGGTCTGGGCCGGCGGGCTGACCTGGCTGGTCCGCGACGCGCTGGGATCGATGACGCCGATCGATCTCGTCCAGTTCCTCACCGCCCTGTGCATCGCCCCCGCGCTGGTCGGCATCGTCTGGCTGCTGGCGCGACGCACCAGCCGGGCGGAGGCGCAGCGGTTCGGTGCGTCGGCGCAGGCGATGCGGGCGGAGGCGGCAGCGCTCGAACGCCGGATCGCCTCGCTGTCGCGCACGCTGACCGCGCAGCGCGAGGCGATCGGGGCCCAGCTGGACGCCGGCACGGCCGCAGCGACCCGGTTCGAGGCGATCGGCCATGCCCTTCATCGCGAAGTGGTGCAGGCGGAGGCGCAGGCGGACCACCTCGCCGCCACCGCCGAGCGGGCGCGCGCCACCGTCGGCGAACTGATCGCGGCGATGCCGCAGGCCCGCAACGACAGCGAGGA
Organism: Sphingomonas sp. CFBP 8760; assembly: GCF_014841615.1. Classification (GTDB taxonomy): domain Bacteria; phylum Pseudomonadota; class Alphaproteobacteria; order Sphingomonadales; family Sphingomonadaceae; genus Sphingomonas. The sequence goes on along the minus strand of NZ_JACYUG010000011.1, from coordinate 34,806 downwards.
AGTCGGCCGACGGCTGGACCAGGCCGGGCTGACCGCCGCCGCGCAGGCCGCCGCCCTGGAGGCGCAGCTCGACGCGCTCGGCCGGCGGGCGCGCGAATCGAACGAGGCCGCCGCCGCCGCCGCCGAACGGCTCGCGATGCATATCGAGCGGATGGACGCGACCAGCCACCGCGCCGGCACCCGGCTGGAGGAGGCGACGGCCGCCGCCTCGCACGCGCTGGATCAACTGGTCGAATCGGCGGCGCGGCGGCTCGACCGGCAGATCGAACATCTCGGCAGTGCGGGTACCGCCGCGACGGGGCGGATGACGGAGGCCGGCGGTCAACTGGCGGCGACGATCACCGCGCTGGTTGACCGGACCGAGGCCGCGGCGGAAGGCGCCCGCGCCCGACTGGCCGATCGTGGCGACGAGATGCTGGTGGCGGTTGCCGCGCATCAGACCGCGCTCGAAAAGACCGCGCGCGACGGTGTCGATGGGCTGGCGATCCGGCTGGAGGAAGTCGATACGACGATCGATCGCCTTGCCGCCCGCCTCGGCAGACAGCGGAGCATCGGCCAGGAACTGGTCGGCGATCTGGCCGATGGCGTGGCGCTGGTCGAACGCCAGCTTGATTCGCTTCACACGAACGGCAGCGAACGGACGCAATTGCTCGCCGCCTCGATCAGCGCGCTGGGTGGTTCGGCCGATGCGATGACCGAAGCGTTGCGGACCGGCGAGGCGATGGCCGCCCGGACGATCGCCACCACCGAGGCGCTGCTGGTCGCCCTCGACGCCGCCGCGCGCGAGATCGACGAGACATTGCCCGATGCGCTCGGCCGGCTCGACGGCCGGGTCGACAGCAGCCGGCACCTGATCGCCCAGGCCCGGCCCGACCTGCTGACGCTGGTCAGCGCCGCCGAGACGACGCACGACGCGGTGGAGGCGATTGCGGGCACCATCGCCGATCAGCGCCGCTCGCTGGACGACCTTTCGGGCAATCTGCTCGACACGCTCAGCAACGGCCGTGACAGCGCCGGCGCGCTGGCCGAGGCGGTCGATCAGGCAATCGACCGCAGCCACCGCTTGTCGGAAGAGGCCACGCCACGGCTGGTCGAGGCGCTGCTGCGCGTCCGCGACACCGCACAGGTCGCGGCGGATCGCGCGCGGGAGGCGATCACCGCGGTCATCCCAGCCGCCGCCGCCAAGCTGGAACAGGCGAGCGCGGAGGCGATGCGCCGCGCCGCCGGCGACACGATCGAGCGTCAGGTCGCGGCGATCGGCGATGCCACGCAGGAGGTGGTCGCCGCCACCGCCCGTGCGACCGAGCAGCTGACCGGCCAGATCGATGCGATCACGCAGCAGAGCGCGGCGCTCGATGCCCGGCTGGCCGCGGTACGCGACAGCGATTCGATGGCGGGGCGCGTCACCCAGTTGATCGAGACGCTCAATTCCGCGTCGATCGACATCGCCAAGGCCTTCGCCCCCGACGTCGCCGACAGTGCCTGGGCCGCCTATCTGAAGGGGGATCGCGGCGTCTTCACCCGCCGTGCGGTACGCCTGATCGACAGCGGCGATGCACAGCGGATCGCGAACCTGTACGATGGCGACCGCACGTTCAACGAACACGTCAACCGCTACATCCACGATTTCGAGGCGATGCTGCGGGCCATCCTGACCCAGCGCGACGGATCGGCGCTGGGGGTGACCCTGCTGTCATCCGACATGGGCAAGCTCTACGTCGCCCTTGCCCATGCGATCGAGCGGTTGCGATAATTCGGGTCATGACCGCGTAAAACCCGCACCGTCGTGGGTGCGAACGCCATGACGGGGTAGGTAACCCTGCCCCGGCTCCGAAAAGCCCCTCTCCCGGTGGAGAGGGGCTTTCCTGACGTCACCAGCCCTGTGGCTTGCCCTTGTTCTGCTGGTCCAGCCACGCCTTCAACGGTGCGAAATAGGCGATCAGCGCCTTGCCGCTCATCTCGCGGGTACCGGTGAACTGCTGGAGCGCATCGGGCCACGGCTTCGACTGGCCCATCGCCAGCATCGCGTTCAGCCGCGTGCCGACCGTCTTGTCGCCATAGAACGAACAGCGATGGAGCGGCCCCTTCCATCCGGCCTGCTTGCACGCCGCCTGATAGAACTGGAACTGAAGCACGCGGGCGAGGAAATAGCGCGTATAGGGTACGCCCGCCGGAATGTGATATTTCGCGCCGGGATCGAATTTCGTCTCGTCCCGCGCCACCGGCGGCGCCACTCCCTGATATTGCAGGCGAAGCTTGTCCCATCCCGCCTGATAGCCGGTCGGCTTGATCTCGCCCGAGAACACGCCCCAGCGCCATTTGTCGATCAGCAGGCCGAACGGCAGGAAGGCGACCTTGTCCATCGCCTGGCGCAGCAACAGGCCGATGTCCTTGTCCGCGCTCGGCACCTTCGCCTTGTCGAGCAGGCCGATGCCGACCAGATAGTCGGGCGTGATCGACAGCGCGACGGTATCGCCGATCGCCTCGTGGAACCCGTCATTGGCACCGTTCTTGTACAGGAACGGCTGCGCCTTGTACGCCCGCTGATAGTAATTGTGACCGAGTTCGTGGTGGATGGTGACGAAATCGTCGCCGTTCACCTTGGTGCACATCTTGATGCGGATATCGTCGGCATTGTCGAGATCCCATGCCGAGGCATGGCAGATCACCTCACGGTCGGCAGGCTTCACGATCTGCGACCGCTGCCAGAACGTCTCGGGCAGCGGCGCGAAACCGAGCGACGAATAGAAGGCCTCGCCCTGACGGACCATCCGCGTCGCGTCATAGCCCTTGGCCTTCAGCAGGTCGCCGGTGTCGTAGCCCAGATCGCCGGCCCCCGCCGGCGCGACGAGGTCATAGATGTTGCCCCATTCCTGTGCCCACATATTGCCGAGCAGGTCGGCGCGGATCGGCCCGGTCTTCGCCTGCACCGCATCGCCGTATTTCTCGTTCAGCTTCCAGCGGACATAGGTGTGGAGCGCCAGATAGAGCGGCTCGACCTCCTTCCAGATGCGATCGGTAGTGGCCGCGAAGGCATCGGGGGTCATGTCGTAGCCGGACCGCCACAGCGCGCCGGTGTCGGCATAGCCGAGCCCCTTGGCCCCCGCATTGGCGAGATCGGTCATCTTCATGTAATCGGCGCGCATCGGCGCACCGACATTGTCGTGCCAGCTGATCCACATCTCCTTCAGCTTGGCAGGATCGCGGCTTTCCCCCATCGCCGCCTCGATGTCCGAGCCGTTGACCGGCTTGCCGTCGAGCGTCCCCCGGCCCTTGCCATAGGCGGACGACATCCGCGTGGTCAGCGTCGCCAGCGCTTCCGCCGCGCCGGGCGTCGCCGCAGCCGGAAGGGTGATGCCACCGCGCAGCAGGTCGAGCTTGCGCCGGGTATCGAACGACAGGCCGGGCAGCGTGGCATAGCGCGCGGCCTGCGTGGCGAGCGTCACCTGCAATTCGGTCATCGCCCCGTTCGCCTGCGCGGCCAGGGCGTCGGTATCGTCGGTGATGTAGGTGGCGTTGACCCAGCTGATCCGGTTGAGCGGGATCGACCGGTCGGCGATCTGCTTTTCGGCATCGGCGACGAAGGCGTCGGCCTGTGCCACGGTGACGGGCGTGGCCGTCTGCGCCGGGAGCGGGGTGGCGGCAAGCACGCTCGCCAGCACGGCGAGCGAGGCGGTGGTACGGATCATGATGTTCCTTTTCGGACGGACGGCGTGGTGATCCACCCGCCGCCCGCCGCCGTCAAGTCGCCAGAAACGCGGCGATCGCCTGCCCCAGTTCGGGCTTGGCCACCGAGCTCATATGCCCGCCCGGCACCTCGACGAAACGGCCGTCGGGCAACGCATCGGCCAGCGCTGCCGCCGACCCGTTGTCGAAATCCTCCATGCCCGCCACGACCAGTGCCGGCATCGCGAATCCCCGGATCGTCGCCAGTGGGGTATCGGCGAAGGTATCGAGGATACCCAGCAACGCCGCCGGATCGCCACCGGTGGTCTTCAGAAACGCCTCCGCCAGCCATTCCGGGCTGCCGCGCCTGTGCTCGCCCAGGCGGGTCAGGATATTGCGGAAATGATCGACGCGGCGATCGGTCTCGGTCAGCCCCTCTAGCCCCATGCCGGCGAAGATCACGCGCCCCGGCGTCGCCCCCGTCGCCAGCATTCGCGATGCCGTGCGCGCGCCCAGCGAATAACCGCCGAGATCGTAATCGGTCAGCCCCAGATGGGCGATCAGCGCATGGCCATCACGCGTCAGGATATCGGGCACATAGGCGGCGGGGTCATGCGGCCGATCGCTGTCCCCATGCGCGCGCAGGTCCGGCATGATGACCCGGCACCCGGTGGCCGCGATCACGGCGGCATGGCCGTACCGCAGCCAGTTGGTCCACGCGTCGCTGAAATAGCCGTGGATCAGCACCACCGGCCGCCCCTCACCCACTTCCCGCCACGCCAGACGGACACCGTCGGAACCGTGGAAGAACTGCGGCGGAGGGGGCGTGTTGGTCATCGTGCCCCCTTAAACCGCCCGGCGCGGCAGGGCCAGTGGATCGGCATGGTTGAGCGCGTCCACGCTTTGGACTAGGCGCAAGGCATGACGGCAACGATCGCGCTCGTCGACGACGATCGCAACATCCTGACCTCGGTATCGATCGCCCTTCAGGCGGAGGGGTTCCTGACGCGCGTCTATTCGGATGGCGAGGCGGCGTTGAAGGCGCTGGCCGACAATCCACCCGATCTGGCGATTTTCGATATCAAGATGCCGCGAATGGACGGGCTGGAATTGCTGCGTCGTCTGCGCGAACGCCAATCGACCCCGGTGATCTTCCTGACCTCCAAGGACGACGAGCTGGACGAGGCGCTGGGTCTGGCGATGGGCGCGGACGATTACATCGCCAAGCCCTTTTCCCAGCGGCTGCTGATCGCCCGCATCCGCGCCATCCTGCGCCGGGCGGAACCGTTGCAACCCGCCGGTGCGGGGGGCGAGCCGACTGCGGAGACGCTGGTGCGCGGGCGACTGGCGATGGACCCGGCCCGCCACCGCGTGCTGTGGGACAACGAGCCGGTGACGCTGACCGTCACCGAATTCCTGATCCTAGAAACGCTGGCGCAGCGGCCGGGCGTGGTGAAGACGCGCAACCAGCTGATGGATGCCGCTTATCAGGACGACATCTATGTCGACGATCGCACGATCGACAGCCATATCAAGCGCGTCCGCCGCAAATTCCGCGGGGTCGACCCCGAATTCGACGCGATCGAAACCCTTTATGGTGCCGGTTATCGCTTTTCCGAGGAATGAGTCCCCGTCCGACGAGGGGCCCGATCTGGCGTTGCGCTGGTCGGGGCGCGTCTCGCTCACGCGGCGTATCCTGGCGGTCAACATCATCGCGCTGCTGCTGCTGGCGGGCGGATTCTTCTATCTCGACAGCTACCGGTCGCGCATCGTCGACAACCGCGTCGCGCAGGCATCGCGTGAGGCCCGGTTGATCGCGGAGGCGCTGGCGGCCGCCGATACCGGACGCGAGGCACTGCTGTTGCGGCTGGCCCGCGATACTGGCGCGCGCATCCGCCTGCTCGGCCCGGCGGGGGTCACGATGGACAGCCGGGCGCTGGGCCTGCGCAACTTCCTGTTGCAGGACCCCGACCGCGAGGGGCTGGACCAACGGATCGCGCGTTTTCTGGACGGAATGATCGATACCGTGGTCGCCGCCGCCCGGCCCCCGCTCTATCGTGATCGTTCCGATCCCGCGCAATGGCCCGACGTGCGCGCCGCCCGGCGCGGCATCGTCGCCGCCACCGTCTGGCGCGCGCCGGACCGGACCCCGGTCATCACCGCCGCCGCGCGGCTGCCGGACGGCATGATCGCGCTGACCGCCATCAACGCCCGCGACATCACCCGCACCGTGCGGACCGAGCGGCTGCGCCTCAGCCTCGTGCTGCTGATGGTGACGATCGTCTCGGTTCTGCTGTCGCTGTTCCTCGCCCGCACCATCGTCCGGCCGCTCCGCCGCCTGGCCCGCGCGGCGGTGCGCGTCCGGCTGGGGCGCGCGCGCGAGGTGGTGGTACCGCGCCTGCCCTCCCGCCGCGACGAACTGGGCATGCTGGCGCGGGCGCTGTCGGACATGAGCCTCGCGCTGCGCGCCCGGATCGATGCGACCGAGGCGTTCGCCGCCGATGTGACCCATGAGATGAAGAACCCCCTCGCCTCGTTGCGGTCGGCGGTCGACGGGCTGGGGCGGGTCAGCGATCCCGCCCTGCAGGCACAATTGCTGGCGATCGTGCAGGACGACGTGCATCGGCTCGACCGGCTCATCACCGACATCTCGGAGGCGTCACGGCTCGATGCACAGCTCAGCCGCGCGAAATTCGAGCCGGTCGATATCGGTGCGATGGTCGCCGGATTGCTCGACCAGCGCGCGCAGCGGGGCATCGGTCGCGACATCCGCTTCGATTTCGACCGCCCGGCCGATGTCCCGCTGGTGGCGATGGGCGAAGGCGCCCGACTGGAGCGGGTGTTCGAGAATTTGCTCGACAACGCCCATTCCTTTTCGCCCGACAATGGTCTCGTGACGATCGCGGCAACGGTGCGAAACGGAGACTTGGTCGTCATGGTCGAGGACGAAGGCCCCGGCGTGCCGGAGGAAGCACGCGAGGCGATCTTCCGCCGGTTCCAGTCGATCCGTCCGCACAGCGAGGAGTTCGGCCGCCATTCCGGACTGGGGCTGGCGATCGCGCGCACGATCGTCGAGGGGCATGGCGGCGTCATCACGGTCGAATCACGCGAGGATGATCGTACCGGCGCGCGCTTCACCGTCTGCCTGCCCGCCGGAACCGAGCGGTGACGACCGTCACGCTCCATGCCTCCACCGTCGCGATCGACGGGCACGCTGTGATGATCGAGGGGCCGTCGGGCGCCGGAAAATCCGATCTCGCGCTGCGCCTGATCGATCGCGGCGCGATGCTGGTCAGCGACGACTACACGATCGTCGCCGTGCGAGATGGGCGGCTATGGAGTTCGGCGCCCGCGACGATCGCCGGGATGATCGAGGTGCGCGGGATCGGCATCGTCGATCTGCCCGCCGCCCCGCCGACCCCAGTCGCCCTGATCGTGCGTCTCGGTGCCGACGTGCCGCGTCTACCCGATCCGCGCACCCGCATGGTCGAGGGCGTCGCGATCGCGGAGATCGTGCTGGAGCCGTTCTCAGCCTCCACGCCGATCAGGGTCGAACTCGCCTTGCGAAAGGGATTGCCGGCATGACCGCACCACAGGACATCCTGATCGTCACCGGCCTGTCGGGTGCCGGCAAGTCCACCGTGTTGAAGACGCTGGAGGATCTGGGCTGGGAAACGGTCGACAACCTCCCGCTCGCGCTGCTCGACCGGCTGCTCGACGCGCCGTTGCCGATCGGTGCGGACGGCCGCCGGCCACGGCTGGCGCTGGGGCTCGGCGCCGGCACGCGCGATTTCGATCCGCAGCGGGTGGTCGAACGCGTCGCACAGGGTCAGGGCGACGATCGCGATCCGATCGGACTGCTGTTCCTGGATTGCACCGACGCCGAACTGGAGCGCCGCTATACCGAGACGCGGCGGCGACACCCCATGGCGCCCGACCGGCCGGCGCGTGACGGCATCGCCCGCGAACGCGACCTACTGGCCCCCCTACGCGAGGCGGCACCGCGACGGATCGACACCAGCACCCTGTCCACCCACGATCTGGCGCAGGAAATCCGCGTCACCTTTTCGGGTGACGATGCGGCAGAGACGGTGGTGTCGGTGACCTCGTTCGGATTCGCCCGCGGGCTGCCGCGCGGGGCCGATCTGGTGTTCGACATGCGCTTCCTGCGCAATCCCCACTGGGTGCCGGCGCTCAAACCCGGCACGGGACTGGACGACGATGTCGCCGCCTATATCGCCGCCGACCCCGCCTATGAGCCGGCCGTCTCGCGTATCGAAGATTTGCTGGCGCTGTTGCTTCCGCGCTACGCCGCCGAGGGAAAGGCCTATGTTTCGATCGCCATCGGTTGTACCGGAGGGAGACATCGTTCGGTGCACGTCGCAGAACGGATCGCCCGCTCCTTGTGCGATGCGGGATTTTCGCCCACAGTCGGGCATCGTGATTTGGGGGCAGCACCGCAGGACTCGCTGGAGTGCCGCCGGTCGCCCAGCAGGTAGGTAGCGCATCCGATTATGATCGGTCTGGTTCTGGTGACGCACGGGCGGCTCGCGGACGAGTTCGTGACCGCGATGGTCCACGTCGTCGGCCCGCAGGAGCGGGTGGCGGCGATCGCGATCGGCCCGGACGACGACATGGAGTCTCGCCGGCTGGACATCGCCACCGCCATCGCCGAGGTCGATACGGGCCGCGGCGTGATCGTGCTGACCGACCTGTTCGGGGGTACGCCCTCCAACTTGGCGATCTCGCTGATGGAGCGCGGCCGGGTAGAGGTGATCGCGGGCATGAACCTGCCGATGTTGATCCGGCTGGGTTCCGCGCGCAAATCGATGAAGGTGGTGGAAGCGGTCGCCGCCGCGCGTGAGGCGGGGCGCAAGTACATCTCCGTCGCGTCCGAAGTGCTGGGCGAGGCGGCGGCATGACCGTGCGCCGCACCGTCACCATCTGCAATCGCCGTGGCCTGCATGCACGCGCCAGTGCCAAGTTCGTCACCATGGCGTCCGGCCTCCCGTGCGAGGTGCTGGTCGAAAAGCATGAAGGCGGCGCGGTGACGGGCACGTCGATCATGGGACTGATGATGCTGGGCGCCGCGATGGGCGACAGCATCACCATCTCCGCGAATGGCGACGACGCGGAAACGGCGGTGGCCGCGCTGGTCGATCTGGTCGAGGGCAAGTTCGGCGAGGACTGACGTCCGCCGATATCACCGTCATGCCGCGCGAGATCACCGCCTTCTCCAACCCGCTCATCAAGAGCGTCCGCGATCTGCGCGACAAGCGTCATCGTCGCGAACAGCGCCGTTTCCTGGCCGAGGGGCTGCGCATACTGACCGAGGCGCGCGAAGCGGGGCGGCTGCCCGTCCTGCTGTTCTTCGCCGCCGCCAGCGCGATGCATCCGCTGGTCCGCACGCTGATCGCCGAGGTGGAACGGGCCGGCGGCGATGCCGTACAGACCACGCCCGACATCCTGTCGAAACTGTCGGGCAAGGACAATCCGCAGGCGGTGGTCGGCGTGTTCGAGGAGTTCGCGACCACGCTGGACGATCTCGATCGCCATACCTCGGGCATCTGGCTGGTCGCGGAGCGGCTGCGCGATCCCGGTAATCTAGGCACGATTCTGCGCACCGGCGATGCGGTAGGGGCCGGCGGACTGATCCTGATCGGCGATTGCGTCGACCCCTTCTCGGTCGAGGCAGTTCGCGCCAGCATGGGAGCGCTGTTCACCGTGCCCGTCGTCCATGCCGAATGGGCCAGCTTTCTCACCTGGCTGCGCACGGGGCCGGGGCAGCTCGTCGGCCTCAGCCTCGACACCGATCACGATTATCGCGGCGTACGCTATCAGGCGCCCACCTTCCTGCTCACCGGCAACGAGGCGCAGGGGATGCCCGAAGGCTATGCCGCCGGTTGCGATCTGCTCGTGAAGATTCCCATGCTCGGCAAGGCCGACAGCCTCAACGCCGCGGTCGCGACCGCGGTGATGGCCTATGAAGTGCTGGCTCAGCAGCGGGGGTAAGCCGCAATTTCCCCGTACTGGATTTCCCCGTACCGACGGGGGGGGTCAGATCGCCGGTATGCCGCCCTGTTCACCTGACGTCGCCAATTTGGTCAGCGGACGCGGCGTCTGCTCGACGGCGGGCAGCGGTTCGATCGACTTGCCGGCGGTATCGATGTTCAGTGCTTCAAACCGTTTGGCGGTGGTCAGCACCTGGCTTTCGAGACTGCCGACGAACTGGTTGTAGGCGGTCGTCGCGGTTTCGAGATTGCGGCCAAGCTTGCCGACATGCTCACCCATCTTGGCGAGCCGGCCGTACAGCTCCTTGCCCAGCATCCCGATCTCGCGCGCCTGTGCCGCCAGTTTCTCCTGCCGCCACACCGCCGACACCGTGCGCGCGATCGCGATCAGGTTGGTCGGGGTGGCGAGCAGCACGCGCTTGTCGAACGCGAAATCCCACAGAGTCGGATCATGTTCGAGCGCCGCGGACAGAAAATGTTCGCCCGGCACGAACATGATGACATATTCGGGCGTATCCTCGAACTGCGTCCAGTAGCTCTTGTTGCCGAGGCCGTTGACGTGGTTGCGCATCGACTGGGCATGGGCGACCAGCCCCAGTTGCCGTTCCCCCTCATCCACCGCGCCGAACGCGTCCTGATAGGCGTTGAGCGATACCTTGGCATCGATGATGAGCGACTTGCCGCCGGGCACCTTGACGATCGCGTCGGGGCGCAGGCGACCACCCTCGCCGTCCGATACGCTGACCTCCATCGCGAAATCGGTATGTTCGGCAAGCCCGCAAGTTTCCAGCACGTTGCGTAACTGCTGCTCGCCCCAGCGGCCCCGTGCCTTGGGCGCGTTGCGCAACGCGTTGACCAGCTTGGCCGCTTCCCCGGACACGCGTTCCTGACCGAGGCGCATCTGCTCGATCTGCCCCTTCAGGTCGCCGAACGCGTCGCGCCGTTCCGCCTCGACCTTCGCGACGCCTTCCTCATAACGTTGCAGGCGATCGTTGACCGGTTGCAGCAAGGCCGCCAGCCGCTGGCCCTGCGACAGTTCCGCCTCGGTGAAACGCTGATGCGCGCGTTCGAGGAAGCGGGTCTGCGCGCCTTCCAGCGCCCGCGCGGCAGCCGCATCGAAATGCGCGTGCATCGCCTCGCGCGCATCGGCCAGCTGGCGCAGCGTTTCGGCATGGGCGGCCTGCCGCTCCTCGCTTTGCGCGCGCAGCGAGGCGAGGTCCTGAATGGCCTCGCGCGCCTCGAACAACTGCCGTACCGCATCGTCATAGGCGGCGTCGCGTTCCGCCGCGCGCGCGCGCAGCGAGGCAAGGTCCTGCATCGCGGTATTGCGTTCCCGCTCCACCGCATCGCGGGTCTGGCGGAGCAGATCGGCATCGTCGGCGCGGGCACGGGCCACCGCCAGATCGCTTGCCAGCGTTCCCGCCCGGCGACCGGCCACCAGCCAGCCGATCAGCAATCCCAGCGCGAGCGCCAGCAGCGCGACGATCAACAATTCAGGCGCCATGACCGACCACCGACATTTTCCGCGCCACCTGCATGTCCCTCATCCGGCGGAACCATTCGCCGTGCGAGGGAACGTAGCAGGAACGCGATCTAGGGGACAAGCCCCCTCTCTCAGCCGCGACGCTGCTTGGCCAGCTTCTTGAGCAGCATGTCGCGCTTCAGCTTGGACACGTGATCGATGAACAGGATACCGTCCAGATGATCGATCTCGTGCTGCATGCAGGTAGCGAGGAGGCCGTCGAGTTCCTCCTCATGCGTCTCGCCCTGCTCGTCCAGCCAGCGGACGCGGCACCGGGCGGGGCGCTTCACCTCGGCATATTGCTCGGGAATCGACAGGCAGCCCTCGTTATAGGCCGACAGTTCCTCGCTCTCGCTCAGCACTTCCGGATTGATATAGGCGCGGGGATTGCGGACGGGTTCGCTGTCCTCGCTTTCCTGTTCCTGCAGGTCGATCACGACGACGCGGCGATCGACCCCGACCTGGATCGCGGCGAGGCCGATGCCGTGCGCCGCATACATCGTCTCGGTCATGTCAGCGACGAGCGTGCGGATCTCGTCGTCGACAGCATCGACGGCGCGCGAGACGAGGCGAAGACGGGGATCGGGGATTTCTACGATGGGAAGAACGGCCATGCCGGGTCCGCTATGCGCGGGACCGGTGGCCGTCAAGTTCATGCCACCGGCCGGCGTGCCCTTAACGCCTGTGCCAGCGTCCCTTCGTCCAGGTAATCGAGTTCGCCGCCCACGGGCAGGCCGTGGGCCAGTTGCGTGACCCGTACCGGAAACCGCTCGATCCGCTCGGCCAGGTAATGCGCCGTCGTCTGCCCCTCCAGCGTCGCGTTCATCGCCAGCACCACCTCGTCGATCCCGCCCTGCCCGATCCGGCCGACCAGCGCGTCGATCGTCAGATCCTCCGGCCGAATGCCCTCCAGCGCCGACAGCCGGCCGCCCAGCACATGGAACCGGCCGGGAAACAGGCGGGAGCGTTCGAGCGCCCACAGGTCGGCGACCTCTTCCACCACGCACAGCGCCCGACCGTCGCGACGGGGATCGGCACAGATCGAACAGGGATTGGCGGTATCGACATTGCCACAGGTCGAACACGTCTCCAGCCGCTCGTCGACCAGCGCCAGCGCATGGAGCAGCGGCGTCAGCGATGCCTCGCGCTTCTTCAGCAGGTGCAGCACCGCACGGCGCGCGGAGCGCGGCCCAAGGCCCGGCAGCCGCGCCAGCGCCTGCGTCAACGCATCGATCTCGGAGGAAGCCATCGGGGAACAGATAGGGGGTTGCACGCGGCCGCGCCAGCGGGGAGAGGCTGTCCCCCATGCGGATCGTCTTCATGGGAACGCCCGACTTCGCGGTGCCGACATTGGATGCGCTGGTCGAGGCCGGGCACGAGATCGTCGCGGCCTATAGCCAGCCGGCCCGGCCGGGCGGCCGGCGCGGGCGCGAACTGGTCCCCTCCCCCGTGCAGCGGCGGGCCGAGGCGCTGGGTATCCCCGTCCATACCCCAGTATCGCTGAAGGGCGCGGACGAGCAGGCGGCGTTCGCCGCGCTGGCGGCCGATGTCGCGGTCGTCGCCGCCTATGGGCTGATCTTGCCGCGCGCGGTGCTGGCGGCGCCGGTGCATGGCTGCCTGAACGTCCACGGCTCGCTGTTGCCGCGGTGGCGCGGCGCGGCACCGGTGCAGCGGGCGATCATGGCAGGCGACGCGGAAACCGGGGTCGGCATCATGCAGATGGAGGCGGGACTAGATACCGGGCCGGTCAGGCTGGAAGGGCGAACCCCCGTCGCGGGCAAGACCGCGGGCGAGCTGACGGCAGAACTGGCGGCGATGGGCGCCCGGCTGATGGTGACGGTACTGGGCGACCTCGCCGGTCATCCCCCGGTGCCGCAGGTGGAGGAAGGGCTGACCTACGCCGCCAAGATCGACAAGGCGGAGGCGCGGATCGACTTCGCTGCCCCGGCCATCGCAGTCGAGCGGCTGATCCGGGCGATGAACCCTGCCCCCGGCGCGTGGATCGAGGTGAAGGGGGAGCGGGTGAAAATACTGGCTGCCGATGTGCTGCCGTTCACCTTCTATGGCACCGGCGAGACGGTCGACGACGGGCTGACGATCGCGTGCGGCGACGGCGCGATCCGGCCGACGCTGGTACAGCGGGCCGGACGCGGCGTGACAACGACCGAGGACATGCTGCGCGGCTTCCCGATCCCGTCGGGGACGGCGTGTTGACGCGATTCGCGCTGACGGTGGAATATGATGGCCGGCCCTTCATGGGTTGGCAGCGCCAGCCGCATGGGCCGAGCGTGCAAGGCGCACTGGAGGCGGCGGTGCTGGCGATCACGGGCGAGACGGTCGCGGTCCATGCCGCCGGTCGCACCGACGCGGGCGTCCACGGGCTGGCGATGCGGGCGCATTGCGATATCGCCAAGCCGATCGACGCGTTCCGCCTGCGGGAGGCACTCAACGCCCGGCTGCGGCCGGCGCCGGTGGCGGTGCTGACGTGCGACATCGTCGCCGACGACTGGCACGCGCGCTTTTCATGCCTTGGCCGCGCCTATGAATACCGGATCGTCAACCGGCGGGCGCCGTTGACCTGGGAACGCGGGCTGGCCTGGCAGGTGCCGCAGCCGCTGGATGCCGAAGCGATGGCGGCGGCGGCGGCGATGCTGGTGGGGCGGCACGATTTCACCACCTTCCGGTCGGCACACTGTCAGGCGGACAGCCCGGTCCGGACGCTCGACCGGCTGGAGGTGGCCAGCGCGGGCGAGCGGATCGCGGTGATCGCGGCGGCGCGATCGTTCCTGCACCATCAGGTCCGCTCGATGGTCGGCTGCCTCGCGCTGGTCGGCATGGGGCGGTGGACACCCGACGACGTCGCCACCGCGCTGGCAGCCCGGGACCGGGCGCGACTGGGGCTCAACGCGCCCCCCGACGGGCTGTTCTTCACCGGCGCGGTCTATCCGGACTGACCGGTCAGCGGACGAAGCGCGCCGCCAGTTCCACATGCGTCGACCAGCGGAACTGGCCGACCGGCTGAATCCAGTCGATCCGCCAGCCCGCCGCGACCATCGCCTTCGCGTCGCGCGCGAAACTGGACGGGTTGCACGAGACATAGGCGATCGTCCCGACCGTGCAGGCGGCCAGCGCCGCGGCCTGTTCGCGCGCACCGGCACGGGGGGGATCGAGCACGATCGCGTCGAACCGGTTCAATTCCACCGTGGTCAGCGGCCGGCGATACAGGTCGCGATGCTCGGGGAAGACGGCGCGGCCACGGATATGCGCGGCCGCCTTCAGCGCGAACAGCGCGTCGCGCGCGCCCTCGGCGGCATAGACCTTGCCCGGCAATGCGAACGTGAAGGTGCCGAGTCCGGCGAACAGATCCGCCACCGTTTTCGCGCCAGCGACCGCCTCGACCACCGCCGCGACCAGCGCATCCTCGCCCTCGCGCGTCGCCTGCAGGAAGCCGCCGGGGGGGAAGCCGACCGGTACGCCGCCCAAGGTGATCGTCACCGGTTGCGGCTCCCACCGGGTTTCCGCACCAAGGCCATCGTCGACCGAGAAGCGCGCGACGCCGTGGCGCTCGCAGAAGCCAGTCAGCGCCTCCGCCGCTTCCAGCCCTTGCGGCGCGAAGCCGGTGACGAGGATGTCCGGCCCCTGATCGGCGAGTGCCAGATGCACGTCGGCCCGGCGCTTCAGCCCCAGCCGCTGGAACAGCGCCCGGAGCGGCGCGACCAGCGCGAACAGCGGAGGCGCCAGAATATGGCATTCGCGCATGTCGACGATCTGGTGGCTCGCCTCGGCCGTGAAGCCGATCAGCCCGCGTTCGGCATGGAGCGTGGCGCGGCGCCGGGTATTGGGCGGCGAGAGCAGCACGGGGCGCAGCGGCGCGGTCAGCCCCTGCGCATCGAGCGCGGAAGCGATACGATCCGCGACGAAGGCGGCATAGCTTTCATCGTCGAGCTGCTGGAGCTGGCATCCGCCGCAGGCCGGGAAGTGCCGACAGGGCGGCGTCTGGTGATGCGGGCCGGGCACGACCTCGCCCGCCTCGGTCAGGGTATCGCCTGGGGCGGAGAGGGGGGCGTGGCGGCCGTCGTCGGCGACACCATCGCCGCGCGCGGCGACACGGAGGATCAGGCTCATCGGACGCGCGATAGCGCGGCGGCGAGGTCGTCGGCAATGAATGATCTGCCGCAAACCGCCGCCGCCGCGCGGTGCAGCCAGACGGCGGCCCCCGCCGCCTCGAACGGCGGCAGGCCGGCGGCGAGCATCGCGCCCGCCGCACCGGCCAGCACATCGCCGGTTCCCGCCGCCGACAGCCAGTCGCTGGCGCCGGCAGATACCGTCACCCGGCCGTCAGGTGCGGCGATCACCGTATCGGGTCCCTTGTGGACGATCACCGCGTCGGCGCGACGTGCGGCCATGCGGGTGGCGTCGATCTTGCTGCCGGATAGTTTGCCGAACAAATGGGCGAATTCGCCGGCATGGGGGGTCAGGATCGTCGCGGCGGTGCGAGGCGCATCGACGTCGAGCAGGCGCAGCGCGTCACCGTCGATCACCAGCTTATGTCCGCTGCCGATCGCGGTCGCCAGCCGGGCACCCGCCCCGTCGCCCCTGCCCAGCCCCGGTCCGACCACGACCGCACCGATACGCGGATCATCGAGCGCGTCGGGCGACCAGCGCCGCCGCACCAGCGCATGGGGCGCTCCCTGCCCTTCGCCGAGATACAGGACATATCCCGCCCCTGCCCGCATCGCGGCAAGGCTCGCCAGTTCGGCCGCGCCGGCCATGTCGCCGCCCACCACCGCGACCATGCCACGGCTGTACTTGTGCGAATCGGGGCCGGGATCTGGCAAGGCGGGATGGGCAAGAACATGGGCGTCGCCGGTGACGGCAACGCCGATATCCAGCACCCTCACCCTGCCGGCCAGTCGGGCCGCCGGCTGGAGGACGTGCGCGGGCTTCGGTGCGGCCAGTGCGAGGGTCAGGTCGAAACGGGGCGGCATCGTCGGCACCGCCCCGTCATCGGTCGCGACCCCGCTCGGCAGGTCGATCGCGATCCGCAAGGTGGCCGCATCGGCCAGGCGGTGGAGCGCGGCGGCCGTCCGGTCGGCCAGCGGACCGGTCAGGCCGGTGCCAAACAGGGCATCGACCAATATTGGCGCGGGCAAGGCCGTATCCAGCGACTCGACGGGTCCGGGCCAGCCGCGTCGCGCAATGATGGCGAGGGCGCTGCGGGGCTCGCCATCGGCCGCGACCCGGACGGCATGTCCCGCCGCCGCCAGCAGGCGCGCGGCGACATAGCCGTCACCGCCGTTGTTGCCCGGTCCGCAGAGGATCAGGATCGCCGACCCTCCGGCCAGCCGCCCCACCGCCGTCGCGATGGCCGCGCCGGCCCGTTCCATCAACATGGCGGCATCGCCGCACGTCTCCTCCGCCGCCCGCATCGCGGCGGTGGTCAGGATCGGATAGCCGTCGATCGGTGTCATGCCGGCGGGAACGGCCGATCGAGGGCTTGGCTCCGTGCCGTCAGATATCCGCGTAGACGTGGCGTTCCGCCTTGGCGCCCGGATGCGTCACCGCGCCCAGATGCGCGGGGCCGACATTCTGCGCGTACCGCCACAGCGCGCCCGCCTGATAATCGTTGACCCGCGGCCGCCATGCGGCACGGCGGGCATCGAGCGTGGGGGTGTCGACGATCAGGTCGATCGTTCCCGCTTCGGCATCGATACGGATCGTGTCGCCATTCTCGACCAGCGCGATCGGCCCGCCGTCGGCCGCTTCCGGCCCGACATGGCCGATGCAGAAACCGCGCGTCCCGCCGGAGAAACGGCCATCGGTGATGAGCGCGACCTTCTCGCCCATCCCCAGCCCATAGAGCGCGGCGGTGGTGGACAGCATCTCGCGCATCCCCGGCCCGCCCTTCGGCCCTTCGTAGCGGATTACCAGCACCTCGCCCTCGGTGATCAACCGCGCCTCGACCGCTGCGAAGCAATCCTCCTCGCAATCGAACACCCGCGCCGGTCCCTCGAACTGCAGGCGCTGCATCCCCGCGACCTTTACGATCGCGCCCTCGGGCGCTAGCGTGCCACGCAGGCCGACGACCCCGCCGGTCGGGGTGATCGGCGTCTTCACGTCGTAGATCACCTTCTGGTCCGGGTTCCATGTCACCCGATCGATATTCTCGGCCAGCGTCCTGCCGGTCACCGTCATGCAGTCGCCGTGCAGATACCCGCCCGCCATCAGCGTCTTCATCAGCATGTAGACGCCGCCGGCCTCGTACATGTCCTTCGCGACATACTGCCCGCCCGGCTTCAGGTCGGCGATGTACGGCGTGGTGCGGAACACCTCGGCCACGTCGAACAGGTCGAAATCGATCCCCGCCTCGTTCGCCATCGCGGGCAGGTGCAGCGCGGCGTTGGTGGAACCGCCGGTGGCGGCGACGACGCGCGCGGCATTCTCGAACGCCTCGCGCGTGCAGATCGCGCGGGGGCGCAACTGGCTGGCGACCAGTTCCATCACCTGCGCGCCCGCCGCGATCGCGATCTGTTCGCGGCTGGTATAGGGAGCCGGCACCATGTTGCTGTTGGGCAGCGACAGGCCGATCGCCTCGCCGACGCAGGCCATCGTGTTGGCGGTGAATTGCCCGCCGCACGCGCCGTGGCCGGGGCAGGCGACCTTTTCGAGTTCCTGCAATTCGGACAGCGGGCAGGAACCGGCGGCATAGCGGCCGACCACTTCGAACACATCCACCACGGTCACGTCGCGATCGTGATAGCGGCCGGGCAGGATCGATCCGCCATAGACGAAGATCGACGGCACATCGAGCCGCAGCATCGCCATCATCATGCCGGGCAACGACTTGTCGCAGCCGGCGAAGCCGACCAGCGCGTCGTAGCAATGGCCGCGAACCGACAGTTCGACCGAATCGGCGATCACCTCACGGCTGACCAGCGAGGATTTCATCCCCTGATGGCCCATCGCGATCCCGTCGGTGACGGTGATGGTGTTGAACCGGCGTGGCATCCCGCCGGCCTGGATCACGCCGCCCTGCGCGGCATCCGCCTGCGCATCCAGCGTGGTGTTGCACGGCGCGGAGTTGTTGCCGGCGGAGGCGAGCGCCACGAACGGCTTGGCGATATCCTCCTCGGTGATCCCCATCGCATAATAATAGCTGCGATGCGGCGCGCGTTCGGGACCCACCGAGACGTGGCGGCTCGGCAGGCGGGACTTGTCGATGCTGGTCATGGAACGCGCCTATGTCGCGAAACCGGTCATCCACGCAAGCTTATTACGTCAATCGCCACGAGCGACCGCCCGCATCGATCCCAGTCTCAGTCAGAGCGCGGCGAGCGCCTTGGCCACGCCATCCATCGTGAACGGCTTCTGCAGCACCGGCCGGTCCCGGAAACGCACGTCGACGCTGTCGTCCCCGCCCCCGGTCGCGAAGACGAAGGGAACCCCGGCGGCGGCCAATGCCTCGGCCACCGGCGTGCTTTTTTCGCCACCGCGCAGATTGACGTCGAGAATCGCGGCGTCGATCCCGCCCTGACCGACGCGTTCCAGCGCGGTCGCGACGCTATCGGCGCTGCCGGCGACCTGCTGGTCAAGGATATCAAGGAAATCCTCCAGCATCATGGCGATGAGGGGTTCATCCTCGACGATGAGAATCTGCTTGGCTTCGGTCATGCTTCCCGCCCTTAGCGGCACTCGCCGCGTAAAAGCAACGTCATGCCCCGGCCAATACCTCACGCGTCGCATCGGCCAGTTGCTGGACCGAGAACGGCTTTGGCAGGAACGCAACGTTGTCGATGTCGATCGAGTTGCGCAACTGCTCCTCGGCATAGCCCGACATGAACAGCACCGGCAGATCCGGATAGCGTTCGCGGACGTGGCGGACCATCGTCGGCCCGTCCATCGTCGGCATGACCACGTCCGAAATCAGCAGGTCGGGGCGGGCGGCCTCACGCAGCAGTTCCAGCGCCACCTCGCCATTCTCCGCGGTCAGCACGGTATAGCCCTGCCGCGTCAGCGCGCGCTCGGCGACGGCGCGGACCATGTCCTCGTCCTCGACCAGCAGGATGGTCCCCTGTCCCCACATCTCGCGGGCGCGGACCGCCGGCTTGGGCGGCGGGGCGATGCGCAGCGCCGGCGCGCCCGTATCGGCATGGACCGGCAGATACATGGTGAAGGTAGCACCCTGTCCCGGCCGCGAATCGGCGAATATCCAGCCGCCCGATTGCTTGACGATGCCATAGACGGTCGACAGGCCGAGCCCGGTGCCCTTGCCCGTCTCTTTGGTGGTAAAGAACGGCTCGAATATCTTGGGCAGGATTTCGGGGGGAATGCCCGCGCCGGTATCGGTGACGGACAGCGCGGTGTAATCGGCCGGCGGCAGGATATCGATCGCCATCTCGCGCACCTCCGCGGCGGATACCGCGCGGGTATGGATGGTCAGCGTACCGCCGCCGCCGGGATTGGCCGACATGATCGCATCGCGCGCGTTGACCGCAAGGTTGACGACCACCTGCTCCAGCTGCCCCGGATCGGCCCGCACCGCGCCCAGCCCGCGACCGTGGCTGACATCCAGCCGCACCGTCTCGCCCATCAGCCGTTTCAGCAGCGTCGACACCTCCGACACCACGTCGGGCAGTTGCAGCACCTGCGGCCGCAGCGTCTGCTGGCGGGAGAAGGCGAGCAACTGCCGGGTCAGGCTGGCGGCGCGGTTGGAATTGGTGCGGATCTGCTGGATGTCGTCGTAATCGCTGTCGCCGGGCGAATGGCGCATCAGCATCAGGTCGCAATGCCCCAGGATCGCGGTCAGGATATTGTTGAAATCATGCGCGACGCCCCCGGCGAGCTGGCCCACCGCCTGCATCTTGGTCGCCTGTGCGACCTCGCGCTTCAGCCGGGTCTCCTCGCTGTTGTTCTTCAGGCTGAGCAGCACCGCGGCATCGCCCAGCCCGCGCGCGCCGGCGATGGTCAGCGCGACGGGTTCATCCGGGTGGTCCTTCAGCCGGACCGCCATGTCGGTGGAATGGGTGGCGCCGCTCGCGAAGCGGCGGATCGCG
The DNA here is from genome assembly GCF_014841615.1 of Sphingomonas sp. CFBP 8760. Classification (GTDB taxonomy): domain Bacteria; phylum Pseudomonadota; class Alphaproteobacteria; order Sphingomonadales; family Sphingomonadaceae; genus Sphingomonas. The sequence continues at coordinate 14,554 of NZ_JACYUG010000011.1, read as the reverse complement.
TCGGCGACGGCGGCCTTGTCCTCGCGCACCACGAGATCGCCCGGATAGAGCGGGATCGATTCGGCATCGACCCCCGCCGCCCGCAGGAACGATTCGTTCATCTGCATGAACCGCCCGTCGCGATCGACCAGCGCCATGCCGAACGGCATCAGGCTGACGAGCGAGCGGACATGCTCGGTCGCGGAGGCCCCTTCGCGGACACCCGCCGCATCGTCGCGGTCGTCGAGGATCATCACCAGCAGCGGCGCCTGCTCGTCGTCGAGGAACGGCACCTGCAACAGGCGCAGCGGCGTCCCCTCCAGCCCCTCGCGCTCGAACCGGACCAGCCCCCGACTGTCCGTCATCAGCATGTCGACGATGTCGCGGCCGTTGATCGTGCCCGGCCGGCCCAGCGCCCGCCGGGCGAGCACCGGATTGGCGGCCAGCACATGGCCATCGGGCGACACCAGCGCCGCCATGATCCCCGCTTCGCCCAGCCGATCGCCGGTCGGCCCCGTGATGATCGAACGGGCGGCATCGGCGCGATCGCGTTCGCGCTTGGGTTCGAACCGCCAGACGAGCATGTCCGCCTCGTCCCCGGCGCGGATGATGCTGACGCCGAGCGTCGCGTCCATCGCCTCGACCCCGTCGACGCGGGCGATCCCCTCCCGCCACGCCTCGCGTGCCGCCTCGGCCAGCGCGGCATTGGCCTCGTCGTCCAGCGGCAGCGCGGGCGGGGTCGGAAAACCGTCGAAAATCAGTTCGTAGCTGTCGTTGGCGCAGACCAGCCGGCCGGCGCGATCGGTGATCGCCACCGCATCGCCGCTGGCCCCCGCGACCGCGCGGGTGAGGTTCCAGTCGATCGCGCGAGGCCCGGTGCCCGCCACCGGCGCCAGCAACCGCCACGCCACCGCGATCGCCACCCCGACGATCGCCGCCGCCAGAAAGCCGGCGGCCATGATCCAGCTGCCCGCGAACACCATCACCACCGCCGCCGCGGCGATACCGGCGACGATCGCGACGATGGCAGCCGCCAGACTGGGTGACGAACGGGGGGAGAGGACGGCCATGACATCGCTTTCAGTCGGCAGCGGCATGGCGTCAACCCGTAGCATCGTCCCGAATCATGACCGATTCGGGACCAACCCAGCATACGCGTCGAAACGCGTCAGCCGCTACGAATCGTTGCAGACCGCCGGATGGTGGTCAGAGATGCCGGGTCCGCCATTTCCGGGCGATCCACAGCCGCCACCCGAACGCGGACAGCACGAAGCCGAGGATCGCCGCCGCCACGGTCAGCACCAGCAGCCCGACCCCGAATGCCGGCCCCTTGTCCCACAGCCAGTGCAGGCATCCCGTCGCCCATTGCAGCCACCCGGTCGCCGCATCGGCGATCGGCTGCGCCACCATCGGCGCGTTGCTGCGCAGCAGCCACGATCCGATCTTGTAGGCCAGCAGCCAGAGCAGCGGCGTGGTGAAGGGGTTGGTAATGAAGGTGGTCAGCGCCGCGACCGAGACATTGGCGCGGAACGGCAGCGCGAACAGCGCGGCGATCGCGATCTGCGCGACGGGGAACAGGAACCCCGCGACCATCCCGAGCGCGACGCCGCGCGGCACCGACCGGCGGGTGAACCGCCACAGTTCGGGCGCCAGCACCCGGTGCGCGACCGGGCGGAGCAGGCGGCTGCGCTCCATCGATTCCCGCGTCGGCAGGTTACGGCGACACCAGGCGGCCCCACGCTGCCACAGGCCGGGCGCCGCGGACGCCATCAGCCGCGTTCGCGCATCAGGCGGCCGGCTTCACGCTTCCACTCGCGTTCCTTGATCGCGGCGCGCTTGTCGTGATCCTTGCGGCCCTTGGCCAGTGCCAGTTCCACCTTGGCCCTTCCCCGTGAATTGAAATAGACCGACAGCGGCACCAGGGTCATCCCCTCGCGCGCGACCGCGCCGTGCAGCTTGTTGATCTCCCGCTCATGAAGAAGCAGTTTACGCGGGCGCTTCGCTTCGTGGTTGAAGCGGTTGCCGTGGCTAAATTCGGGGACGTTGGCATTGACCAGCCAGACCTCCTCGCCCCGCACCTCCGCATAGCTTTCGGCGATCGTCCCTTGCCCGAAGCGCAGCGACTTCACCTCGGTGCCGGTCAGCGCGATCCCCGCCTCGTAGACGGTTTCGATCGAATATTCGAACCGCGCCCGGCGATTCTCGGCGACGATCTTCTTCTTGTCGAAGGTGGCGGGTTTGGGACGGGACATGCGGGTGCGATGTAGGCGGCCCATGGGCCGTTGGGAAGCGGGGGACGCCGAACGGGCGCAAAGCGGCGACGGCGGGCGTGGAAAGTCACACCGAAAGTCACGAACGTCGCATCCTACAGGGGTCGATACGGTGCGACGGCGGCTGCCCTTATCGGGGTGACGGCGATGAGAAGGAGCGGTTGCCGGGGTCATAGCAGGCCAGCGGCGTGTAGGACATCGAGGGGGAAGCGCGCCGGTTACAGCAGTCCGGCATGGACGAGCGCCGCATCGACTGCCGCCCGCGACGCCTCGTTCGCCGGGGTCATCGGCAGGCGCAGGTGCGGGGGGAAATCGGCGCGGATGCGGGTCATCGCGTACTTGACGGGGCCGGGCGACGCGTCGGTGAACAGCGCATCGTGCAGCGGGAACAGCCGGTCATGGAGCGTCAGCGCGGTCGCCATGTCGCCCGCCGCGCAGGCCGCCTGGAAATCCGCGCACAGCCGGGGCGCGACGTTGGCGCTGACCGAGATGCAGCCGGTGCCGCCCATCGCGTTATAGGCCAGCGCCAGATCGTCGTTGCCCGACAACTGCACGAACCCCTCGCCCAGCGCGCCGCGATGCTGCGACACGCGGGCCAGCGCGCCGGAGGCATCCTTGATCCCGACGAACACCTGCGGAAACGCCTGCACGATGCGGATGACGGTGGCGGGCTGGATATCCGTCACGGTGCGGGCGGGCACGTTGTAGAGGACGATCGGCAACGGCGCGTCCGCCGCCAGCGCCTCGAAATGGCGAAAGATGCCTTCCTGCGAGGGCCGGTTGTAATAAGGGGGTACCATCAGCGCGGCGTCCGCCCCCGCATCGCGCGCCGCGCGCAGGTTGGCGGTGGCGACGCGGGTGTCGTTGGAACCCGCCCCGGCGATCACCGGCACCCGCCCACGCGCCTGATCGACGCAGATGCGCACCACCCGGAAATGTTCGTCATATGTCAGCGTCGCCGCCTCCCCCGTGGTGCCGCAGGCGACCAGCGCGGCCGATCCTTCGGCGATCTGCCACTCGACGAAATGGCGGAACGCCGCCTCGTCGAATTCGCCCGCTGCGTCGAACGGCGTGACGAGCGCAGGAATCGAACCGGAAAACATGATCTTACGTGTCCTTCAGGCGAACTTTGAGCAAGCGGGATGCATTTCGTTCAGGACAGATACGGGCGCGATGCGTATCCTGTCCACATGATCGCACCGATGAAATCCGCGATGCTGCTGGCGATGCTGGCCGGCAGCGCCGTTCTGGCCCAATCGCAGGAGGAGGCAGAGCGCGCCGCGACGCAGGCCGCCAATCGCAGCGTCACCCCCGGCGCCCCCGGCACGGCGGGCCGGCCTGCGCCGCTGCCCACCGCCCCGATCGCCGCGGCGGTGGCGCAGTGGCGTGCGCTGCAACAGACCGATGCACTGCCGTTCGACAGCTACGCCGGCTTCGTCACCAACCATCCGGGCTGGCCGGGCGAGGCGGCGAACCGGCGCGCGGCGGAACGGCAGGCGGCGCTGGGCACCGGCAATCCGGCCGGGGTCGCCGCGTTTTTCCGCCGTTTCCCGCCACTGACCGCGACCGGCATGGTGGCGCAGGCGCGCGCGCTGCTGGCGACGGGCGACCGCGCGGGCGCGGATGCCGCCGCGCGGGCGGCGTGGCAGACGGGCGCGCTGTCCTCCGCCGACGAAAGCGCGATCCTGACCGGCTTTCCCGCCGCGCTGACGCCCGAGGCCAACGACGCGCGGATGGATGCGATGCTGTGGCAGGGGCAGACGGGCGCGGCGCAGCGCCAGATCGCGCTGGTCAGCCCGGCGAAACGCCCCCTGTTCGAGGCGCGGCTGGCGTTTCGCACCAGGGCATCGAACGCCGCCGACCTGTCCGCCGCGACACAGGCGATCTATGCCAACGATCCCGGTTACATCGCCGACCGGGCGACGTGGCTGCGCGACACGCTCAGCCCAAGCGCGCGGACGTGGCTGGCCCAGCCGCGCACGCTGGCCAGCCGGCCGGGCCATGTCGAGAAATGGTACGAGGTGCTGCTGGTCAATGCGCGCGGCGCGGCGGCGGACGGGCAGTGGCAGGTCGCCTATGACATCGCCCGGCAGGTCGACGACGCCTATCCGGCGGGCACCGACGTATCGACCAAGCCGTATGGCGAGCGTGACGATTATACCTCGCTGGCGTGGCTGGCGGGACAGGCGGCGCTGAAGCAGCTGAACCGGCCCGCCGACGCGACGACGATGTTCGACCGTTACGGCCGTGGCAGCCAGTCGCCGCAGACCCGCGCCAAGGGCTTCTACTGGGCGGGGCGCGCGGCGGAAGCTGCCGGGATGGCGCCGCAATCCGCCGCCTTCTACGCCCGCGCCGCCGGGTACCGCGACCAGTATTATGGCCAGCTCGCGCTGGAGCGGACCGGCCGGCCGCTCGCCGCGCCGCCGGCGATCGCCGCGCCCGCGATCGCCCCTGCCCTGAAGGCCGCGTTCGACGCGCGGGAAACGGTGCAGGCCGTCCGCTTCCTCGGCCAGATCGGCCAGTGGACCGATCAGACCGCGTTCGTCCGCCAGATCGCCGCCGACGCCACGTCGGATACCGACCATCTGCTCGCGGCCGACCTGTCGCGCCAGATCGGCCGCCCCGATCTGGCGGTGATGGTGGGGCGCAGCGCGATGCAGAACGGGCTGACCGAATATTCCGCCGCCGGTTTCCCGACCGTGCCGGTGCCCGCCGGCTATGAGAACAACTGGACGCTGATCCATGCCATCGCGCGGCAGGAAAGCCAGTTCGACCGTGCCGCCGTCAGCGGCGCGGGCGCCCGCGGGCTGATGCAGCTGATGCCCGCCACCGCGCGCGAACAGGGCGGCAAGATCGGCCTCGCCTTCACGCCCGAGCAATTGTCGAGCGATCCGGCGATTTCGATCAAGCTGGGGTCGAGCTATTTCCAGCGGGTGTTCGACAATTACGGCAGCTATCCGCTGACGGTGGCGGCGTACAACGCGGGCGGCGGCAATGTGAACAAGTGGCTGCGGCAGTTCGGCGATCCGCGCACCGGCACGATCGACATGGTCGACTGGATCGAGGCGATCCCGTTCGGCGAGACGCGCAACTACGTCCAGCGCGTGCTGGAAAATGCCGTCGTCTACGACCTGATGAACCCCCCGCGATCGCGCAGCCGGGGGGCGGCGCGGCTGTCATGGTATCTCGGCAAGGGACAGCCGGGCTAACCGGGCCGGATCGATGGAGCCGCGCCCGAATTACATCACGCCCGCCGGCTATGCCGTGCTGCGCCAGGAGTATGAGCGGCTGTTCGCCACCGAACGCCCCGCGCTGGTCGAGACGATCAGCTGGGCGGCGGGCAATGGCGACCGGTCGGAGAATGGCGACTACATCTATGGCCGCAAGCGGTTGCGCGAGATCGACCGGCGGCTCGGCTTCCTGTCGAAACGGATGAAGGCGGCCAAGGTGGTCGATCCCGCACGGCAGGAGGATCGCAGCCGCGTGTGGTTCGGCGCGACGGTGACGATCGCGGACGAGGACGATGCGCGGCGTACGCTGACGCTAGTCGGCGACGACGAGACCGATGCCGCGTCGGGCCGGATCGGGTGGAACGCCCCCCTCGCCCGCGCGCTGCGCGGGGCGGCGGTGGGCGACGTGCGCCGGGTCGTGCTGCCGGCGGGGGAACGGGAATATGAGGTGATGACGGTCGATTATCCCGCCTGATCCATCTTGCCGCCCGCGTCGGGGTCGGCGACAAGGCGGCCATGGATTCCACCCCCACCCGCAACGTCGCGTTGCTGATCGATGCCGACAACGCGTCCGCCGCCACGCTCGACCCCGTGCTGACGGTGCTGGCCGAACTGGGCACCGTCAACATCCGCCGCGTCTATGGCAACTGGTCGAAGCCGGAGCTGAAGAGCTGGCGCGACATGACGGTGAAGCACGGTATCGAGCCGCAGCAGCAGTTCGACCTGACCAAGGGCAAGAACGCCACCGACATGAAGATGACGATCGATGCGATGGACCTGTTGTTCCGGGGCAAGATCGAGGGCTTCGGGATCATGTCGTCCGATTCGGATTTCATGCCGCTGGCGATGCGCATTCGGCAGGAGGGCATCCCCGTCTACGGGTTCGGCACCAGTCGCGCGCCGGAGGCATTCCGCCGCGCCTGCACCCGCTTCATCGACGTGAACGCCATTTCCGCGCCCGTCGAGGAACCGGGCGTCGCGCCGCCGCCGCCCGTCGCCACGCCGGCCCCCACCCCGCCCGTGGCGGGCACGCGCACGGTCGCGCCGGTCAACAACGTCGCGGTCCCGATCGCCGAAAGCCTGCCACCGCCGATCGCCGCCGCGCGGCCCAAGCTGCCGGTCGACGACGAACTGCTGCAGTTGCTGATCGACGCCTATGACGCCTCGAAACGCGACGAGAAGGGATATGTCAGCCTGACCGCGATGGGGCAGCTGGCCGCCAACCGCTCCAGCTTCGACGTGCGCAACTATGGCTACAAGCGGCTGTCGGACCTGATCGAATCGGTCAGCAACTTCAAGCTGGAGCGACGCGAGGGCGGCCAGTCCTATGTCCGGCGGCTGCGGTAGCGCGTAACGCCTCGCCGCGCGGTTACATGCCGCGCGGATCGGTGCGGACGACGACGCGCACGCCCGGCCCGGCATCCTCGAACCGGATCTCGCCGCGCAACTGCCGCACCAGACTGGCGATCATCCGCATCCCCAGGCTGCGGCGCGAGGCGGTGGCGATGGCGAAGTCGGCGGGCAGGCCATGGCCACGATCGGCGACCGTGACGATCAGGGCATCGTCCTGCCGGTCGATAGTCACCGCGATCGGGCCGCCGGCCTCGCCATAAGCATATTTGATCGCGTTGGTGACGAGTTCGGTAACCAGCAACCCGATCGGGATCGCGGTATCGGCGCTGAGTTCCAGCGGCACGATCGCGCAACTCAGATCGTGCGCGGGCGACTGCTCGCCCAGCTGGGTGACGATACCGCCGACCAGATCGTCCAGACAGACGACCCCGACCTTGTCGCCCCGCCACAACTGGTCGTGCGCCTGCGCGATCGCGGCGATCCGGGCCTGCGCATCGCCCAGCATCCGGGTGATGCGCGGGTCCTCGTCCTCCTGCATCTGGAGGTTGAGCATGGCGGAGACGAGGGCGAGGCTGTTCTTAACCCGGTGGCTCGCCTCGCGCGTCAGCAGTTCCTGATGCTGGAGCGCGTCGTTCAGCCGATGCTCGGCCGCCTGCCGCTCGATCGCGACGCCGATCAGGTTGGCGAACCCCTGCATGAAGGCGAGATCGGCCGCCTCGAACCGGCCCTCGTCGGGGCTGTCGACCTCCAGCACGCCGTAATGATGGCCGCCGGCATGGACGAGCACGTTGATCGCGCGGCGGATACCGTGGTCGGCCATGAAACCGGGGGTGCGGAACCGGGTCTCGTTGCCGAGATGGTTGGAAATCACCGCCTGACCGGTCTGATAGGCGAAGCCGGCGGGCGATCCGGTGTCGGCGCCCATCTCGATCTGGCCGACCACGCCGTCACGCCAGCCGACGCCGGTGCGAACCAGCAATCGCCCCGAGCCGCCGTTATATTCGAGGAACTTGCAATAGTGCGAGCGCATCCCCTCCGCACACAGTTCCACCGCGCGCTGGAGCATCGGATCGAGATCGCGCGCGCGCAGCGCCTCGATCCCGAAATCCGCGAGGACTGATTGCTGACGCAGGCGGTAGTGAAGCTCGCCATCCCCCGTCACACCAGCGTTGCCGGGCGCGTCTTCCACCACTGCCATGTCGTCGATCGGCCCCTTTTGCCATTGTTGCCGGCAAGATAGGCGCGCGTCGCCTCGGTTTAAACCGGCAGGCCACGACCGCCCGGAAGCGAACGGCCGGTCATGCCAGACAAGGACCATGGCCGAGCGGCCGGCGTTCAACAACAGCCATCGTCCGGTCGGGCTGACGGTGGACGATTACCGGCGGCCGGACGCGGCGGAATCCATGCCGGTCATAGACGTGCGTTATGTCCGGTTCGGCATCCCGAAAAATCAGCCGGCGGACGTCAATGCGTTGACCGCATCGTTCATGGCTGCGCGCAGGGCCGTGATGGGCACACCCGCTGCATACCGCCTGAGCGACGCCAATCCGATGGTGCCAGCGTCGGGCAGCGACGCGGCGGGTACGATGAAGAACGACCACTGGCGAGGATCGCGATGGTCGGCATCATCATCGGTGCGATCGTGATAGCAAAACAAATAGAGGTTCGCCGCGCGACCTGGTTCGGCGATCCACTGGCCTGCTTCGGTGCGGCCCGTCCGCGCGCGAATATCGAACGCGGGTCGCGACACGCTGGTCGAGGATTGGACCCAGCTTTGTCGAAGGGCCGACTGCCGCACCTCCAGCCTGACGCCGGCATCATGTTCGAAATCCCATGACGCATAATCGGCGGCGCACCAGCGCCATTCCGGTTCGAGTGCCAGGGCCACGATCGCTTCCACGACATGACCCCGCAGGACGTTCGTCACCAGCGGCCGGCCAAAGGCCGCGTCGCTGACGCGGGCTACCACGTCAGCGACGCCGAACATCAGCGCGTCAGTTTCTTGTAGGCGAGGCGCGTCGGGCGGTCGGCGGCGTCGCCCAGGCGGCGGCGCTTGTCCTCTTCGTAGCTTTCGTAATTGCCCTCGAACCATTCGACATGGCTGTCGCCCTCGAACGCGAGGATGTGGGTGCAGAGGCGATCGAGGAAGAAGCGATCGTGGCTGATGACCACGGCGCAGCCCGCGAACGTCTCCAGCGCCTCTTCCAGCGCGCGCAGCGTCTCGACGTCGAGATCGTTGGTCGGTTCGTCGAGCAGCAGGACGTTGCCGCCCTCCTTGAGCATCTTGGCCATGTGGACGCGGTTGCGCTCACCGCCCGAGAGCTGGCCGACCTTCTTCTGCTGGTCCGGCCCGCGGAAGTTGAACGCGCCGACATAGGCGCGCGTGCCGAGTTCCTGCTTGCCGAAGCGGAAGACCTCCAGCTCGTCGGAGATTTCCTGCCAGACGTTCTTGTTGGGATCGAGGTGATCGCGGCTCTGGTCGACATAACCGAGCTTCACGGTCGAGCCGACCTCGATCGTGCCGCTGTCGGGCTGTTCCTGCCCGGTGATGAGCTTGAACAGCGTCGATTTGCCCGCGCCGTTCGGGCCGATCACGCCGACGATGCCGCCCGGCGGCAGCGTGAAGTCGAGCCCGTCGAACAGCAGCTTGTCGCCATAGGCCTTGGTCAGGCCCTTCGCCTCGATCACCTTACCGCCGAGCCGTTCGGGCAGCTGGATCAGGATCGCGGCCTTGCCGGCGGCGCGGTTCTCCTGCTTGGCCATCAATTCGTCGAACGCGCGGATACGCGCCTTGGACTTGGTCTGGCGGGCCTTGGGGGTCTGGCGCATCCAGGCGAGTTCGTCGGCGATCGCCTTCTGCTTGCCGGCCTCCTCGCGCTCCTCCTGCTCCAGCCGCTTCGACTTCTTTTCCAGATAGCCGGAATAGTTGGATTCGTAGGTGTAGTAACGGCCGCGATCGAGTTCGAGCACCCAGTTGACGACATTGTCGAGGAAGTAGCGGTCGTGCGTCACGAGGATGACGTTACCGGTATATTCCTTGAGGTAATTCTCCAGCCACGACACCGATTCGGCATCGAGATGGTTGGTTGGTTCGTCGAGCAGCAGGATGTCCGGCTTTTCCAGCAGCAGCTTGCACAGCGCGACGCGGCGCTTTTCGCCGCCCGACAGGTTGGTGACCGCCGAATCGCCCGGCGGGCAGCGCAACGCCTCCATCGCCTGTTCCAGTTGGCTGTCGAGCGACCAGCCGTCGACCGCGTCGATCTTGGCCTGCAGGTCGCCCATCTCCTCCATCAGCGCGTCGAAATCGGTATCGTCCTGCGGATCGCCCATCTCCGCCGAGATCGCGTTGAAGCGATCGACCAGATCGGCGACGGGGCGGACGCCGTCCTTCACGTTGCCCATCACGTCCTTCGACGGATCGAGCTGCGGCTCTTGCGCGAGATAGCCGACGCGGATGCCCTCCGCCGCCCATGCCTCGCCGGTGAAGTCCGGGTCCATGCCCGCCATGATCTTCATCAGCGTCGACTTGCCGGCGCCGTTCGGCCCGATGATCGCGATCTTCGCGGACGGAATGAACTGCAGATGGATGTTGTTGAGGACGGGCTTGTTGGCGCCGGGGAAGGTCTTGGTCAGACCCTTCATGACGTAGGTATACTGAACGGCCATCGCGGTGCCGGGCTCCATCGTTCGAATGGCGGGAAATCGTGGTTCGCGAGATAGCGATCCGGGCCGCGGAACGCAATTGCCCGGCCCCCGGGGCGCGGCACACCGGTCGGGCTTGTGCCGGGGCGGCGATGCGGCATACCCCTGCCCTGCCTACAAAAGGGAACGACATGATCCGCCACGCCATTCCGCTTGCCCTGCTCGCCGCTGCCACGCCCGCGTCGGCGCAGCAGCCCGCCGCCCCCGCCGTTCCTGCCGCCCCCGCCGCCCGCACCCGCGCGGCGCCGCCGGCCGTCGCCGTCGACCCGCGCGTCGCGGCGCTGCGCGACAAGGCGCTGGGCGACGACGTGGCCTATGCGATCACCGAAGGGCTGACGACGGAGATCGGCCAGCGCGGCACCGGCGGATCGGCGGCGCAGGCGCGGGCGCGCGAATGGGGCGTGGCGAAGCTGAAGGCGCTGGGGTTCCGCAACGTCCGCATCGAACCCTATACCCTGCCCAACGTCTGGGAACGCGGCGTCGAGACCGCCGAGGTCGTCGTGCCCTATCCGCAGGCACTGCGACTGACCGCGCTGGGCAATTCGGGCGCGACCCCCGCTGGCGGCCTGACCGCACCGGTGACGTTCTTCGCGACGCTGAACGATCTGCTCGCCGCGCCCGCCGGCAGCCTGACGGGCAGGATCGCCTTCGTCTCCAACACGATGGAGCCGACGCAGGACGGATCGAGCTATGGCAGCGCCGGCGCGGCCCGCTTCGTCGGCCCCAATGTCGCCGCGCAAAAGGGCGCGGCGGCGATCGTGATCCGGTCGATCGGCACCGATCACGGGCGCGGACCCCATGCGGGTTCGACCAATTTCGCCCCCGGCGTGGCGCCGATCCCCGCCGCCGCGCTGTCGGTCGCGGATGCCGAGAACCTGGAACGGATGGTAAAGCTGGGCCGGCCGGTGACGCTGAAACTGGTGCTGACCCCGCGTTTCATCGGGCCGCGCCAGTCGGGCAACGTCGTGGCGGAGGTGCCGGGGACGGACCGGGATGCCGGGATCGTGCTGGTCGGCGGGCATCTCGACAGCTGGGAACTGGGTACCGGCGCGATCGACGACGCCAGCGGCCTGGGCATCACCACCGCCGCCGCCCGGCTGGTGATGGAGGCCGGACGGCCACGCCGCACGATTCGCGTGGTGTGGTTCGGCGACGAGGAGATCGGCGGTTTCGGCGGACAGGAATATGCCAGGGCCCATGCCGGGGAACGCCATGCCACCGCCAGCGAAAGCGATTTCGGCGCCGACCGGGTGTGGCGGGTGGAAACGTCGCTGCCGGACGCGGCCCGGCCGGTCGCGGACCGACTCGCCGCCGCGCTGGCCCCCCTCGGCATCGTGCGTGGCACCGGCACCGGTGGCGACGGCACCGATATCGGCCCGGTGATCCGCACCGGCGTGGCGGGGGTGGACCTGAACCAGTCGGGCCTGCACTATTTCGACGTGCATCACACGCCGGAGGACACGCTGGACCGGGTCGATCCGACACAATTGCGCCAGAACGTCGCGGCTTGGACGACGATGCTCGCAATCGTCGCCAACGCGCCCGAGGATATCGGCCCGGTACCCGCGCGACCATGACGATCGTTTCGAAACCGTCCCCCCCTTCCTCCACCCGTCGCGAACATTGCTGTTTGATGAATTTTCGCCGTTGACCGGCGATCCGGGTCCGCTATGCACGCCGCTTCGCGACGGCAATCGGGTCGGCCGCGATGAATTGCTATGCTTGGGAGCATTCGAATGAAGAAGATCGTTCTGATCGCTGCTGCCGCCGGCCTGATGTCCGTCGCAGCCTGCTCGAAGTCGCCGGAAGCGGCTGCTGTCGAGAACAACGCCGACATGCTGGCGGATAACCTCGAAGCGCAGGCTGATAACCTGGAAGACCTGGCCGACAACACCTCCAACGCTGCCGCGACGGAAGTGCTGGAGAACGCGTCGGACAACCTCGAAGACGCCGCATCGAACGTGCGTGACGTCGCCGACGAGAAGATCGACAACATGAAGTAATGCCGGTCGGGCGATTGCGCCCGACTGTCGCGTTATTGCGGGAAAGGGCGTTCGCGAAATTCGCGGGCGCCCTTTTTCTTTGCCGGCGGTTGCGCTAGGCGACGCCGCGGGGCCTGTAGCTCAATGGTTAGAGCTGGCCGCTCATAACGGCTAGGTTGGGGGTTCGAGTCCCTCCGGGCCCACCATATGCGTGTCCGTTTGCAGCATAGCTGCTGCTTTGTTGCGGCAGAGTGCTACTGAGGACGGCGAGGCCGCCTGCCCTTCCAACGATAAGGAAGAGCAGGCGGTCACTGCTAGTAGAATGATCGGGACGGAAGCATCCGTACAGGCTTCCTGGTATCGTCTTCGGGTGCGATGGTCGGGGGATGCGTAGCGGGATCAGCATTGCCGTCACGGCATCGGACAGAGAGCGGCTCGAGGCGCTGGTGGTGGCGCGTGGTTCACCGCAGAAGCATGTGTGGCGGGCGCGGATCGTCCTGCTGAGCGACGATGGTCTGGGCACGGTCGCGATCATGGCGGCGACGGGCAAGTCGAAGACCTGTGTGTGGCGCTGGCAGGAGCGGTTCATGGCCGAGGGCGTCGATGGCCTGCTGCGCGACAATACGCGACCGCCGGGGATCGCACCGCTCAAGACCACGCTGGTCGACAGGGTCGTGGCGTTGACGCTGGAGCCGCCTGGGCACGAGGCGACGCACTGGACGGTGCGCGCCATGGCCAGGGCGGTCGATATCACGGCCTCCTTGGTGGTGAAGATCTGGCACGACCATGGCCTGGCGCCTCACCGCTGGCGCAGCTTCAAGCTGGCTGGATCGCCACCCGCGCTGGACGTTCCACTTCGTGCCTACGTCATGTTCATGGCTGAACGCGGTCGAGGGCTTCTTCGCCAAACTGACCCGCCGTCGCCTGAAGAACGGCGTCTTCCACTCCGTCGTCGACCTTCAGGCTGCCATCAACCGCTTCATCAAGGAGCATAACCAGCAGCCGCGACCCTTCGTCTGGCGCGACGATCCGAATGACATCATCGCTGCCGTCAAGCGCGGGCATCAAACGTTGGAATCAATCCAGTAGCGGGTGAAGACGGCGAGGAACTGGTCGATGACGCCGGTGCCGCCCATGGTCAGCGCCCCCCGGCCGGAGGAGTGAAGAGCGGGACACTCTGCTTCGTCACCGCATCCTCCAGAGCCGGCGCGTCCGGCAACCGCTCCATCGGTCGCGCGCCGGGCGCGAGGAAGCGCTGCCGGTTCCCGGCCCATGCGCGCAGGCACGCACCGTCGCGCGTCGCGGCCTCGCCCATGAACTGGCACCGGGATAGTGCATCGCGCAACGGATCGGCGGGCACGGTGGACACCTCGACCGTGCCCGGTACGACCGGCTTCTCCTTGCGCGTCATCTCGATCGCGGCAGCGGTGACGGCGATGCCGGCGAACACCGCGGCACTGATACGGGCGAGCGTCTTCCCTTCCACGATGCGCCTCAGTCGTTGCCGTTGAACACGCGGGCGTCGCCGGGCTGATAGCCCGTGCCCGGCGTCAGGAAGCGGCGACGCTGCTCGCGGCCCTGTTCGGCGGCGGCGGCCTGCTCGGCCGATTGCAGCGCCTGCGCCCGCCCGTTCGCCGCGACGACGGCGGTGAGGTCGGCGAGCTGTTACGCCTGAAGCGGGAGGAGCTGATTGCCGGTCTGCGCCGCCTGCAACGCCCCGGTGGCGCCCTGCGAGTGGGTTACGAGCGTCGCCATCTCGGCGCGGTTGGCGTCGATGTTGCCGACGACCCCGGCCTGCACCCGCATTGAGTCCTGCAAACCGCCGACCGTGTTCTGCCAGCGGGCACGCGCGTCGCCGACCAGCTGGGCGTCGGAGGCCGACAGCGAGGCGTTGCCGTATTTCTGCTGAAACAGCCGGTCGACCTGCTGGACGTCGTAGGCGACGTTCTGCGCCTAGGCGAGAAGCTGCTGCATCCGCCGCACGGACTGGACTTGCCCCGGAAAAGTGGAGAGTTCCCCTGAGGTGAAAGGCGAACTC
>NZ_JACYUG010000010.1 GCF_014841615.1 Sphingomonas sp. CFBP 8760 | reverse complement strand
CTCGCCAGCGCCCTCAGGCTCTCCCTTCGACAGGCTCAGGACAGGCTTTACTATAACGATGACGATCCCCGCTGCACCTGGGCCGCCCTTAAAAGCCGGTTGACTGGGAATCCCGGAGGCCCCTCCCCCACCAGCACCCGGTGCCTGGGCCGGAAACTCATCACCCCACCCGGCGCCACGTCCGCCAGCACCGAAGATCGACGAACCGCCAATACCGCCAACGACGACATTGGGGGCAAGGGCGATACTCTCCGCACCCGTCTGACCCGCCGCGTTGACGACGTTTCCGCCGGTCGGAATGGCGGAAGCACCCGTGCCACCGAACAGGAATGGCGGGTTGAGCGCGGGACTGCCGTATCCAGGTGTACCGCCGGGTGCGATTACGATGCCGCCGAAACGGGATGTGCCGCCTGCTGATCCGGCATTGTTGCCACCGGCCGATGGAAGCCCCCCGGCGCCGATGGTGATTGCGACATCGGCAAAGCCGCTTGTCAAAAGCGCCTCGGCATACGCACCCGCCCCACCGCCGCTCGCGGCTGAGCCTTGTGACGACGAGGTAGCGGAACAACTCCCGCCGCTACCGCCGCCGCCAACAACCCGGACGATGATCTTGTTCGTGCCGGGCGTCGGCGTATAAGTGCCGTTGGTCGTGAACGTCTGCACGCCTACCAACCCACCGCCCTGCGTGGCGGCAGCACCGCCGTTCAGGCGTTCGTCGGTGATGGCGGTGCTGGTGATCGCCGTGACGCGCGGGTACTTCGATCACCGAGCCGGATCGAAAGGCGGCACCGGCCGCCACAAGCAGCGTCATGCCAGGGGGTGTGGTTTCGCTGACCGCGAATTGAGCCGCGACCCGGCCCAGTATTGCAATATCGCCACCCAATCGGGAGAAATATGACTTAAGATAATCGGCATAGGGCAGCAAAGATTGATAGGAATAGGTCGTCATGTACTTTTCCTTCCCGGGTTGAAGAACCGAGAAGCCTCATTCAGCGCATGAAATCTTACATTACAAAAACAAAATGTGAACAAACGCTAATCTAGTGGATTGATCGGGACGGAAGAGTCCTGCTGTTGATTCCGTAGACCGCATCGGTGTGGGATAGTGCGGGATGCGTAGTGGGATCAGCATTGCCGTCACGGCATCGGACAGAGAGCGGCTCGAGGCGCTGGTGGTGGCGCGTGGTTCACCGCAGAAGCATGTGTGGCGGGCGCGGATCGTCCTGCTGAGCGAGGATGGTCTGGGCACGGTCGCGATCATGGCGGCGACGGGCAAGTCGAAGACCTGCGTGTGGCGCTGGCAAGAGCGGTTCATGGCCGAGGGCGTCGATGGCCTGCTGCGCGACAAGACGCGACCGCCGGGGATCGCGCCGCTCAAGCCCACGCTGGTCGACAGGGTCGTGGCGTTGACGCTGGAGCCGCCTGGGCACGAGGCGACGCACTGGACGGTGCGCGCCATGGCAAAGGCGGTTGGTATCGCGGCCTCCTCGGTGGTAAAGATCTGGCACGACCATGGCCTGGCGCCGCACCGCTGGCGCAGTTTCAAGCTGTCCAACGACCGGGCGTTCGCCGAGAAGCTGCACGATGTGGTCGGCCTGTACGTCTCGCCGCCTGCCCATGCGATCGTGCTGTCAGTGGACGAGAAGAGCCAGATCCAGGCGCTCGACCGCACGCAACCCGGGCTACCGCTCAAGCGCGGCCGGAGCGCGACCATGACCCACGACTACAAGCGTAACGGCACCACGACGCTGTTCGCCGCCCTGAACGTCCTCGATGGCTCGGTGATCGGGCGCAACATGCAGCGTCACCGCCATCAGGAGTTCATCCGCTTCCTCAACGCCCTCGAGGCCGAGCTGCCGCAGGACAAGGCCGTCCACGTCATTCTGGATAACTACGCGACCCATAAACAGCCCAGGGTCCGCGCCTGGCTGGACCACCATCCGCGCTGGACGTTTCACTTCGTGCCGACGTCATGTTCGTGGCTGAACGCGGTCGAGGGGTTCTTCGCCAAACTGACCCGTCGCCGCCTGAAGAACGGGGTCTTCCACTCCGTCGTCGATCTTCAGGCCGCCATCAACCGCTTCATCAAGGAGCATAATCAGCAGCCTCGACCCTTCGTCTGGCGCGCCAATCCCGATGAAGTCAGCGCCGCAGTCAGACGTGGGCACCAAACGTTGGAATCAATCCACTAGTGGCAGACGGCATCCCCCGCCACTTCACCGAGCAGCGCCCACAGGCCGTCGGTCGCCATCGGCAGCACCGGCGTCACGCGCGGGGCGGCGTGGAGCAGGCCCTTCATCAGGTCGGCGATGCGGCCGATTGCCAGCCCGGTGCCATCGGTGATCGCGCAGAGGCCGCGCACATCGACATCCATCCAGGCCCACGCGGTGAGACGATCGTGGAGCGCGTCGGCGGCGAGGCACAGGGCTTCCAGCGCGGGGCCGGTCAGCGGGCTTTCGCATACCGCGCGGACATGATTGTCGCATGGCGACAGCGCGGCGTTCCAGATCATCAGCGGCCAGCCGGTCTGCCAGCCGTCGCTGGGCAGCGACACCGCCATGAGCGGTGCGTCGTGCAGCATCAGCAGGCCGCCACCGATCAGCGCGATGTCGCTTGCCGCCTCGGCGAACAGGCTATCCGTGATCGGCAGCGTGCGGCATGCCGGTATTTCCATCATGCTGGCCGTCGTCATCCGCTGTCTCCCGTACTGTCCTTATAGTAGGACGAGAAACGGAGTCGCGGGCGGGTTCGTCAACTTTTCGTGAAGATCGGCAATTTTTTCCTACCTGCCGGATTCAGCCTGCCACTGCCACCGTAGCGGCCTGGCGACGCCAGCGCGACGGGGCCGGCGCGGTCAGCACCTCGGCGAAGCGCGGCGCGCGCTCGGCCATGTCGGCCATCGCCGCAGTGGCGCGCTTGGCGACCTGACGCAGCCGCTCGCGGGCCGCCTCGTCGACCACTGCCGTGGTGTCCACCTCGACATCGTCGGACAGTCGGCGGATCAGGGCCTCGCGGTGCAACGCGATCTTTTCCTCGACGGCGGCCAGTTCGGCGGCATCGACGGGATAAAGCGCCGCCTTGAGCCGGGGCACGGAAGGATCGACCGGACGCTCGGCAGTCTTGCTGCGTGCCTTGCGCTGCAACTGCTCGGTGCCGGCGATGCGTAGCTGATCGACATATTCCTCGATCAGCTTGGTGCGGGTGATCGCGGCCATGTAGCTCGATGCGCCCGCCTCGGTCAGTTCCAGCGCCTGCTCGTCGACGATGGTCGACTCCAGCGAGCTTTCCTCGCCATCGGCACCGGCGATGCCGGCATGGAGCGAGACGGTGGTCGCGGCGACCTTCTTGGCCGACTGGCGCTGGTCGGTCATCAGGCGGAAACGCAGCGCCTGCAATTCGCCGCGCAGCTGCCAGTTCACGAAGGTGGTGAACTGCGCCTTGGCGGGATCATAGGCCAGGATCGCGCGATGCACGCCGATCGCGCAGCACTGCTCCGCATCGTCCCAGTGCGCGACCAGACCGTACTGGCGGATGAAGTGGCGGATGCGCGGAGCGATCAGCTTCAGGATCTGCGCAAAGGCGCGATCCGATTCGACGCGCTGCCGGTTGGTCTGCCGTGCGCCCTCTGGGGGAGTGTTGCCGATCACGGCCGTGACCGCGGCTTCCAGAGCGGCAGTGATTTTCGACATCGAACATTCCCTCGAATCTCGGGGCGGGCTTTCCCGCCGGACAAGGGCAATTTCGGCTCAAATGGTTAACATCCGGTTTTCGGTTCTAACCGCCTGATTTATTTTGCTTCCCGGACGGATGCCATTTCCGGGCGCCGATTCGGCTTAACCGAATCGTTCGGGGCTGAATTTGCGGTCGAGATAACCCATCAGCCAGGTGCGATGCGCCGCCCGCGCACCACCCGCCGCTTCGATCCGCCGCTCGCTGCCGGTGGTGCCGACCTGCGCGTTGAGCAGGACGCGCGCGCGCGATTCGGGCAGGCCGCCGCGCATGAAGCGAATCGCGTCGCCCAACCCCAGGTGATGGCCGAGATAGGCCAACTGGGCGGTGTTGCCGCCGGTATCCCGATCGGTCACGCCGGCGCGCGCCAGCCCGTCGATGTTGCGGCGGGCATAATCCGCGACGCTGTTGATCGAGGCGGCGGGGTCGTAGCGCAGCGCCAGCAAGGCACTGCGCGCGCCGGCCGCCACCTTGCCATGCGCATCGAGCCAGCCGTTGCCCCGCGCCTGCTGGTTCAGCCAAGTGCCCGGAATCTCGGCCATGCCCTGCCATGTCCCGGCAAGGAACTGGCCCAGTCCGGCGGCGCTGGACCGCGGGTTGCGCGACCAGGTCTGCCAGCTGCCGTCGGCGGATCGCCCCGCCTCGGCATCGACGATCGCCGCCAGTGCCGCCGGAGACAGGCCGGTACGTTCCGCTGCGGCGTCGATCACCCCGGCATAACGCGCGTTCGGCCCCAGCCCGGTCACGGGCGCATCGTTGCGCGATGGCGGGGCGACCCCCGCCGCCGCTACCTGCGCCCCGGTGGTGGCGCGCGGCGCGGTGGGGGTGGCGGGGGCATCGGGTTTCAGCAGCGCGAGCAACGTGTCGAGCGACGAACGCTCCTCCGCCGCCCCCGGCAACTGCGCCCGGGTGACGGTATCGCCGTCACCCGCGCCGTCGCCATTGCCCAGCGCCGCCTGCCACAGCCGGCGCGACATATCGGCCTGCACCTCGCCATAGATCAGGCGGGCACGCTGCGCAGGCGGCAGCGACTGGAGCGCGAGCCGGTCGATCATGATGCGAGCCGGGCCGTGACCGGCCGACGTCGCCGCAGCCGCACCAGCCGCGAGGCGGCGATATCATCGAGCGCGGCCTGTTCGGCAGCGGCGGCGGCGCGTTCCGCCTCCTGTCGATATCGTGCGGCGGCGTTGCCGATCGCAGTACGCGCGCCGTAACATTCGATCGCTCGCTCGCGCAGTGTCTCGACCCGTTCGTTCGCCGCCTCGCAAGCCGTGGCCAGTTGCGCGCGCCGTTCACGGGCACAGACGAAGAACCGCTCCGCCGCCAGACTGCTATCGCCGGCCACCGCCGCCCTTTCGCGCGCCATCGTATCGCGCAGCGACGCCGCGGCGTCCTCGATCTGTCGAAGCTCGTCCAGCGCCGCGCCGATCGCGGTGCGGACCTCGTCCAGCTCGCGTTCGGCGACGCGCAACGGGGCGTCATAGGGCGTCTTCATGCCGCCCTGCCCATCGGGGGAGCGTCCATGGATGCGGCGGGCTCCATCAGCCCGGCCAGCGTGTCGAACGTGGCACCGGCATACCCGCGATCGCCCTTGCCCTGCGTCAGCAGCTTCTCGATATCCGGCGCGATGCGGATCGCTTCGTCCACCTCCGCGCTGGAACCGGGCTTATAGGCACCCAGCCGCACCATCTCCTCCATGTCGCCATGCGTCGACAGGATGCGCCGCGCGGCGAGGCGGATCGCGTTCTCTTCCGCCGAATGACAATGCGGCAGCGTGCGCGACACCGATTTCAGGATGTCGATCGCGGGATAACGACCCCGCTCGGCGATCTTGCGGGTGATGACGACGTGGCCGTCGAGGATGCCGCGCACGGCATCGGCGACCGGTTCGTTATGATCGTCGCCATCGACCAGCACCGTGAACAGGCCGGTGATCGACCCCTGCCCCGCCGCGCCCGGACCGGCGCGTTCCAGCAACCGTGGCAGTTCGGCGAAGACGGTCGGCGTATAGCCCTTGGTCGCGGGCGGCTCGCCCGAGGCCAGGCCGATCTCGCGCTGCGCCATCGCGAAGCGGGTGACCGAATCCATCAGGCACAGCACGTTCAGCCCCTGATCGCGAAAGTGTTCGGCGATCGCCAGCGTGGTCCACGCCGCCTGCCGCCGCATCAGCGCCGGCTCGTCCGAGGTGGCGACGACGACGACGCTGCGCGCCAGTCCTTCGGGCCCCAGATCGTCCTCGACGAATTCCTGCACCTCGCGGCCGCGCTCGCCGATCAGGCCGATCACCGCGACATCGCATTTGGTCCAGCGTGCCAGCATCGACAGCAGCACCGACTTGCCGACGCCGGAACCCGCGAACAGGCCGAGCCGCTGGCCACGGCACAGCGGCACGAACACGTCGAGCGCGCGCACCCCCGTCTCCACCCGTTCGCCGACGCGCGACCGGGTGGCGGCCAGCGGCGGATTGGCGCGGATCGGGCGGGCGAGATTGCCCGATGCCAATGCCCCGCCCCCGTCGACCGGGCGACCGAGACCGTCGACCATCCGGCCGAGCCACGCGTCGCACGGCCGCACCGCGAACTGCCCCGCGGCAACCACGGCGTGATTGCCCGCAGCCAGCCCCTGTGCCTCGCTGAACGGCAGGCATTGCGCCAGCCCGGCATCGAGCCCGGTCACCTCCGCCTCGATCATGCCCTTGCCGGTGCTGATTCGGATGCGCGAGCCGATCTGCGCGGCGCCCGCCAGCCCGTCGACCTCGATCAGCGCGCCGCGCGCGGCGACCACCCGGCCATAACGTTCCTCGGTCGGGGTGTCGCGCAGCGTGGCGGCGGCGGCCCGAAAGAGGTCGACGGCCGCCGTCACGCCGCCTCGCCGGCCAGCCGGTCGAAGGCCGCAGCCTCGTAGGTCATCAGCTGGCGGCAGACGCCCAGCGCGCGATAATAATCGCCGAGCGCCGCCAGCCGCGCGAATTCAAGACAGGCCATGCGTGCCTCGTCGGTGCGGAACACGCTCATCAGGTCACCCAGCAGCCCGACAACCTGCTGCTGGTGGTCCGATCGGCCGCTCTCGTCGATATAGGCCATCATGCAGGTGAAATAGAGGCGCCGGGCCGGCGTATTGGCCTCGTCGGCCTGCATCACCTCACGACCGCGCAGCAGCGCGACATGGTTCTCGATCATCAGTTCGACACGGCCACTGGCGCGCATCACCGCGCCGTTTACGATCATCTTCTCACCGTCGCGCAGCGAAATCCGCAGGGTCATCGCATCATCATCCTAAACAGCTATCGGCTCTCTAATAGGATCGCCGGATCGGTCGCGGTCGGGCCACCCGGCAGAAATTGCCGCCTTCCCCGGGTCTGGCGCTTCCCCGACGATTATCTGACCCGGCTCCGACCGGCGGCGGGCACCGCCACCTATAAAACATCCAAACCGGTCATGGGCCGGCCCCATCCACGGGAGATGTCGAGTGAGCTTGTATTCCGCGCTGTTTTCCGGCGTATCCGGTCTTAAGGCCGAAGCCGCCGCGATGGCCACGGTCGGCGACAATATCGCCAATATCAATACGGTCGGGTACAAGAACGTCGACACGCAGTTCAGTACGATGGTGGCGGACGGCAAGACCGGTCCGAACTATGTCGCTGGCGGCGTCAATGCCGCACCCCGCGCCCTGATCTCGCAGCAGGGCCAGCTCCAGGCATCGAGCAGTTCGACCGATCTCGGCATCGATGGTCAGGGCTTCTTCGTCACCCGGTCGGGCAAGGGCGCGGACTCGTCCGTCGCGCTGACCCGCGCAGGATCGTTCACGCCGGACAAGGAAGGCTATCTGCGCAATTCGGCCGGCCTGTATCTGCAGGGCTGGCGCCTCGATACGCAGGGCAACTACAACAACACCGGCTCGGTCGCGGGACTGGAGCCGATCCGGCTCAACGATCTGACCGGCACCGCCGCTTCCACCTCGTCGCTGACGCTGCGCGCCAACCTGAAGTCGACCGCCACTACCTTCGCCGGCACCTATGCCGCAGGTAACATGGCTACCGGCGCCGTCGCCCCCACCTGGTCGCGTTCGTTCGATATCTACGATGCGCAGGGCGGATCGCACCAGATGACGATGGGCTATCTGAAGACCGGACCGAACACCTGGCAAGCCGAAATCTACATGCAGCCCCCCGGCGATGTCTCCGCCTCGAACAACGTCGCGATCACCAACGGCCTGATGCAGAGCGGCACGATCAAGTTCAATCCGGACGGCAGCCTCGACAAGACGAACAGTACTGCGGCGCTGTTCGATCCGGTCGTGCCGACCTGGACCAACGGCGCCGGCGCGCAGCCGATCGTCCTCAGCCTCGGCAGTGACGGCAAGCTCGACGGACTGACCCAGTTCAACACCGACTCCTCGGCCATCAACTATACCGTCAACGGCGGCAAGCTGGGCAACGTCGCCTCGGTGCAGGTGTCCGACACCGGCAAGGTCAGCGCGGTGTTCGACGACGGCACCAGCCGCACCGTGTTCCAGCTGCCGGTCGCGACCGTGCCCAATCCCAACGCGCTGACCCGCGTATCGGGCAATGCCTTCGCCGTGTCGGACGAGTCGGGCTCCTATGCGATCAACGCACCCGGTTCGCTCGGCGCGGGGGCAATCCAGGCTTTCAAGCTGGAAGCCTCGACGTCCGACCTGGCGCAGGAATTCACCAACATGATCCGCTTCCAGCGCGCGTACAGCGCCGCCTCGAAGATCATCACGACGGTGGACGACATGCTCCAGGAAGTCAGCAACCTGAAGCGTTGATCGGCAGTTAGGAGAATACGGCGGTGTCCCTCGGCGAGATCCTCAATTCGGCCCTGTCGGGGCTGGGCGCGGCGCAGGCCAGCATGCGCACGGTCTCGAACAACATCGCCAACGTCAACACGCCCGGTTACGCGCGCGAGAAGACGAACCTGTCGACCGATACCGCCGCCGGGCGCGTCAGCGGCGTGACGGTGGGCGAGCCGAGCCGCGTCGCCGACCAGTTCCTGGAGGCGACCGTCTTCACCCGCGCCGGCGCCGCCGGCGCGGCGGAAACCGAGTCGGTCTATCTGGACCGGCTCCAGTCGTTCCTTGGCACCACGGGTGCGGAGGCGGGTCTGCCGTCGCGGCTCGACGCGGTCGCCGCCTCCGCCACCACCATGACCGGCGCGGCCGGCGGGACGCAGACCAATGCCGCCTTCATCGGCGATGTCGGTGATGCGATCCGCTCGGTCCAGCAACTGGCCAACGACGTGTCAGGACTGCGCAGCGACGTGGAAGGCGAGGTGGGCGACACCGTCACCCGCATCAATTCGTTGCTCCGCCAGGTACACGAACTCAACGAAACCGTCTCCCGTTCGGAAGGACTGGGCCGCAGTTCCGCCGGCGCCGCCGACCAGCGCAACGCCGCGGTCGAGGAACTGGGCGGGCTGATCGGCATCGTCTCGCGTCAGCAGCCCGACGGCCGGCTGACGATCGACACCACCGCCGGCGTCCAGCTGGTCGATCGCCGCCTGCGCCAATTGTCCTATCCGTCGAACGGCGCGGGCAGTTCGCAGACGCTCTATCCCCCGGTCGAGCTACGTTTCGCCGATAGCGATGGCACTGTGGGCGCCGCCACGGGCGAGCGGATCGACGCCGCGGCCGGCGGCAAGCTGGGGGGGCTGATCAGCCTGCGCGATGCGGAACTGCCGGCTTTTTCGGAAAAACTGAACACGTTGTACGACGGCCTTGCCCGGTCGCTGAACGCGGCATCGAATGCCGGCACCACCTCCCCCGCCCCGGCCATCCTGGAGGGGACACGCACGCCGCTGCTCGAAACCGACCGGCTCGGCTTTTCGGGCGCGGCGACCTTTGCGGTCACCGCGCGGGACGGCACCGTGGTGAAGAGCGTCGCGATCGACTTCGATGCGTTGGGCAGCGGCGCGACCATCGCCACGGCGCTGGGCGCGATCAACGCCGGACTGGGCGCCGCCGCCACCGCCAGCTTCGCCGACGGCAAGCTGACGATCGCGGCCGCGAGCAGCGGCGACGGCGTGGTCGTGGCACAGGATGCCGGCGCCCCCAGCAACCGCGCCGGGGCGGGCTTCTCGCAGTTCTTCGGCCTCAACGATCTGGTCCGCAGCGACGGGGCCATGCTGACCCCGGCGGGCTTGAAGGGTACCGATCCGCACGGCTTCACGGCGGGTCAGGGGACCGAATTCGCGCTGCGCGACACGTCCGGCCGGATGGTCGCCACCTATTCGCTCAAGATCACCGCATCGACCGGTTCCGGCTTCGACGCCCTCGTCGCCGACCTCAATACCAGCCCGATGGCCGCCTATGGCAGCTTCGCGCTCGACGACATGGGCCGGATCGGCTTTTCGGCGAAACCGTCCGCCGCCGGCAGCACGCTGTCGGTACTGTCGGACACCACCGATCGCGGCGGCACCGGCATCGGCCTGGCCACGATCACGGGGCTGAGCGGCGGCAATGCGCTGGCGACCGGCGAGGTGCGTCGCGACATCGCGAGCAATCCCGATGGCCTGCCCCTCGCCCGGTTGCAGACCGCGACGATCGGCCAGAAGGGGCTGGGCAGCGGCGACCGGCGCGGTGCCGCCGCGTTCGCGGACGCGCTGGGGGCCAAGGTCGATCTGGCCAGCGGCGTCACCTCGATATCGCGCTTCGCCAATGCGCTGCTCGGCGATACCGGCACCGCCGCCGCCCGCGCCCAGGACCGCACGATCGAGGCGACCGCGCGCCGCGACGACGCCATCGCGCGACGCGACAATTATTCGGGTGTCAGCATCGACGAGGAACTGTCGCAGATGGTGGTCCTCCAGAACAGCTATGCCGCCTCGGCCCGCGTGATGAGCGCGGCGACCGCGATGTACGACACCTTGCTTCAACTCGGACGATAGGAACCACCATGATCCGCGTCGCCACCATTCCCCTCCAGCGTACGCTGTCCTCCGGCATCCAGCAGGCGCAGCAGCGGCTGGCGGACACGCAGTTGCAGCTCAATTCGGGCAAGAAGGCCAACGACCTCGCCGGCCTCGGCATCGATGCCGGCCGCACGCTGTCGGCGCGCAGCCTGCGCTCCGCGCAGGACGCGCAGTCCTCCTCCGCCAAGCGGCTGGGCACCACGCTGTCGCTCTACGACGCCAACATCTCCAACATCGACGAATCCGCCGCAGACCTGCGCCAGAAGCTGATGACCGTGATCGGCACCGGCCAGACCGCCGGCCTGCAGGGTGCGATCGAGGGGGCGTTCGACCAGTTCCGTGCCGCATTGAACGCGACCGACGGCAGCGGCCCCCTGTTCGCCGGGGCGCAGACCGACGCGACGCCGTTCAAGCCCCAGACGCTGTCCGAGACGGTCGGCCTGACCCCCGCCACCGCGTTCGGCAACGACGACGTCCGTGCCTCCGCCCGGATCGGCGACGGTGTCGACATGACCTACGGCGTCGGTGCGCGCGAACTGGGATCGGGGCTGTTGTCGGCGTTCCAGACGCTGGCGGGCGCCGGGACGATCGGCGACACGCTGACCCCCGGCCAGATCGATGCGCTGAAGACCGCGCTGGGCCAGATCGATTCCGCCCTGCCCCAGGTCCGCGCCATCAACGCCGAAAACGGCCGCAAGCAGACGGAGGCGGAGACGCTGGCGACCCGCGGCGAGGAACGGTCGGACCTGCTCACCAGCCTGATCTCCGATGCCGAGGATGCCGATTATGGCGAGATCGCGATGCAACTGACGCAGCAGCAGACGGTGTTGAAAGCCAGCTATTCGGTCTTCACGCAGCTCAGCGAGCTCAGCCTGACCCAATATCTGCGATAGGGCGTCTGGACGATCCGGCGGGAAGACGGCACGGTCCTGCCCGAAGAATTTCCGGGAGAAGACCATGCTCGACCGCCGCGACCTGTGCGTCGCCCTTGCCGCGACCGCCGTGGCGGGGCCGGCCCTCGCGGCGCGCGGCGGCCGGTGCTTCGCCTTCACCTATTTCGCCAATGCCGACAATGGCGGCGCCGGGATGCGGCTGGCGATTAGCGACGATGGCTTCACCTATCGTCCGGTGCGCGGCGGGGTGCCGATGCTGGTGCCGCAGGTCGGCGAGAACCGGCTGATGCGCGACCCGTGCGTGGCGCTCGATCCCCGTACCGGTCTGTACCACATGGTCTGGACGACGAGTTGGACCGGCGGGACGATCGGCCATGCGTCCTCGCGGGATCTGGTGACCTGGTCGGCGCAGCAGGCGGTGCCGGTGATGGCGGTGTTTCCTGGCACCCGCAACACCTGGGCTCCGGACATCCTGTACGATTCGGCACGGCGGCGCTTCACGATCGTCTGGGCCAGCACGCTGGGCGACAGCGCGGGCAAGGAAGGCGATCACCGCCTCTATGCCACCGACACCACCGATTTCCACCGCTTCTCGCCGACCCGGCTATTCTACGATCCGGGTTTCAGCGTGATCGACGCCACCTTCCTTAACCGTGGCGGCCGGACGATCATGTTCGTGAAGGACGAGCGCAAGGAGCCGCTGCGCAAGGTGATCCAGTGGTGCGAGCTGTCGCCCGCGACCGGCCGGTTCGGACCGCTGTCGCCGCCGGTCACCCCCGCCTGGGCCGAGGGGCCGACTGCGATCGAGGTGGATGGCGAGACGGTGGTGTTCTTCGATCGCTATATCGACAAGAAATATGGCGCGATCGCCTCGCGCGATCTGGTGACGTGGCGCGACGTATCGGACCGGATCGTGATTCCCGCCGGGGCGAATCACGGCACGATCATCCCGATCGACCGCGCCCGCCACGCGGCGCTGGCCGCGCTCGGCTGATGGCGGCGCGGTGGGTGCGACGATTGCCTGGCCATGACCCAGTGCCTGGACGGCCCGCCACGTCCGGCGCCCGGACGGGAGGTGGATATCGCTGATCTGATCCGACCCGCCGGCCGCAGCCGGTGCCCGACACTGCTCGCGGGGCTGATCGTCCTGTTCGTGTTGGCGTGGGCGACGGTCGCTGCCGCATCTCCCGCGCTGCCGCCGGTACCCACGGCGCAGATCGGCGGCGTCGCCACCGAACTGACCGCGATCGACCGCGCGCTCGACACACGCGTCGATGACAAGGATCGCCAGCAGCTGCGCGCCCGTGCCGACGCCGCGCGTGCCACCGCCACCGCCGCGGCGACCGATCTGCAAGCCCAGTTCGACCTGATCGCAGCGCGGATCGCCCAGCTTGGCCCGGTCACGCCGGGCTCCCCCGAAACGCCGGAAATCGTGGCGGAACGCACCGACCTGTCACGCCAGCGCGCGGTACTCGATTCGGCGATCAAACGTGCACGCCTGCTGGCGATCGAGGGACAGCAGCTGGTCGAGGAGATTCAGCAGAGCCAGGCTAAACAGTTCAGCGCCCGCATCTCCTCCAAGGTCCCGTCGCCGGTAACGCCGGCCTTCTGGACAGCGGTGTTCCATGCCTTTCCCCGCGATGCGCGCCGTGCGGTGAATTTCGTGACGACGGGGGTACGCCAGATTGAGGCGGGGCTGCGTCGCGACCTGCCGTGGCAGGCGATACTGGGTCTGGTCGGCGGCTATCTGGTGCTGATGCCGGGGCGGCAGGCGGCAAGACGGCTTGGTCGCCGGCTGCTGATCGAGGAGGCGCCCGGCCAGCGCATCCGCCGGTCGGCCAATGCGATCTGGCGGGTGCTGGTCGGCACGCTGTCGCCAATTCTGGCGGGCGTGCTGGTGATGCAGGGGTTGCGGTGGTCGGAGCTGTCCCCGCCCGGCTGGGCCGACATGCTCGACGTGCTGGTCGGTGCGGCCGGGTTCACCGGGTTTGCGATCTCGATCTGCGGGTCGGTGCTGATGACCAGCCAGCCGTCATGGCGGATCGCGCCGATCGCCGATGCCGCGGCGATCCGGCTACGCCCATTCCCACCGCTGATCGGCGCATTATGCTTCGTCGTGATGGTCGTGCAGGGGTTCAACACGGCGATCGGGGCCAGCGATACGGCGCAGACCGCGACGGCCGCCTTTCTGACGCTGTTGTACCTGATGCTGATCGGCGGGGCGCTGCTGACGATCGGTCGACTGCGCGCGGAACAGACCACCGCCATGGAAGCCGCGGCGGGCGACGATGCGCCAGCCGCGGCGGCGCCGGTCCGCACCGGGCTGGGCATCGTCATGCTGGCGACATGGATCGCGCTAGCCGCGGCGCTGCTCGCGCTGCTGGTCGGCTATGTCCAGTTCGGGCTGCTGGTCGGGCAGTTCATCGTCTGGATCGTACTGCTCGGCAGTGCCGTCTATCTGCTAATGGTCGCGGTCGACGACATCGCCTCGACCGTGTTCGCGCGGGACAGCGGGGTCGGGCTGGCGCTGACGCATGGCTTTGGCCTGCGCGGCAGCACCATCGACCAGTTCGGCGTATTGCTGTCGGGCGTGTTGCGCATCCTGCTCGCGATCGTCGCGCTGGGTATGCTGGTGTCGCCGTTCGGGGCGGGCGACGGCGTCGGCACGTTGTTCGGGCGGCTGGGGGTGCTGGCGCAAGGGGTGAAGGTCGGCGGGATCACTATTTCGCCCGGCACGATCCTGCGCGGGATCATCGTGCTGTTCGTCGGACTGACGCTGCTGCGCGCCTTCATGGGCTGGCTGGAACACCGCTACCTGCCCGCCACCGACCTCGACGGCAACGGGCGCAATTCCGTCAGCCTGATCGCGCGTTATCTGGGTGTCGCGCTGGCGGTGATCTGGACGCTCGCGTCGCTGGGCATCGGGGTGGAACGGATCGCGCTGCTGCTGTCGGCGCTGTCGGTCGGCATCGGCTTCGGCCTGCAGGCGATCACGCAGAACTTCGTCTCCGGCCTGATCCTGCTGGCCGAACGCCCGATCAAGATTGGCGACCTGATCCGCGTCGGCACCGACGAGGGCGACGTGAAGCGGATCAGCGTCCGCTCGACCGAGATCGAACTGGGCGATCATTCGACGCTGATCGTGCCCAATTCCGAACTCATCACCAAATCGGTGCTCAACAAGACGCTGGGCAGCCCGCTGGGGCGCATCCAGATTCTGTTCTCCGTGCCGATCGGCACCGATGCGCCGCGCGTCCGCCGGATCGTTCTGGACGCCTTCGCGGCGGAGGAGGCGGTGCTGGCGGACCCCGCACCCAATGCGTTCGTCGACGGCATCGCCGACGGCCGCATCATGTTCAACTGCATGGCGCAGGTATCCTCGCCCCGGGCCGCCTATGGTGCGCGTAGCAACGTGCTGCTCGCGCTGCTCCACGCCTTGCGGCAGGAAGGAGTGGAAATCGGCACCGTCGCGCAGCGGCTGGAACTGATATCGCCGCCCAGCGCGATTACCCCCACCGGCAACAATCGTGATAGTGGTTCGCAATAGCGGTTGAATGCAGGGCAGACACCGGTTAGCGAGCGTTTCGTGACCGACACAATCGCCCCTGGCCCGGACCGTGCCCGCCCAACGACGGCCGCCACGCGGCCGAAACCGAAGCGCAAGTGGCGTGGCTGGTGGCTGAAGCAGTTGCACAGCTGGCACTGGATCAGCGCCGCCGTCTCGCTGGTCGGGATGCTGCTGTTCGCGGCCACCGGCATCACCTTGAACCATGCCGCCACGATCGGCGCGACGCCGGTGATGGCGGAAAAGACCGGCACCCTGCCGCCGCCGTTGCTGCGCATGCTGGCCCGGATGCCCGCTGCCGATGCGCCGCTGCCCCCCGCCGTGGCCACCCGGATCGCCACGGTGGTGGGCCTCGACCCCGCCGGCCGGCCGGGCGAATGGTCCGATACCGACGTCTATGTCGCATTGCCGCGCCCCGGTGGCGACGCATGGGTCAGCATCGACCGGGCCAGTGGCCGCATCACTGCGGAAACCACGGATCGCGGCTGGATCTCGTACCTCAACGACCTGCACAAGGGGCGCAATGCCGGCACCGCATGGAGCTGGTTCATCGACATCTTCGCCGGCGCCTGCATCCTGTTCACGCTGACCGGGCTGCTGCTGCTCCAGCTTCATGCGCGCCACCGTCCGCTGACCTGGCCGATGGTCGCGCTCGGCGTGGTCATTCCCGTCGTCCTGATCCTCGTCTTCCTCCACTGAAAGGGCCTGTCATGCGTCCATCCCGTTTCGCCCTGCTGGCCGGTGCCATCGGCGCCCCTGCCGCCGCCGGAACCGTCACCGTCACCATTCCCAGGCTCGACGTCGCCGAATATCATCGCCCCTATGTCGCGATCTGGCTGGAGCCGGCCGGGGGCGGTACGGCACGCACGCTGGGCGTCTGGTACGACGTGAAGAAGCGCGGCAACGAACCCGGCACCAAATGGCTGGCGGACCTGCGCGCCTGGTGGCGCAAGGGCGGACGGTCGATGGCGATGCCCGCCGACGGTGTCAGCGGCGCGACCCGCGCGCCCGGCCAGTACAGCATCCCCCTGCCCGCCGACCTGAAGCCCGGCCAATATATCCTGAACGTCGAGGCCGCCCGCGAAACCGGTGGTCGCGAACTGGTGTCGGTGCCGCTGTCCATCCCCAAGCCCACCGCCCGCGCCGCCGGCAAGGCCGAACTGGGCGCCGTCGCCGTTTCCCCCCGTTGATAAGGATCATCCGCATGTCGCCGTTCGTCCGTCGCCTGATCGCCGCCGCCGCGCTGGTTTCCGTTCCCGCCTTGGTTTCCGCGCATCGCGGCTGGCTGTTGCCGTCCGGCACCGTGTTTTCGGGGACGGACAGCTGGGTCACCGTCGATGCCGCGATATCGAACGACCTGTTCTTCTTCGATCACCAGCCGCTGCGGATCGAGCCAATGAAGGTCTGGCAGCCCGACGGCAGCGAAGGCCAGTTGCAGAACGGCGCGACCGGGCGTTACCGCTCCACCTTCGACGTGAAGCTCGACAAGCCGGGCACGTGGAAGATCGGTCTGGTCCAGAACGCGGTCATGGGCAGCTTCACGGCGGACGGCGTGGAGAAGCGGATCGGCCGGCGTGGCCCGCCCCGGCCGGGTGACGCGGCAGCGCTGACCGTCGCGGACATCCCGGCCAACGCCACCGACGTCAAGGTGGTCGAGATGTCGGGCCGCAACGAGATTTTCGTGACCGCCGGCGAGCCCACCACCAAGGTGTTCGCCACCACGGGCAAGGGGCTGGAATTCGTGCCCATCACCCATCCGGACGAACTGGTCGCGGGGCAGCCGGCCAGATTCCGTTTCCTGATCGACGGCAAGCCTGCCGCCGGCCTGAAGGCGACGGTGGTCCCCGGCGGCAAGCGGTATCGCGATGCGGAAGGGGCGCGGGAACTGGTTGCCGGGCCGGACGGCGTGGTGACGGTGACCTGGCCGACCGCCGGCATGTACTGGCTGAACGCGACCGCCACGGATGCCAAGCCCACCACCCCACGCGCGACCGAGCGGCGGATGAACTACACCACCACGCTGGAGGTGCTGACCCCCTGACACCGCCCGGTCCCGCCATGCGGATCGCCTTGCCCGCGATGATCGACCCCGCCGCCGTTGCCGACCGTGATCCGGCGGCGGCGATCGTCGACCTGAACGGGGAGACGATGGGCACGATGTGGCATGTCCGCCTCGCCGCACCGCGCGGCTTCGACGCCACCACCGTGCGGGGGGCGATCGACGTGCGGCTGGATGGCATCGTCGCGGAGATGAGCCATTGGGAGCCGGCCTCGCTGCTGTCGCGGTTCAACCGCGCCGCCGCCGGCCAATGGTGCGCGTTGCCCCCCGATTTCGCGACGGTGATGGCACAGGGGCTGGCGATCGCCGGAATTACCGATGGCGCGTTCGATCCGACGATCGGATCGGTGGTCGATCTGTGGGGTTTTGGCCCCCGACCTGTCGCCGCGCCGCCGACCTCGGCGGAGATCGAGGCGGCATTGGCGCGATCGGGCTGGCGGCGGCTGGCCTTCGAGGCGGGCACGCGGCGATTGCGCCAGCCCGGTGGCCTGTCACTCGACCTGTCGGGGATCGCGAAGGGCCATGCGGTCGACGCGGTCGCCGACCTGCTTCAGACACGTGGCATCCGTCATACGCTGGTCGAGATCGGGGGCGAACTCGCCGGGCATGGCCTTCGTCCCGATGGCGAGCCGTGGTGGGTGGATCTGGAAGCCCCCCCAGGTGCCGATATCCCGCCGCTCCGGATCGCGCTTCACGGCCTGTCGGTCGCGACATCGGGCAACTACCGGCGCGGCGACCACACGATCGATCCCCGCACCGGCCGCGCTGCCACCAGCGGCGTCATCGCCGCCAGTGTCATTCATTCATCAGCACTTTTTGCGGATGCATGGGCAACCGCCCTGACGGTGCTGGGTCCCGCGAAAGGTGCAGCGCTTGCCAGCCGGATGGGCATCGCCGCACGGATCGTCACTCATGACGATGCCGGTGTACGGGAAACGATGACCGCCCCGCTGGCAGCGATGCTGGCGGACTAGCGACACCTCACGAACGGCATGACCGCCGGTCCGCCATTGATCGCCGGACCAGCGGCACCCAACGGCCGCCGGTCCGGGCGGTCGTTACATCCCGCCGGCGCTACCGCCCATCGCACCCTGCATCCGCTGGGCGGCGGCCAGATGCTGCTTGACGATCGGCACCGCCTTCTTTGCGGTCGTCTTCAGTGCCGGTTGATCGCCGCCGGCACCATAGCTCTGGTGAAGGTCGAGGGCGGCCTGATGCGCGGGCAGCTGCTGCCCCAGATACAGGCGATCGAAATCGGCGCCCGACGCCGCCTGCAATTCGCCCAGCGAGGCGGTGATACCGGCGTCCGGGGCGGGCGGCGACGGGTTCATGCCGGCCTTACGCGCCGCCGCCATCGTATCGGCGGTCGTCTTCTGATGATGCTTGATCATCATGTCGGCATAGCGGCGGATGCCAGCATTCTGCGTCTTCTGGAGCGCGATCCGGCTGGATTCGATCTCGTACATGTCGCTCTTGCCAGCGGCCATCACATAGGCGGCGGCCTGCGTCTTCGCTTCGGCCGGGGGCGGGGGCGGAGGCGTCTGGGCAGAGGCGGTCACAGCCGCCCCGGCGAGCAGCAGCGCCAGCGGCAGGGTGCGTAAACGGATCATGTCATCATCCTTTCGATCGTGATCGGCCATCCGGATGCGGCGTTTCCACGCTATCCACGATGTCGCGATCGAAACGCACGGCGGGGTGATTGGTCCATCCAAAGCGCCGGTAAGCCACTGAATTAACACGGAGCATAGCGATTTATCGACGATGCCCGCCAGATCGTGATCTGGATCATCAATCCAGTTTAACGCCGCAACGACGTGCCGATCATCGTGAAGAACGCGCGGCCGTCGGCGCAGGATTCGACGTTCCATTCCGGATGCCACTGCACCGCCAGCACATCCGCGCCGCAGGGTTGTGCCGAAAACGCCTCGATCAACCCGTCATCGGTCGCCACCGCCTCCACCGACAGGCCACCGCCCAACCGGTCGACACCCTGATAATGCACGGAATTGACCGACAGCCGCCGGGTGCCGATCCCGGCCGCCAGCCGACCGCCGTCGACCAGTTCGACATCATGCCGGTGATCGAACAGCGAGGCATAGTCGCCGGGCGTGCCATGCAGATGCGCACCGTCGCGATCCGCGGCCAGCGTACCGCCGAACAGCACGTTGATCTCCTGCATCCCCCGGCAGATGCCGAACACCGGCTTGCCCGCCTCGATCATCCGCCCGGCCAGCGACAGTGCCACCTCGTCACGCTGCTCGTCGAGCGGTGCGGCCACGACATCGCTGCCATAGCGTGAGGGTGCGACATGCGACCGTGATCCGGTCAGCAGCAATCCGTCGAGGATCGCGGTCAGCTGCCCGGCATCGTTGCCATCGATCAGCGCGGGCACCAGCAGCACGGTGGCGTCCGATATGCTGCGCAAGGGCAGGACGAAGCGGCTGGCGACGACCTGCACGGGCCGATCCGCCACCTCGTTGCAGCACAGCACGCCGATCACCGGCTTGCGGGGGGTGCCACCCACCGTTCAGCCCCCGCCCGACAGCGCGTCGCGCACCGCCGCGGCGTCGGCCGACGCGGCGACCCGCGCGGCGGGCTGAACGACGATGCTGCCGGCGGGCACGTCGTCCAGCAGCCACACATTGCCACCGATCGTCGTGCCGCGCCCGATCGTCACCCGCCCCAGGATCGTCGCGCCGGCATAGATGACGACATCGTCCTCGATGATCGGATGCCGGGCATGGCGCTCCATCGGCCCCGGCTGACGATCGCCGATCGGCGTGCGCGCGCCCAGCGTGACGTGCTGGTACAGCCGCACCCGCGCGCCGATGATCGCGGTTTCGCCGATCACCACGCCGGTGCCGTGATCGATGAAGAAACCCTCGCCGATCGTCGCGCCCGGATGGATATCGATCCCCGTGCGCTCGTTGGCGATCTCGGAGATGATCCGCGCGGTGATCGGCGCACCCAGTTCGTGCAGCTGGTGGGCGATGCGGTGATACAGGCTGGCGGTGGCGCCGGGATAGCAGATCAGGATTTCATCGACGCTGCGGGCGGCGGGATCACCGAGGAACGCCGCCTCGACATCGCTGTCGACCAGCCGACGCACCGCCCCCAGCGCGGCGGAGAACAACCGCACGATCAGGCCCGGCTGATCGGGATCGAACGTGCCGCCGCGTGCCTCTTCCTGCCAATATCCCAGTTCGGCGGCGATCTCGCGCTCCAGTTCGCCGGTCGCGGCGATCAGCTTGGCAACGACGAACGCATCCTCGTCCGCCGCCTCGCCGCGAAACTGGCCGAGTCGGCGCGGATACAGTGCCGCCGCCAACATCTCGACGATCCGCTCCAGCCCGTGCCGGGACGGAAAGCGGGGAGAATCAGCGGTCACCGCGCGCCGCTGCCGCCAGTCGAGGCGCGCAGCCTTCAGCGAGGCCAGCGCCTCACCGATGTTCGCGCCAGTTCCGCCGTCGTTATGGGGGCTGGCAAGACGGTCGATGGCGGGGGCGCTGGCTGACATACCATCAGCATACCCCATCATTGCGATAGGAATTGATAGAAAAGATAGCCGTCGGCCAAGCGTCGCTGTCCCGCCGCCACCCGCTATTTTCCCGTCATGGAAGGCCGACGGGAACCACGGCATCCGGCCATGCGCTCCCATGACAGGGGCGGCGGATCACATCGCCCGTTTGCTCGAAAGGCATCCATATGGCCATCACGGCTGTCCTGTTCGACATCGACGGCACGCTCGTCGACAGCAACGATCATCACGTCATCGCATGGGAAGAAGCCTTTGCTGGCATCGACGCACGGTTCGATCGCCAGACGATCCACGACCAGATCGGCAAGGGCACCGATATGCTCGTCCCGACGCTGCTGCCCGATCTGGACGAGGAGGCGCAGTCGGCGCTCGGCGAGGCGCACGGCAAGGTGTTCAAGGCGCGTTTCCTGAACGAGGTGAAGCCTTTCCCCGGCGCACACGACCTGCTGCGCCGGGTCCATGCCGCGGGCCTGCGGGTGGTTCTCGCCTCCTCCGCATCGGAGCAGGAACTCGACCATTATCTGGACCTTTTGGGCGCCCGCGAACTGGTGGCCGAAACCACCAGCGCCGACGATGTCGAGAACACCAAGCCCGCGCCCGATATCTTCGCCACCGCGCTGAGGAAGATCGGATCGCCGCCGCCGCACGAGGTGATCGTGGTCGGCGACACCCCGTATGATTTGGAAGCGGCGGCGAAATGCGGGATCACCGCGGTCGCCGTCCGTTCCGGCGGGTTCGCCGACGATGCGCTGACCCAAGCCGGCGCGGTCGCGATGTATGACGACGTCGCCGCGCTGCTGCGCGACTACGACCGTTCACCGCTGGCGGGCTGAACCGCTATCCCTTCTTCGCCGCGATATAGCCCGTGATCTGCTCCTCCAGCACGTCGAGCGGCAGCGCACCCTGCCCCAAGACCGCTTCGTGGAAGTCGCGGATATCGAAGCGGGGCCCCAGTTCGCGTTCGGCGCGGGCGCGCAGTTCGGCGATCTTCAACTGGCCGACCATGTAGCTGGTCGCCTGCCCCGGCCAATTGAAATACCGGTCCACCTCACGCGCGATATCCTTGTCGGAGACGGAGCTGTTCGCCCGGAAATAGGCGATCGCCTGTTCACGCGTCCACCGCTTGGAATGGATGCCGGTATCCAGCACCAGCCGGATCGCGCGCCATACCTGCAAAGATAACATGCCGAACCGGTCGTACGGGGTCTTGTACACCCCCATCTCGTTCGCAAGCCGCTCCGAATAGAGGCCCCACCCCTCGACATAGGCACCATAGCCACCGAATTTGCGGAACTTAGGCAGCGCCGCCAGTTCCTGCTGACGGGCGATCTGGAAATGATGGCCGGGCGCGCCTTCATGCGCGGCGATGCCAGCGACCTGCACCTTCTGCGTCTGGTTCATGTCGACCAGATTGACGTAATAGATGCCGGGTCGCGATCCATCCGCCGACGGCGGATTGTAGAATGCGGTGGAGGCGGTGCCTTCCCGCCATTTCTCCACCGCGCGCACCTCCAGCGCCGCCTTGGGCAGCACCCGGAAATAGCGGGGGGCCGCCGCCATCGATGCCGCGATCACACCGCGGGCATCGCGCAGATATTCATCGCGCCCGGCGGCAGTGTTGGCATATTTGAACTGCGGATCGGTTCGGATCTGGGTGAAGAATTCCTCCAGCGTGCCGGTGAAGCCAACCTCGCGCTTGATCCCCTCCATCTCCTGCCGGATCGCCGCGACCTGGCGCAGGCCGAGCTGGTGGATCTGATCCGCGGTCAGTTCGGTCGTCGTCGAATTGCGCAGACGATCGGCATAATAGGCGTCGCCGCCGGGCAGATGCCATGCGCCGAAATTACCCGTCGCCTTCGGCTCGATCTCGTCCAGCGCCGCGAACAGCAGCGCGTAGCCGCGCCGGAACGGCCCGGTGAGCGCCGCCTGCGCCTCGCCCAGCAGGCGCGTCTTGGTGGCGGCGGGGGCATTCAGCGCCGCCACCTTCTTGCGGAAATCCGCCATCAAGGTCGAATCCGCCCCCGTGTCGAACGGCGCGCCGGTGACGATCGCCTGCGCATCGGCCCGTGCAGGCGCGAAATTGACCTTGTTGGGGATGATCCCCGCCGCCGCCTGTGCCCGCATCGTCGCCGATACCTCGCGCATCACCCGCTCGGTCTCGCGCAGGCGGGCGATATACGCCTCGGCATCGGCGACCGTATCGACCTTGTGGTTGTTGATGAGCAGCACAGGGATTTCTCCCGCCGGGCTGCCATTGGTCGATACCGGGAAGCGCAGATTGCGGAACGGCAGCGAACGGCGGCCCCGATCGACCTCATATTCGAACAGGCGATAGCTGACCCGCCCGCCCTCGCCCAATTGATCGGGTTTGAACCGCGCACGCATCGCCGCCAGCTGGCGTTCGGCCAGCGCCTGCGCACGCACCGCGGCGGCATCGGTATAGTCGTCGAGCCGGCCGTAATCAGTCTTGAGCCCGAGTTGGGTCTGCCCTTCCGGGCTGAGCGCCAGCTGCTCGTCATAGGCGGCATCAAGGAAGCGGATCAGCGCGGCATCCTGTGCGGCCGCCGTCGAACCGGTTGCGGGTTTCGTCACCTGGATCGGAACGGGGGTAGCGGCAGGCAACAGCGCCATGATCGGCAGCAGGGCAAAGGCAAACGAACGCATCGGATACTCCTGTCAATTGTCTCCTTGTCGTCCGCCTGCGCGCCCGAGGCAATCGCCGGTTGCACGGGCGCCATCGCGGCACGGCACGGCGTCGTGAAACTGACATGTAATCGACGCGTGGCTGCAATCTGTCACGGGTAGCTGCACGGGCAACGGCGAAACGCCGATCCGTGGGGAAAATACATCATGAACGACGAACAGGGCGGCGGCGCGATGCGCCACGTCGCCGATCGACGCGCCGTGCTGCGCAATGTTGCCGGACTGTCGATCCTGCCGCTGGGTGCCGGGCTGCTGTCCGGCTGCGACGGGGATGGTGACGCGAACGCCACCGCGACGGCCGCCGCCGACGACGCGTCGCTACTGGCGGATGCGAAGATCCCGGACGCCACCACCAGTTTCACGGTGGCCGTGCTGCCCGACACGCAATTCTATTCGCGCTACGCCACGCCGGAGGAGAGCAGCCAGTTCTCCCGCAAATACGGCAGCGAGCCGTTCGCCGCGCAGACGAAGTGGATCGCCGACAATGCGGCGGCGTACAATATCCCGTTCGTCATCCATCTGGGCGACGTGGTCGACCAGGTCGGCAGGCCCAGCCAGTGGCAGGTCGCCGATGCCGCGATGAAGCGGCTGGAGGCGGCCCGCATTCCCTATTCGGTGCTGGCAGGCAATCACGACGTCGTCGCCGCCTTCGAATATCGCGGTCCCTGGGATCAGGGAACGGGTACCGATGCGCAACGCTGGGGCCCCAATGAACCCTATCTCCAGTGGTTTCCGACCAGCCGGGCGGCGACGCAGGCGACCTTCCGGGAACGCGACGGCTCCGGCTTCCACGAATATCACGTGTTCGAGGCACATGGCATCCGTTTCATGGTGTTGTCGCTGTCGTGGCGCATCTCCGATGCCGCGATCGGTTGGGCGCGCGACGTGATCCGGCGCAATCCGACACTGCCGGTGATCCTGTCCAACCACCAGCTGCTCAACATCGACAAGGATGGCATCAGCCCGCTCGAAACCGATTATGGCAAGATGCTGTGGGATCGGCTGATCCGGGACAACGACCAGATCTTCATGACGCTGAACGGCCACCACCACGGTGCCGCACGGCTGACCAAGATCAACGACTTCGGCAATCCGGTCGAGGAGATGGTGGTCGATTACCAGATGGATTATCAGGGCGGCAACGCGCTGATGCGGCTGTACGAATTCGACCTGTCGGCCAATCGGATCGACGTCATGTCGTTCTCGCCCTGGGTGGTGCAGAAGCCCAAGGCGACGCTCAACCAGTTCGATCGTGCGCTGCTGACCGAGCCGAACGAACAGTTCAGCATCGACATCAACTTCAAGAAACGGTTCGCGGGCTTCCTGCGCTTCCGCCCGGTCTGGTCGACCACCGGCGCGCCGATCCTGCCGGTCGTGAAGGAAAAGCTGCTGGCCGGTTATGTCGAGCCGGCCGTGCCGGTGGCGGTGCCGCCGCGCGATGCCACCGACTATCCCGTCGCCGCCGACACCTACGCCCATTGGCGGCCGATGGCGGGCAAGGCGGGTGCGATCGTCGCGGTGGGCGAGGCACTGCCCGATGCCACCGGCGCCTTCCCGATGACGCGGGTGCCACTGGCGGGGCCGGCACAGGCCGGCGACGTGCAATGGTCCGACGACCGTCATCACCTGTCGTCGTGCCCGGCCAGCGTCCGTTTCCTGAACACCGACAAGGTCACCGGTCGCAACAGTTCGTTCTCGACCGCGATGAACGCCGCGGTCAACAACCGCAGCTTCTGGGACGGCTATACGGTGGAGGCGTTCATCAAGGTGGATGCCGGCTGGACGCGGGAGAACCACCGCTGGGGCAACATCCTGGGCCGGGTCGGCAATCGCGGCAACCTGCCCGGCTTCCGCGGCGGTGACCGCGAGGCGTCGTCGGTGCTGTTCGCGATCTCGTCGCTGCGTGAAATCCAGTGGGAAGTGGTGCCGGCCAGCAACGCCGCGCTGCCGCAGGCCAACTGGTCGGGCGAGATCATGGCCGACACCTGGTATCACGTCGCGATCGTCTGCGACCCCGCGACGCGGGAGACGATCCTGTACGTCGAGGGTGCGCCCGTGCTGCGCAACGTGACGGGCGAGGTCGGCATGCGCTCGCAGAGCGTCAACAATCCCTGGATCATCGGCGCGTCATGGTGGAACGGCGCCCGTGTCGACGGCTTCTTCGGGAATATCGGCGAAATCCGGCTGGTCGGCCGCCCGCTGAAGCCCGACCAGTGGCTCACCGCCCGCCGCGCCTGACGCTCGTCCGGCATCATCCATTTTGCGGTCGGCCCGTTGCCGACCAACCATTCCTTTCCCGGAGACATCCATGCACACCCGTATGATCGCGGCGCTCACCCTGCTGGCCGCCACGCTTCCCGCCAGCGCCCATGCCGCGCAGTTCCAGGCCGGCGCCGACATCTTCACCGGCACCGGCGTCGCCGCGCGCTATGTCGGCCCCGGAGGCAATGCGCAGCCGAGCAACCGCGCGCTGGGATCGATCGCCGATGGCGGCTTCGACACGTTCGATACGTTCGGTTTCTATAACACCGGCACCGGCGGACTGGCGCTCAACCGGCAGGTCGAACTGCTGTCGGGCAACACCTATCGCTTCCTCGACACCTTCACGAACACCACTGGTGCCGCGATCCGCACGACGGTGAACTTCTTCGGCAACCTCGGGTCGGATGGCGACGAACTGGTCAGTTACGCACAGGGTGGCCTGACGGTCAGTTGCGAGGACGATGGTGACGGCAGTTGCACGGGCGATGCGGTGCTGGCGCTGGTTTCGGGTAATAACGGGCTGGCACAGGCCACGGTCACGGCCGATCGCTACAATGCCCGCTTCGCGCTGGACGTCGCGGCCGGGCAGAGCGTCAGCCTGCTCAACTTCGCGTTCCCGGCAAGGGACGAGGCCGGGCCGCTCGCCAGCGACGTGGCCCTTGCCCGCACCACCGGGCAGGCGTTGATAGCGGCCCCGCGCGTCGACGGGCTGTCGGCGGCGCAGATCGCGACGATCGTCAATTTCACCGTGTCGGCGGTGCCGGAGCCGGCAAGCTGGGCGATGATGCTGATCGGCTTCGGCGCAGCCGGCATGATGCTACGCCGCCGCCGCCCCACCCGCGTCGCCTTCGCCTGATCCGGGTCGATCAGCCGGTTGGTTCTTCCCCGACCGGCAGGTCGATCACCACCCGCAGGCCGCCCGCTTCCTGAAGCGCGACGGAGCCGCCGTGCAGTCGGGCGACCGCCCCGACCAGCGACAGGCCCAGCCCCGCGCCCGACCCGCCCCGCGCCTCGTCGACCCGCCCGAACCGGCGGAGCGCGGCGGCGCGGTGTTCGGGCGCGATACCGGCACCTTCGTCCGACACCGACACCCGCACTCCGTCCCCGATCGCCTCCACCGCCAGCATGATCGTGCCGGCCCCGTATTTCACTGCATTGTCGATCAAGTTCCCCAGCGCCTGCGCCATCAGTTCGCGATGCAGATTCAGGGTCGGTCGCACCGGTGTCACCACCCGGATCGCGCGGCCTGCCTCCTCGACCAGCGGGCCGTAGATTTCCGCGATCTCCTCCAGCTCGACCGCAACGTCGACCGGGGCGAACGCATCGCGCCCGATCCCCGCCTCCGCACGGGAGATGCGCAACGCCGTCTCCACCGTCGTCAGCAACCGCTGCCCCTCCGCCTGCGCACGCTCCACCGCCTCCTGCGCTGCCGGCGTGTCGGCCGCGACCGCAGCGCGTTCCAGCGCCGATCGCAGCCGGGTCAGCGGTGATTTCAGGTCGTGCGCCAGCATGTCGGTCGCCAGCGTCAGTTCCTCCACCAGCCGCCCGGTCCGGTCGAGCGTGGCGTTGACGGAGGCCGCCAGCAACGCGAACGCATCGCCGCTGGCATCGGCGGGCACCCGGCGCGACAGCGCGCCATCGCGTACCGCATCCAGCGTCGCGACCGTATCTTCCAGCCGCAACACGATCATCCGCGCCGCCAGCCACGCCGCCAGCGCGGCGAATGCGACCGCCAGCGACAGCGCGACCAGCATCGCCAGTTCGAGCAGGCGGACGGTGCGCGCCTCGTCCTCCACCACGCTGCCGGTCAGCAGCCGCAACCCGCCCGACAGCCGGTCGATGCGGACCAGCATGGCCTCCGGCGTCGCATGGCGACGGCGATAGAGGTCGATCTGCACCGGCTGGCCATCGGGCATGACATTGGGTGGCAGCGCGTCGAGATTGCCCGCCAGCGGCCGGCCGGCGGCATCGGTCAGCAACAGCACCGCGCGTGAACCCGTGTCACCAACGGTGTGC
The DNA here is from genome assembly GCF_014841615.1 of Sphingomonas sp. CFBP 8760. Classification (GTDB taxonomy): domain Bacteria; phylum Pseudomonadota; class Alphaproteobacteria; order Sphingomonadales; family Sphingomonadaceae; genus Sphingomonas. Next base: position 101,738 of record NZ_JACYUG010000010.1, on the reverse strand, counting down.
AGGCCGACCGCGCGGGCGATCGCCGCCACGCCCCGCGCCTGCCCCGCCAGCACGTCCTGCCGCACCATCTCACCGGTCGCGGCGGCGCCGGCATAGACCTGACCATGCACGATCATGCGCACCGCCAGCAGCAGCACGCCCGCCGCCGCGATCTGCAACAGGAACACCAGCGCGGCGAACCGCACCGTGGTCGACCGCCAGTTCATGCCGGCACGTGGCGCTCAACCATCCACGCCGAGCCGGTATCCGACCCCGCGCACGGTATGGAGCAGCGGCCGGGCGAACCCCTCGTCCACCTTCTTGCGCAGGCGGCTGAGATGGACGTCGATCACGTTGGTGCCCGGGTCGAAATGATAATCCCACACGCCTTCGAGCAACATGGTGCGCGTCACCACCTGCTCGGCATGGCGCAGCAGATATTCGAGCAGGCGGAACTCGCGCGGCTGCAACGTCAGCGTCCGGCCGGACCGGACCACGCGGCGGGCAAGCAGGTCCATCTCCAGATCGTCGCATCGCAGCATCGTCTGCGCCGCCGGCGTGGCCGCGCCGCGTCGCACCAGCAGCCGGATGCGCGCGAGCAGTTCGGCAAAGGCGAACGGCTTGACCAGATAATCGTCGGCGCCGCCGACCAGCCCCTTCACCCGGTCTTCGGGCGATCCGAGTGCCGACAGGATGATGACCGGCGTCGCCACCCCCGCCGCCCGCAACGCGGACAACACCGCCATCCCGTCCATGCCCGGCAACATCCGGTCGAGGACGATGCAGTCATAGCTGCCGTCGGTGGCGTGGAACAGGCCATCGCGCCCGTTGGCGGCGCGGTCGACCACGAACCCCTCCTCGCCCAACCCCCTGGCGACGTAGCCGGCGGTGGCGTCGTCGTCCTCGACCAGCAATATCTTGTGACCCATGGCCGCCCTCCGATATTCCTTCCGGTAACCGTCCCGTCGTTACCGGACGATGACCCCGATCTCACGCGTGCCGCGCCGGATACGCACCGCCGCCGGGGTGCCTGATGCCACCGCCCGGTCCAGTCCGGCAAGCGACCCGGCCGGGCGGCCGTCGATGGTTTCCACCACGTCGCCCACCGCCAGCCCGGCATGGTCCGCCGGCCCGCCCCGGCGCAGGCTGGTGACCACGACCGGCCGGACCCCGGCAAAGGTCGCGCCCAGCCGCGCCTGCATCGCGATCCGCTGCCCCCGCAGACCATGCAGCACCAGCGCCGCCGCCAGCAATGCGGGCAACGCCAAGGCCAGCGCTATTTGGCCGAGCCGGCGTATGTCGTTCATGGCGCCCGTCCGGGCGATACCGGTCCGGCCCGCACGCTTGCGTGTGGTTCGTCCGGCCCCATGCCCTTTGGAGTATCAAGCCACGTCGTGAACCGGTCGACGACGGTTGCAGCCTGCCGGTGGGAAAGGGGAAGCATCGGCGATATTCCTGCATCTGTTCGTCCAATCCGACCGCCCTTGTCGCCGACCGTGCCTGTTCGGGCGATGGGCGCAACATGACGGATCGCTCATCTTCCGGTCAGTCCACCGCCAGACGGACCCGTTCACAAGGCGGCGATGATCGGATCATCACCCATCCCCGGCCCGCCCCGTCGCGCCGCGCTGGACGAGCGGATCTGCCGGCTGATCTGCCCGATCGCCTCGGCGATGGTCGGGGTGTGCCTGACCGGCATCGGCCTGCTCCACGTCGGCGTGGCGATCGGGCGGCGGGCCAGCATCGCCGACGACCTGCTGGCGATCGATTCGCTCCTGTTCCTCGTCGCAACGCTCGCCTCCTACGTCTCGCTGCGCAGCCTGCATCGCCATCGCCTGCACCGGATGGAACGGGTGGCGGATGCTACCTTCATGATCGCCATGCTGCTGCTGACCGCGGCGTGCTTCGTCATCACCTATGCGCTGAGTGCCTGAACCGGGGCCGGATCCCATCATCTTCGTCGGGACGGGCAAAGATGACGAAAAGGTAAGCTGGCGCCCAGCCGCCGCTCAGGTCGCCGGAGCTAGGCGGGCGGGCACGATCATCGCGACACGATCGGCCGCGATGGCGCATTAGCAGGGCAGAAGAGAGAAGATGTCGGCACCGGTTTTCTTCGATCCCACCGGGCGGCGCAGCCGCGTGTCGCGGCGGATGGTGGCGGTGCTGATGCTGGTGATAGCGTTGGCGGCGGCGGCGTTCGCAACGACGTTGATGGTGATGCCGCCACGAAAGGATCTGCGCCTGCCGCTGCCACTGCCCCATGCGGCTGCTGCGCGTGGCGACCATCATCCGCACGGGCTGGCCGCATGGCTGCCGCATCGCCGGGTAGCGGCGGGCGGGTCCGCGCTCAGCATCGGCTTCTACGAACCGGGTAATGACGGCAGTCTCGCCTCGTTGCGGCGCAACCACGATGCGCTCGACTGGGTCGTCCCCGCGCTCGTCACGGTGGCGGGGCCGCGGCACACCGTCGCCATCGCCCGCGACGACGCGTTCGACCGCACGCTGGCGGCGATGCGGCATCCACCCAGGCTGCTGCCGATGGTGCAGAATTTCGGCGACAGCGATTGGGACGGCGACGGCGCCGCCGCGCTGCTGGCCCATCGCACCGATAGCCGGATGCTCGCCCGAAAGCTCGCCGCCATGGTCGCGACCCGCAAGGTGGCGGGACTGGTGATGGACTTCGAGGCATTGCCCGCCACCGCGATCCATCCTTATCTCGACTTCCTGCGCCAGTTGCATACCGCCATGCCCGCCGGCACCGTCCTCGCCGTCACCGCCCCGGCGGAGGACGAGCGCTGGCCGCTCGCAGCACTGGCGGCGGTGTCGGACAAGCTGATCTTCATGGCCTATGACCAGCATTGGGAGGGGGGCAGCACCGGCCCGATCGCCGCGCAGGACTGGTTCGTGCAGCAGGTCGCCGCCGCGCGACGCGTCGTGCCGGCCGCGAAGCTGGTCGTGGCGCTTGGCAGCTATGCCTATGACTGGCACGGCGACGATACCGATGCGCTGTCGATTGAAGAGGCATGGCTGGCCGCCCATGACAGCAGCGCCGCGCCGGTCTTCGATTCCGCCAGCGGCAACGCCAACTTCGCCTATGACGAAGGGGGAACGCACCACGCGGTATGGATGCTCGACGCCGCCACCAGCTGGAACCAGATGCAGGCGTTGACGCGGCTGGGGATCGGCGATGTCGCACTGTGGCGGCTGGGCAGCGAGGATCAGGGTTTCTGGGCCGATCTGGCGGCGATGCGTACCAGCCATCGCCCCGCCCTGTCGCACCCCGCCGCGATGCTGAACACCGATGTCGAGGGGTCGGGCGAAATCCTGCGGATCGCCGCCACCCCCACGATCGGGCGGCGCACGCTGCGCACCGATGCACAGGGCATCATCCGGGACGAACGCTACGACGTGCTGCCCACCCCCTATGTCGTGCAGCGTGCCGGCGCCGCCGATCCCATGGCGCTGGCGCTGACCTTCGACGACGGGCCGGACGCGACCTGGACGCCAAGGATACTCGACGTGCTGGAGGCCGCGCACGTTCCCGCCACCTTCTTCGTCATCGGCGAGGACGCGCTGGCGCATCCCGGCCTGCTCAACCGGATCGTCGCCGACGGTAGCGAGATCGGCAACCACAGCTATACCCATCCCAACATGGCCCGGTTGGGGCCGCGCGGCACCGCGCTGGAACTGAACACGACGCAGCGGCTGGTGCAGGCCTATACCGGGCGGTCGATGACGCTGTTCCGCGCACCCTATTTCGGGGATGCCGAGCCGACCACCACCGACGAACTGGGGCCGGCGCTGCAGGCACAGCGCGCGGGCTATACCGTGGTCGGCCTCCACGTCGATCCCAACGACTGGCAGCGGCCGGGCGCCGATGCGATCGTGCGGCAGGTGCTGGATCAGGTCCACGACGCCAGCGCGACCAGCAGCGGCAACGTGATTCTGCTCCACGATGGCGGCGGCGACCGGGCACAGACGGTGGCGGCGCTGCCGAGGATCATCGCCGCCCTGAAGGCGAACGGCTATCGCTTCGTCACCGCATCACGACTGGTCGGCGTGTCGCCGGCGCGGGCGATGCCGACGGTGACGGGTGGCGACCTGTGGGCGGTGCGTACCGATGTCGCGGTCTTCGTCGTGCTGGCGGCGCTGTCCGCGGCGCTGACCTGGCTGTTCTATGTCGCAATCACGCTCGGCATCGCGCGCGCGGTGATGATGGCGGGACTCGCCCGGTTGCAGGCGCGCCGCCGCCGCACCGAACCGCCCGTCTTCGCACCCACGGTGTCGGTCGTCATCCCCGCCTATAACGAGGAACGGGTCATCGTCGCCTCGGTCCGGCGCGTGCTGGCGAGCGATTATCCGGCGGTGCAGGTGATCGTCGCCGACGACGGGTCGCGCGATACGACCAGCGCACTGATACGCGCGGCGTTCGCCGACGACCCGCGCGTCCGCCTGCTGACGCTGGCCAACGGCGGCAAGGCGGCGGCGCTCAACCGCGCCTTGCAAGAGGCGGACGGCGAGGTGGTGATCGCCCTCGACGCCGATACCCAGTTCGAGGCGCAGACCATCGCGCGACTGGCGCGGTGGTTCGCCGATCCGGCGGTCGGCGCGGTCGCGGGCGACGCGCGGGTGGGCAACCGCGTCAATCTCGTCACCCGCTGGCAGGCGATCGAATACATCACCGCGCAGAATCTGGAACGCCGTGCGCTCGCCGGGTTCGATGCGATGACGGTGGTGCCCGGCGCGGTGGGGGCATGGCGGCGCAGCGCGCTGGATGCCGTCGGCGGCTATCCGGAAGATACGCTGGCGGAGGATCAGGATCTGACAATCGCGATCCAGCGCGCCGGCTGGCGCGTCACCTACGATCCGCAGGCGATCGCCTGGACCGAGGCACCGGAGACGTTCCGTGCGCTGGCCAAACAACGGTTCCGCTGGGCGTTCGGCACGCTGCAATGCCTGTGGAAGCATCGCGGCATCCTGCGCGCCCGCAAACCCTCCGGCCTTGCGCTGGTCGGCCTGCCGCAGGCGTGGCTGTTCCAGATCGTGTTCGCCGCGATCTCGCCGCTGATCGATCTCGCGCTGCTGCTGTCGATCGTCGGCACCGCCCTCCGCGTCGCGCAGCATGGCTGGGCGCAGACCAGCGGCGATGTAGGGACGATGGCGCTGTACTGGGCGGCGTTCACCGCGATCGACGCGGCCTGCGGCTGGATCGGCTATCGCCTCGACGGGCATGGCCAGCGCTTTCCGGCGCTGCTCCTGATCGCGCAACGGCTGGTCTATCGCCAGATCATGTACGGCGTCGTGTTGCGCGCGATCAGCGCGGCGATCGGCGGCTGGACGGTGGGCTGGGGCAAACTGGAACGCACCGGCCGGGTTGGCGTGGCGGGGACGTGAAGGCGGGGCGTGACCCGCCCCCCTCACACCGGCGGCAGGGCCCAGTCGATCGTCCCGCGCCCGTGCTGCTCCAGAAACGCGTTGGTCTGCGAGAACGGCTTGCTGCCGAACCAGCCATTATGCGCGGACAGCGGCGAAGGGTGCGGCGCCTTCAGCACCAGATGACGGCCGCCCGCCGCCACGTCCTGCACGAACGCCGCCTTCTTCTGGGCATAGGCGCCCCAGAGCAGGAACACGACCGGTTCCGGCTTGGCCGCCACCAGCCGCACGACCGCGTCGGTGAACCGTTCCCAGCCCCGGTTCTGGTGCGATCCCGCCTTGCCACTTTCCACCGTCATCACGCTGTTGAGCAGCAGCACACCCTGCTTGGCCCAATGCTCCAGGAAACCGTGCGTGGCGGGCGGGATGCCGCAATCGGTCGCCATTTCCTTGTAGATGTTGAGCAGGCTCGGCGGTGGTTTCACGCCGGGGCGGACGGAGAAGCACAGGCCATGCGCCTGCCCCTCGCCATGATAGGGGTCCTGCCCCAGGATCACGACGCGCACGGCGGGCAGCGGCGTCAGTTCCAGCGCGCGGAACCAGTCGCTGGAATGGGGGAAGATGCGCTTGCCAGCCGCCTTCTCGCCCTTCAGGAAGGTGCGCAGCGCCGCCATCGCAGGGCCGGCGAACTCCTCGCGCAGTGGTTCCAGCCAGGTCGGATCGATCTTCGGATCGGTCATTCAGCGCTTCCGGACGAACTCGGCGCGCAGCACCAGCCCCTTGATCCCGTCGAACTTGCAGTCGATCTCCTGCGCGTCGCCGGTCAGCCGGATCGACCGGATCAGCGTGCCACGCTTCAATGTCTGCCCCGCGCCCTTGACGGTCAGGTCCTTGATCAGCGTCACCTGATCGCCATCGGCCAGCACGTTGCCCACGGCATCGCGGACCACCACCGCATCGGCGTCCGCCACCGCATCCTGCACGGTGGAGGCCGCGACCCATTCGCCGCTCGCCTCGTCATAGACATAATCGTCGTCGCTCATGCTGCGTCCGCTAAAGCAGGCGGCGGCGATGGTCCACCATATGCGTCCGGCCGGCGACATGATGCGTTGCCTGACCATGCGCCCCGCCCTGATCGTCCTTGCCCTGTTCGCCACCGCCGCATCGGCCACGCCGCCACCGCCCGAATTCGACGCGATCCGGTTTTTCGAAGGCGGCACGCGCGGGGACGGGCTGTTCAAGGTGATCCTGCGCGGCAGCCACCGCTTCACGGTACAGGGCCGGGGCCGGATCGAGGGGGATACCCTGATCCTCGACCAGATCGTGACGCGCGAGGGTACCGCGCCCAAATCACGCCAGTGGCGCATCCGCGCGATCGGGCCGGGCCGCTACACCGGCACGCTGACCGATGCGAAGGGCCCGATCACCGGCGAGACGACCGGTGATCGCCTGCACCTGCGCTACACCAGCACCGGCGGCTTCGCGGTCGAGCAATGGCTGACGCTGTCGTCCGATGGCCGTTCCGCACAGAACCGGCTGACCGCCAAACGGTTCGGCGTGACGGTGGCGTCGCTGGACGAGACGATCGTCAAGACCGACTGACGCGTTACAACAGCCCCGGCACCTCGCGCTGCGCGGTGTTGGGCCGCGTCGGTGTCAGCAATTCACGCCGCCCGCCCGACGTCGCGCTGCGAAGGCCGGCATCGCCGATCGCCGCACCGCAGCTACGCCCCGCCAGGAAATCGAGCGCCGCTTTGGTCGAGGCCTCTCGCGGATCGCCCATCGGATAGTTCACGTCGTCGGTCGCCTGGCAACTGGCCTGCACCTTGCCCGCCAGCCCGTCGTAATAGTCGCCCTGCCGTGCCGCGTTCTGCGTCGCCAGCGCCACCACGCGCAGTCGGTCGTCACAGGCCGCCAGATCGCGCGCGATCTGGCCGACCGGCTTGCCATAGGTGTTGGTGCCGATCAGCGCGGCGTTCGCGCCAAGATAGGGGATCGACGCGTTGATGACGAGTTCGCTGGCCGAGGCGGTGCCGCCGGTGCCGATGAAGGCGATCCGCGTCGCCGCGATCGACTGTGGTTGCGGGCCATAATATCTGATCGAGTCGTTCGACGATTTGTCGGGCCGGAAGACGGTACGGCTCTGCACGTCCGCGGTGGAGCGTTGTCCGCCCAGCAGGTCGCTGAACAGCTCGGCGATCACGATCGCGCCACCGCCATTGTACCGTAGGTCGACGATCACCTGCGTGATCCCCGCTGCCCTAAATCGGGCAAAGGCATCGCGCAGTGCCGGATCGGCGGTGCCGATGAAGGTGCGCAGGTTGACATAGCCGACCTGCCGGCCGCCATCGTTCAGTATCTGCACGCCGTAGCGCGACGAGATCGGGGTCAGCGCATAATCGGCCTTGGTGACCGTCACGTCGCGTTGCCCGCCACCCCCGCCGGTGACGCGCAGTACCCGGGCCGTTCCCGCCGTATCGGGGCCGAGCGCGGTCAGCACGCCATTGGGTCCGCTGGCGGCCATGATCGACGCCACGGAGGCAAGATTGGCGGTACTGGTGCCGATCGATACGATCTCCGCCCCGCGGTCGATCCCCGCGGCCAATGCGGGGGCACCCTCGAACGATTCCGCCACGAACACGCGCCGGGCGACCGTATCGTAGGACAGGCGCACGCCGAACCCGCCGCTGGTGCCGGCGTTGTAATAGGCATCCTCTTCGCGGATCGAGGTCAGGTAGGTGAAATAACGGTCCCGGCGCTGGCTGCGCGCGGTGGCGGTCAGCGCATCGATATAATCGTCGACGGTGCCATAGCCGGCCGGGTTAGACGAGACGGGCAGCAGTTCGGGAAACAGATACCATTCGCGCAACTGCGCCGCCGCCCAGTTCTGCCGTTCCAGCAGCGAGCATCCCCCGCCCCCCGCGCCGCCGCCGGCGGTCGTCGTGCCGCCGGTGAACGTACCGCTGCCGCCGCCGTCACCACCGCCGCCGCAGGCGGACAGCAACGCGACCATGGCAAGCATCCCGGCGACCTTGGACTTCATCGAATCCCCCTGTATCAACGTACGTCTAGCCGATCGCCACCGCGCCGTCAGAGAGAAAATCACATGCGAAACCAGCCGGTGGATCGCTCGTTTGCGCGATCAGGAGGACCCGTCATGATCCGGTCGCTGTTCGTCGCCTCGCTTCCCCTGCTGATGCTCGCTGCCTGCGGTACCGGCGGACCCGCCACGGAAGCGGCCGGCAACACGGCCGACAACACTGCGGCAGCGGCCCCCGACGGTGGTTATGCGGCGCGGATCACGGCGCTTTCCCCCCGTCTGCGGCAGGGCGTGTTCCTGCGCGCGATCCGCGACGCCGGCAAGGAATGCCAGGAGGTGACGGAGGAAGACGGCATCGCCGCGATCGAGGGTAAACCCGCCTGGGTGGCAATCTGCGACCGCAGCACGCGCTGGATCATCACGATCGACAAGTCGGGCACCGCGATCGTCACCGAGGCGCCGCCGGCCTCCCGCCCCGAACGCCAGCCCGGCTGACGGGGCGGTGAGACGGGGCGGCGCGCCTAATCGGCGCGGTCGTAATAGCCGCCCCAGCCGGTGCGGTGCTTGCGCGCCCGGGTCGTCCACGCCCAGCCGGACAGGAACAGCCCGAACGCCACCATGATCGCGAGCAGCGCAAGGATGCCGAACGACTGCCCCTGCCAGATCGCCCAGCCCAGCGCGCCCACGCAGATGCCCGCATAGGTGCCGCATGCCGCCACCACGCGCAGACGCGCAGCGCGCTTCGTCGCGTCGAACGGCGTCACGATCGCGAGGCACAATGCGGCGATGGCCAGCAGGATCGGCAAGGCGAGATCCGCCGATGGCGTGATGAACAGCAGCAACGCCAGAACGATGGTCGTCGCCGCCCACAAGGCGGCCCAGAGACGGATTTTCAACATGCGCGACGGTGGCTCCGGCAGGGTTCTGGGCAGGATGGACCATCGTTCATAGAAGTTGTCGGGCGGCAATACAAAGCATGACAAAAGGTAGCCGTTACAACCTGATCGCCAGTGGATCACCCGCCCCCTTCGCCTGGAAGCAGCCGATCCGCCCGTCCTCCAGCCTGAGCGCGGTCAGCACCCCGGTGCGATAGACGCCGGTGTCGATCCCGATGCGCTGTTCCCGGATCATCGGTTCCGCCGAATCCCAGGTATGGCCATGGACGATGACCTTTTCGAACCGCTTGCCATGGCTGAGGAACGGCTCGCGAATCCACAGCAGATCGGCGGGCACCTGCTTGCGCAGCGGCACGCCCGGCCGCACCCCGGCATGGACGAAGGCATAGTCGCCCAGCGTCAGCGTCAGTTCCAGTGCCTGGAGGAAGCGCAGGTGCGAGGCGGGCATCCGTTCCAGCAGATCGTCGCGCGCCCGCAGGTGATCGTCGATCGCATCGACCTCGGCCGGCGGTTCGACCGCGTAGGATCGCAACGTCTCCGCCCCGCCCACCCGCAACCAGCCGCGCGCCTCTGCCGGATCGTCGAGCCACGCGAGCAGCATCTCCTCGTGATTGCCCTTCAGGAAGCGCGGTTCGAACGGCGCATGGCGTTGCAGCCAGACCAGCGACGACAGCACCTTGGCGGTCGCCGGTCCGCGATCGACATAGTCCCCGACGAAGACCAGCAGCGGCCGCCGGCCCCGGCCGCGCGCCGCCACATCGTCGGCGATCATCGCCAGCAGCCTGGTCAGGATATCGTAGCACCCATGGACATCGCCGATCGCATAGACCAGCCGCCCCTCGACCGATGCGTGCGGCCCGACCTCCCAATCCGACTCCGCGTCGAGCAGGCCGGTCATGGCCGGTCGTCATCCGCCTGTGCCTGCCGCGCGGCGTCGCGCAACCGGGCGGCAAGTTCGTCATAGGTTCGGATCGTGCCGTCGGGATCGTCGAGCGAGACCGCCAGCGCCCGCGTCCAGATGCGGCGCACCGCCAGCATCTCGCGCCGCGGCACCCCCGCCTCGGTAGCGGCGTGATAGGCGGCGACCAGACGACGGTCGGCCGCCCGCACCTCGCGATAGATGCAGCGGTTCTCCTCGCTGCCGGGGCGGCAGCCATCGTCGGCGGCGGCGGACCGCGCGGTGGCGACGGGCAACGTCCGCGTTATCACGCGCGATCGGCGGGCGGGCACGGCGGACGTGGCGAGCCTGTCATCTCCGGCGCGCTCGATCGCTTCCGCAGGCATGTCCGCTTCGTCCGCTTCGTCCGCGACGACGACGGGCGCGGCGGTGCGGTAGGTCGCCGGTGCCGGGCGGACGGGCGGTACGGCGGCGGATCGCCTGACCGGACTGGCCTGGGCCAGCGCCGCCGCCGGGCTCCGGTCCGCGCCGATCTGGAGGAACAGGAACGCCAACACGGCGATGGCGATCAGGGGGACGACGATCGTCACCAACCGCACGACCCACGAGGACGTGCGATCGGCCGGCGGGGTCTGGACGACGAACTCGCGCGACCTGCCGCTGGCGGCACGCGCCGCCGCCGGGGTGTCGGCGGCCTGGGGGTGCCGCCGGAAGATCCGTTCCATGTCGGCCGACACCCGGTCGGCCACCCTGTCATCCGGCATCCGGTCCACCTTTACGTACTTTACGCATCCGCCATTGCATCCGCCATGCCGTCCTGCCCGTGAACCGATGGTTTACGGGTGCCGGCTGCAGGTGAAACGCCGGGAGTAGTCACTCCTTCTGGAGCAACGCCTTCAACCCGGCAAGCGCTCCGAGCGGCCTGGCCTCGTCCTCGCCGATGACGCCCGCGGCCTTCAGCACCTTGCCGGCATTCGGGCCGCGCGGAAAGGGGTCGAGCGCCAGCGCCATCGTCTGCGCCGCCGCTTCCCCCAGGTCGATCGCGCCGCCTTCGATCTCGATCGTGTCGAGCGCGTCGGCGGACAGTTCGATCTCGTCCTCCTCGGCCACGGGCTCGATGAACCGGACCAGCACCGGCTCGTCGACCATCACCGCCAGCCGCTCGGCGGTGACCGAACAGGCCTGCGCCACCGCCGCCGTCACCCGTCCGGTGACGAGGATGCCCGCCCCGTCGCGGCGCATCGTCAGGTGCGCGGACAACCGGTCGATCGCGACGAGGTCGAACCGGCGGGCGACCGCGGCCCGTTCGGCCTCGTCGGCCTCGATCGTCACGGCGCGCTCGTCATGCGCGATCGTGTCGAGGCGTTCGGGGCGGCTCCATTCTGGGGTGGTCATGGCAATTCTCCGGCGATCAGGCTGGCCAGCGGCGTGGCGGACAGGGCGGTGCGCAGCGCGCGCAAGTGATGCTCGGCATGGGCGAGCGCGGCGGGTGCGGGCGGATCGCCGCGATACAGGTTGCGGACCAATGCCTCGGCGAGGCCGCCGGTCGCCAGCCCGTCGCGATAGGCGCCGAGCCGCCCGCCCAGCGCCGCCATCATCCGGCCGACCTGCTTGCCGACGACCATGTCGCCGAAACCGATCTGGCGGAGCTGCGCATCCATGTCGTCGACGAAATGCTCGGTCAGCGCGGCCGACGGACCGGCGGTCACCGCCTGTTCGTCGGGACGTTCCTCCAGCCGCAGCAGCACCATGGCCAGCACCGCGGCGATCATGTCGAACCGGCCATCCAGCGTATCGGGCACCGCCCCGTCCAGATACCAGTGCGGCGCGCGGCCGCGGGCGACCACCGCCCGGTAGAGCGGCAATATCGTCTCGTCACGGCGCGCTCCCCTTATCCGCTTCCACCAGTTCACCCGCATTCCTCCCGTCGCCCCGCTCCGGCCATCATGCCCGGCGGTGCATGGCTTGTGCGCTGCGGGCTCCTCGCATATCGAGGCGATCGGTGGCCGATGCAATCGCGGGCGCGCGGCCGCCCCGTCATATCGCTTGCGTGCCCGTCTGGAGTGATCCCCATGCGTTTCCCGTCCGCCGCGCTCGTCGCAGGGCTTATCGTCGGGGTCACGGTCGGCGGCTGTGCGCCGCTGCGCTCGCATCAGGGCTATGTGATCGATGCCGATCTGGTCAACTCGGTGCAGCCGGGCGTCGACACCCGGCAATCGGTGGCGCAGGTGCTGGGCCAGCCCAGCGTGTCCGGCCAGTTCGCGCCCGATGGTCAGGGCGACTGGTACTATGTCGCCCGCGACAGCCGCAACTACGGGTTCCAGACGCCCAAGGTGAAGTCGCAGATCACCATCCAGATCAGCTTCGATCCCGCCGGCAACGTCACCGCGATCCGCCGCGGCGACGTGTCGCAGGTCGCCTCGATCAACCCCTATGGCAAGTCGACGCCGACGCTGGGTCGCCAGCGCGGTTTCTTCCAGGACCTGTTCGGCAATATCGGCACGGTCGGCGCGGCGGGCGGTGGCGGGCCGGGCGGCGGCGGTGCCAATGGTGGCGGGCGCACCAACCCCTGACCGGCCGTCCTGCGATCCGCCCGGTCTGCATGGCGGAAATGGGCGGATTGCAGTTGGGATTGGCGGCCCGCCCGGCTATAGATCGGGCATGACCACTCCGCAGAATTCGCAGAATCCCGCCAATACCTCCGACTATGGCGCCTCGTCGATCAAGGTGCTGAAGGGCCTGGACGCCGTCCGCAAGCGGCCGGGCATGTATATCGGCGACACCGATGACGGATCGGGCCTGCACCACATGGTGTTCGAGGTCAGCGACAACGCGATCGACGAGGCGCTGGCCGGGCATTGCGACCGCATCGACATCGTCCTGAACCCCGATGGATCGGTCAGCGTCACCGATAACGGTCGCGGCATCCCGACCGGCATCCACCCCGAGGAGGGCGTGTCGGCGGCCGAGGTCATCATGACCCAGCTGCACGCCGGCGGGAAGTTCGAGAACACCAGCGACGACAATGCCTACAAGGTATCGGGCGGCCTGCACGGCGTCGGCGTGTCGGTGGTGAACGCGCTCAGCGAGTTCCTCGACCTGACGATCTGGCGCGATGGCGAGGAGCATTACATGCGCTTCGCGTTCGGCGACGCCGTGTCGCCGCTGAAGGTGGTCGGCCCTGCGGCGCCCGGACAGAAAGGGACGCGCGTCACCTTCCTCCCCTCGCCCGCCACGTTCAAGATCCTGGAGTTCGACTTCGAGAAGCTGGAGCATCGCTACCGCGAACTGGCTTTCCTCAATTCGGGCGTGCGCCTGTTCCTGACCGATGGGCGACATGAAGAACCCAAGACGGTGGAACTGTATTACGAGGGGGGCATCGCCGCATTCGTGAAGTGGCTGGACCGCGCCAAGACGCCGCTGTTCCCCGAACCGATCGCCATCCACGGCCAGCGTGACGAAGTGGGCATCGACGTCGCGCTGGAATGGAACGACAGCTATTACGAGAACGTCCTCGCCTTCACCAACAACATCCCGCAGCGCGACGGCGGCACGCATCTGGCCGCGTTCCGGGCGGCGCTGACCCGCACGCTCAACAATTATGCCGAAAAATCGGGGTTGCTGAAGAAGGAAAAGGTCAGCCTGACCGGCGACGACATGCGCGAGGGGCTGACCGCGATCGTCTCGGTCAAGCTGCCCGACCCGAAGTTCGGATCGCAGACCAAGGACAAGCTGGTTTCATCCGAGGTGCGCCAGCCGCTCGAAAGCCTGATGGCGGACAAGCTGGCGGAATGGCTGGAGGAAAACCCCGCGCATGGCCGCAGCATCGTCGGCAAGATCATCGACGCCGCCGCGGCGCGCGAGGCGGCGAAGCGCGCGCGCGAACTGACCCGGCGCAAGGGCGCGATGGATATCGCGTCGCTGCCCGGCAAGCTGGCCGATTGCCAGGAGCGCGATCCCGCCAAGTCCGAACTGTTCCTGGTCGAGGGTGATTCGGCCGGCGGCTCCGCGAAGCAGGGCCGCGACCGCCATTTCCAGGCCATCCTTCCCCTGCGCGGCAAGATCCTGAACACCGAGCGCGCCCGGTTCGACCGGATGATCTCGTCCAAGGAAATCGGAACGCTGATCCAGGCGATGGGCACCGGCATCGGCCGCGATGATTTCAACGCGGACAAGCTGCGGTACCACAAGGTCGTCATCATGACCGACGCAGACGTCGACGGCGCGCACATCCGCACCCTGCTGTTGACCTTCTTCTACCGCCAGATGCCCGAACTGATCGAGCGCGGGCATCTCTTCATCGCGCAGCCACCGCTGTACAAGGCGACCAAAGGCCGGTCGGAGGTCTATCTGAAGGACGATACCGCGCTCGACGAATATCTGGTCGAGGGCGGCGTGCAGGCGATGGTGTTCGAGACGGCGGTGGGCGCCCGCACCGGCCGCGACCTGAAGGACCTGACCGATCACGCGCGGCGGATGCGCACGCTGATGCGCTACGTCCCGCGCCGCTACGATCCGTCGATCATCGAGGTGCTGGCACTGGGCGGCGCGCTCGACCCCGCGCTGACTCGCGAGCAGCGGCAGGCGACCGTCGCGGAGGTGACGCGACGGCTGGAATCGGGTGAGACCGGCACCGTCGGCGAGGCGACGTGGACCGCGCGCCTGACCGAGGATGGCGGCATCCATTTCGAGCGGCGCTGGCGCGGCGTGACCGACCACCACATCGTCGAGGCCAGCTTCATCGCCTCCGCGGAGGCGCGCAAGCTGCACACGCTGTCGGCCGAACAGGCGGACAGCTTCGCGCAGGCCGGCAAGCTGGTGCCCGCGCGCGGCGCGGCGCAGGCGGCGGCCCCCGAGGACGAGGACCGTGAGGGCGACGATGCCCCCACCGACGAGAATGGCGAGAAGACCACGCTGGCCCGTGGCGAATCGCGGGTCGCGCGGCCGTCGCAGTTGCTGGATGCGATCCTTGCCGCAGGGCGCAAGGGCCTCGCCATCCAGCGCTACAAGGGGCTGGGCGAGATGAACGCCGAACAGCTGTGGGAAACCACGCTCGATCCGTCGAACCGCACGATGTTGCGCGTGACCAGCGACGATGTGTCGGCGGCGGACATGATCTTCACCCAGTTGATGGGCGAGGTGGTGGAGCCACGGCGCGAGTTCATTCAGGACAATGCGCTGAACGTCGCCAATCTGGACGTCTGAACGGACCCGGCCCGGTTTAGAAGTCCATTGGAAAACTCGCCCTTTCGCGAGTTTTCCAATGGATTCTATGCCAGGATGTCATCGGGCTCTATGCCGTCCCGTCGACGCGATCGAGCAGGCGTTGCGCCTGTTTCAGGTGCGGGGCGTCCACCATGCGGCCATCGACCTGCAACGCGCCCGCATCCGGGGCGGCGGCAAAGGCGGCGACGATCGCCCGCGCCGCCGCGATCTGTCGTTCGTCGGGTGAAAAGGCGGCGTTGATCGTCGCCACCTGCGTCGGGTGGATCGCCATCATGCCGGTGAAGCCGTCCCGCGCCGCGCGGCGGGCATAGGCATCGAGTCCGTCGAGATCGCGGAAAGCCGGATACACCGTCTCGATCGCCGCCACACCCGCCGCATGGGCGCCGAACAACGTCAGCGACCGCACCATTTCATAGGGCGCGGTGTAACGGCCGTCCGCCTCCCGCGAGGTCGCCGCGCCGATCGCGGCGGGCAGATCCTCCGCGCCCCAGGTCAGTCCCGCCAGTCGCACGCCCGCATCGGCATAACTGCCGAGCTGGAAGATCGCGGCGGGGGTTTCGGTGGCGATCGGCAGGATCGGCGCGTCGATCCCCGCCGCCGCCAGCCGCTGATCGAGCAGCCGGACGCTGTCCGCTCCCTCCGCCTTCGGCATCACGATGCCGCCGGGGCACAGGCCATGCAGCGCGGCGAGATCGTCCGCCAGCAGACCGGAATCGAGCGGATTGACCCGCACCAGCACCGCGACCTCCCCCCGCGCGGCGATGCGCGCCGCCACCGCCGCCCGCGCGACGTGCTTGTTCGCGGCCGACACCGAATCCTCCAGATCGAGGATCAGCGCGTCGGCACCGCTGGCGGCAGCCTTGTCGAACCGTTCGGGCCGGTCGCCCGGCACGAACAGCAGCGACCGCAGCCTCATGCCCCGACCTGCCCGGCAACGGTGCGCTTCAGGAGCGCGCTGCGCAGGCATTGGCAGACGATCTCGTCGCGCTGGTTGAGCATGTGGTGGGCGAAGGTGACGATGCCGGCTTCGGGCCGCGACTTGCTGTCCTTCAACTCCTGTACTTCGGTTTCGGCGCGCAATGTATCGCCGAGAAACACCGGCTTCGGCATCACCAGCCTGTCGTAGCCGAGATTGGCGACCAGCGTGCCGAGCGTCGTATCGCCGACCGACAGCCCGACCATCAGCGCGAAGGTGAAGGTGCCGTTGACGAGGATCCGGCCGAACTCGCTGGCCCGCGCCGCCTCCGCATCCAGATGCAACGGTTGCGGGTTGTGCGTCATGGTCGAGAACAGGAGGTTGTCCGTCTCGGTCACGGTGCGGCGGATGTCGTGGACGATCCGGTCACCGACCGTCCATTGGTCGTAGAATCGTCCGGCCATCAACCCTCTCCCTTGTCGATGCGCACCAGCAGCGTGCCCTCGGGCACCTGCGCGCCTTCGGCCACTTTCAGGTCGGCGACGATGCCATCGAACGGGGCCAGCAGCGCCTGCTCCATCTTCATCGCCTCCAGCACCAGCATCCGTTCGCCCTTGGTGACGGCCTGTCCCGCCGTGACCAGCACCGCGATCACGCGGCCCGGCATCGGCGACAGGATCGCGCCGTCACCGTCGCCACCGCCGGCGACATGATCGGCGCGGCGCGGACCGAACGGCCATGCCTCGCCATCGAGGAACAACACCCCGTCCGCGACGACCGCACCGGTGCCCGGCACGTCGGTGACCAGATACGGCTTGCCCGCGACCTCCACCTCGATCTGCGGAGACGGTGCGGCGTTGGCCCGGAAGCCGCGCAGGCTGGTCCATGGATCGCCGGTGGGGACGGGCAGGATTGCCGCCGCCGCCGCGGCCAGCACCGCCGGGGACGGCGCGGCCGGCGGGATCAGCGCATCGGCATGGCGCTCGATAAAGCCGGTATCGACGCGGCCAGCGACGAAATCGGGATGCGCGGCCGCGCGCGCCAGAAAGGCGGCGTTGGTCCTGACCGGCCACACCTGCGTGCCGCCCGCCGCCGCTGCCAGCTTCGCCGCCGCCTCGCGCCGGCTGGAGCCGTGGACGATCAGCTTGGCGATCATCGGATCATAATAAGGCGTGACCGCGCCTCCTTCCTCGACGCCGCTATCGATGCGAACGTCGGCGGGGAAGCGCAGCCGGTCGAGCGGCCCGGTCGAGGGCAGGAAGCCGGTCGACGGGTTCTCGGCATAGAGCCGCGCCTCCATCGCCCAGCCGGTGATCGACAGCTTGTCCTGGGTACGGGGCAACGGCTCGCCCGACGCGACGCGGAGTTGCCATTCGACCAGATCCTGGCCAGTGATCGCCTCGGTCACCGGATGCTCGACCTGCAACCGCGTGTTCATCTCCATGAACCAGATGCGATCGGCCCGCAGACCCTCCGACCCGTCGGCGATGAACTCGATCGTGCCCGCTCCGACATAATCGACCGCACGCGCCGCCTTTACCGCCGCATCGCACACCGCCGCGCGCGTGGTGGCATCCATACCCGGTGCAGGCGCCTCCTCGATCACCTTCTGGTGGCGGCGTTGCAGCGAACAGTCGCGCTCGAACAGATGCACCGCGCCACCGTGCATGTCGCCGAACACCTGCACCTCGATATGGCGCGGCGACAGGATGTATTTCTCGATCAACACCTGCGTGTTGCCGAACGAGGCCGCCGCCTCGCGCTGGCAGCTTGCCAGCATCTCCGCGAAGTCGGCCGCGGCATCGACCTTGCGCATCCCCTTGCCGCCGCCGCCGGCGACCGCCTTGATGAGCACCGGATAGCCGATCGCGTCGGCTTCCGCCTGCAACCGCTCCGGGCTCTGGTCCGCCCCCAGATAGCCGGGCGTCACCGGCACGCCGGCGGCGATCATCCGCTCCTTGGCCGCGTCCTTCAGACCCATTGCGCGGATCGCGGCGGGCGGCGCGCCGACCCAGACCAGTCCGGCCGCGACCACCGCCTCGGCGAATTCGGCATTCTCCGACAGGAAACCATAACCGGGGTGGATCGCCGCCGCCCCCGTTGCACGCGCCGCCTCCAGCAGCCGGTCCTGCCGCAGATAGCTGTCGCTGGCAGCAGCGGTGCCGATGCACGCCGCCTCGTCCGCCTCGCGCACGAACGGCATATCGGCATCGACGTCGGAATAAACCGCGATCGTCCGCACGCCCAGCCGGCGCGCGGTGCGGATGATGCGGCGGGCGATCTCGCCGCGATTGGCGATCAACAGGCTCTCGATCATCACCATCACATCCGGAACAGGCCGAACTGCGCGCGCTCGGGGATCGGCGCGTTCAGCGTGGCGGAAAAGGCGAGGCCCAGCACGTCGCGGGTCTGCACGGGATCGATGATGCCGTCGTCCCACAATCGCGCGGTGGCGTAATAGGGATTGCCCTCATCCTCATATTTCCGGCGGACCGGCGCCTTGAAGGCTTCGGCCTGTTCGGGTGTCCACGTCTCGGCATCGCGGTGGACCGTCGCCAGCACGCTGGCCGCCTGCTCGCCGCCCATCACCGAGATGCGGGCGTTGGGCCAGGTGAACAGGAAACGCGGCGAATAGGCGCGGCCACACATGCCGTAATTGCCCGCGCCGAAACTGCCGCCGATCAGCACCGTGATCTTCGGCACCGACGCGGTGGCGACGGCGGTGACCAGCTTCGCGCCGTTCTTGGCGATCCCCTCCGCCTCGTATTTCCCCCCGACCATGAAGCCGGAGATGTTCTGGAGGAACAGCAACGGCACCCGCCGCTGGCACGCCAGTTCGATGAAATGAGCGCCCTTCAGCGCGGATTCCGAGAACAAGACGCCGTTGTTGGCGAGGATCGCGACCGGCATCCCCCAGATGCGGGCGAAGCCGCAGACGAGGGTGGTGCCGTACAACGCCTTGAACTCATGAAATTCCGACGCGTCGACGATCCGCCCGATCACCTCGCGCACATCGTAAGGCGCGCGCACGTCCTGCGGGACGAGGCCGTACAGGTCCTGCGGGTCCAGCTTCGGCGAGCGCGGCGCGGCGATCTCGATGTCCACCGCCTTGGGCTTGTTCAGCGTCGCGACGATATCGCGCACGATCAGCAGCGCGTGTTCGTCATTCTCGGCGACATGATCGACCACGCCGGACCGGCGGCCGTGCGTCTCCGCTCCGCCCAGTTCCTCGGCCGAAATCACCTCGCCCGTCGCCGCCTTCACCAGCGGCGGCCCGGCGAGGAAGATCGTGCCCTGATCGCGCACGATCACGCTTTCGTCGGCCATGGCGGGGACATAGGCCCCGCCGGCGGTGCAACTGCCCATCACGCAGGCGATCTGGGGGATGCCCTCCGCCGACATCTGCGCCTGATTGAAGAAGATGCGGCCGAAATGATCGCGGTCGGGAAACACCTCCGCCTGATGCGGCAGGTTGGCGCCGCCGCTGTCGACCAGATAGATGCACGGCAGGCGGTTCTCGCGCGCGATCTCCTGCGCGCGCAGATGCTTCTTCACCGTCATCGGGAAATAGGCGCCGCCCTTCACCGTCGCGTCGTTAGCGAGGATCATGCACTCGCGCCCCGACACCCGGCCGATCCCGGCGATCACCCCCGCGCCGGGCGCGCCGTCATCGTACAGGCCGTGCGCCGCCAGCGCGCCCACCTCCAGAAACGGCGAGCCGGGATCGAGCAACCGCTCCACCCGATCGCGCGGCAGCAGCTTGCCACGCGCGACGTGCCGGGCGCGATGCTGTTCCGACCCGCCCAGCGCGGTCTTCGCCACGGTCGCGCGCAAGGCCGCGGCCAGTCCGCGATTATGCGCGACGTTTGCCCGGTATTCGTCCGAAGCCGGATCGATCAGCGTGGTCAGCGTCGTCATTACTGCGCTTTCGGGGCGTCGTGACCGATCAGTTCGCGCCCGACGAGCATCCGCCGCACCTCGTTGGTGCCGGCCCCGATGTCGAGCAGCTTGGCGTCACGCCAATAGCGCTCGACCGGCCAGTCCTTCGTATAGCCCGCGCCGCCCAGCGCCTGGATCGCCTCGTTGGCGACCTTCACCGCGTTTTCCGACGCGAACAGGATGCATCCCGCCGCGTCGAACCGCGTCGTCCGCCCCGCATCGCACGCCCTGGCGACCGCATAGACATAGGCGCGCGACGTGTTCAGCGCGACGTACATGTCGGCGATCTTCGCCTGCATCAGCTGGAACTCGCCGATCGCCCGGCCGAACTGCCGGCGCTCGCGGACATAGGGCAGCACGACGTCAAGACATGCTTGCATGATGCCGAGCTGGATGCCGGACAGCACCACCCGCTCGTAATCCAGCCCCGACATCAGCACCTTCACGCCGCCGTTCAGCGGCCCCATCACCTGTTCGTCGGCGACGAGGCAATCATCGAACACCAGCTCGGCGGTCGGCGATCCGCGCATCCCGACCTTGTCGATCTTCTGCCCGATCGAGAAACCGGACATGCCCTTTTCGATCAGGAAGGCGGTGATGCCCTTCGATCCGGCGTCGGGGATCGTCTTGGCATAGACCACCAGCGTGTCGGCATAGGGTGCGTTGGTGATCCAGAACTTCGTGCCGTTCAGGCGATACCCGCCATCGACCCTGTCGGCGCGCAGCTTCATCGACACGACGTCCGATCCCGCGCCGGCCTCCGACATCGCGAGGCTGCCGACATGCTCGCCGGAGATCAGCTTCGGCAGGTATTTCGCCTTCTGCGCCGCATTGCCCCAGCGGCGGATCTGGTTGACGCACAGGTTGGAGTGCGCGCCATAGCTGAGACCGACCGAGGCGGACGAGCGGCTGATCTCCTCACAGGCGATCAGATGCTCCAGGTAACCGAGACCGAGGCCGCCATCCGCTTCCTCGACGGTGATGCCGTGCAGGCCGAGCGCCCCCATCTCGGGCCATAATTCGCGCGGGAAGCTGTCCTCCGCATCGACGCGGGCCGCGATCGGCTCGATCCGGTCGAGCGCGAACCGCCGCACCGTGTCGCGGATCGTATCCGCCATCTCGCCCAGGCCAAAGTCCAGCTCTGCCATCTCACTCTCCCGGATATCGTTGCCACGACTTCTAGGGAGATGCGGCCTGCATGCAAAATTGAAAGAGCCGGGGGAAGTTCATAGATCACGTCTATGATCGACCGGTATCACCTCCGCTATTTCCTGTCGGTGGTCGATACGGGCAATTTCTCGCGCGGGGCGGCGGCCTGCAACGTGTCGCAACCGACGCTGTCGGTCGGCATCGCCAAGATGGAGGCGGCGCTGGGCCGGCCGCTGTTCCACCGTACCAACCGCCGCGTGGAACTGACCGATGCCGGGGTCCGGCTGCTCGGCCATGCCCGGATGATCGAGGCGGAATTCGCCGCAGCCGAACGCGAGGTGATCGGCACGGTCGATGGCGGCACGCTCCGCCTGGGAATCCTGTCGACGACGCCGCGACGCTGGACCGAACATCTCCTGCACGAACGCCGCGCCTTCCCGACCGGCGACCGGATCGAGATCGTCGAGGGTACGGAACGGGACCTGCGCCACCGGCTGGCCCGCGGGCGGATCGACGCGGCGGTGACGATCGTGCGCGACGACGATGGGGACAGGGGACGGCCGATCCTGATCGAAGGCTATTCGCTGGCCCTCGGCACCGTGCATCCACTCGCCACGCGCGCCAGCATCCGCGTCGACGAACTGGCGAACGATCCCATGATCCTGCGCCGGCACTGCGAATTGCTGGCGGAGACCAGCCGGTTCTTCACGGCGCGCGGTATCCGGCCTTTCTTCCCGGCACGGACGACCGGCGACGACAAGGCGCTGGGCTATGTCCGGGCCGGTCTGGGGGTGACGGTGATGCCCGATGGTTTCCGCGACCCCGGCGTCGTGCGCATCCCGCTCGACGGCTTCGACTTCACCCGCACCATCGGGCTGGTCCACGCCGCGCATGTCGACGCGCAATCCGCCTCCCATCGCCAGATCGCCGCCGCACTGGCCGCTGCCGCCACCGACGACCGATAGCGCGCACGCCAGCCGTCACGATGGCGGCATCGACGTGTCCGGGCATCGTCTCGATGCCGTCTTCCCCAGTGCCGCCCAGATACGCCATGTCGACTTCGCTCAGCCGCTACGCGACGCGAACGATCGTCTCGATCCGTCTATCTCAGCGGTCCCGCTCGGCCAGCTTGCGCTCCCAGGCCAGCGCGTCGCGGACGATGCCTTCCAGATCGTCGCGTTCTGCCCGCCACGGCAGCGCGGCGAGGATCGCGCTGTTGTCGGCGACCAGTTCGGCCGGATCGCCGGCGCGGCGGCCTTCCAGCCTGCGCTCGATCGCCATGTTGGTGACGCGATCGACCGCGTCGAGCACCTCGGCGACCGAGAAGCCGCGACCATAGCCGCAGTTGAGGGTGTGGCTGCTGCCCGGATCGGTGCGCAGCAGATCGAGGGCCGCGACATGCGCGGCGGCCAGATCGGAGACGTGGATATAGTCGCGCACGCCGGTGCCGTCGCGCGTGTCGAAATCGGTGCCGAAGATCGAGACGTGGCTGCGCCGCCCCGTCGCCGCCTCGACCGCCACCTTGATGAGGTGCGTGGCGCCCGCCGTCGACTGGCCCGAGCGGCCATCGGGATCGGCCCCGGCGACGTTGAAGTAGCGCAGCGCGCAATAGTTGATCGGATGTGCCGCCGCGACGTCACGCAGCATCGCCTCGGTCATCAGCTTCGACATGCCATAGGGATTGATCGGCACGGTCGGGTCGTTCTCGGCGACGGGCACCTTTTCCGGCGTGCCATAGGTGGCGGCGGTGGACGAGAAGATGAAGTGCCGCACCCCCTCCGTCACCGCGCTTTCGATCAGCGAGCGCGAGGCGGCGGTGTTGTTGCGATAGTATTTGAGCGGATCGGTGACCGATTCGGGTACCACCACCGATCCGGCGAAGTGCATGATCGCATCGACATCGTAGCCGCGGATCGCCGCACGCACCCGACCCTCGTCGGCGATGTCGCATTCGACCAGCGTCGCGCGATCGTCCACCGCCCAGTCGAACCCGGTGACGAGGTTGTCGACCACCACCACGTCCTGCCCCGCATCGAGCAGCGCCAGCACCGCATGGCTGCCGATATACCCTGCGCCGCCCGTCACCATAACCGCCATCGATCGTCTCCCTTTGCGGGCGCCCTAGCGGCTTCCTATCTTGGGATCAAAGGAGTTGGCTATGACTGAACGTGGGACCGAATATGTAACGCTTGCAGGCGGATGTTTCTGGTGTACCGAGGCGGTGTTCAAGGACGTGATCGGGGTGACCTCGGTCGAAAGCGGCTATATCGGCGGCACCGTCCCGAACCCGACCTACAAGCAGGTGTGCGGCGGCGACACCGGCCATGCCGAAGCGATCCGCGTCGGCTACGATCCCGAACAGCTCGATCTCGGCGACCTGCTCGACATCTTCTTCGCGACGCACGACCCGACGCAGCTTAACCGGCAGGGCAACGATGTCGGCACCCAGTACCGGTCGGCGATGTTCCCCGCCTCGCCCGAGCAGGAAGCGGCGATGAAGGCGGCGATCGAACGGGCGGGCGAAACCGGCGGCCGGATCGTCACCACGATCGAGCCGATGGACACCTGGTACCCGGCCGAGGGCTATCATCAGGATTACTGGGAAACGTCGGGCCGGTCGAACCCGTATTGCATGGCGGTGATCCCGCCCAAGCTCCAGAAGCTGCGCAAGAGCTTCGCGGCGCGATCGAAGGCGGTCGCGGCGTAATTCAGGTGAGGTGACGCCTGCGGAGGGGCACCAGCTATCCTAGAGCGGGATGACATGGTTTGACCCAATCCGTCATTGCGAGTGTAGCGAAGCAATCCAGCGCCGGACCAGGACGCCCTGGATTGCTTCGCTACGCTCGCAATGACGAACATCCGGTTCAACCTGATATCATCCGGCTCAAAAAAGCAGTTCCCCGGCGGAGGCCGGGGTCCAGTTGGGCGGAGGGTCGTGATGAACAACGACCGCCTTCCCAACTGGGCTCCGGCCTCCGCCGGGGAGGCAGTAACAAGTAGGATCAGGGACAAAAGCCCCGCGTCGGTTAGCGGAAATTGTCCGCGTAGGCTTGCAGCTTCAGCGTCTTCGAGGGCGCGGGTACCACGGTGTAGTCGTGGCCCTCACGCTCGCAATGCGCGATCGCGGCCTCCACCGTCGGGAACAGCAGGCGGATCTGGTCGCGGGTGTCGCCGCTGCCGGCCCAGCCCGTGAGCGGATCGGGATGCTTGGCCTCGGCCGGCTCGAATTCGAGCTGCCATTGGTCGGTCCGGGCGCGACCGGACTGCATCGAGTTCTTCGGGCGCTGGAAAATGCGAGCGGTTGCCATGACCGTCATCTACCGCGATCCGCCGCGCCTTGCATCCGCATTTTTCGTGCGCAGCGTCGCCGCCGCGCCAGCGGGGTCGTCGGGCCAGGGATGGCGGGGATAACGGCCGCGCATCTCCTTCGCCACCGCCGCCCAGCTGCCCGCCCAGAAGCCGGGCAGGTCACGCGTGGTCTGGATCGGCCGCCCCGCCGGGCTGGTCAGCGACAGGACCAGCGGCACCTGCCCTTCCCCCACCACTGGATGCACCGCCAGCCCGAACAGCGCCTGCACGCGCAGTTCGACACGCGGGCCACCCTCGGCCGCATAGTCGATCGCGTGGCCGCTGCCGGCGGGCGAGGTGAAGGCGGCGGGGGCCACCCGGTCGATCCGGCGCATCGCGTCCCAGCCGATCATGGTCCGCATCGCCTCGATCAGCTCGCCGGGCGCGACCTGATCCAGCCGGCGCTTGCCGGCCAGCAGCGGCGGCAGCCATTCGTCCAGCCGGTCGAGCAGCAGCGCGTCGCTGTCGATCCCGGCATAGCCCGCGCGGTCGCGCAACTGCACCGCGCGGTCGTCCCAGGGCAGGCGCGCCACCCCGTCCTGGCGTACCCCGTCGAGCAGCGCCGCCGCCACGTCGCGCGGATCGGCGGCGCTGTCCGGCCCCGATTGCAGGCGCAGCGCGCCGAGGCGGCGTTCACGCAGCGCCTGCACGCCACCGGTCGCGGGATCGAAGGTGACGCTGCGCACCAGCCGGATCGCGTCGGCGAACAGCGATTCGATGCCGGCGAGATCGATCGGCGCGGCGGACAGGATGCGCGCGCCCGCCGCCGACCCTTGCGTCTCCGCCACCGCCAGCCATTCCGCGCGCGCCAGCGAGGCAGTGAGATCGAGCCGGAACCCGCGCCCGCCGACGCTGGCCCATTGTTCGCCCGATACATCGCGCCGCCGCGCCACGCGATCGGGAAAGGCGAGCGCGATACACAATCCCTCCGCGCCCTCCCCCGCCTCATCGCCGGACGCAACCAGCCGCGCCCAGCGTCCGGCCAGCTTGCGCGCGCCCTCTGCCTTGGTGCCGCGCTCACTACGCCAGCGGCGGCGGCGCACCTCCAGATCGGGGTCGTTGCCGCCCAGCCCGCGCTCGCCGAGCAGCACCGCCACCTCCGCCGCAACCCGGCCGAGACCACGCTGCCCCGCGACGATCAGCATATGCGCTAGACGCGGCGGCATCGGCAGCGCGGCGATGGCGTGGCCGTGCGCGGTCGGCCGGTCGTCCGCATCGATCGCGCCCAAGGTCGCCAGCCGCTCGCGCGCCTCCGTCACCGCCGCGAGCGGGGGCGGATCGAGCCACGCCAGCGACCGCGGATCGGCGACGCCCCAGATCGCGCTCGCGAGCAGCAACGACGACAGGTCCGCCTCGACGATCTCGGGCGGGTCGAAGCGCGGTAGGCCGGCGGTCGCCGCCTCCTCCCACAGGCGATACGCCACGCCCGGCCCCTGTCGCGCGGCACGGCCCGCCCGCTGCGTCGCCGCCGCCTGGCTGGCGCGTTCCGTCACCAGCCGGGTCATCCCGGCGGCGCGATCGTAGCGCGGCCGGCGGGCGAGGCCGGGATCGACCACCACGCGGATGCCGTCGAGCGTCAGGCTGGTCTCCGCGATCGAGGTCGCCAGCACCACCTTGCGCGACGCGGCCGGGCGGATCGCCGCGCGCTGTTCGGCGGGATCAAGATTGCCGTGGAGGCGGAACAGTTCGACCCCCTCGGGCAGGCGGTCGAGCCGTTCGGCCACCCGCTCGATCTCCGCGACGCCGGGCAGGAAGGCGAGGACGCCGCCCTCTTCCTCCGCCAGCGCGCGGCGGATCGCGCCGGCCACCTCGTCCTCCAGCCGGCGTTCGGCAGCGCGGCCCAGATAGCGTAGCGTGAGGGGGTGGCTGCGCCCCTCGCTCTCGATGATGGGTGCGTCTCCCATCAGCGCGGCGAAGCGGGTGCCGTCGAGCGTCGCCGACATCGCCACCAGCCGCAGGTCGGGGCGCAGCGCGCCCTGCACGTCGAGCGCGAAGGCGAGGCCGACATCGCCCTCCAGACTGCGCTCATGCACTTCGTCGAACAGCACCGCCGACACGCCGGCCAGTTCGGGATCGGCCTGGATGCGCGCGGTGAAGATGCCCTGCGTCATCACCATCACTCGCGTCGTCGCCGAGCGCCGGCTGTCGAGCCGGGTCGCATAGCCGAAGGTAGCGCCGACCGCCTCGCCCGCCAACTGCGCCATCCGCTCCGCCGCCGCGCGCGCCGCCAGCCGGCGCGGCGACAGCAGCAGTACCTCGCCCGTGCACCACGGCTCGGCGAGCAGGGCGGGCGCGACCGCCGTCGTCTTGCCCGCACCCGGCGGCGCGACCAGCACCGCCGACGATCCCTGCCGCAGGGCGACGAGCAGATCGGGCAGGACGGCGGTGATCGGGAGGATGGCGGGGGCGGACATGGGGGTGCCCTGCCACAAGCCGGGCGGGTGCGGAAAGCGGGACGTTCTGCCAGCGATGATACGATCTAATTCTTTCCCCGTTCGTGCTGAGCGCAGTCGAAGCACTGGTCCGAGCAACGTCGAGGACGCTCCGTCCGTGGCGCCTCGGCTTCGCTCGGCGAGGCGCCCTTCGACTGCGCTCAGGGCGAACGGGTTTGGGAAACGCGCTCGTCATAGCTACTGGCAGGATCGACGTTCGCGAAAGAGAGCACATGGCCGACCTGCACGATCACGATCACGATCACGGCCATGCGCATCATCAGCGGCACGACCATGCCGGCCATGGCCATGGCCATGCACACGGCCATGGCCATCACCACGCCCCCGCCTCGTTCGACCGCGCCTTCGCGATCGGGATCGCACTCAACATCGCCTATGTGCTGGCGGAGGGCGGCGCGGGATGGTGGACGGGATCGGTCGCGCTGCTGGCGGATGCGGGGCACAATCTGTCCGACGTGCTGGGGCTGGCGGTGGCGTGGGGCGGCGCGTCGCTGGCGCGCAAGCCGGCGACGAAGCGCTTCACCTATGGCCTGAAGGGGTCGACGATCCTTGCCGCGCTGCTCAACGCGCTGTTTCTGCTGGTCGCGCTGGGCGCGATCGTGCTGGAGGCGGTGCAGCGGATCGGCGATCCGCCGGTGCTGGCCGGGCTGACGGTGTCGGCGGTCGCGGGGGTCGGCATCCTCGTCAACGCGCTGACCGCATGGCTGTTCGCGCGCGGGCGGCACGGTGACGTCAACATCCGGGGCGCGTTCCTGCACATGCTGTCCGATGCGCTGGTATCGGCGGGGGTGGTGATCGCCGGTATCGTGATCTGGGCGACGGGGATCGGCTGGATCGACCCGGTCGTCAGCCTGGTGATCGCGGCGCTGATCTTCTGGCAGACCTGGGGGCTGCTGCGCGAGACGGTGGAACTGTCGCTGGCCGGCGTGCCGCGCGGGATCGATTACGACCGGGTGGCCGCCGCGCTGCTCGCGCTGCCGGGGGTGACGCGGCTGCACGACCTGCACATCTGGGCGATGTCGACCACCGAACCGGTGCTGACCGCGCATCTGCTGATGCCCGGCGGGCCGCCGGGCGACGCGTTCCTGGCGGACGCGCGCGACATGCTGCGCCGGGACTTCGCGATCGGCCATGCGACGTTGCAGGTCGAAACCGGCGAGGACTGCGCGGTGGACTGCTGAATCAGCGCTGCCGGGGCCGCACCGCGATGCCGCCCGCGATCAGGATCGCGGGCAGGTAGACGAACGAATTGAGCGTCGCGTCTGCCATCGCCACCAGCACGATCACCGCCAGCGGCAGCGCGTCGTCGTCCTGCGCCCATGCGCCGTAGCCGATCCGCCGGAACAGCACCGCTACCGCCGGCACGATCACGCCGCCGAACGCCAGCACCAGTCCGATCAGCCCGAACTGGCCGAGGATCAGCATCGCCATCCCCCAGGGCCGGGTGCCGAACGGCCGGAACCAGTCCCACCGCGCCGTCCCCGTCAGCGGCGCGGCGTGGATCGCGGGCAGCACCTTCGCATCCTGCGAAAGCCGCCAGGTGAACGACCCCCGGCCGACGCCGCGCACCGCGCCCAGCACCTGCTGGCCGACCGTGGTATTGCGCGCGATATGTTCGAGCGGCACGATGCCGCTGAGGTGGACCGCCCCCAGCAGCCCGACCGATGCGACGCCCGCGATCATCACCGGCCGCACGATCGCCCGCCCGCGCAGGGCCAGGAACGCGATCCCCGCCGCCGCCAGCAACAACGCCCCGACCGATTGCGCCGCCACCGCCATCGCCGTCACCGCCAGCCACAGCGGCCGTGCCCAGCGCGACCGGGCGCCACCGCGACGCAGGAAGGCCAGCCATGCCGCCGCCACCGCGCTGATCGCGATCCAGATGCCGTACTGGTTGCCGTTCTCGAAGAGGGCGAGCGGGCGATAGCCGATATAGCGGACCATGCCGTCGGTGCGGAACGGGTGCGGGCCGTAAAGCGCGTCGTAGAGGAACGGCCCCGCCACCCCCTCGACCAGCGCGACCGGCAGCAGCACCGCGCCCGCGCCGACGATCACGGTCAGCAGCGCGGCGCGATCGGCGGCATCGACGATCCAGATCCGTCCGATCAGCCAGGGCAGTCCCCAACTGCCCGTGACGTAGAGGCAGGCGAGCCATGGTGCGGGCGCAGGGTCCGCCGCGACCAGCCCGTCGATCAGCGGCCACAGGCACCACAGCGCGATCGGCAGGTCGATCCAGCGCGGCCGCCATGCCCGCACCCGTGCCCGGTCGAACACCAGCCCCGCCGCCAGCGCTGCAACCGCCGCCACCCATGCCTTGGTCGCCAGCATCGACGAGGCCAATGCGAGGCCGACGATCCACCATGGCAGGCTGCCGACGATTTCGGCGGGCGGGAAATGCCCGACCGGCAGCAGCAGCCAGCCGGCCATGAATATCGCCGGGATCGCGGTCCGCACCGGCCACCATCGGAACGACAGCAGGGCCAGCGCCGTGTAGAGCGCATAGATCGTGTATAGCAGCACGTGATTTTCCAGGCGGGCGGGCATCGATGGCCGCGGCGCGCAGGCTAGGCGGGGACGGGGTGCAGATCAATTGGACGCTGGTGGCGGGCCTTGCCGCCTTCTCGCTCGCCGCGGCGGCGAACTGGGACGTGGGGACGGCGGCACCGCGGCAACGCGGATCATGGCGGACGCTGGCGTTCGTCCATCTCGCCCTGCTGGCCGAACTGGTCGGCACTATCCGGTTCAACGCGGTGGCGGTGATCGATGCCGCGCTGCCGGGGGTCGCGCGCCATGCGGTGCAGGCCGGGCTGGCGGCGGCGATGCTGCTGGTCGCGGTTGGCGCGGCGATCGCCATGTTCCGGGCCGGGCGCCAGTCGTCATGGCTCGTGCCCGCCGGGATGGTGGCGGGGGCCGCGGCGGCCTTGTTCGGGGCGGAGATGCTGTCGGTGGGGCCGGTCGGCGCGGTGCTCTATCGGCCCATCGGACCGGTCATGCTGATCGGGTGGCTGTGGCTGGCCTGTGGGGCGGCGGCGGTGACGATCGCGATACTGGCAGTGCGATCGGTCAGGACGCGCTGAACTACCGCGTGGCGCGCCCCGCCCCCGTCAGTACGTCAATAGGCCCGCGCCACCGCGAATTCGACCGCCTCGACCATCGCGTCCTTCGCCTTGCTGGCGGGGAAACCGGCGATCGCATCGATCGCACGCTGGCCGTAATGGCGGGCGCGGGCCAGAGTATCGTCGACCGCGCGGCTCTGGCGGACGAGGGTGATGGCGTGAGCGAAATCCTCGTCGCTGTCGCGCCGGCCCTCGACCGCGTCCTTCCAGAACTTGCGGTCGACGGCGTCGCCGCGCGCATAGGCGAGGATGACCGGCAGCGTCATCTTGCCCTCGCGGAAATCGTCGCCCGCGTCCTTGCCCATCGTGCCCGCGTCCGACACGTAATCGATTGCGTCGTCGACCAGCTGGAATGCGATGCCGAGGTTGCGGCCATAGGCGTCGAGCGCCGTCTCCTCCCCCTCGGGCCGTTCCGCGACCACCGCCGCGATCCGGCAGGCGGCGGCGAACAGCGCCGCCGTCTTGGCGCCGATGATGTCGAGATAGCGGTCCTCCGCCAGATCGACGCGGCGCGCGGCGGTCAGCTGGTTCACCTCGCCCTCCGCGATCACGGCGCTGGCGTTGGACAGGATCTTCAGCACCTTGAGGCTGCCATCCTCCACCATCAACTCGAAGCTGCGGCTGAACAGGAAATCGCCGACCAGGACGCTGGCTGGGTTGCCCCAGATGATGTTGGCGGTGCGCCGGCCGCGACGCAGGTCCGACCCGTCAACCACATCGTCGTGCAGCAGCGTGGCGGTGTGGATGAATTCCACCGACGCGGCGAGCCGGTGGTGACGATTGCCGGTATAGCCGATCAGCCGCGCGCTCGCGAGCGTCAGCATCGGCCGCATCCGTTTGCCCCCGCCCGCGATCAGGTGACCGGCGAGTTCGGGGATCAGCGGGATTTCCGACTGCATCCGGTCCAGGATCACCGCGTTCACGGCATTCATGTCACCGGTGACGAGGGCCATCATCGGGTCGAGCGAGGGCGGCTTGGCGCCGAGGCGGTGGATGGTCGCGGTCATCGGCCCCCAAGTGGCGGCAACCCCGCCGCAACGCAACCCCGCCACTTGCCCCCCGTGCCCTCCGTCGCGCAAAGGGGCGGTGAAAAAGGAGTCGCCCCGATGATGACCGACACGCCTTCCGATACGGTTCCGGCCCCCGACGCGGTGCTCGACGGGTATCGCCAGTCGATCGACAATATCGACGCCGCGCTGGTCCATATGCTGGCGGAACGGTTCAAGGTGACGCAGGCGGTGGGGCGGTACAAGGCGGAACACGGCCTGCCCCCCGCCGATCCCGGCCGCGAGGATCGCCAGATCACCCGCCTGCGCCGGCTGGCGACCGACGCGCAGCTCGATCCCGAATTCTCGGAGAAGTTCCTGCGCTTCATCATCGACGAGGTGATCCGCCACCACGCCCGGATGCAGGCGTGACCATCGCCTTGCCTGCGGCCTTCTATGCGGTCGAGGGGGTGGACGGCTGCGGCAAGAGCGGGATGGTCCGTTACCTGACCGATCACCTGCACGCGGCCGGGTGCGAGGGGATCGCGACGCGCGAGCCGGGCGGCACGCCGCAGGGGGAGCGCATCCGCGCGCTGATCCTGTCCGGCACCGACGATGCGTGGGACCCCCATGCCGAACTGCTGCTGATGACGGCGGCGCGGGTGGAACATGTCCGGCGTGTGATCCTGCCGACGCGGGCGCTGGGCCGATTCGTAATCTCGGATCGCTATGTCGGATCGACCATCGCCTATCAGGGCGCCGGGCGGGGGATGGCGGAAAGCTTCATCCGCGACCTGCATGCCGCCGCCGTCGGCGCGGTATGGCCGGACCTGACCATCGTCCTTGATCTCGACCCGGCGATCGCGCTCGCGCGCAGCCGCAAGCGGCTGACCGACACCGCGGTGGACGAGGGCCGGTTCGAGACGCTGGACCTCGATTTCCATCGCCGCATCCGCGCCTCGTTCCTCGATCAGGCGCGACGCGATCCCGACCGGCACGTGGTGGTGGACGCCACCGGGACGCCGGATGACGTGCGCACCCGTACCATCGCGGCGCTGGACAAATGGCATCGGAGGCGCGCCGCCCCCGGCTGATTTGCCCGCCCGTTCGGGACGGGGAGGCTATAGGCCCGTAACGTCGGGCACCCTATCTGGCGTCGATGACCGATCGTGACATCCTCATGCCGGCGCCGATGGCGGACGCGGTGATCGCCGCGCTGGACGCGCGGTTCGTGCTGCACCGCCTGTGGGAACAGGCCGATCCCGCCGCCTATCTGGCAAATGTGGGTCCGCGCATCCGGGGCATGGCGGTCAGCACGCTGGCGGGCCGGGTCGACGCCGCGTCGTTCGATGCGCTGCCCGCGCTGGAGATCGTCGCCAATTTCGGGGTCGGTTACGACAATATCGACGCCGCCGCCGCCGCGGCGCGCGGAATCGTGGTAACCAACACGCCGGGCGTGCTGGACGAGGAGGTGGCGGATCTGACGATCGGCCTGTTGCTGGCGACGCTGCGCCGGATACCGCAGGCGGACCGGTACGTCCGCGACGGGCACTGGCCGGACGGGCCGTTTCCGCTGTCGCCCACGTTGCGCGGGCGGCGGATCGGTCTGTTGGGGCTGGGCGCGATCGGCAAGGCGGTGGCGCGGCGGCTGGAGGGGTTCGGCGTCGCGATCGCCTATCACGGACGGACCCGGCAGGCGGGCGTGGCCCATGATTATCACGACAGCCCCGTCGCGCTGGCGGCGGCGTGCGACGTGTTGATCGCGATCGTTCCCGGCGGGGCGGCGACGCGGCATCTGGTCGACGCGGCGGTGCTGGCCGCGCTGGGCGCCGAGGGCGTGTTCATCAACGTCGCGCGGGGCAGCGTGGTTGATCAGGCGGCGCTGGTCGCGGCGCTCCGCGACGGCATCATCGGCGGCGCGGGGCTGGACGTGTTCGAGGACGAACCGAACGTGCCTGAGGAGTTGCGCGCGATGTCGCAGGTCGTGCTGCTGCCGCATATCGGATCGGCATCGCGCGACACCCGCGCGGCGATGGGACAATTGGTGGTCGACAACCTGACCAGCTGGTTCGATGGCCATGGCGCGGTGTCGCCGGTATCCGTTCCGGCGGGATCGCGCTGACTGGTCAGGCCGCTGCCGCTTCGGGCAGATCGGTCAGGGTGGAGGACCGGCGGAATTCGCCACGATGCTCGGCCAGCCATGCCTCCGCCGTGGCCCGGCCCAGTTCGCGCAATTCCTCGATCCGCGACCAGCGCGTGTCGATCTTGCTCGCACCGCCGCGCTGCGCCAGTTCCGGCGCCGCCGCCATCATGTGCAGGTTGGTCGCCGCCAGCGCCTGCATCCCCGGATCGCGCGAATGGGCATCGCGGGCGATCGCCTGCACCTCCGTCAGCGCCTTCAGGTCGCGGAGCAGACAGGCGTTGAAACCGATATCGCTCATCCGCCCCATGATCCCGGTCAGCGTCGAGGACACGTCCTCGACCGCGAACGGGGTGATCTGCACGACCAGCAGATCGGTGGCGCCATGCCCTTCGAAGATCAGTGGTTCGAGCGCGGGGTTGGCGGAAAAGCCGCCGTCCCAATAATCCTCGCCGTCGATCTCCACCGCCGCGAACAGTTCGGGCAGGCAGGCGGAGGCCATGATCGCGTCGAGATCGATGTCGTCATTGCCGAACAGGCGGGCCGCGCCATTCGATACCCTGGTGGCCGCGATATAGAGCGGCAATGCCGCCGGGCGGGTCAGTGCCGTCAGGTCGATGCTCGACGACACCACTTGGCGCAGCGCGCGCATGTCGCGGATATGCGGGGCGAAGGGCGCGATGTAGCGGCCGAACAGCTTGCTCACCTCCAGCGAGCGGCGGAACCACGGCTCGAACAGCGGCCCGCCCCATTCCAGATCGAACGCCTGCAACGGCGAGCTTCGCGACACCGCGCGCCACAGCCGTTCGAGCCCGGCGCGTGCCCCGTCCCGGCCATCGTCCGCCAGCCCGGCGACAAGGGCGCAGCCGTTCAGCGCGCCCGCACTCGCACCGCTGACCGCGACGATATCGATATCCTCGTCGAGCAGACGATCCAGCACGCCCCATCCATAGGCGCCGTGAGCGCCGCCGCCCTGAAGCGCCAAGGCGAGTCGCGGGCGGGCGATGGGGGTGACGATATCAGTCATGGCGGCGTTCCTTTGTCCGTCGCGACACCGATGGGGCGGCAGCGCGCGCGGGTTCATATCCGTTGCGGCCCTAACGAGCGGCCCCTGTTTTGGATGCAGTGCAGCATGCAACGCATCGTTGCAGACCGGAGCCGGAAATATGGATCGGGCTGACGATGGCAGGGTACGCTATCCTATGCGGACAGGGTTGTTCATCGGTAAGGGCGCGATGGCGTCGGCTCGCCCCGCTCCCCGTCGTTGCCAGCGCCGCGAAGCAATCCAGGGCGTCGCGCGCTGGACTTCGGGTTGCGTCGCTGCGCTCGCAACGACGGAATGGGTTCACCGTCATCATGCGTCAGAAATGCGGTGCCGGTGCCCCCTCTCCCGGCGAGAAGGATCACTTTGGCAGACGATCTACGAATGTCTGCGATGGCTTGCGGCAGCCTTCCCTATCCGGGGCAGGTCTGCGCTGGGACATAGGAATGATGTTGCCAAGGCGCGCCGTCCCGTCGGGTGACGCATGGCGGCGGCCCGTCACTGCCCTCACCTCATGGAGGCTATTTGCCGCCGGCCACGGACGATCAGCCGCATGGCTGCGACACCACTCATGACCATCCGTCGCGACCGATCGACGATCGCGCCGCCATCCCCGAAAACGCAANCCAGGTTGACGGCGGCGTACTTGCCGCGACGATCGACCTCGATTTCGAACTGCAGGCGGTCGCCCTCGTTCAGGCTCGCCATGCCGGCGCGCTCGACGGCCGAGATGTGCACGAACGCATCGGGCTGGCCATCGTCGCGCTGAATGAAGCCGAAGCCCTTCATCGCGTTGAAGAACTTGACGGTGCCCGTCGCCTTCTCACCAGTCAGCTGACGCTGCGGTGCGCCACCCGGCGCGCCGCCGAAGCCGCCGCGATCGCCACCACCCTGACGGGGGCCACGGTCGCCGAAGCCACCTTCACGCGGCTCGCGCGGGGGCGCACGATCGGTGACGGCCATCGGCTCGCCATCGATCTTGAGCTCGGTCGCCGAGATGCGGCCACCGCGATCGACCAGGGTGAAGCCGAGCGGCTGACCCTCGGCCAGACCGGCGAGGCCCGCCTGTTCGACAGCGGAGATGTGCACGAACACGTCCTCGCCGCCGTCATCGCGAACGACGAAGCCGAAACCCTTCTGCGCGTTGAAGAACTTGACGACACCGGTGCCCTCGCCGACGACCTGGGGGGGCATGCCGCGGCCACCGCCGCCACCGCCGCCGAAACCACCGCCGCCGCCACCAAAGCCGCCGCCGCCACCGCCGCCGCGATAACCACCGCCGCCACCACCGCCGCCGAAGCCGCCGCGATCGCCGCCACCGAAGCTGCTGCCGCCGCCGAAGCCGCCGCGATCGCCGCCACCGAAGCTGCTGCCGCCGCCGAAGCCGCCGCGATCACCGCCGCCGAAGCTGCTTCCGCCACCGAATTCGTCGCCACCGAAGCTGTCACGCTTGTCGCGACCACGTCCGCCACGGTTGCCGCGGCCGCCTTTATCGAAACCCATAAGCCCTGTTCGTCTTCCCGGTTCGCCCGTATGATACTTTATCAAGAACACGAGCCGGACGAAGTGCTCACGGTCTTTAGCGCGAAAACCTTTTGCGCTTACTCGAACGCATAACCGATTTGCCGAACCCCTGCGAACGAATTCGTCATCATTGTGGCAGGATCACGCCGCCCCGCGCGAAAAAAGCGGCGGGGCGTGGCCGTAACGGCACAGCATGGATCATGTCCGCCCGCCGACGACCCCCATCATACGGCGCCCATCATGGCGTCCTGCCATTGAGCGGAGCGGCGCCAGCGGCTACGGCCGTACCATGACCGTATATTTCCACGAGGAAGACATCCCCGCCGGCCTGTTCGCGCCCGGTGCCAGCATCGCCGTCGATACCGAGACGATGGGCCTCATCACCCCGCGCGACCGGTTGTGCGTGGTGCAGCTGTCGGACGGCGGGCCGGACGAGCATCTGGTGCGATTCGGCCCCGGCAGCGATTATGCCGCCCCCGAACTGCGGGCGGTGCTGGCCGATCCGGCGCGGCTGAAGCTGTATCATTTCGGCCGGTTCGATATCGCGGCGATCCAGCATTATCTGGGCGTCGTCGCCGGCCCCGCCTGGGACACCAAGATCGCGTCGCGGCTGATCCGCACCTATACCGACCGCCACGGCCTGAAGGAACTGGTGCGCGAACTGCTGGGGCAGGAACTGTCCAAGGCGCAGCAATCGTCCGACTGGGGCGGGCCGGTGCTGTCCGACGCGCAGAAGGAATATGCCGCGTCCGACGTGCGCCATCTCCACCGGCTGAAGGACGAGCTGGAGCGCCGGCTGGCGCGCGAGGGACGGCTGGCGATCGCGCAGGCCTGTTTCGATTTCCTGCCGGTCCGCGCCGCGCTCGATCTGGCCGGCTGGCCGGAGCAGGACATCTTCGCCCATGCCTGATCCCTCGCGCCAGCGCACAGCCCGCGAGGAATGGGCGGCGCCGGGCAGCCGGCACGACCGCCTCGTCGCGGTGATGCGCGTGGCGCTGCCGACCGGGATCGGCATCCTGTCCGCGTTCCTCGTCATGGCGCCGCTGACCGCGGTGGGCGACGTGTCGTTCGTCCTCGACAAGAAGAAGGTCGAGGTGGCGCACGAACGGATGAAGATCCAGTCGGCGCGATACCGGGGCCAGGATACCAAGGG
Source organism: Sphingomonas sp. CFBP 8760 (assembly GCF_014841615.1). Classification (GTDB taxonomy): domain Bacteria; phylum Pseudomonadota; class Alphaproteobacteria; order Sphingomonadales; family Sphingomonadaceae; genus Sphingomonas. The sequence continues at coordinate 64,560 of NZ_JACYUG010000010.1, read as the reverse complement.
CCAGCCGTTCGAACTGGACGCCGGCTCCGCGATCCAGCGCAGCTCGGCAGAACCGGTGGTGCAGTTGCGCGACCTGTCCGCCGGCATCCAGCTGACCGACGGCCCCGCCCGCGTCGTGGCGGGGCAGGGCCATTACGACATGGACACGCAGCGGGTGACGCTGGAGGGGCCGATCGCGGTGCGCGCGGCGGGCGGCTATCGCCTCGACACCAGCAACGCCACCGTCGATCTCGAATCGCGGCGGATGCAGAGCGCGGGCGCGGTGACCGGCACGGTGCCGCAGGGAACGTTCCGCGGCGACCGGATGCGCGCCGACCTGGAGGCGCGCACCGTCACGCTGGATGGCAATGCCCGCTTGCGGTTCGTGCCGCGAGGGGCGAAATAGCCCGCCATGCGCATCCCTGCCCTTCTCGTCCCCGGCCTGATCGCCGTTTCGGCCCTTGCGGGTGCGCAGCAGCGGCATGACACCAACGCACCGATCGATTTCGGCGCAGATCATATCGAATTGCGCGACAAGGCGAATCGCGGCGTGCTGTCGGGCAACGTCTCGGTCAAGCAGGCGGAGATGACGCTGAACGCGGCCCGGATGACGGTGACCTATGTGGGACAGGTCGTCGGCGGCAACCCGCAGGTGTCGCGGCTGGACGCGTCGGGCGGCGTCACCGTGCGCCGGCCGGACCAGACCGCGAAGAGCCAGTATGCGATCTACGACCTCAACCGCCGCGTCATCACGATGCTGGGCGGGGTCAGCCTGACACAGGGTGGCGGCAACACCGTGAATGGCGGGCGGCTGACGATCAACCTCGACACCGGCCGCGCGGTGATCGACGGATCGTCGGTGGCGGGCGGCAGTGGCGGTGCGACCGGGACCGGCGGCGTCACCCCGTCGCGCGGCGGCCGGGTGACGGGCACCTTCTCCGTCCCCCAGCGCAACTGAGGGACAGGTCGATGAACGCGCCCACCGCCCCTGCCCCCCTCCCCGACAGCACCCCCGCAAGCGCCCCGCCGCTGGCCGAACCGCCGGTGGCGCACGGGCTGCAGGTGGTGTCGATCGCCAAATCCTACGACAAGCGTACCGTACTGACCGACGTGTCCGTCTCGGTCGGGCGGGGCGAGGTGATCGGGCTGCTCGGCCCCAACGGCGCGGGCAAGACGACCTGCTTCTATTCGGTGATGGGGCTGGTGAAGCCCGATTCGGGCCGGATCATGCTGGACGGCGAGGATATCACCGGCCTGCCGATGTACCGGCGCGCTATCCTGGGCCTGGGCTATCTGCCGCAGGAGACCTCGATCTTCCGTGGCCTGTCGATCGAGAAGAACATCCTGACGGTGCTCGAACTGTCGGAGCCGGACCCGGCGGCGCGCACCGCCAAGCTCGACCGGCTGCTCGACGAGTTCGGGCTGACCCGGCTGCGCGCGGCACCGGCGATGGCGCTGTCGGGTGGCGAGCGGCGCCGGGCGGAGATCGCGCGCGCGCTGGCGGCCGATCCGTCGATCATGCTGCTGGACGAACCGTTCGCGGGCATCGACCCGATCTCGATCGCCGACATCCGCGATCTGGTGCGCGACCTGAAGCGGCGCGACATCGGCGTGCTCATCACCGACCATAATGTCCGCGAGACGCTGGATATCGTCGACCGCGCATACATCATCTATGACGGGCGGGTGCTGTTCTCCGGCAGCCCGGCCGAACTGGTCGCCGATGCGAACGTGCGGCGGCTTTATCTCGGTGAAACCTTCTCGCTCTAGGGTGATGGCGATGCGGCGCAGTCCCCTTCTCCGCCCGCCATCATGAGCCTCGCGCCGCGTCTCGACCTGCGCCAGTCGCAGTCGCTGGTGATGACGCCGCAGTTGCAGCAGGCGATCAAGCTGCTGACGCTGTCCAATCTGGAGATCGAGGGGTTCATCGCCGAGGAGGTGGAACGCAACCCCCTGCTGGAGGCGACGCAGACCGACGAGGTGGTGAAGCCCGAACGGCCTGAGCGCGAGGAGCCGGCGGCGGCGGACGAACTCGTCACCGGCACCGCCGCCGCCGATCCGCTCGACATCGATTACGCGACCGAAAGTCATCAACAGGATTCGGTGGCCGATGGCGGCGGCGGGTTCGATGGCGCGATCACGGGGAGCGGCGGCGCGGCACCCGAGGATGGCCCCGACCTCGACAGTTTCGCCGACACCAGCCTGAGCCTCGCCGATCATCTGCTGGCGCAGGCGGGGCCGGCGGTGGCGGCGGCGGACCTGTTCATCGCGCAGCACCTGATCGACCAGATCGACGACGCCGGCTATCTGACCGGATCGACGCTCGACATCGCGAGCCGGCTGGGCGTGGCGCAGATGCGCGTGGAGGCGGTGCTGGCGACGATCCAGACCTTCGACCCCACCGGCGTCGGCGCGCGCGATCTGGCCGAATGCCTGACGTTGCAGGCCAAGGAGGCGGATCGATACGATCCGTGCATGGCGAAGCTGATCGCCAATCTCGACCTGCTGGCACGCGGCGACGTCGCCCGGCTGCGGCGGCTGTGCAACGTCGACGACGAGGACATGGCCGACATGATCCGCGAACTGCGCGGCTACGATCCCAAACCCGGCTGCCGGTACGGGGGCGAGGCGTCGCGCGCGGTGGTACCCGACGTGTTCGTGCGGAGCGTCGGCCAGAGCTGGGCGATCGAGGTGAACGGCGCCACCCTGCCCCGCGTCCTCGTCAACCGCCGCTATCACGCGCAACTGGCGCATGGGCCGCAGGACAAGGCGTCGAAGGCGTGGCTGTCGGACTGCCTCGCCAGCGCGACCTGGCTGGTCAAGGCGCTCGACCAGCGGCAGCGCACCATCGTCCGCGTCGCGACCGAGATTGTGAAGCAGCAGGAAGGCTTTTTCCGCCACGGCGTATCGCAGTTGAAGCCGATGACGCTGCGCCAGATCGCCGACGCGATCGAGATGCACGAATCGACTGTCAGCCGCGTCACCAGCAACAAATACCTGTCCTGCGCGCGCGGGATGTTCGAGCTGAAATACTTCTTCACCAGCGCGATCCAGGCGACCGATGGCGGCGATGCGGTGTCAGCGCAGGCGGTGAAAAGCGCGATCCGCGCGCTGATCGCGGGCGAGGGCGCGGCGATCCTGTCCGACGATACGCTGGTCGAACAGTTGCAGGCCAGGGGCTTCGACATCGCCCGCCGCACCGTCGCGAAATATCGCGAGGCGCTGGGCATCGGCAGCTCGGTCCAGCGCCGCCGGGCGCGGACGCTGGGCGGCGGGTGAGCGCAGGCAAGAACACATCGTCATTGCGAGCGTAGCGAAGCAATCCAGTGTACCGCGCGGAACCCTGGATTGCTTCGCTGCGCTCGCAACGACGGATCAGACGTACATCAGGGTCACGCCCTCTCAGTTCGGTCCCGCCGCCGCCGGCCCCGTCGCCGCCGCGCTAGTCGGTGGCACCGGCGGGGTGGGCGAGCGGGCGTCGCTGATCGCGTCGTCGTACCAGCGCGACAGGTCGACCTTCATCTGTCGGAGCGCGTCGGGGTTGAGATAGGTCATGTGCCCGGCGGGGTAATAGGTGAAGGCCAGGTTCGCCTGTTGCGGGCGTTCCAGCATCATGTGGCCGAGGTCGTTCTCGGTGCCGAAGAACGGCGTCGCCATGTCGTAATAGCCGTTCATCGACAGTACCTTGAGGTACGGGTTGGCGCGCATCGCGGCGGCCAGGTCGATCGCGGTGTTGGGGTTGTTCTGGCCGCCGCCGCCGCCGCCGCGACCCGGCGCATCGTGCTTCCAGTTCCACGTCCAGCCCGCCGCGTCGCGCGCCGACAGGCGATAGGGCAGCTCGGTCTGGTACTTCAGTGTGCCGGTCAGGTAATCGGTGAACGAGGCGATGTACGCGCCCGAGATCGCATCGGACGACGCGTCCGTCTCCGGCCGCTCGCCCGCCGCATCGGTGTCGATCCCGGTATAGCGCGAATCGAACCGGCCGATCGTGCGCGCCTGCCCGCGCAGCAACTCCTTCTGGAAGCGGGGCAGGTCGATGCGCAGGTTGGCGCGCTTGATGTAATCGGGGCTGAGGCCGATCAGCCGGCTCATCTGATTCGCGATCGAATCACGCTCGGCGTCGGAGATCGACTGTCCCTTGGCGAGCGCGACCATATACGGCCCATTCGCGAAGGCCCGCGCCTGCGCGACGACAGTGGCGACATCGGCGGGACGATCGGGCAGGCGGTTGTGATACCAGGCGGTCGCGGCATAGCTGGGCAGGTAGTTCAGATAGACCTGATCCAGTCCCGGCTGGCGATAGCCATAGTTCATGATCGACGACAGCAGCACGACGCCGTTCAGCGCCATGCCCCGTTCCTGCAACTGATAGGCGAGCGCGCCGGAGCGCAGCGTGCCATAGCTTTCGCCGAACAGGAATTTGGGGCTGCTCCACCGCCCGAACTTGGTCGCATAGCGCAGGATCGCCTTGGCGAAGGCATCGGCATCCTCGTCGGTGCCGTAGAAATCGGACGGCTTCATGTCGCCCAGCGGTCGCGAATAGCCGGTGCCGATCGCGTCGAGGAAGACCATGTCGGTCTTGTCGAGCAGCGTGTCGGGATTGGGGCCGACGTCATAGGGGGCGGGGCGGATGAATTCCGGGTTGGTGGTGCGGATGCGGATCGGCGCGAACGATCCCATGCGCAGCCAGAAACTGGGACTGCCCGGCCCGCCATTGTAGAAGAACGTCACCGGGCGTTTCGTGCCCGGTTTTGTCCCGTCGAGCGTATAGGCGGTGTAGAACATGCTGGCGGTCGGCTTGCCTTCGATATCGCGGATCGTGAGCGTCCCGGCGGACTCGGTATAGGACAGCCGCCGGCCGCCGACCGTCACCGCATCGCGGTGCGTGACCTCCTGTTCCGCGACCGGCGCGGTCGCCCAGCCGGCTTCCGCCTCCTGCTTCACCATCTCGGCATGCGATTTCGCGGGCGCGGCGGGTTTGGCGTCCTGCGCCAGGGCGGGGGTGGCGGTGGACAGCAGGGCAAGGGCAAGAAAGGACAGGCGCACGATCGGCAATTCCCCGGATGATGGATGCCGCCTTGTTCCCGCGATCCGCGGCGTTTGGCAAGCGGGTCATCATCACTGACCCGAAACGGAAAAAGGGCCGCCGGCGCGATGCCGACGACCCTTTCCCGACGAACGCTTCGGGAAGTCGAAGCGATCAGGCGAAGGCGACGGTGCTCTTGCGGCGGCGATAGCGCGCCGTGGCACCGATCATACCGAAACCGACCAGCATCATCGCCCAGGTGGCCGGTTCCGGCACCGCGGCGGTGAACTTGATGTTGTCCGCTTCCAGCGAGTCGACGCTGGAGGTGAAGCGCACGCCGCCGATCAGTTCGCCCGCATCCGCATTGAAGGTGAGCAGACGGTTGGTGAGCGGGAAATCCTGGTTGCCGCTGGGCGAGGCGGGCGCGGCCATCTCGGCACCGTTGAACGAGCGGAGCAGGTTGCCGCCCAGGTCGAGCACGTCCACCGTGTTCCCCCAGTCGATCGACCCGATGTAGAACGATACCGTCCGATAGCCGGCGATGCCGGCCGCCACCGAACGGATCACCGACGTACCACCCGTGGAAATATAGAGGTAGCTGTTGCCGGCCGGGGCACCGAACGGGTTGGCGGCAACGTTCTGGGCGCTGTCGATCATCATCTGCCCGCCGGTGCGCAGGAAGCCAGCGGGATCGCCGATATTGCCCGTCGTCGCGCTCTCGAAATTATATTGGGCGCCATTGGCCGACTGCGCGAACACGGCAGCCGACCCATTGGTGCCGACCAGCGTGACGGCGTGGGCGGGCATGGCAGCAAAACCGGCGATGGCGGCGGCGATAATAGCGATGTTCTTCATGATGACGGTTCCCGTGACAATGTCTTGCGCATCTCCCGAAGTGTCGGGGTCCGATGCCGTGCCCCGCTTTTCGTCGTTTTCCCAAGACGATGCCAGAACAACTACTGTCTCTATTTGGGATGGACCATGTCAGGACAGTTTATGGGTAAATTATCATTAACCATGATCGTTTACTTTTTATTTATTACTGTCATGTCGCGCCCTCGATCCGGTGACGCGGGCGATCTTTGCCGAATGCCGTCGGTCCTTTACGGAGGCGGGATGACGAAGATGACACGACGGATCGGCGGATGGATGGCGGCCGCGGCGGTTGCCGCGATGCTGGTCGGCTGCGGGCACCGGGAACGGCCGACGCCACCGGTGCCGGTGCCGGAACCCTCACTGACCCCCGCATCGCCGCCACCGCCGCCACCACCGACGATCAACAGCGGACTGGGGGACGAGGAGGCGCTGTGGCATCTGCGCGCCGCGCTCAATGTCGCCGCGCTCGGTTGTGGCCAGGGACCGGCCGGGGCCGGCATCGTCACCCGCTACAACGCGCTGCTGATCGAGCGAAAGGCGGTACTGGCCACCGCCTACGCCGCCGAAAAGGCACGCTACGGAACGGAACGCGGCGCGCTGGACCGGCACATGACGCAATTGTACAATTTCTTCGCCGATCCCGCTGCGCAGCGGGGCTTTTGCGCCGCTGCGGCGGACGTGGCGGAACAGGTCGCCGCCACCCCCGCCGCCGCCCTGCCGGGTTTCGCGGCGACGGCCCTCGAACAACTGGAACGACCGGTCGTCGCGCCGCGGATGATCGTCGCATCCACGGCGAGGGCGGCGGCATCGGCGCCCGAGACGGCATCGGCGCCGACCGTGGCACCTGCACCGACCGTGGCGGCGGCTGCTACGCCGACCGCGTCGGCATGGCGTATCCAGATCGGTGCGTTCACCGGGCAGGCGGCGGCCGAGGCGGCCTGGGCACGCGCGACGACACGGGTACCCTCTCTGGGCGGATACAGCCCGATCTACCAGCCGGTGCCGGGCAAGCCGCTGGTGCGGGTGCAGGTCGGTGCGGCGGACGACCGGGCAGGCGCGATCCAGCTGTGCGCGGCGGCGGCGGCCGGCGGGTTCGACTGCATGCCGGTCACCGCCCGACGCTAGGCCACGGCACCCTCGCCGTCATGGTCCGGCAGCCGGGCCGCGAGTGCCCGGATCGCCATCCCCGCGAACGCCACGGCTTCCTCGCCATCGATCGTCACCGGATGTTCGGGGGTCAGCAGCGCCGCCGCCTGCAGTTCGCCGTCGAGGCGCAGCCATTCGCGCACCGCATAGGCCAGGCTGGTGACGGAGGCGATCTCGCTGTCGCCGCGCGGCACATTCTCCAGCGCAGCGCTCATCCGCCAGTCGATCGTCGCCGGATCGATCATGCCAGATCGTTCTCGCTGACGACGATGACCGCCTGATCGGGATCGCGCGCCAGCGCCACCGCCGCCAGATCCATGATCTGCCCCTCGTGACGGTGGAACAGCGCCACCGCGCGGTCGTCCGGCACCTCGGCGGCAAGCGCCTCGATCAGGTCGTACTGCGCGGCGAAGGCGTACTCGTCCGTGTCGGCGCTGGCGGAAAATTCGACGCGACGCTCGTCGACATTGTCGAACACGGTGGCGGGGTCGATCAGCAGGGCATCGGCCATGGTGTACTCCTGTAGCAGGAGCGATGAAGCGCAGGAACGCGCGCGATGTTCCCCGACCGGGCCCCTGCCCGTCCGGCCGGCTTCGTCAATCGTCCTCGTCCTCGAACCCCACCAGCGCCAGCGCCCGCGCCCTGATCTGGCGGGTCATGCACCAGTGGACCAGCGCCTCCTCGCGCCCGTGCGTCACCCATACTTCCTTCGGCGCGATCTCCGTCAGCGTCTCGGTCAGCTCGTCCCAGTCGGCATGGTCCGACAGGATCAGCGGCAGCTCGATATTCTTCTGCACCGCGCGCTGGCGCACCCGCATCCAGCCTGATGCCATCGCGGTGATCGGATCGGGCAGCCGGCGCGACCAGCGGTCGTTGAGCGCGCCGGGCGGGCACATCACGACATGCCCCGCCATCGCCGCCTTCGGCACGTCCGCCACCGGGATCAGTTCGCCCAGCCGGACGCCGTGATCGGCATAGAGCGCGCACAACCGGGCCAGCGCACCGTGGATATAGATCGGCGCATCATGGCCCCGCGCGCGAAGCTCGGCGATCACCCGCTGCGCCTTGCCCAGCGCATAGGCGCCGACCAGGATGCAGCGATCGGGATTGGCGTGGAGCCGCGCGATCAGCTTGTCGATCTCGTCACCCGTATCGGGATGGCGGAACACCGGCAGCGCGAACGTCGCCTCGGTGACGAACACGTCGCATCTGACCGGCTGGAAGGCGGCGCAGGTCGGGTCCGGGCGGCGCTTGTAGTCGCCCGACACCACCACCCGTTCGCCACGGTGGTCGAGCACGATCTGCGCCGATCCCAGCACATGGCCCGCGGGCACGAATCCGACATCGACCTCGCCCCCCTTGCCGTCGGACAGCCGGATCGTCTCGCCATAGGCGACCGGCACCCCGGTCTGCGGGCCATAGCGCGCGTCCATGATCGCCAGCGTTTCCGGCGTCGCCCAGACGCGGTCGTGGCCGCCGCGCGCGTGATCGGCATGGCCGTGGGTAACCAGCGCGCGGGGCACGGGTTCGGACGGGTCGACCCACGCATCGGCGGGGCGGACATAGATGCCGTGCGGATGCGGTTCGATCCAGTCGCCCAGTTTCGCCATGCGCGGTCAACGCGGCACGAGGCCAGGAAGATCAATCCATGCCTACGATTTGCCGACGGACCGTGTGCGAACAGACTCTTATATCGCGACAAGCCGAACCGGGCGCGGCATAAGGCCCTGAATATCGGCCCGGCACCCAGCCATGGCCAGGAGAGGGAAGACGCATTGTCGGCATCGGACGCCTCGCTGTCACCCGCACCTGCCGGCCCCGCGCTCACCGGGATCGCCGGACTGGACGATATCCTGAACGGCGGGCTGACCCCGCACCGCATGTATCTGGTCGAAGGGACGCCGGGCACCGGCAAGACCACGCTGGGCCTCGGCTTCCTGCTGGCGGGTGCGGCAATCGGGGAGACGGGGCTGTACGTCACGCTGGCCGAAACCGAAGTCGAACTGCGCGCGGTCGCGGCGACGCACGGCTGGACGCTCGACGCCCTGAACCTGTTCGAGATGGTGCCCGCCGACGGGCTGGGCGAGGATCAGGAACAGACGCTGTTCCACCCCAGCGAGGTGGAACTGGGCGAGACGATCCGCGACGTGATGGCGAAGGTCGACGAACTGCGCCCCAGCCGGGTCGTGCTCGACAGCCTGTCCGAACTGCGGCTGCTGGCGCAGAGCCCGATCCGCTACCGCCGCCAGATCCTCGCCCTCAAGCATTTCTTCTCGACCCGGCAATGCACGGTCCTGTTCCTCGACGACAAGAGCGGCAGCGGCAGCGACCTCCAGCTGCACAGCATCGCGCACGGCGTCATCTCGCTCGAACAGACGCTGTCCGGGTTCGGGGCGCAGCGGCGCCGGATGCATGTCGTGAAGATGCGCGGCGTGCGCTATCGCGGCGGCTATCACGATTTCGAGATCGAGCGCGGCGGCCTGTGCATCTATCCGCGCCTCGTCGCCTCCGACCACGCGACGCGGGAAGCGGGGCCGGCGGTATCGACCGGATCGACCGCGCTCGACGCGCTGCTGGGCGGCGGGCTGGTGCCCGGCACCTCGACGCTGCTGACCGGGCCGGCGGGCGTCGGCAAGACGACCTCGACCGTGCAATGCATGCTGGCCGCGCTGAAGCGGGGCGAGAAGGCCGCCTATTTCCTGTTCGACGAGCGGCTGCCGACGCTGCTGGCGCGCAGCCGGACACTGGGCATGGACCTGGACGCCTATATCGAGAGCGGCCAGCTCGATCTGCGCGCGGTCGATCCCGCCGAAATGTCGCCGGGCGAATTCGCCGGCGCGGTCCGGGCCGTGGTGGAGGAACTGGGGGCCAGCGTCGTCGTGATCGACAGCCTGAACGCGTATCTGCAATCGATGCCCAACGAACAGTTCCTGGTTCTCCAGATGCATGAGATGCTGACCTATCTGGGGCAGAAGGGCGTCGTCAGCCTGCTGATCCTGGGGCTGCACGGGGTGATGGGCGATATCCGCTCCGACGTCGATCTCAGCTATCTGTCGGATACCGTCGTCCAGCTCCGCTATTTCGAGGCGCATGGCGAGGTGCGGCAGGCGATCTCGGTCATCAAGACGCGCACCGCCAGGCATGAACGCACGATCCGGGAATTCCAGATCGGCAGCAACGGCCTGCAGCTCGGCGAACCGCTGCGCCAGTTCCAGGGCGTACTGACCGGGGTGCCGACCTTCTCCGGCGAGGGGAAGACGCTGATGGCCAGCCAGATCGGCGCACTGGATGCGCAGCGCTAGATGCCCGAACGCGTCCTGATCCTGGCGCCGCGCGGCCGGGATGCGGCGATCGCGGCGGAGCTGCTGGGCCGTCACGGTATCCCGGCGGACATCTGCGCCGACCAGACGATGCTGGTCGACCGGCTGCGCGACGGCGCGGGCGTGGTGCTGGTGACCGAGGAGGCGCTGACGGTCGGCGACATGACCGAACTGTTCGCCTGGGTGGCGGCGCAACCGGCCTGGGCGGACGTGCCGTTCGTGGTGCTGGCGAATGGCGCGCGCGGGCCGCGGCCGGCCGCCGCCACAAGGCGGCTCGACGCGCTGGGCAATGTGGTGCTGCTCGAACGGCCGCTGCACGCGGAGGCGATGCTGGGGGCGATCCGGTCCGCCCTGAAGGCGCGGGCGCGGCAATATGAGGTCCGCGACGCCGCCGATATGCTGGAACGCGCGGTGGTCGAGCGGACGCAGGAACTGGCGGCGGCCCGCGACAGTCTGGAGATCGCGCTGGAGGCCGCCGGCATGGGCAGCTGGGATATCGACCTGACCACCGGGTTCGCCCGGCGGACGCTGCGCCATGACGAGATCTTCGGCTATACCGAGGCATTGCCGGACTGGAACGTCGACACGTTTCTGGGTCATGTCGATCCGGCGCAGCGCGACACGGTATCCGCCGCGTTCGACCGCGCGATCGAAACCGGTTCGCTGGATATCGAATGCGCCATCATCTACGTCACCGGCCAGCACCGCTGGATCGTCGCCAGGGGCCGCGTCCGGTACGATGCGGGCGGCGTCGCGGTGCGGATAACCGGCGTCGTCTCCGACATCACCGACCGCAAGGATGCCGACGCGCAACTGCTGCAGGCGCAGAAGATGGACGCGATCGGCCAGCTGACCGGCGGCGTCGCGCATGATTTCAACAACCTGCTGACGCCGATCGTCGGCAGCCTCGACCTCGTCCGCCGCCGCCACCGCGACGACGAGCGGACGCAGCGGATGGTCGGCGGCGCCCTTCAGGCGGCGGAACGCGCCGCGACGCTGACGCAGCGGTTGCTGGCGTTCGCGCGGCGGCAGGCGCTGCAACCCCGCGCGGTTGATATCGGCGCGCTGATCGACGGCATCGTCGACCTGATCCGCCGCTCGCTCGGCCCCTCGATCCGGGTCGTGCTGGACGTGCCCCGGCATCTGTCGCGGGCGCGGGTCGATCCCAACCAGCTCGAACTCGCGCTGCTGAATCTGGCGATCAACGCGCGCGACGCGATGCCGGGCGGCGGCACGCTGACGTTGTCCGTCACCGACAGCGTCGTCGACCGGGGCGGTCCGCCGGGGCTGAAACCCGGCACCTATGTGCGTCTGGTCGCCTCCGACACGGGTGTCGGCATGGACAAGGCGACGCTGGCGCGGGCGACCGAGCCGTTCTTCTCGACCAAGGGCGTGGGCAAGGGCACCGGCCTCGGCCTGTCGATGGTCCACGGCCTTGCCGCCCAGTCCGGCGGCACGCTGGCGCTGTCGAGCGAACCGGGCGCGGGCACCGCCGTCGAACTATGGCTGCCCGCGACCGACGAGCCCGCCGCCGATCCGGGCGAGCGACCCGCCGAGCCGGTCGCGGCGCGACGCGCGGCGACGGTATTGCTGGTCGACGACGAGGATCTGGTCCGCGCCGCCACCGCCGACATGCTGCGCGACATCGGCTATACGGTGATCGAGATGGGATCGGGGTCGCAGGCGCTGGCAGCGGTGCGCGCGGGCGCGGAAGCGGACGTGCTGGTCAGCGACTACCTGATGCCCGGCATGACCGGCGGCCAGCTGATCCAAGAACTGCGCGCCGGCGGCCATGCCATGCCGGCGCTGCTCGTCACCGGCTATGCCGCCGCGGGGGAGGATGTACCCGCCGATGTCGCGCGGCTGGCGAAACCGTTCCGGCAGGTCGATCTCGCCAGCCGGGTCGACGACCTGCTGCGCCCCGCCCCGCCCGCCGCTGCCACCGCGCTGCGGGCGATCAACTGACGGGCGGTATCGGGCATCGGAGCTTCTACCCCGGCTGCGCCACCTGCGGTCCCGCCTGGGTCGACGGATCGTAACGCCCGGAATGCGCCTCGATGCTCTGCTGCATGTTACCCAACAGGGCCAGCGACCGGCGAAGGGTATGCGTCGGCTCCTTTTCCTCGGCGGCGCTCTCCTCCTTGACCTGCATCGCGCTGTCGATGGCCTCCAGCGCCTGCGGTTTGGTCAGCGCGCCATTGTCGAGCAGGCTGTGAATCAGGCTTTCGATCAGCAGCAGGGCCGCCTGCCCCTGTGCATCGGGTTGCGGATGGGTATCCTGCCTGAAGGAGGAATCGGCGTGCGACGTATTGTTCGTCATCCTTGCGTTTCCGGGCTGATTGATACGGATCGGCGATCTATCCTTAGCGAACGGCCCATCGCAAGCCATTGATCCGGTACCGGATCGTCACGCGCATCATCCGCCCCCCGCCGAACCGGCCGCACCCAGGAGAATGTCCGATGCCTACCGACCAACACCCCCCGCTCGACGGCCTGGCGCAGTTGCAGGCGATGCTGGCGTCGGGCCGGCGCCCGCCGATCGGCGAGACGATGAACTTCGACCTTGTCGAGATCGAACGCGGCCGCGCGGTGTTCGAGGGGACGCCCGATCGCAGCGTCTATAACCCGATCGGATCGGTGCATGGCGGCTATGCCGCGACGCTGCTCGACAGCGCCTGCGGCATCGCGGTGCATTCGCATCTGGATGCTGGCCAGGGCTATACGACGCTGGAACTGAAGGTCGCCTATCATCGCGGGCTGTCCGACCGGAGCGGACGGGTGCGGGCGGCGGGCCGGGTGGTGTCGATCGGCCGCCGCGTCGCCTTTGCCGAGGCGACGCTGCACGATGGCGAAGGCCGGCTATGTGCCTCGGCGACCTCGACATTGCTCGTTTTCGCGATGCCGGATTGACCGCCGCCCCCGACCCGCTACCCCTGATATGGTGACGAGGAATCGCTATTACGCCGGCCCGCCGAGCGACCATTTTGACGGCGTCCGCTTCTTCAACCCCGATCAGCCGGCGACCGACCGGGGGCTGCGCGACATGCTGCGCTGGAAGCTGGCGGGCGCGGCGCAACGCTGGCCGGCGATGGTGCCGGTGACGCCAGCGGTGCCGGCAGCGCGGGTACCGGGCATCCGCGTCACCATGGTCGGCCATGCCTCGCTGCTGATCCAGGCGGCGGGGGTCAACATCCTGACCGATCCGGTATGGTCGCAGCGGGCCAGCCCGTTCCGCTTCGCCGGGCCGACGCGGGTGACCGCGCCCGGCATCGCCTTTGCGGACCTGCCGCCGATCGACGTCGTGCTGCTCAGTCATTGCCATTACGATCATATGGACGTCGCGACGCTGCGCCGGTTGCAGGCCGCCCATGCGCCGCTGATGGCGATGCCGCTGGGCAACGATGCGATCGTGCGCGCCGCGATCCCCGATGCCCGATGCATCGTCGGCGACTGGTGGGATCGGCTGGACCTGGGCGGCGGGATATCCACCACGCTGACGCCGGCCCATCACTGGGCGAACCGCTGGCCCTCCGACGTGCGCATGGCGCTGTGGGCGGGGCACCACATGACGACGCCGGCCGGCACGATCTGGTTCGCGGGCGACACCGGCTATGGCGACGGCCGGCTCTTCGCGGACATCCGGGCGCGGCTGGCGGCGCCCGACATGGCGCTGATCCCGATCGGCGCCTATGAGCCGCGATGGTTCATGGCTGCGCAGCATGTCGATCCGGCCGAGGCGGTCCGCATCTTCCGCGACGTGGCGGCGAAGCAGGCGCTGGGTATCCATTGGGGGACCTTCCAGCTGACCGACGAGGCACGCGAGGCGCCGCGGCTGGCGCTCGCCACCGCCCTGTCCGCCGCCGGCATCCCGCCCCGCCGCTTCGTCGCCGCGCATCCGGGGGGCGTGTACGACTGGGCGGGCGATTAGCGACCGGCATGTGAAATCGATATCTTTTCATGGGGATAGGACAGCGCGGACCATGTCGGCATCCGCTGCGTTCCCTGTGCCGGAGGTAGCGATGACCGAAGACGACGAGAAATGGATGCGCATGGCGATCGAGATCGCCCGCTCGAAGGGATCGGATCCGGCATCCTCACCGCTCGGCGCGGTGATCGTGCTGGACGGCAAGGTGATCGCCGCCGAGCGCAACCAGACCCAGGACCTGCCCGATGCCACCGCCCATGCGGAGATGATGGCGATCCGCCGCGCCTGCGAGGGGACGGGCGAGATGGAGCTGCGCGGCGCGACCCTGTATTCGACGCTGCAACCCTGCGGGATGTGCACGATGGCGTCGATCTGGTCCAAGGTCGGGCGCGTCGTCTACGGCGCCGGGGCGGCCGACGTGCATCCGATGTATTTCGAGGCGCGGCATGTCGACACGCTCGATTTCGTGCGCAAGGCCTATCGCGACGACCTCGTCATCGAGGGCGGATGCCTGCGCGAGGAGTGCGCGACGCTCTATTACCGCCCCAACGACGATCTGCCGGCCGACGAACAGGCCAATCTATAGGTGCCTACCAGAAGCGGCTGCCCGGCCCGCCCTTGAACGGACCGGCGAGGTCGGGCGTTATCCAGCCCCCGTAGAAGCCGCCTTCCTGCGGCACGACCTGCACCCCGTCGACGGTGCAGACGTCGAGCGGCGCGGGATAGAAGGCGATATGATCGCGCAGCGGTTCGAAGGCGGGGGTGGGCACGGGATAGCTCCACGCCACATCCTCGATCACGGTGCCGTCGACCACCAGATCGTAATAGACCGCCTGCCCCTTCCACTCGCAGAACGATCCGCGTGCGGAAGGGCGCAGCGCCGCCATCACGATATCCGACGGCGGCAGGTAATAGCCGGGCGGGTGACTGGTCTCCAGCGTGCGGACGCTGGCGCTGGTGTCGGCGATGACAAGGCCGCGATGCTCGATGCGGATGTGGCGGGCGCACCGCTCCGCGATCGCCGGTCGCGGATAGGACCAGACGCTCTCCTGCCCCGGCGCGGGCCGGTCGGGCACCGGTCTCATGCCGACACCCGGTCGCGCACGATCGACTGGAGCCGGGGCCGGATGCGCAGGAACAGCAGATAGGCCCGTTCCAGCCCGGCCAGCACCAGCGGGTGGCGCGCCGCGATCCCCAGGGGCCGCAGCAGCGGAATGGCCCGCCACATCGCCGCGAACGCCGCCGCGCCGGACAATAATCGTCCGTCCTCGCGGGCATGGAAGCGGGCGAGCATCGTGCGGCGATCGATCGGGCACGAACCGGCGGGATCGCTGGCATCGATGAAATCGATCGCCCCGCACCGGTCCAGCCGCCGCATCAGAGCGATCTCCCGCTGGCACAGGGGACAGGCGCCGTCATGCCAGACGGTGACGCGGGTCATGCCCCGTTCCGTTCCCGGATACGTTCGGCGAGCAGGGTCGCGAACCCCAGCCACGCGACGAACGGTACCGCCAGCGCCGCCGCCGGCCGATCGACGCGGCCAGCCGCCGCGACATAGCCGGTGCCGGTCGCGATCATCGCCGCCGACGCCGCCGCGCTGGCCCCCAGCGCCTTTCGCCGGAAGAACAACTCGGTCCAGCCGCCGATCATCGCGGTGTTGAGCAGCCAGAGGCCGACGGCGATGTTGCGGCCATCGGTCGCCGGTTGCCGCAACAGGCGATAGCCGCCGATGCCCAGCCCCGTCTCCAGCACCGGCCACACCGCGCCGAAGGCGGCATCGGGCGGCGTATAGGCGGGCTTGTCGAGCCGCTTGTACCAGCGACGGATGCCGGGGTGCGAAGGATCGGGGGCGTTGCGCCGGCCGAGCCAGGCGCTGGCCCCCAATACCGCCGCCACGGCGGCGAACGCCATCGGGCGCGACAGGCCGGGACGGGCGGGGGCGATATCGGCGTCGGGCATGTCGAGGCATCCTTGCGTGGCGGGCGCGATGCCCATCACCCAAGCGCAGCGGGCGCGCCGACGTTCCCTCGCCCCGACCGCGCCACGACGATCATCGACCGCGACCATGGATCATGGAGGCTCACCGATGGTTGACTCCCGCGTCGGCATCCCGTCGTCACATTCGCCAAGGACATGCTCATGTCGGTTATGCTCAGCGCCACGTTCGATACCCGCCGCAATGCCGAGATGACGGTGGAACGACTGGTCCAGCAGTTCGACCTCGATCGTGCCGCCGTGTTCATCACCACCGAGGGTGATCGCAACAGCGTCGGCGAGGAACAGGCGGGTTCTGACACCGAGGCCGGCGCGCCCAGCGCGGAGGATCGTGACGATGCCCCGCTGAACGGTGCGATCGTGGTGACGGTGGAAGTCGCGGACGAACAGACCGCCGAGGAGGTCCGCGATGCGTTCGACGAGTTCGATTCGGCCGGCGTGGTGGAAACCGAGGACGCCGGCTGACCGGACCCGGTGCCGCCTACCGGCGAACTGGCCGGGCGAACGGTCCGGCGGCGACATCGTGTACGCGATGTCACCCGCCGCCGGATCGCCGCCGCCACGGGCGAAACCCCCGTTGCCGCGACCGTGGCGAACGGGGGATCAGGATGGAATGATACCGGCTGTCCCGCCGCCGGCCATAGGCGCGGCCGGCAACGGGACGGTCCGGTTCAGCGCACCGCGCCGCGACGAAAGAGGTTGATGATCGCGAGCAGCACGATCGCACCGATCAGCGAGACGACGACCGACTGGATGCTGATGACGCCGCTGGTGATCGGCGCCCCGCCGATCAACGGCGTCACGACGAACCCGGCCAGCACCGCCCCGACGATCCCGACCACGATGTTGAGCAGGATGCCCTGCTGGCCGTCGGTGCGCATCACCATGCTGGCGACCCAGCCGATCACGCCGCCGACGACGAGAAGTATGATGAGACCCATGTTCGTTCCTTCACGCTGTTTACCAAGTGAGGGTTAAACCGTCGTCGGTGCCATGATGTTCAGATCATGCCGCCCGGCCAGCTTCGGCGGATGGTATGCCTGTACCAGTCGAACTGGTAACGAACCGTGGAACCGGGTGCGGGCGTCGCACGCTTGATGAGCCATGCCATCCCATCCCGCCCCCGGTCTCCGCCATCTCGAACAGCTGATGGCGCAATTGATGGACGGCGTGATCCTGCTCGATCCGACCGGCACCATCCTCGGCGCCAACCCCGCCGCGTTGCGGATGCACGGGCTGGACGATGCGGCCGAACTGGGATCGACCGCGGAGGATTATGCCGGCCGCTTCTCGCTGCGCGCGGCGGATGGCCGGCCCCTGCGGCACCGCGACTATCCGTTGTTTCGCCTGCTCGCCGGCGAACCGTTTCCGGACGAGATCGTGCAGGTCGCCCCCGCCGGGGAAGACGAGGCGCGCTGGGTCCATCAGGTACGCGACGTCATCATGGACGAGGACGGGGGCGAGGCCGACTATCTCGCGCTGGTCATCAGCGACATATCCGCCCGCTTCGACGCCGAAACCCGGTTCAATGCGATGTTCCAGGCCAACCCCGCGCCGGCCCTGGTGCTGGGACTGGCCGATCTGCGGATCGCGCGCGCCAATCCCGGCTTCCTCGCCCTCACCGGCTTCACCGAAAAACAGTTGCACGACAGATCGCTGTTCGCCCTCGATCTGCTCGGCGGGCTCGCCGATCCAGCCGACGTGCGCCGCCGGATCGCGGCTGGCGAGATCGTGCCGCAGGCGGAAGCCGACCTGCTCGTCGCCGACGGGTCGCGACGGCTGGTGCTGTTCGCCGGCCAGCCGATCGACGTGACCGGCGAGGATGCGCTGTTGCTGACCTTCGCCGATCTGGAACCGCGCCACCGGGCGGAACAGGCGCTGGCGGCGAGCGAACGGCATCTGGTCGCGGTGTTCGAGATGGCGCCGGTCGCGATGGCGATCACCCGCGACGCGGACCGGCGGATTTTCCGCGTCAACGCCGCGTTCCGCGACCTGACCGGACATGACGCGGCGGCGGCGACCGCGCATACGTTCGACCAACTCGGCCTGTGGGACGGTGACATCCCGCGCGCCGCGCTCGATGCCGCGATCGTCGACCGGGGCCGGCTGCGCGCGGGCGAGGCACGGTTGCGGCGGCGGGACGGCGGCCCGATCGATTGCCTCGTCGCGGCTGAGACGATCGACGTCGACGGCGCCGCCTGTATCCTCTGGGCGTTCGAGGACGTCACCGAGCGTCGCCGCACCGAAACCGAACTGGCCGGCGCGATCGACGAGGTGATGAAGGACGCCAGTTGGCTCAGCCGCTCGATCCTCGACAAGCTGGCGACGCTGCGACGGCCACAGACCCAGGCGCCCCCATCCGACCTCACGCCGCGCGAACGGGAAATCCTCGACCTGATCTGCGACGATCTGGACGATGCCGCGATCGCCGCCCGGCTTGGCCTGTCGCGCAACACGGTGCGCAACCACGTCGCCAACATCTATGCCAAGACCGGCGTCAACCGCCGCAGCGGCGCGGTGGTGTGGGGGCGTGAACGCGGCATGGGATCGCGCCGCGCCTGACGGGGGGCGGGACGGCCCCCTTCCCCCGCGCCCGATCCTTCCTATCTCGCCTTCCCTATCCCGGACGGAACGATGCCCCCTTATCCCCTGATCCTTGCGATCGGCGACAGTCTGGTCGCCGGTTATGGCCTTGCGACCGACGATGGCTTCGCCACGCAACTGGAACGGCGGCTGCGCGCCGTCCATCCCGCCGCCACCGTCATCAATGCCGGCCGGTCGGGCGACACGACCGCCGATGTCCGCCATCGCCTGCCGTCGGTGATGTCGCGGCTGACGTCGCGCCCCGATCTGGCGATCGTGCAGGTCGGGCCGAACGATGTGCTGCGACAGGTGCCCCCCGCCACCACCCGCGCCGGGCTGGACGCGATCCTCGTCGAGCTCGGCCGTTGCGACATACCCGTGTTGCTGACGACGGTCGCGCCGCCGCCGATCCTGCACGACCGCGCCCGACATCATCTGGGCATCCACGAGGAACTGGCCGCGCGTCACGGGGCGACGTGTCGCGATTTCTTCCCCGCCGGCATTCTGGGCCGGGCGGATATGGTGCTGGCCGATCGCATCCATCCCAACGCCGCCGCCATCCATCTCGTCGTCGATGCGATGCTGCCGACCGTGCTGCGGATGCTGGACGACGGCTGATCGGCGATTAACGTCTTTGTTAATTGACTGCCTTGGCAACCATTGCCAAGGCATCGACATGCCCTTCTATGCCGATTCCGAGTTCGCACCCGATATTTCGATCGGCTATCTGATCCGGCGCGCGCACCAGCTTGGCGGCGTGGCGATGGAACCGGTGTTCGCGGCAGAGGGGCTGACGGGCATTCAATGGTCCGCGCTCGTCTCGATCTTCTTCGGACGCGGGGTCACCGCCGCCGACCTCGCCCGCGATCTGGGCCATGACAAGGGCGCGATGACCCGGCTGGTCGATACGCTGGAGGAGCGCGGCTGGATCACCCGGCAACGTACGCCCGAGGATCGTCGCTGCGTGAAGCTGGCGCTGACCGGGGAGGGTGAGGCGGTGGCGCTGCGGTGCAAGCGGCACGTCGTGGCCTGCTGGAACACATGGCTTGCCGACTGGTCGGAGGCGGAGGTGCGGATGATGATCTCGTTGCTCCAGAAGCTGCGCGGCACCCTCGCCGTTGCGGCCGGAGCCCCTTGCGTATGACCCGCGCCGTGTTCGCCGTGGCGCTGATGGTCGCCGGTTGCGCGGCCCCCGCGACCCGGCAGGCGGTGGCACCGGTCGCCCCTGCCGCGCTGGGTCTCACCGGGCAGGGCCTGACCACGCCGGGCCTGACCGGGCAGGGACCGCAACTGGCCGCCGACTGGTGGCGGGGCTTCGGCGATCCGCAGCTCGACACGCTGGTGGCGGATGCGGTCGCGGGGAACCCCTCGCTCGACAGTGCGATCGCCCGCGTCGCGCAGGCGCAGGCGGTGTTGTCGACACGCCGGGCCGATACCGGGCCGCAGGTCACGCTCGATGCGCAGGGCCAGATCGCCCGGCTCAGCGGTCGCTACACCATCCCGCCGCCCTTTGCGGGGTCGACCCGGTTCGTCGGCACCGCGCTGGGCAACCTCAACTGGAATCTCGACCTGTTCGGGCGCCAGCGGTCGGCAATCCGCGCGGCGGAGGCGCAAGGGGCGGCCGCCGTGCTGGACCTGACCGCCGCCCGGCTGGCGCTGTCCGCCTCGGTGGTGTCGACCTATCTCGATCTCGTCCGGGCAGAGGCACAGGGCCGCATCGCCGAACGCACCATCGCCACGCGCGCCAGCTCGTTGCGGCTGATCGATGTCCGTATCCGCAACCGACTGGCCAGCGAGCTCGACCGGCAATCGTCGGTGACGCTGCTCGCGCAGGCGCAGCAGGCGCTGGTCCGCGCTCGCGCCGCGGCGGTGCTGGCGAAGAACGCGCTGGCCGCGCTGGCGGGGCGCGGGGTCGATTATCCCGCCACGATCCGGCCGACCATGCTGCGGCTCGACGCCGCGCTGCCGCTGCCCGCCGTCGTACCCGCCGACCTGCTGGCACGCCGCGCCGACATCGCCGCCGCGCAGGCCCGGATCGCGGCGGCGGCGGCCGGCAAGCAGGTCGCGCAGCGTGCCTATTATCCCAACATCAACCTTGCCGCGCTGGCCGGCCTCCAGGCGGTCGGGATCGGCAACCTGCTGTCGCTCGACGCCGGCACGGTCGGGGTGGGTCCGGCGATCAGCCTGCCGCTGTTCGACGCCGGTCGCCGTCGTGCCGATCTGGCGGGCGCCAGCGCCGCGCTCGATCTCGCCACCGCCGATTACAACGACCGCGTCGTCGGTGCGGTGCGCGAGGCGGCGGACGCGATCGCGCAGATCGGCGCGGCCGAGGCGGATCGGGCGCAGCAGCGCGCGGTGGTGCGCGGCTATGCCGAAACCAATCGGCTGAACGCCATCCGCGTTTCGAGCGGACTCGACAGCCGGCTCGACCTGATCGACAACGATATCCGCATCCTCGCCGCCGAACAGGCCGACGCCGATCTTGCCGCCGATGCCGCACAGGCGCGGGTGCGGCTGGTGCTGGCGCTCGGCGGCGGCTTCGACGCTTCCCGGGACATGAACCGATGACCGATACCCGCGCCCCTGCGGCACCCGACACGCCGCCATCGCCCCCTGCCCCACCGACCCCCGCCCCACCGACCCCGCCCGCCGGCAATCCGCGGGCGCGCAAGCGGGGGTTGATGCTGCTCGGCCTCGTCGTCCTGATCGCCGCGATCGTCTGGGCGGTGTTCCACTTCCTGCTGGCGAAACCCGAACAGGAAACCGACGACGCCTATGTCGCGGGCGACGTAGTGGCGATCACCGCGCGCGATCCCGGCACGGTGCTGGCGATCCATGCCGACAACACGCAGATGGTGCGCGCCGGCCAGCCGCTGATCGACCTCGACGCCGCGACCGCCGATGTCGGCCTCGCGTCCGCCGAAGCCGATCTGGCGCGCGCGGTGCGGGCGACGAGGACCAGCTTCGCCGCGGTGAACGAGACCGGCGCGGCGGTGGCGCAGGCGGAGGCGCAACTGGCCGAGGCGCGCGGTGATCTGGTGCGCCGCCAGGGCGCGGCGGCACAGGGTGCGGTGTCGGGCGAGGAACTGGCCCATGCGCAGGACCAGGTCCGCGTTGCCGCTGCCACGCTGGCGCTCACCCGCAGCCGGCAGGCGCAGTCGCGCAACACCGTGCAGGGCACCACGGTCGACACCAATCCGCAGGTGCTGGCCGCGATCGCCGCCTATCGCCGCGCCGCGATCACGCTGGGCCACATGCACGTCGCCGCGCCGATCGCCGGCATCGTCGCGCAGCGCACGGTGCAGATCGGGCAGCAGGTGGCGGCGGGCACGCCGCTGATGGCGGTGGTGCCACTCGATCGGCTGTGGGTCGACGCCAATTTCCGCGAGACGCAATTGCGCGACCTGCGCATCGGCCAGCCCGCGACGGTGACGGCGGACATGTATGGCGACGACATCGTCTATCACGGCCGCATCGTCGGGCTGGGCGCGGGATCGGGCAACGCCTTCGCGCTGCTGCCGCCGCAGAACGCCAGCGGCAACTGGATCAAGATCACGCAGCGGGTGCCGGTGCGGATCATGCTCGATCCCGCCGAACTGCGCGCCAACCCCCTGCGCGTCGGCCTGTCGGTCGCGGCGACGGTGGATACCGCCGACACGTCGGGCACCCGGATCGGGCAGTCGGGGCGACAGGCCTATGCCGGGCTAAAGACCGCCGCCGGCGACCCGCGGGTCGAGGCGCGCATCCGGCAGATCATCGCGGCCAACCGCTGATGGCCGCTCCCGCCGCCACGGGTGCGTCGCCCGCCCCGCTGGCCGGCGGCGCGCTGGCGCTGACCGCCTTCGCGCTGGCGCTCGGCACCTTCATGCAGGTGCTGGACGGCACGATCGCCAACGTCTCGCTGCCGACGATCGCGGGCAATCTGGGCGTATCCAGCGACAATTCGACCTGGGTCGTCACCGCCTTCGCGGTCGCCAACGGCGTCGCGGTGCCGCTGACCGGGTGGCTGATGGGCCGGTTCGGCGTGGTCAGGACCTTCTGCGCCTCGGTGATCCTGTTCACCATCGCCTCGTTCCTGTGCGGGATCGCGTGGGACCTGCCGTCGCTGATCGCGTTTCGCGTGTTGCAGGGCGCGGTGTCCGGCCCGATGATCCCCGGCAGCCAGGCGCTGCTGATCGCAATCTTCCCGCCCGACAAGCGATCGACCGCGCTCGGCATCTGGTCGATGACGACGCTGGTCGCGCCGATCATGGGGCCGATCCTGGGCGGTTACATCTCCGACAATTACCACTGGAGCTGGATCTTCCTCATCAACGTGCCGTTCGGCCTGTTCTGCGGCTTCGTCAGCTGGCGCGGGCTGAAGACGCGCGAGACGCCAACCCGCAAGCTGCCGATCGATCAGGTCGGATTGATCCTGCTGGTGGTGTGGGTCGGCGCGCTCCAGATCGTGCTCGATCTGGGCAAGAACGACGACTGGTTCGCCTCCGAGCGTATCGTCGTCGCCACCGTGATCGCCGCGATCGGCTTCGTCGCATGGCTGATCTGGGAATTGACCGATGCCAATCCCGCGGTGAACCTGTCGCTGTTCAAGAGCCGCAACTTCGCGATCGGCACGCTCGCCTTCTGCCTCGGCTATGCCGTCTTCTTCGCCAACACGCTGCTGCTGCCGCTCTGGTTGCAGGCACAGATGGGCTACACCGCGACGTGGGCGGGGTTGGTGGCGGCGCCGTCGGGCGTGGTGGCGGTGCTGCTGACGCCGTTCGTCGCCAAGATGAGCGGCAGGATCGATGCGCGCATCCTGGCGACGGTGGCGTTCGCGTCGTTCGGCCTCTCCTATTACCTGCGCTCGGGCTACACCACCTATGCCAGCTTCCAGGACCTGATGCTGCCGCTGCTGGTGCAGGGTATCGCGATGAGCACCTTCTTCCTCGCGATGCTGACCATCTCGCTCGATCGCATTCCGCCCGAACGGCTGCCCTCCGCCAGCGGTATCTCCAACTTCGCGCGGATCACGGCGGGCAGTTTCGCCGCCTCGCTCATCACCACCGCGTGGGACCGGCGCGAGGCCTTGCACCAGAGCCGCCTGTCGGAGGCGGTCGGCAGCGGGATGCCCCTCACCATGGCGCGCGACGCGCTCGCCCGGATGGGGTTGACCGACACGCAGGCGGCCGGCGCGGTGACGCGGCAGATGGTCGGGCAGGCGTATCTGCTCGCCTCGACCGACCTGTTCCGCCTGTCGGCCTGGCTGTGCCTCGCGCTGGTCGTGATCGTCTGGTTCACCCGCCGCGCCAGCGCGCCGAGCGGCCCCGTCGCGGCGGATTGAAGCGCGACGACATCAGGCTCTCTCCGTCATTGCGAGCGTAGCGAAGCAATCCACAGCGCCACGCACTCGACCCTGGATTGCTTCGCTACGCTCGCAATGACGGCGGGGCGAGTGCGCTTCGACTCAATGACTGGTCAGAGCGGCCGGCTGGACAGCACCGCATCCGCGCGGTCATGCTCCGCCAGGCCGTGGAGCAGCCAGCTCGTCTGCCCCAGCCGCGTCGTCATGCCCGTCGCGGCACGGGGCACCGCCTCTTTGCGCAGGATCAGCTGGATGTCGAAATCGGCAGTGGCGCCCGCCACCTGCCGGATGGTGGCGACCATCCGGGCATGGAGCATGGCGGGGGTGAAGAACGCGTCGAACCGCGCGCGGTCGACCGGGCCGACCTTCACGCGGAACCGCCCCGCGACATCCACCGCGCTCGTGCCCAGCACCGCATCCACCGCCAGCCGGGCATAGGCCCCCGACACCGTCGTCCGCCCGCCCAGCCGCGTCTGTTCCGCCGGGTCGATGCGGATGCGGCGCGGCGCCAGCTCGATCACCTCGACCGGCACGTCGTACAGCGCGGCCAATGTCCGGCGCAGCGCATCGGGGGAGCGGACCCGCCGCGCCAGCAGCCCCGCCGCCCCCAGAATGCGCGGGTCCTCGCCCGGCCCGGTCAGGCCGGCCAGCGCCGCCAGCAGCCGCGACACCGGATCGGCCAGCGATCCCTTGGTCTCGCCGAACCCCACCGGCACCCGGTATTTCGCCCAGGCGCGGTAGAACAGGCTGATCGCGCGGTGGTTGAACAGATCGACGAACGTGCCGAACGCCTCGTCCCGCGCGCGGTCGCGGGCGACGACCAGTTCGGTGTAATGGTCGGGCATCACCCCCATCGGGCCGGTCAGCCCCATGAACGCCGCCTCCATCCGGACCTGTCCGCCCGGCTCGCCTTGCGTCGCCGCCCCCAGTTCCGCATCGGGATGGCGGGAACCGCGCATCGCGACGAAGCGGACCGGCTCTGCCGTCGGGCGCACGTCACCCCCGATCGCGGGGCCGGCGGTGGTGATCCCCGAGGCGGCGATCACCTGCCGCACCGCCTCGAAGAATTCCGCGCGCAACCCCTCGGGCAGGTCGGACGGAGCGGACGGCGGGGTCATGCCAGCGTCCGCGTGCCCGTGCGCGCAGGCCATTGCTGCCAGACCTCGCGGTCGCCCGCCAGTGTCAGGCGCAGGCGGCTGAACGCGTTAATCGCCGCCATCGCCGCGAACAGCCGATCGAGCAGCGTCCCCAGCAGGAACGCGCCCGATCCGGACAGGCGACGATCCTCGAACTCCGCGATCACGTCGATCCCGCTGATGAAGGCGATATGCCCCCCCGCCGGCGCCCGCGCGCTCGATACCGTGGTGGTCAACGTCTTCAGCCGTTCGCGCAGGATACGGCTGGCGGTGCTCGGCTGATATTCGTGCAGGACCAGCAGTTCCTTGACCAGCGACAGCGCCAGTGCCGGCTCCGCGATGCTGATCTGCCCCAGCGACAGGTGCGAGATCAGCCGCCACAAGGCCCCCGCCCCGCGCTGCGGCCGCAGGGTCGGCGACGGCGCGGTGATGAGTTCCGCGCCCGACACCAGTGAGGCGGCCGTACTCAGCGTCAATTTCGGCCGCCCGCCGCCGAACGGCAGCGCGGCGGCCAGATTGCGGTTGGTGCAGGTCAGGTCGATCGAGGCGACGTGATCCGCATCCGCCACCACCGCGCCGGCGGTATCGGTCAGCGTCAGGAACATGTCGTCGCCCCCGGTCGGCGCGGTGGCGGTGCGCCGGGTCAGGTGCCAGTAGCGCAGCCCCGGCGATCCGCGATCCTCGCCGGTACCGAAGAACGGGCTGTACGCCTGTTCGCGGCCGGTGCGGTCGGCCACGATCAGCCGGTCGACCGAATAGACCTCGGTCGTCCCCTCCCGCCGGGCATCGGGGATGATGCGATGCTCGAACCGGCCGGGGACGAGGCGGATCGGTTCCGCCGCCTGTTCGAACAGGTTGACGACGGGCGTGGCGAACAGGCGGAAATCGCTGGCGGTGACGAGGCGTTCCAGCGCCGGATCGAACCGGTCGAGATACAGGAACGCCTCCATCGTGCGCTTGCCGTCGCGCAGGGTCTTGGCGGCCATGCCGGTGATGTCGAAGAACAGGAACTTGTCGGGAAACCCGTGATATTCGCTGAGCAGAGCGTGGGCCGGATCGCTGACCGCGCCCAGCGGCAACAGCACCTCGTCCGCCGCGAACCCCACCGCGCGGATCGCGTCGCGGCCGAGGATGACGGGATCGGCATCCACCGCGCTGTCCGCCAGCGCGACCGAGATCGTGCCGCCGACCACCAGTTCGTACAGCATCTGCGACACGCGCGGTTCGGCGTGGATGTGGAACCGCAGCCGGTCGATCCCCAGCGATCCGAAATCGGCATCGCCCAGACACGCCAGCGACAGGCGCAGCACGCCGGTGGCATGGCCCGCCGCCCGGTTCAGCGGCGCATCCAGCGGCAATCCGCCGACCGCGGCGGCGGTCAGTTCGATCGGCCACAGTTCGACCGGATAACCGGTGCGGAAACGGACCGGCTCTCCCTCCACCGGTTCGGTCAGCACCTCGGTCCGCGCGGGCAGCGTCGCCGATCCGCGCATCCCCGGCCGGGGCGTCACCTGCATGATCGACATGGCGGGGAACGGACGCAGATAATGCGGATAGAGGATATCGAGCAGCGCGGTCGTCAGCTCGGGAAAATCGTCGTCCAGCTTCATCCGCGTGCGCGCGTTGAGAAAGGCGAATCCCTCCAGCAGGCGCAGCACATGCGGATCGTCGATCGTGTCGGCGGAGATGCGCAGCTGGCTGGCGACCTTGGGATTGGCGGCGGCGAACTCGCCCGCCATCGCCCGCATGAAGCGCAACTCGCTGTTGTAATAGGGCAATATGTCGTCGAACATGCCGGTCAGCCCCCGATAACCAGTTGCGCGCGGACGGGATCGACATGGCTGTCGAAATACATCTCCTCACGCGTCGTCCCCAGCATCACCGTGCCGGTGACGCGGAAGCGGAGCGTGGCGTCCAGTTCGTCGCGGTTGGGCAGCACCGTCACCTCGAACCGGCCGAGCCGGGGTTCCAGCCGGCGCAACTGCTTCTCCGCCTCCTCGACGAAGCGCGCGCGGAAATCGGCGGAGGCGAGGCTCTCGTTGGTCAGATCGTCGAGCCCATAGGCGAGCAGCGAGCGGTCCAGTTCCTCGAACCAGACCGGCCAGCTGAGCAGGTGGCGGCGGCTGTTCAGCATCGCCTCGATATCGCGGCGCAGGCTTTCGCGCTGCGCGGCGATGCCGCCATCGCCGGCCTGATGGATGCTGGTCCGGTCGAGCAGGCTGCCGGCGATCATGCGGCGGTATCCGGGGCGACGCTCAATTCCTCGAATCCGTCGAGCGTCAGGATATCGTCGCCAGCCAGCCAGCCGCGCTGGCCGATCCCGCGCAACCGCCCGTCCGCCTCCTCGACCCAGTCGGTCGCGCGGCCGAGCCGGTGGGTGGCATCGCCCCCGCCGCCCGCGAACGGGTAGAGCGCGGGGATATAGACGGTGCCGCTCGGCCCGCCCGTCACCTCGATTTCGGCGGGGCGCCATACCAGATCGCGCAGCCGCTCCGGCTTGGCGGGGCGGAGTGCGGCGACCTGCGACAGCGGCACCCACAGATAGCGGCCGTTGCCGGTCAGCACCTCCAGCACGCCCGCCACCCGGTCGTCGAGATCGCGGAACCCGTCATGCGCCTGTCCGTCGACCGTCACCGTCAGTGCGGCAGGTTCGTCGGCGGGCAGCGCGGTGCCGGCGAGCAGCGCCAGCGCGGCGACGACGCCGGCATCCGGTTCGGTCACCAGATCGGGCGGGCGACGCTCGGCAAAACTCTGGTCGCGCCACGTTGCCGCGCGGATCAGCTGGCGCAGCAGCGCGAGGCCCACCGCGCGCGACGGATCGTAGGTGCCGGCCAGATCGGCGTGGTTGTCCGCCTTGTCCCACTCCCCCAGCACGATCAGCATATCGGCGAGGTCGAGCCGGGCGCGGGCATCGTCGGGCTTGGCGCGTACCCGCGCGGCGGCCAGCGCGCGTGCCTCGTCCAGTCGCGCGTCGCGGAGCAGGACGGCGAGTTCGGGATCGGACGGGTGGGTCATGCCGCGCGCGGCTCCTGAATGGTGGTGACGAGGTGGAATTCGCTGACGACCTGATCGAGCTGGAAATGCGGTTTCAGCGCGACGCGGCATTCATAGGCGCCGGGCTTGCCCGCAATGTCGGCCACGGTGATGCGGCCTTCCCGCAGGGGGAAGCGTGCCTTGGCATCGTAATCCATGTCGTCGCCGCCGCTGGTGTAATCGTTCAGCCAGCGTTGCAGCCGCACCTCGCATTCGGTGGCGGACTGGAACGATCCGATCCACTCGCGCCCGATCACCTTGATGTAATGGGCGAAGCGCGCGACGCAGAGGATGTAGTTGAGCATCGTGCCCAGGCGTTCGTTAACCCGCGCCACCTCCGATCCGAACACGCGGGCGGGGCGGTGGAGCGAGGGCATGTTGTGGATCGCCAGGAACGGCGTGTCCTTTACCCGGCGGATCGCGATGAACCCCGCCTCGGCCAGTTCGCGGTCGATCGTCTCCGATACATGCACCTCGACCGGGGGTTTCAGGATCTTGCCCGGTGCGTCGGTCGCGAAATCGACTGGGGGCAGCGTCGCCACCACCCCGCCTTCCAGCCGGTCGCGCACGGTGCCGCGGATCGCCGCCAGCCAGCGATGGTCGCGAAACGCGCGCAGGCAGATGTCGCCGAACGCCAGCGCCCCCGGCCCCCACAACACCTGCCGGTCGTCGGCATCATAGCGGAAGCCGATATCCCCGGCGCTGCGCCCCCGCCAGCTGCCGCGCAATCGCACCCGTGGCACCACCAGCCCCAGAAAGCGCGAGTCCGGCAGCTGTTGCAGGCTGTGCAGCCGCAGGTAATCGGGCTGGCGGAAATCGGCGGCGATCGACTGGCGGCGATCGAGTTCGGCGAACCCGTCCAGCCCGAACAGGCCGGGCGCACCATCCATCACGATCGGCGCGAAGGCGGCGGCGGCGACCTGCGTCAGCATCCGGAGCGCACCGACATCGTCCCCCGGATGGTCGCGCGACGGCCGGTGCTGCACCGCATAGAGCGCGAGGATCATGGAGAACGGCACGCCGCCGGGCATGTCGAATTCCTGATTGTAGACGATGTCGAACAGCGCGCTGTGTTCCACATCGACGCTGCGTTCGAAATCGCGGACCAGTTCCGCCCAGCGCGCGTCGAACAGCCGCAACCGTGACAGGCCGTCCGCACCCAGCCCCTGCACCAGCCATGCGATGCCACGCCATGCCGCCTCCAGCGCGGCGAAGCGGGGATGGGCGAGGATCGCGTCGACCTGCACCGACAGCATCGTGTCGATCGCCGCGACCGCGCGGTCGATCCGCCGCCGCAACGCCCGCCGCGCCGCCGCCTCGTCGGCGGGATCGGGCGCGGCATCCGGTGGCGGCAGGGGCACTCCGCCCAGATCGCCACCGCCCAGATCGATGAAGCGATCCGCCCCCGCCGCCGCCGCCGGATCGGGCACCGCGCCGGCCGCGTGGCCGGTATCGAACCCGGCGACCTTGCCGGCATCGGGTGCGCGATCGACGGGGGCGACGTCCGCGCCGCCCCCGTCGTCCCCCGCCCCCGCCGCTCCCCCCGCCGGCGTCATGCCTTTTTGGGGATACGTGCCACCAGCCGGAGGGACGCGCTCAGTTCCTCCATCTGCAACCATGGCCGCAGATAGGCGACCGCGTTGTACGATCCCGGTGCACCCGGCACCGGCGACACCTCGATCCGCGCCTCGCGCAGCGGGAACTTGGCGCGGATTTCCTGCCCGCCGCCCTCGGCCGCGTTGACGTAGTTCAGGATCCAGCGGTTCAGCCAGCCAGACACGTCGTCGACCTCCATGAACGAGCCGATCTTGTCGCGCGCCATCACCTTCAGATAATGCGCGAACCGCGACGAGGCGAGGATGTAGGGCAACCGCGCCGAGATCGCGGCATTCTCGGTCGCTTCCGCCCGGTCGTACTTCTTAGGCCGCTGCGTCGTCTGCGCGCCGAAGAACACCGCGTAATCGGTGTTCTTGTAGTGCGACAGCGGCA
This sequence comes from Sphingomonas sp. CFBP 8760, assembly GCF_014841615.1. Classification (GTDB taxonomy): domain Bacteria; phylum Pseudomonadota; class Alphaproteobacteria; order Sphingomonadales; family Sphingomonadaceae; genus Sphingomonas. Next base: position 34,208 of record NZ_JACYUG010000010.1, on the reverse strand, counting down.
GGAAGCCGAGATCGGACAGTTCCTTTTCCCGGCGCGAGGTGATCGCGATCTCGGTCGGGCATTGTTCGGACATGTCGCCGTCGTCCGATTGGAAGACGTGGGTCGGCAGGTTGCTGACCTTGCCCCCGCCCTCGGCGCCGCGGATCGCGGTCGTCCAGCCGCTTTCGGCGAAGGCGTTGGTCATCCGCGCGCCCAGCGCATAGGCCGCGTTCATCCAGCAATAATCGTCGTGCGCCAGCGGCCGGGTGGCGCCGCTGCCCGATACCGGCGCCTCCTCATAGGCGAATTCGTCGATCCGCTTGGTATCCTCGCCATAAGGCTGGCGGGCGAGGACGCGCGGCATCGTCAGCGTCACGAAGCGCGAATCGTCGGTATCGCGGAACGCGCGCCACTTGGTGTAGTCCGCCGCCTGGAACTTCTCACTCAAGTCGCGCAGCTTGGACAGTTCCTCGAACGTGTCGAACCCGAACATTTGCGGCCCCGCCGCCGCGACGAACGGCGCGAATGCCGCCGCCGCCACGCCCGACAGGTTGCGCAGCAGTTCGACATCCTCCTGCCCCGCGCCGAAATAATAGTCGCCGATCAGCGCGCCATATGGCTCGCCGCCCGGCGTGCCGAACTCGTTCTCGTAGATCTTCTTGAACAACGTGCTCTGGTCGAACTCGGTCGCGCGTTCCAGATCGCGGGCAAGGTCGCGCTTGCTGGCGTTGATGACGCGGATGCGCATGTCGCGCCCCGTCTCGCTGTTGGTCACCAGATAATGCAGCCCGCGCCAGCTGCCCTCCAGCGCCTTGAACTTCTCGTCATGCATGATCGCGGCGAGCTGCGCCGACATCTTGGCGTCGATCGCGGCGATCGCGTCGCGCATCGTGACGGTGAAGTTGCGCGAATAGCTGACGGTGCCGGCCAGCGCCTCGTCGGTGAAGGCGCGCAGCAGTTCGGCGACCTGATCGGGCTCGGTCTGGCGGGTCGCGCCGATCGCCTCGTCGAGCAGGCTGCGCCCCTCGGTCAGCGTCGTGGTGGTGGCGGGCGAGGCAAGGCCGCCGCGGTTGATGTCGCTCATCGGTCAGGCGTCCTTTCCGGGGGTCGGCGCGGCCGGTCCGCCGCGGCCCAGTTCGGCGTGCAGCGCCTCCATCTGGCCGCTGTCCTGCAACACCTGTTCCAGCAGCGTCTCCAGCTGTTCCGAACTGTCCGCCTTGGTCATCAGGTCGCGCAGCTTGGTGCGCGTCTCCATCAGGCGGCGCAGCGGTTCGACCTGCTGGACGATCCGGCCCGGCTCGAAATCCTCCATCGATTCGAACTTCAGGTCGACCGGCAGGGTGCTGCCGTCGTCCTTCAGCGTGTTCTCGACGCGCAGTTTCAGGCCCGGCGACATGCGCTGCATGACCTGATCGAAATTGTCGCGGTCGATCTGGATGAACTTGCGATCGCGCAGCGGCTTGAGCGGCTCGGTCGGATCGCCCGAGAAATCGCCCATCACCCCCATCACGAAGGGTAGTTCCTTGACCTCGACGGCACCTTCCGTCTCGACGTCGTAGGTGATGTGGACACGGGGCTTGCGCACCCGCTTCAGCTTGTCGTGAACGCTCTCGGCCATGTTCTCACCCCGTTAGTAACCGTCGTCATTGCCGCCGCCCTCGCTGCGACCGATGCCGGCCCGCAGCAGGAACAGCGCACGCTGCTCGCCATCCGGCAGGAGTTCCGCCAGCAGTTCGACTGCCGACAGGTTCGCCCGCCGCACCACATGTCTCAGGCTCTCCCCGAGGATGGATTGTGGTTCGTTACGCTCGAAGAACGCTGCGACCTCCAAGAGGGTTGCAAGCGCCCGTTCGCGGTTCATGGGTTCGGGTGCCGGCGGGGCGGCGGCGACGGGAATCGCCCCCTCCGCCGCCTCGGCCGGCAGGGCGGCGACCGGTGCCGCCACCGCCTCGACCGGTACCGCCTCGACCTCGGTCACGTCGCTGCCGGGGCCATGGACGCGCAGCAGGGCCGCCGCATCCTCCAGCGGGCGCGACACCTGCGATCCGAAGCGGCCGAACGGCGTGTGCGCGTCGATCGCCGCCATCAGCCGGTCGAGCGCGGCCAGCGCCGCCGCGATGCCCGCCGCCGCTTCGGTGGCGAAATCCGGCGAGGCGCGGTGGATCGCCTCCTCCATCGCAGCGATCTGCGCGCGGCGGCGCTCGACCAGTTCCTCGGCCAGATCGGGGTCCTCGTGCCGCGTGCTCTGCGCCTGCACCGTCTCCACCGTCCACAACGCCACGGCGGGGTGTTCGTGATCGCTCAGCGGCAGCAGCTTGATCGGTTGCAGCAGCGTGCCGACATCGCCGTTGCCGAACAGCCCGAACAGCGGCGCGACCCGGGTCTCGATCCCGTCCTCGTCCTCCTGCGGATGCAGCCCGTCGTCCCAGAACCGTTCGACCAGCCCGGCGAGCAGGTCGAACCCCGCCGCCACGCCGGGAAAGCCGTCGCTGCGCAGCCACGCCTCGGTCAGCCAGGCGGCGACCTGCAAGTCCTTGGTTTCCGCCAGCAGCGCGGTGCCGCCCTGCGCCACCGTCTCCCAGGCGCGGATGCCCGCCTTCAGCGGCACCGCCTCGGGATCGCCGGAGGTGATCGCGTTGCGCTCGGCCAGCCGCGCCTCGTTCCGCGCGTCCTTGATCGCCAGATAGAGGCCCGACCCGCTGGACCCGCCGCCGCGCACGTCCGGCCCGGCCGCCAGCCCATCCGGCCCCGCGATCGGGGCGAGCAGTTCCTCGATGGCGAAACGATCATTCATCCAGGCTTCCCCCACCGGTGTCATGGGGTGCCATCGCCCATGGTGGCCGTCAAGCGGCGGGTCGCACTGGCAAAGTGCGCCGCCCCCTGATAATCGCACGTACAGGGTGCCCGCGTCGGCCGAAGGGGGAAATCGCGTGCTGGAACTCGTCGGGCGTTACCGTATCCTGGAACAGATCGGCGAAGGCGCGATGGCCGACGTCTATCGCGCCTATGATCCGCATATCGATCGCGCGCTGGTGGTGAAGGTCCTGAAGGCCGAATACCGGCAGGACCGGGAATATTCGATCCGCTTCCTGCGCGAGGCGCGGGCGGCGGGCGCGCTGTCGCATCCCGGCATCGTCACCATCTTCGATGTCGGCGAGATCGACGGCTATCCGTTCATCGTCATGGAATATCTCGACGGCGAACCGCTGTCGGAGGTGATGAAGGCGGGGGCGCTGACCGCGTCGGAAGTGGCCTCGATCGGCATCCAGCTGTCGTTCGCGCTCGGCTATGCCCATGCGCAGGGCGTGGTCCATCGCGACGTGAAGCCGTCGAACATCATCGTGTCGCCCGATCGCAAGACGGTGAAGCTGCTCGATTTCGGCATCGCCCGCGTCGCCGAGGGCGATCTGTTCGAACAGGAATCGCTCAAGACCCAGATCGGCCAGGTGGTCGGCACGCCCCGCTATATGAGCCCCGAACAGGCGCTGGGCCGCGATCTCGACGGGCGGTCGGACATCTTCTCGCTCGGCGTCGTGCTGTACGAACTGGCGTCGGGCCGCCGTGCCTTCCCCGCGGTCAACGCCGCCACGCTCGCCACCCAGATCGTGCAGGCCGATCCGGAACCGCTGGCCAACGTGGCGCACGACGTGCCGCGCGGGTTGCAGTTCATCATCGGCAAGGCGATGAGCCGCGATCCCGCGCAGCGTTTCGCCGACGGCCACCGCATGGCGGAGGCGTTGCGTCGCGAACTGTCGGTCAACCGCACCGTCGCGCGCGAGGCGATCGAGCGGCGCCAGTATATTCCCTTCGCGGTGAAGCTGGCGGTGCTGCTCACGCTCATCACCGCCGTCGTGCTCGGCGCCTCGGTGGTGACCGCGATCGTGACGCAGCGGCGCGCGATGCGCGACGTGGCGCTGGCATCGGGTCAGGCGATCTCGTCGTTCGTCGCCAACAACGCGGCGCTTCGCGCGGTCGACAACGCCTCGCTGCCGCCGGAAGCGCAGGACTGGCTGCCGGTGGAGATCTTCGTGCGCTCCGCCGCCGCCGATCGCGGCATCCGGGGGATCACCGTCGTCGATGCCGGCGGGGTAGTGCGCGCCGCCAGCGATGCGACCCGGGTCGGTCGCCCCTACCGCGCCCCGACCGGGGAGAAGGCGGTGGAACGGAACGACGGCATCACCGTCACCTCCGTGGCGGGGGGCGAGGGGTTCCGCTTCGTCCGGCCGATCACCTATGCCGGGCGCGGGTTCGGCAAGGTCGACGTGGCGGTGGACGCCACCGCGCTGCGCGCCGCGTCGCGCACGTCGGAACTGGCGTTGCTGCTCGTCTCGATCGTCACGCTCGGCGCGGTGGCCGCCGCCGCCTATCTCAGCGGCCGGATGCTGAAATCCCCGATCGAGCGGTTGCGCGATGCGCTGTACGACATCGCCCGCGGCAATCTCGACTTCCGCATCTCGCACAGCCGCAAGGATGAATTCGGCGAGCTGTTCGACGGGGTGAACATGGTCGCGCAGAGCATGGAGGAACGGCTCAATTCGGTCGAGGCGCTGCTGCTCGACCCGCCGTCGGCCCCGGCCGAGCGGACCGAGACCGCCCCCGCCCCCGAAACCGTCATGCTCGCGCAGGTCGAGGGCGTCCGCCGTCCCGAACCAACCCCGGACCCGGCGGCAACCGATGCCGATCCCGACGCGCCCCCACCCGAACGCGTCCGCACCTGGGCGCATGACGACGACGAGGACAGCACGCTGGCCGGTGAACTCCCCGACAACCGGATGTAGTACCGCCGGGCCGCCGGCCATATCGGCCAGCGCGGGATATCATGGCCTGACCCATTCCGTCCCCATTCCGTCATTGCGAGCGCAGCGAAGCAATCGAGGGCCCGGCGCGTGACGCACGGGATTGCTTCGCTACGCTCGCAATGACGACAGGGCAGGTTTCACGCCATCGTCCGCTAAAGCCATCCTGTCATGGCGACCGTAGCGCACCATGAAACCGGGCGCGGATCGCGTGATCCACGCCCGGTCACCCCGCTTATCGCGTCTGCACCGTGCCCTGGATACGCCGCGCGCGCGCCAGATCGGCGGCGATGGCGCGGTTGTCCGGGTCATATTGCAACGCCCGACCCAGCAGGGCGACGGCACGGTCGATCCGGCCGGCGGTCATCTGCTCCAGCCCCTGCCGGCGATAGCGCAGCGCGGTGGCGGGATCGCTCTGCGGGGCGGCGGGTGCCGCGCCGGTCGCGGGCGCCGCCCCGGTCGCCGGGCCGGTCCGCCGCGGCGGCCGTGTCCGCGTCACTGATGGGCGCGAGCGCTGCACGCCAGGGCGTGACGGTTCGCGCACCCGGCCCGGCATCTGGATGATGTCGCCGGGCTTCAGCATGTTCGGCGCGATGCCGCTGATCCGCGCCAGCGCATAGAATTTGTAGGAATCGCCCAGATAGTCGAGCGCAAGCGTGATGAAGGTATCACCCGGCGCGACGACGTAGCTGAAGCTGTTGCGGGGCACCATCGCATAGGGATTGCCCTTGATCGACTGTTCCAGCACCTTCGCCTCGCGACGGCCGGGGTCCTGCGCCAGCAGCGCGTCGAGTTCCGCCCGCGCGGTCTTCTCGTCGTTGCGGTTGAGCAGATCGACCACGCGCGCCAGCCGCTGCGTCGGGTTGAGGCCGGGCGTCGCCTGCGGCATATCGCCGGGATTTCCGGTCGCGGGAGCGGCCGGTGCCGCTTCCGGCGGGGCCGGCAGCGGCTGTATCTCCGCCTTCTTGCCGCAACCGCCGAGCAGCGCCAGCATCGCCGCCGCCGCCAGCATCGTTCCCGTCCGCGCGACGCGCGGCTGACCTGCATTCATCATCATGACACCCCTGATTGGCCCGACTTCGCGGGCATTCCCTATCGCCCTAACCTATCGCAAACGTTGCAGCGTGTCGTCCTGCGCCGCATCCGCCCGGATCAGGACGAAACTGACGTTGTCCTTCGCGCCGTGCGCCAGCGTCATGTCCAGCAGCCGGTCCGCCGCCTCGTCCAGGCTCTGGCTCGTCGTCAGCACATCGGCGATGCCGTGATCGTCGATCATCCCGGTCAGCCCGTCCGAACACAGCAGGAAGATGTCGTCGCCCTCGATCGGCCCGCTGTGCAGGTCGAGCGCCAGGCTGTCCTGCACGCCGACCGCGCGGGTGATGACGTTGGACCGGCCGAAGGCGGGCGCATCGGCGCGGTTCAGCGCGCCCGAATCGATCAGTTCCTGCACCATGCTGTGATCGCGCGTGATCTGGTCCAGCCGCCCGCCACGCAACAGGTAGCCACGGCTGTCACCCGCCCACAGGCAGGCATAATGGCCGCCAAAGGCGAGCAGCACGACCACCGTCGATCCGATCACCGTACCGGGCGCGGACAGCCGGGCATGGGCGACCAGCGTGCGGTTCACCCGCTGGATCACGTCCTGCACATTGTCGAGAAAGGCGAACCCCGAATCCATCGGATCGATCGCGACCAGCGCGTCGACGATCATCCCGCTGGCCAGATCGCCGCGCTGGTGCCCGCCCATCCCGTCCGCCACCGCCCACAGGCCGAGCGCGGTGCGCGACAGCACACGGTCCTCGTTCAGCTTGCGCACCCGCCCGACATGGGTCCGCTCCACCGCCACGAATGCGAGATCGCGCCGTTTCATCCCGTCCTCCCCGACAGCAAGGCGCGGAAGGCGTCGCCGACCGGCAGCCGCGCATCGTCACCGGCGGGCGCATCGGCCGCCGGATGCCACCAGCCGGCCACCGGCGCCGCATCGCCTGGCGGGTCGATCGCCGCAACCGCCGCCAGCGCCGCATCCGCGCCCTGCCCGGCATCCCGCACCGCGACCAGCGCATCCGCCACCGCCGCGCACCATGTTTCCGCGGCCTCGCGTCCCGTCGATGCGCAGGTCACGGTCGCAACTAGCGGGAAGAGGCGCCCGACCCCGTCACCGCTGGCGACCACGACCGCGATCACCGGCCCGTCCGTGCCCGCGAAGGCGAAGCGCCAGCCGTCGAGCGCGGCAACCGCCGCATCCAGCGGCATCCCCGCCGCCACCGCGCCACCCAGTTCGCCGTCCAGCCAGTCGTCGATTCGCGTCAGCACCGCCCCCGGCCCGCCTCGCCGCACGAAATCGCCATGCGCGGGCAGCTTGCCGACGATCCCGATGATCGGCATGGGCGCCGCCGCCGCCGTCACATCGCCGCCGGGCATTGGAAGCTCGCCAGTTCGGGCAGGCGGAACGGGCTGGGGCCGGACAGCACCCGGATGCGGAACGATGCGCTCGCCCCGCCATCGGTCACGCTGACCACCAGCCCGCTGGCGGTGACGTTGCTGACCGGATTGTCGCGCAGGAAGCGGAACAGCGCCCAGTCGCCGCTCCATTGCCGGATGCTGGGGGTGGCCGATCCGTTATGCTGCACGCTCATCGTCACGCCCGGCGCATTGCCCGGCCAGCGCATCTCCACCCCCCGCCGGTTGACGCGGTCGAACGCGGCCGGGGCGCCGTCCACCGTCAACGTGACGGCGCTGGCGTCGCCGCCGACTTGGATCGGCTCGATCAGGAAACGCAGGTTGGGGCGGATGTCGCCGGGCTTGAAGAACACGTCGCGGATGCGCCCCGCCTTCCCCAGCTGTGCCACCGCCTGCGGCGACAGGCCCAGCGCGCGACCCGACTGGGTCAGCGCCCAGTTGCGCCGCGAGGTATCGATCTGCCCGGACAGGTTGGTCGTCACGAACGCGTCGATCAGGCCGGAGGGGCGGAACAGCCGGCTGAAGTCGTCGACCGTCGCCTCGCGCGGCGACTGCCGGAACGGGAAGCCCATCGCGGTGATGCTGCGGCATTCCGGCCCCAGTTGCGCGGCATATTGCGTTTTCAGCCCCGTCCGCGCGTCACGGTTGAGCTGGGTGGTGGAGGCGGTGACGAAGCCGTTGAACAGCCGTCCGGCGGCCGGCGGCATCGTCGCCGCCACCTGTCCCAGTCGCGCGGTCGCCGCCATCGCGCCCGCCTGCCGGTCGCGCTGGAGCAGCGGATCGCCCAGCCCGGCGGCGGAGCGCGCGGCGGTGCCGGTATCGCCCACCGCGGTCAGCGCGTTCAGCGCATCGTCGATCGGCGCGGGGCCGGTCGCCGGGTTCATCTCGCGCAGCCAGCGGAAATGCTCGACCACCTCGTCCAGCGGCCCCGGCGGGCCGGCGGGCGCGGTGGCGGCGGCGTTGCCGACCTGATCGGCGCGCTGCATCCCGCGATAGATGTTGCGCGAGAAGATCGATCCGACCCGCAGCGCCGCCGATCCCTTGCCCTTGCGCAGCGACGGCGGCGTCAGGTTCGTCTCGTCCGCCCAGGACTGGAACAGCGCCTTGACCGGCGAGGGCGGGCGCACCGCCATCCGCAACCGTTCGTCCATCGGCATCTCGCCGCTGACGACCACATCGTCGATCGTCTCGTCCCACCGCCGCGTGAAATCGGCGAGATAGGTGGTCAGCAGTGCATCCTTCACTGCGCCCGCGCGACTGTCGAGCAGCCCGCCGCCCGCCGTCGCCAGCCCGCCAGTGACCCAGGATTCGTCCGCCGACTGGGTGGCGTATCGCCCGATCGCGGGCACGACGTTCTGATAGAAGAACCGCCGCCGGAACATGCCGGGGATACCGGCGGTCAGCGCCTTGCCCGACCGGCGCGTGAACAGCCGCGACGTGCCGACGCCCGGCACCTGCGCCAGCGTCCATTCAGGCAGGTTGCGTAGCGCCGGGTCCGCCAGCATCTGCGCATAGACCCGCTCCCCCGGCCCGAGCGAGGCGACGCGGGCGCGCGCGTCGGCGATCACCGTCGCGCTCAGGCGCGGCGGCTGCATCGGCCCCGCCAGCAGCGTGGCAAGATGGCGGTGCAGCGCGGCGCGCGCCGGCGCCTGTTCCTCGCCCGGCAGCCGTTCCGCCCAGTCGTCGTCGAACGCAGCGAGGATGCCGGCACGGTCGAGCGGCGCGCCGGGCGCGCGGCCCAGCATCAGATAGAGGCGCAGCGCCGCATAGATCGCGGCGCGATTGTCGCGCCCCTCCGCCGGTACCTCGCCGGCAAGACCCGACAACCGGTCCTCCAGCCCCAGCAACAGGCGCGGCAGGAACTGGCGGTTGAGCAGGTTGCGATACGCACCGTCCACCTGCACCCGGAAACTGTCCGCGCGGCCGATGCCCCATGAGAAACCCGGCGAGCGATCGTCAGGCGCGGCGGTGGAGGCGAAGGGCAGCGCGCGCGCCGCCTCCAGCGGTTCCAGCACCTGCAACACGTCGCTGTCGCTGACCGGCCCCTGCGGCAGACCCGCAACCTGCTTGCCCAGCGCGGTGGCGCGCACGCCCAGCCGCTCGATCAGCGCGGCATTGCGGAAATAGCTGTACGTCCACAGCCCCAGCAGCAGCACTGCCGCCGCCGCCGCGCCGCCGATCGTGCCCAGCCGCACCAGCCGCGCCCGGCGTTCCTCCTTCGGATCGCGCCCGGCCAGCGCGGATTCCGGGAACACCACCTTGGTCAGCAGGTCGCGCAGGAAATAGCTGCGCCCGCGCGCCGGCTCCGCCCGGCCCGTCGCCAGCGGCAGGCCGAACCGCGCCGACAAGGCCCCCAGCAACCGATCGATCGGCCGCCCGAACTGGGTGCCGCTGGTGAAATAGAAGCCGCGCACGAACGGGCGCGGTTCGTACTTCGTCTCGCGCGTGATCGTCGCCAGCATATGGCCGAGCGGCTGGCGCAGCGACGCGAACTGCTGCGGAAACGCGAAGATCAGCCCGCGCCGCGCCATGTCCTGTTCGGCCTGCACCCGCATCAGCACCCGCGCGTCGAGCCGCTCGACCAGCCGGTCGAACGCCACGTCCAGCGCCTGCGGACTGGCGGCGGTATGGCCGATGGGCGCGGTGGCGGCATCCGCGACCGGCCACGTCTCGCCCCACACCTGCTCGCGTTCGTGGCTCGACATGTCGTCGAAGAATTCGGTGAAGCCGGCCAGCAGATCGAGCTTGGTCAGCAGGATGTAGATCGGCGTCCGCACCCCGAACGCGGTCTGCACCTCGTTGATCCGGGCGCGCACCGCGCGGCCATGCGCCACCGCCGCGCTCTCGTCCGCCCCGGTCAGGTCGGTGACGGAGATCGCGACGATGATGCCCGTCACCGGCTGGCGCGGGCGATATTTGCGCAGCAGGTCGAGGAAGCCCTTCCAGGCCTGCGCATCGACCGCCTCGTCGCTGTCCTGCGTGGTGTAGCGGCCGGCGGTGTCGATCAGCACCGCCTGATCGGTGAACCACCATTCGGTCGTCCGCGTGCCGCCCAAGCCCCGCACCGGCTCGTCGCCCAGCGCCTGCGCGACCGGGAAATCGAGGCCGCTGTTCTTCAGCGCGGTCGTCTTGCCCGCACCCGGCGGGCCGATGATGATGTACCAGGGCAGTTCGTAGACGAACTCGCCCTTCTTGCCGACCCGCGTCTCGCGCATCAGCTCCAGCGCGCGGGCGGCGCGTTCCTCCATCGCGGCGACGTCGGCGGCGGCCAGCGTGCCTTGCGGATCGGGGGCCGTCTGCGTCTCGCCCAGTTCGGCGATCATCGCCTGGTTCTGCCGCTTCGCCTTGGCGCGCGTCCACCACAGCCGCGCGCCATAGCCGGCGAACACCAGCACGATCAGCGCGAGGCGAACCCATGCGCTGCCCAGCGGCACCTTGCCCGCGATCGCGATCAGCGGTCCGACGAACCAGATCAGCAGCGCCACCAGCAACAGTCCGGCGACGGTCAGCACCCAGCGCGGCGGGCTGCGCCGCAGCCAATAGGGGATATGCGGGCGGATCATCGGGTCGGCCCTTCGGCATAGGTCTTCGGAATCGCGACTTCGACGCGGCGGTTCTGGCGTCGGCCGGTTTCGGCGGCATTGTCCGCGACGGGTTGCGTCTCGCCGACGCCCGCCGGCTGCAACCGGTCGGCCGGCACGCCCGCCGCCTGCAACGCGGTGACCACCGCCGCCGCCCGCGCCTGGCTCAATGCCTGGTTCGAGGGGTAGCGGAGCGAGGCGATCCGCTGGTCGTCGGTATGCCCCGTCACCGGCACCGGTCCTTCGGTGATGCGGATCGCCTGCGCGATGCGGCCCATCGTCTCACCGTACCCGGCATCGAGATCGGCGGAACCGGAGGCGAACAGCCCCCGGTCCTTCAGCCGCACCGCCACCGCATCGGGATCGTCGGTCACGCCGACCCGGCCGGCATCGATATCGGGTTTCAATATGTCGAGGATGGTCAGGTACAGCTTGCTGTCACCCGCCGGTGCGGGGGCGGTGCGGTTCAGTTCCGCCGGGCCGGTGCGATACACGGCGGACAGCGGCGCCAGCGCATCGCCGCCCAAAGACGACAGACGGAACAGGAAACCGGCGTAACAGGCCAGCAGCAGCACCGCGAAGCCGGCGGCATAGACCCAGGCGGGGATTTCGCGCGTGATCGGCCGGTACGCCGCCTCCACCCCGCGCCATGCCGGCGACAGGCTGCGCTCGACCGGCCCGCGCAGGTTGCGGATCGCGGCGTACAGCCGGTCGCGCAACTGCACCAGGCGGCTGGCGCCGCCGCGTTCCAGCCGCATCCGCCCCTCGAACCCGAACGACAGGCAGAGATAGATCAGTTCCAGCAGGTTGGGCGAGCGGCCCGGCCGTGCCTCCAGCGCGTCGGCCACCTCGAACATGCGGTCGCCCGACACGACCTCGTTGTGGAAGGTCGCGACCAATGTCTGCGCGCCCCAGCCGCTTTTCGCCCCCCACGGGGTCGACAGCACCACCTCGTCGATCAGCGCGCACAGCGCGTAATGACCATAACGCGACTCCTCATCGCTGACCGACAATTCGCGGGTGCGGGTCTGGAACCGGCGCAGTTCGTCCACCACCGTCCGCCGCAGCCGCACCATGTCGTCATGCGCCACCACGGAGCGCAGCGAATTGGCCAGCACGATCAGCGGCGTGCCTGCCGCAAGCAGCGGGTTGGTGCTGGTGCCGGCAAAGCTTTCCAGCGACGGCGCGGCGGGGGTGAACGGGCTGGCCGCCTCGTGGCGGGGCGGCTCGGACGGGGTGGCGCGCGGCGGCGTGGTGGCGGGTCGCGCGAACGGGCCGGTGGCCGGCGCGCCGATCATCGTCCGGTCGCCATCGTCACCACCCGGCGGGGGCGGCGGCGTATTACCGCGGCCGATCATCGTGCGGTCGCCATCCTCGGGCGGGTCGAAGGGGTTGCGACCGCCGCTCACCGGACGCGTCCGCGAATGGCCCAGAGTTCGAGATCAAGATCGGGCACGTCGCCCGACACATGCACCGCCGCCGCCCCCGATCGCTCGATCAGCCGCCAGTCCTCCGACGTGGTGTTGATCTCGAAATAGACCATGCCGGCGCGGAACGGGATCTGGCGCGGTTCGGCCTGTAGCGGCCGGATCGGCGCGCCGCCGACCTGGAGATTCACGAGGTCGCGAATCCGCTCGACCCCGCCGATCTTGGTCCGCTTGGGCATGTTCTGGCGCAGCAGGTCGGCATCGATCGACGATCGCGCGGCGATCACGAAGGTGCAGTCCGCGAACAGCGACCGGTCGCTGATCCGCGCGACGCGGATGCCGTAGGCACGTTCCTCCAGCGGGATCGGGATCGCGGTCTGCTCGAACACCGCGCTCAGCGATTCGCGCAGGAACCCGATCACCGGCGTGAAGCTCGCCTGCAGATCGTTGTGGTTGTACGCCCCCAGTTCGGGCGGGCGGTTGCTGCCCGTCTCGGTGAAGGTGGCCAGTTCGCCCGCCAGCGCGATCAGCGCGCGGTACAGCTCGATCGGGTGAAGCTCGCCCGTCGCGGCGAGGTGGCGGATCACCGTCTCGTTGCGGTTGACCAGCATCAGGATCAGGAAATCGGTGATCTCGGCGATGCTCTTGCCGCCCGGATCGGCCAGCCGCCCCGCGATCGCCGCGCCGCGATGCTGCAACAACCCGCTGATCTCGGCCAGGAAGCCGCGCAGTTTGGCGGACACGTCGCAACTGACGGTGGTGGGGATGAAATCGGGATCGATCACCAGCGATCCGTCCGCCCGCCGCTCCACCAGCCGCGCCACCGGCAGCGTGACGTACCCGGCCAGTTCCTGGTTATCGTCGATCAGCCGCAGGTTCAGTTTCGCCACCGTGATCGGCGCGGCGCCATCGGAGCCGGCGATGACGTCGTTCACCTCCACCTCCTGCCCGATCCAGCGCAGCGGCGGGCCGCCAGCCACGTCCAGCCGCGCCTCGTAGCCGCCGGCGCGGCGGATCGGCACCGCCAGATGGATCAGGCTGTTGCGCAGCGATCCCGGCACCTCCAGCGGCAGCGGATGGTCGTCCGCCCCCGGCGCGTCGAACATCGTGCCGTCGGGCATGATCCCCGCCGCGCGCGACAGCGCGATCTTGCCGGTGCGCAGCAACGCCTCGTCGATCTCCAGATCGGCGAAGCCATAGCCGACCGGGTTCAGCCAGCGTAGGCCGTTTTCCGACCGGCGATCCAGATACCGTTCCAACTGCTGGAAATGCTGGGTGCGCAGGAACATTCCCTCCGCCCAGAGAACCTTGTTGTTCCAGTACATCGTCTCAGCGTTCCCCGCTTCGCTTGAACCAGCCGGTCAACGCCCATGCCCCGGTGCGTCGATCTGCCGCAGTTGGTCTTCGTAGGATTCGCGGAACGCCCGGTTGATCGGGCCGTCCACGCTGTCGTCCGCCTCGCGCCGCTGCGCCGCGAACTGTTCGACATAATCGCTCCACGCCGCCGCGCTGCGCTGTCCCGGCATCACGAAACCGCGATTGGCGGTGCGCGCCTCGATCTCGGCGGGGGACAGCAGGTCGAACGTCGCGCCGATCGCGCCGCGCATCCCCGCCAGCACGCACAGCATATGCGCCTTCACGTCGTGCAGCGCCTCGCTCAGCGCACGTTCGCCGGTGATGTAGCCGGAACCGTCCTCGCTGCGCAGCAATTCGATCGCGATGCGCTGCGGCGGCACCCATTTGAACGGATTGTTGCCCTCGGGCCGGATGGTGGTGCGGACCATGCGGAAATCGTTCTTCAGCGCGGTCCGCTCGCTCATCAGGTCGGCGACGCCCAGGATCGCCTGCCGATAGACCGCGCCCAGCCGCTCCATCAGCAGCGCGCGGTCCTCCCCCGCGAACGCATTGGGCGACAGCCGCGCGCCTGCGCAGAAACTGTCGAACAGCACATCGTCCCCGGCGGCGGGCGTACCCGCCGGAACGGACACGGGGGCAGATACGGAGGCCGGGGCGGGAGCCGGCGGCAGGATCGGATCGGCCACGGGCGCCGCCACCGGCAGGATCGGATCGTCCGCCATCACCGGCGGCGCGGGCGGCACCGGCAGGATCGGATCGACGATCGCGGCTGGCAACGGCGTGACCGGCGGCTCGCTCCGTTGCACCGGTGCGGGTGCGGGCGCGGCTGCGGGCGTCACCGGCACGGCATCCCAGTCGGACGGGATGGCGATGTCGCCGGGCACCGCCGGTCCGGGTTCGCGCAGGATGGGGCTGACGAACGGCGCGTCGAAGCCCAGCCCGTGTTCGCGCGCGGGCGGCGGCGGCGGTTCGGTCCAGCCCTGGGGTGTCCCGATCAGTTCCGTATGATCCGGCCGGCGGTGCGGTGCCACCGGGTCCCAGTCGCCCGCCTTGAATTCGCGCCGGCGTTCCCATGCGTCGACACCGTCACCCGGTTCGTCGTCCAGCTTGATCGGATCGGGGCGCAGCGCGCTGCCGAACGGATCGCGCGGCTTGGGCGGCGGGGCGTCCGCATCGTCGCGCGCCAGCGAGAAGGGATCGTCCCCCGCCGCCGGCTTCTCCTCGACGACCGCGCCGGCATCCTCCTCGGCGACGATCATATAGGGGCCGAACACGATGCTCTCCCCGCGCGATACGGAAACCGGCCGGTCATGGTCCAGCCGGGTGCGCGGATTGCCGACGAACACGCCGTTGGCGCTGGTGTCGCGGATCGTCAGCATCCCGCCCCGCACCGCGACGGTCAGGTGCAGGCGCGACATGTCGCGTTCGGGATCGGGTACCTGCCAGTCGGCCTTGATGCCGCGGCCGATCGTCATCTCCCCCTCGTCCAGCACGCGGCTGTCGATCTGGCGCGACGGGTCCTGCCGGTTGAACAGCCGCAGCCGGATCATGCCGCCACCCCGATGCCCGGACGACCACCGGATACGATCACCGATCGCATGAAACCCATCATTGATGCCGATCCTCGAAACGCTTGATGAAGCCGAAGCCACTCCCGGGGAGCGCCCCGCCTGCAAATGGTGCCCGCCATGGCCGGACGATCGTGCCATCCGCCTTCTGCGTCGCCATGCCGATGAAGCATCTCGCGGCCGGTGCCTGCCTGGCGGGCAACGACGCGGCGACCGGCAGGGCGCAGATCATGCGCCGGCCTTCACGCATCGCCGGACCATTCGTCCAGCCGCTTCGCCACCGTCGCGCGCAATTCGTCCAGCCGCGGCACCCATTGCTCGTCGAACGTCGCATCCCACACCAGATCGCGCCACGCGAAGGTCGCGCTGCACGATCCGCTCTGCCCATCTTCGGAACGGCACGACACCGCGACGCCGCCGTCCTCGCCCTTGTACACGTACCGGCTCACCGTGGCGCCGGCCGACCGCGCCACCCTGGTCAGCCTGCCCGTCTTCGGCTGGGGTGCCTGCCCCCTGGCGACCGCACAGGCGCGCGGCACCTGATCGATGACCGGCGGCGTGTTGAAGTTACAGAATTTTTCAGTCGTTCCCACGATCACCCGAACCTGCTCGGCCGGGGCGGTTTCCGATCCCAGCACGAAGTAAAATCCATCGGAATCATCCTTGGGCAGGAAGAAGACGTTCTCCTCCTCCAACGCCTGCTCGGGCAGGTTGAAGACGTGGCCACCCACCTTCTCCTGCTTCATGGCCGCACCTGAACAGCCGGCAACCAGTAGCGCCAGTAACCACCCAGTGGCTGCCCGCATCGCACGCTCCCCATCATCGCGCCTCGTTCATCCAGATTTGTTCGTACATGTCCGATTCCCACTCGGTCCCGGTAACGGCCGTGCCGCCGAAGGTACGCTTGGGCAGGCCGTTCGCGACGAAGACGTCGTGGTGATAGCGACTGACCAATGACGGCGTCGGCGTCACGCCGCGTTCGATCAGGTCGGTATGGGCATGCATCAGTTCCCGCCCGATCTTCTCCACCTTCGCATCGGCGACGGCTTCGGGCATGTCCCAGCCGTCCGCCCGCTTGATGAAGTTCTTCAGCCGCCAGTTCGAGAACTGACCCATCGCGGTGTCGTTCCTGACGATGCCGATCGCGGTTTCACCGATCGGATCGCCGCGCTTCATCCGCGATTCCCAATAGGCTTCGCGCTGGTTCGCTTCGTCGAACGCCTTTTCCTGTGGCGAGATCGGGGGCGTCGCCCATCGCGCATCCTCGCCACCGGCAGCGGCCGGCGTGCTGGCCCCACCCGCGCCGACACCACTCGCGCCAGCCCCACCCGCACCACCGGCACCGGCACTCCCGGCTCCGCTGCCCGACAGCGCCATCACCGGATCGCCCGTGGCGACCTTCTTGCCCCCGGCGCCCGGCCCGCCGCCGCCCGGTGCCGCCGCCGCGCCGCCGGACAGCGCCATCGCCGCGGTCGCCGCCGCCTTGGCGGGCGGCGAGACGGCGGCGACCGGGAAGGACGGGCCGCCGCAGTTCAGGTTCACGGTCGGCGCATCGATCCACACCCCCTCGGGCGAGATCACGATCGTGCTGGCGCCGACCTTCAACGTCACCGCTTCCATCGATTCGATCAGGATGGGCTTTTTCGCGAACAGGCGGCTGGTCGTGTCGACCGTCACCTCCTGCAATCCCTTCACGTGCGCGAACTCGTCCTTGGTCACCTCGCGCCGGAAATCGCGGCCGGAGCGCAGATAGACCTCTTCCGCCCCGCCCTTGTCCTCGAACAGGAACTCGTGCGCCAGCCCGCCCTCGCCAAAGGTGCGGAAACCCGCCTGCGTCAGGTTGGCGGGCACCTTGTAGCTGTGCTGGTTGGTGCCGTTGTACAGGCACCCCACCACCACCGGCCGGTCGGCGCGACCCTCGACGAAATCGACCAGCACCTCCATGCCGGGGCGTGGCACGAACTGCGCCCCCATCTGGTTGCCCGCCCATTGCTGGAGCACCCGGACCCAGCAGGTGGAGGCGCCCGCCACGTCCCAGTGGAACTTCACCTTCACCCGGCCATGGCCGTCGGGATCGTTCTGGTCGACCACCACCGCGGTCTGCGGGCCGCGGCTGGAGGCGCGCGGCGTGCTGCGTTCGGGGCGGAAGGTCTGCGCGCTCGGCTGCGCCTCGAACTGCTGCTCGTACGAAGGCTCGCCCTCGTCCTGCCCGTAGGGGTCGAACGCGTCGTGGCTGACCGAGCGGACGACGATCCGCCGTTCGCGCGGCGACAGCCGGGGATCGTCGACCTGGAAGCGCGCGGCGGGGGCGAAGGCGACATAGGAGCCGCTGCCCTGCATCGTCACCGCGCCGCTTTCCGATCCCTCGATGCGCAGCTTCGCGCGGTCGCGGCCGGCGCCGGGATCGGTATAATCCTCGGCGTATCGATAGATCTGGCCGCTGCCGGCCGCCCAGTCCAGTTTGCTGGGCGCGGTCACCGGGCTGAGATCGCCGGGCTTGGCGAAATCGTAATCGTGCGTCACGACCTTCGCGGGCGTGCTGGCATAGCCCATCTGCAGGTCGCGCAGACCACGCAACAGATGGTCGCGCCGGAACGACAGGTCGAACGGATCGCCGTCATAATAGCCGGACGGATCGCCCGCCAGGAACATGCGGTGCTTGTACGGGGCCGCGCCCTCGTCGAAGCGGAAGTGATAGAAGACGCCCTCGTCCTCCATCAGCCGGCTGACCAGCGCGAAATCGCTTTCATCCTGCTGGACGATATAGGGGCGGGTCGACGACGGCCCGTATTTGCCGTCGTCGAAGGCGATGCGATGCTCGCCGAGGATGGTCGCGATCACCTGGCGCGCGCTTTTGTCGGTGAAGATGCGGCGGTTGCGGGTCAGCGTCAGCGCCTCGAACGCCGGGGCGACCTCGATCGCGAACTCGACGTAGCTGCCCTTCTGATGGATGTGCCGGAACGATTTGCAGCGGCCGTTGATACGCCGCGATTCGGCCATGTCCGACGTGCCGAGCGAAAAGGTGATGGGCGCGTTGATCCACGCGGAGGCCGGCGGGATGTCGCCCTGCGACCGCAACGTCAGGTGGAACAGGAACGGCGTGGAGATGCGTTCCTCGCCGGTCAGGCGGAACAGCTTGTACTGATCGATCGACCCCGGCGCTTCCAGGATATGCAGGAAGTTGTTGCTGTCGCGGTCACCCATGATGAACCTTGTTCCCTGCGGGGCATCGCGTGCGGGTGCCGGACGCGATCGTCGCGGCCGCCGATGGCAACGCGGGCGGCATCGCTGCCGCCCGCGCCGTCACCCGGATCAGACCTTGGCGGCCTTGGTAAAGTCGTAGCCGCCGCGCACGGCGCGCTCGTTGTTCGCCTCGTCCTTGAGGAACTGGTTGAATTCCACCGACGAGAAGTTGAGCGTGATGTTCTCGGTCGGCTCGCCGCCCTGGCCGCTGCCGGAGGTCGAGAAGGACGAGCAGATCACGTTCTTCAGCACGTATTCGATGTACTTCGTCTCGCCCGTCTCGGACGCCTGCACCGTCACCGCCAGCGTGGCGGTATCGGTGTTCTTGCCCTGCAATGCCTGGAGCATGAACGGGGTCGTCGTGTCGTCCTGCCGCTTGACGAGGTGCAGGTCGCCCGGCGTCACCTTGCCGGCCGACAGACGGTTGCCCGCCGCGCCGACGGTGGTCTGCACCGCGACCGAAAAGCCCCAGTTATAGGCATCGATCTCGATCCAGCCCTTGTACGGACCGGCAGTCACCGCGCCCTGCAGCGAACCAAGCTTCATATAAATCGGCATAACTAATCTCCTCGGGGGGTGGTGGGTAATTTAGCCGAAGCACCAACGTGCTACATGATTATGAACTGTTCAACCCGTCTTTAAAGGTTAACGCGATACTGCCGGCGGTATCGACGCCCAGTTCGATGCGGTCGCAGACGGTGCCGTCGCCCCGCGCCGCCAGGATTCGGGCGGCCAGATCGGGGGCGATCGTGCCCTGGATCACCGATTCGACATTGCGTGCGCCGCTCTGCGTTTCGGTACACAGCGCGGCGATCGCATCGACCGCCGCCTCGTCCCACGCCAGCGTCGCGCCGAAACTGTCCGCCACCCGCCGCCCGAGTCGACCCAGCGCCAGCCCGACGATCTCGCGCAGCACGTCGGGCGTCAGCGGCAGATAGGGGACGATGGTGGTGCGGCCCAGGAACGCCGGGCGGAAATGCGTCAGCAGGTCGGGGCGCAGCGCCGCCACCAGCCCGGCCGGATCGGGCATCGTGTCGGGATCGGCGGCCAGTTTCTCCAGCGTGTCCGACCCCGCGTTCGACGTCATGATGATCATCGCGTTGCGGAAATCGATCTCGCGGCCCTGCCCGTCCTTCACCCGGCCGGCATCGAACATCTGGTAGAAGATGTCCTGTACGCCGGGATGCGCCTTCTCCATCTCGTCGAGCAGGATCAGCGAGAAGGGCTTGCGCCGCACCGCCTCGGTCAGCACCCCGCCCTCGCCGAACCCGACATAGCCCGGCGGCGCGCCGAGCAGCATCGATACCTTATGCTCTTCCTTGAACTCGCTCATGTTGATGACGGTCATGTTCTGCGCGCCACCGAAGAAGGTATCGGCCAGCGCCACCGCCGTCTCGGTCTTGCCGACGCCCGACAGGCCGACCAGCAGGAACACGCCGGTGGGCTTGCGCGGATCGGCCAGGCCGGCGCGCGACACCCGCACCGCCCGCGCGATCACGGCCAGCGCCTGATCCTGCCCGCGGATGCGTTCCGCCAGCACCGCTTCCAGCTCCATCGCGGTGCGCAGCTCGTCCGCCATCATCCGGCCGACCGGGATGCCGGTCCACTGCGCCACCACCTCGGCGATGGCATGGGCGTCGACCATGTCGAACACCATCGGCCGCTCACCCGCCAGGTCGGCCAGCGCGGCGCGGTGGGTGGCGATCGATGCCCGCAATTCGCCGGCCGCCTCGTCGTCACCGGCGGCATCCAGTGCGGCGCGATCCGCCTGCATCGCCTGCACCAGTTCGCGTTCCCGCGCCCAGCGCGCCTCCAGCGCCGCACGCTCGTCGGCGACGGCGGCGATCTCGGCGTCCAGCGCCGCGATCCGCTCGCCATGATCCGCACCGCCCGTGGTTTCGCGCAGCAGGATGCCGTGCTCCACCGCCAGCGCGGTGCCGCGCCGCGTCGCGCTCTCGATCGCCGCCGGAGTCGCCGCCTGGCTCATCGCCACCCGCGCGCACGCGGTATCGAGCAGGCTGATCGACTTGTCGGGCAGTTGCCGCCCGAAGATGTAACGGTGCGACAGCCCGACCGAGGCGGTCACCGCCTCGTCGAGGATGCGGACGCCGTGGTGCTTCTCCAGCGTCGCGGTCAGCCCGCGCATCATCTCGACCGCCGCCGCCTCGTCCGGCTCCTCGACCTTGACGACCTGGAAGCGGCGACTGAGCGCGGCGTCCTTCTCGAAATATTTCTTGTACTCGGCCCAGGTCGTCGCCGCGATCGAGCGCAGTTCGCCGCGCGCCAGCGCCGGTTTCAGCAGATTGGCGGCATCGCCCTGCCCCTCCGCCCCGCCGGCGCCGACCAGGCTGTGGGCCTCGTCGATGAACATCACCAGCGGCTGCGGCGACGCCTTGGCCTCCTCGATCACCTGTTTCAGCCGGTTCTCGAATTCGCCGCGCACCCCCGCGCCCGCCTGCAACAGGCCGAGGTCGAGCGACAGCAGCCGCACGTTGCGCAGCGCCGGCGGCACGTCGCCCGCGACGATGCGCAGCGCGAAGCCCTCGACCACCGCGGTCTTGCCCACGCCGGCCTCGCCGGTCAGGATCGGGTTGTTCTGGCGACGGCGGGTCAGGATATCGGCGAGCTGCCGGATCTCGGTGTCGCGACCGATCACCGGATCGATCCCGCCGTCACGCGCCCGCTGCGTCAGGTCGATGCAATAGGTGTCCAGCGCCTTGCCGGACTGCGCCATCGGCGGCGCGCCCGCACTGGCGCCCTCGTTCCCGGCGGTTGGCGAGGCGGGGCCGCTCTCGCGCGCCGCACCGGTGATCGCCAGCAGGTTCGCCGCCAGCGCATCCGCCGGCACCCGTTTCAGGTCGCCCACCGCCTCGCGCAGCGCCGGGCCGGTATCGCGGTCGGCCAGCAGGGTCAGCAGGATGTCGCCGCCGCCGACCCGTTCCGCCTGCCGTTCGATCGATGCGTCCAGCCATGCCTCGCGCGCGATCCGCACCAGCCGGGGCGACAGCGCGGGCGGGCGGCCGTTGCCGCTCTTGAACCCGTCGAGCAGCGCGTTCAGCTTCTCGGCGACGCGGCCGGCATCGACATCGAAATGGCGGAAGATCGCCGCGACCTCGCCGTCCTGCGGCTCCGCCAGCTTCAGCAGCCAATGCTCCGGCTCGATATCATAATGCGTGCGCGACAGCGTGATCGCTGCCGCGCCTTCCAGCGCCTGACGGGCCTGCGGCGACAGCCGCGCGACCAAAGCCTTGAGATTCAAGCAAACACCATGATGTCACGGCCGCAGAACCGAAGGATCGCCATGTAAAGTTTCCCCAATGCCCGCTGCCGTAACTACCCAATCGGAAAATCGTTGCGCGGCCGCTATGAAACTATATTGGGGCGATTCGACGGATCGTTTTCAGTCCGCGTCCGGCCCCAGCGACGGGTCCAGATCGCGCGGGCGGGTGAAGCGGGTCAGCGTCGCCATGCCCCGCTCCGCCTCGCTCCACCGGCCGGGCAACGTCATCTGCGTCACGCTGCCGGTCGGGTATTTCGACTCGATCGCATCGCGGAAGGGATTGCCGTCGTCCGGGGTCAGCAGCAGCGCCAGATCCTCCAGACCGGGATTATGCCCGACCAGCAGCACATGCCCCGCCATCTCCGGCAGTTCGTGGACGATGTCGAGCAAGGTCGCCGCCGAGGCGAGGTAGATGCGCCGGTCCCATTCGGCCGCCAGCGATCCGCCATAGCCGTCCTCGATCTGCGCCAGCGTCTCCACCACGCGCACCGCAGGCGAGGCGACGACATGGTCGAACGCGTAATCGGCCTGGCGCAGGTGCCGCCCCATCGTCCGGGCCGCCTTGTGCCCCTTGGGGTTCAGCGGGCGATCGAAATCGCGGGCGACGGGGTCGTCCCAACCCGACTTGGCATGGCGGAGCAGGGTCAGCGTCTTCATGGGCTCTCCGTCAGCCGGGCAGGATTTCTCCATGCCCGATGCGCGGGGCCATGGAAAGCCGTGCCGCCACCCGCTCGACCGCCTCGTCCAGCGTCACCCGCGCGATCGGCACGCCCGGCGGGAACGCGGTCAGCAGGCGCGACGGCATCGCCGCCGACAGCAGCACGAACGCGCCGCGATCGTCGGCCCGCCGGATCAGCCGCCCGAACGCCTGCGCCAGCCGCGCCCGCACGATCCGGTCGTCATAGACGGAGCCGCCCCCGGCCAGCTTGCGCGCGGCGTGCAGCACGGTCGGCTTGGGCCATGGCACCCCTTCCATCACCACCAGCCGCAGCGAGCGGCCGGGCACGTCCACCCCGTCGCGCAACGCATCGGTGCCGAGCAGGCTGGCGGCGGGATCGTCGCGGAAGATGTCGACCAGCGTGCCGGTGTCGATCGGGTCGACATGCTGCGCGTGCAGCGGCAACCCCTCGCGCGCCAGCCGGTCGGCGATGCGGCCATGTACGCCGCGCAGCCGCCGGATCGCGGTGAACAGGCCCAGCGTACCGCCCCCGCTCGCCACGATCAGCCGGGTATAGGCATTGGCGAGGCTGCCGATATCGCCGCGCTTCACGTCGGTCACGATCAGCACCTCGGACTGGGCGGGATAATCGAACGGGCTCGCCGCCTCGAACCGCATCGCCGCGCGGGCCAGATGCGGCGCGCCGCTGCGCGCCTCCGCCACCGCCCAGCGCTCCTCCTGGTCGGTGCCGCCGCCGGTCAGCGTCGCGGAGGTGACGAGCGCGCCGTGCGCGGGTTTCAGCACGATCGCCGCGAACGGCCGGGTGGGATCGAGCCAGTGGCGATGCAGCCCGATATCGTAATCGCGCCCCTCCACCCGGTCGACCGCCAGCCAGTCGACGAAATCGGGATCGATCGGCCCGCCGACCCGCGCCAGCAGCGCCAGCCACGCCGCCACCGTCTCCGCGCGCCAGCCGGTGGAGGCGATCGCCCCCTCCACCCGCGCCCGCGCCGCCGCGTCCAGCCAGTCGGGCGCCTCCGCCAGCACCGCCTCCAGCCGTCGTCCCAGCGTGACCAGCGGACGCAGCAGCGCGTCGAGCGCGTGGGCGGCGGGGGCGGCCGCCTCGATCAGTTCGGGGGTCGGCTCGGCCAGTTCGGTCTCCAGCCCGTACCCCGCATCCCCCGGCTGTTCGGCGCGCGCATAGGTCAGGCCGCGCACCGCGGCGAGCAGCGTTTCGATCGGGCCGAACGGCTGCCCCTCCGCCAGCCGGCCGATCCAGCCGTCGGACGCCAGCGCCTGCGCCGCCTGCACCGCGTCGGCGATCGCGCGCGCCCCGCCCTCGTCGTAACTGGCGACGTCGGACAGGCGCGCCTGCAACCCCCGCCGCCGCCCGCGCCCGCCCGCCTCCGGCCCCAATATCCAGCGGCGCAGCTCGATCGTCTCGCTGCCGGTCAGCGCGGTGGCGAACATCGAATCGGCGGCGTCGAACAGGTGATGCCCCTCGTCGAAGACATACCGGGTCGGCCGCGTCGCCAGCTCGCGGCCCCGCGCGGCGTTCACCATCACCAGCGCATGGTTGGCGATGACGATGTCGGCGTCCGCGCTGGCGCGCGCGGCATGTTCGATGAAGCATTTGCGGTAATGCGGGCAGCCGGCATACACGCACTCGCCGCGCCGGTCGGTCAGCGCGGCGGGGCCGTTGCGCCGGAACAGCGTCGGCAGCCAGCCGGGCAGGTCGCCGCCCACCATGTCGCCGTCCTTGCTGTACGCCGCCCAGCGCGCGACCAGTTGCGCCAGCACCGCCGCGCGGCCCGCGAAGCCGCCCTGCAACGCATCCTCCAGATTGAGCAGGCACAGGTAATTCTCGCGGCCCTTGCGCGTCACCACCCGTTCGGCGCGCAGCACCGGATCGGGATAGACGCGCGCCGTCTCCGCCGACAGCTGGCGTTGCAGCGCCTTGGTATAGGTGGATATCCACACCGCCCCGCCCGCTGCCTGCGACCACAGGCTGGCCGGCGCCAGATAGCCCAGCGTCTTGCCGATCCCGGTCCCCGCCTCCGCCAGCACCAGATTGGGCGCATCGCGCATCGCGCGCGGGGCGAAGGCGGCGGTGACGGCGGCGGCATAGGCACGCTGCCCCGGTCGCTCCTCCGCCGTGCCGCCGGTCAGTTCGGCCAGCCGCGCCTCGGCGGCACCGGGCGCGATCTCCACCGTGCGCGGCGCGGGGCGCGGCGGCGCCTCCTCCCATTCGGGCAGTTTCGAGAACAGCCAGCGTTCGTCGACCGTCGGCTTCGCCACGCGCGGGCCGATCACCGGCCCCCATGGCCAGCGCAGCCGGGTCAGCGACTGCGCCACCGCCCATGCCCCCTCCCGCTCCGGCCAGTGCCCCGCCGGCACCGCGAGCAGCGCGGCGGTGGCCTCCAGCAGGAACGCGGCGACATCCTCATCCCGTTCGGGCGGCGACAGGTCGACCGCGCGGGCGAGGCCGGCGGGGGTCGGCACCGCGAAGCGCGCCGGATGCAGGAACGCGAACAGTTCGAGCAGGTCCAGCCCCGACAGTTCGGCATAGCCCAGCCGCTGCCCGATCAGCGGCGCGTTCAGCAGGATGACGGGCGTATCCGCCGCGATCCGGATCGCCTCCCCCCGGCCGACGCCGCGCGATCCGTCCGCCGTCGCGATCCAGATGCCGCCATGGCTGGCGTGGAGGGCGGGATAGGGCAGCATTCCGCCATGTAGAGCGGAACGAAAGCGATACGCCACCGAATTACGACACGCTTCCGAATTACGACGCCGGCACAAACGAAAAAGGCGCCCGGGTTTCCCCGGGCGCCTTTCCGATCCGGGCCGCGCTTGGGAGCGGCCGGAATCTTACCGGTAACCGTCGTGGATCAGAGACCGTTCGACAGGTTGGTGTCCGGATCGTTGGTGCGCATGTCCTCTGCCTGATTCTGGCCGGTCGCGCGCACGGCATCCGCCTGGTTCTCGAGCGCGTCCTCGCCAGCGTCGGTGGTGGCGTTGTCCGCCGCCTCTTCGAGGTTGTCGGCGACCGCCTCGGTGTTCGACTCGATATTGTCCGCCGCCTGTTCGGTGGGGCTCGTGTTGCAGGCGGACAGCGAAATCAGGCCGGCTGCGATACCGAGAGCGAACGTCTTCTTCATCATAATGTATCCCTGTTCCGAATGGCCGGAAAACCAAGAGGTACCAAATCCCGGCGGCGACATTGGTTCCCACCCGTTGAAATAATTTTCGGCGGATTTGCGCTTCGGTCCCCAAGGCGGCAGAGGCAGGGGCATCATGACCGATCCAGACCTGCGCACCGCCGCCCACGATTCCAAGGCATGGCCTTACGAGGAGGCGCGCAAGCTTCTCAAGCGCTATCCGAACGGCAAGCCCGCCACCGACGGCACGCCCGCGCCGATCCTGTTCGAGACGGGCTACGGCCCCTCCGGCCTGCCGCATATCGGCACCTTCAACGAAGTGCTGCGCACCACCATGGTCCGCAACGCCTTCCACGCGCTCAGCGACCAGCCGACCCGGCTGATCGCGTTCAGCGACGACATGGACGGCCTGCGCAAGGTGCCCGACAACGTGCCCAACGGCGACATGCTTCGGACACATCTCGGCAAGCCGCTGACGCGGATCCCCGATCCGTTCGGCACCCATGACAGTTTCGCCGCGCACAACAACGCCCGGCTGCGCAGCTTCCTCGACCAGTTCGGCTTCGACTACGACTTCGCCTCGTCGACCGAATACTACACCGGCGGCCGGTTCGACGATGCGCTGCGGCTGGTGCTGCGCCATTACCAGGGCATCATGGACGTGATGCTGCCGACGCTGCGCGCGGAACGGCGCGAGACCTATTCGCCCGTCCTGCCGATCAGCCCGAAGACCGGCATCGTGTTGCAGGTACCCGTCGAGGTGCTGGATGCGGACGCCGGCACGATCGCCTTCACCGACGACGATGGCGAACGCATCGTCCAGTCCGCGCTGGGCGGCCTGTCCAAGCTGCAATGGAAGGTCGACTGGGCGATGCGCTGGGTCGCGCTGGGCGTCGATTACGAGATGGCGGGCAAGGACCTGATCGATTCGGTGACGCAGTCGTCGAAGATCGCCCGCGTGCTCGGCGGCCGCCCGCCCGAGGGGTTCAACTACGAGATGTTCCTCGACGAACACGGCCAGAAGATCTCGAAGTCGAAGGGCAACGGCCTGTCGATCGACCAGTGGCTGACCTATGGCCCGGACGAAAGCCTCGCCTTCTACGCGTATCGCGAACCCAAGAAGGCCAAGCAGCTCCACATGGGCGTGATCCCGCGCGCGGTGGACGAATATTGGCAGTTCCGGGGCAATTATGCGGGGCAGGACTTGAAGCAGCGGCTGGGCAACCCCGTCCACCACATCCATGACGGCAAGGTGCCGGACGAGACGTTGCCGGTGACCTTCGGCCTGCTGCTCAATCTCGCCAGCCTGCCCGGCGTCGGCGATCGCGATACGATGTGGGCGTTCCTGCATCGCTACGATCCCGCCCTGTCGACGGAAACCCACCCCGCGCTCGACAAGCTGATCGGCTATGCCGTCGCCTATGGCCGCGATTTCGTCGCACCGACGCTCAACCGCCGCGCGCCGACCGCATCGGAGGCGCAGGCGCTGCGCGACCTGGACGCGGCGCTGGCCAGCGAGGACGGCACCGCGCGCGAGGGCGAGGACCCCGCCGTCACGCTGCAGAACCACGTCTACGAGATCGGCAAGGCGCATTACGGCAAGGAGGCGCTGCGCGACTGGTTCAGGGTGTTGTACGAAACGCTGCTGGGATCGGAACAGGGGCCGCGCATGGGCAGCTTCTTCGCGCTTTACGGCATCGACAATTCGCGCCGACTGATCGCCGAAGCACTGGCGAAGGCGGATTGATCCCGCTGCCGCGCCCCGCCCCGTCCCTGCGCAGGCTCCTCAAAGGCGAGGCGGCGGGCGGGATCGTGCTGATCGTGGCGGCGGTGCTGGCGATGATCGCCGCCAACCTGTCCGCGACGATGGCGGGCTATGCCGCGCTACTCCACGCCCCGGCCGGGCCGCTGACGATCCACCAGTGGATCGACGACGGCGCGATGGCGCTGTTCTTCCTGCTGGTCGGGCTGGAGATCAAGCGCGAACTGCTGGTCGGGCGCCTCGCCACCCCGGCGGCCCGGACGCTGCCGTTCATCGCGGCGGCGGCGGGGATGGCGGTGCCGGCTTTGGTCTATCTGGCGATCGCGGGCGGCACGCCGGGGCTGGCGCGCGGCTGGGCGATCCCGGCGGCGACCGACATCGCCTTTGCGGTCGGGGTGATGGCGCTGCTCGGCCCGCGCGTGCCGGCGTCGCTCAAGGTCTTCCTGACGGCGGTCGCGGTGGTCGACGACATGGGCGCGGTCGCGATCATCGCGCTGGCCTATAGCCATGGGCTCGATGCGTTCGCCCTCGCGGCGGCGGCGGGGTTACTGGCGCTGATGGTGGCGCTCAACCGGCGCGGCGTCACCACGCTGACGCCCTATCTGCTGCTCGCCGCGTTGCTGTGGGTCTGCGTGCTGCGATCGGGCATCCATGCCACCGTCGCCGGCGTGCTGGCGGCGTTCGCGATCCCGCTGTCCGACCGGGACGGCGGCCGGTCGCCGCTCGTCAGGCTGGAACATGCGCTGGAGCCGTGGATCGCGTTCGTGGTGGTGCCGCTGTTCGCCTTCGCCAATGCCGGCGTCACGCTGGGCGGGATCGGGCTGGCGACCTTTGCCGAACCGCTGGTGCTGGGCATCGCGGCCGGGTTGTTCGTCGGCAAGCAGGTGGGGATCATGGGCAGCATCTGGCTGGCCGACCGGTTCGACCTCGCGCCCCGACCGGACGGCGCATCGTGGCGGCAGGTTCACGGCATCGCCCTGCTCGGCGGCATCGGCTTCACGATGAGCCTGTTCATCGGCCAGCTCGCCTTTCCCGGCGACCCGCTGCTCGGCGACCGGGTGAAGCTGGGGGTGCTGGCGGGATCGCTGCTGGCGGCGGGCTGCGGCTATCTCCTGCTGCGCCGTGCCGCCAGTGATGGGGCCAGTAACGGGACCAGTAACGGGACCGGCGAAGGGGAGCACCGGCGGACCTGATCCGCCGGTGCTCCCGCGTCGTCAGAACTCGTTCCAGTCGTCCTCGGAGCGGACCATCGCCGGGATGGCGGCGGCGGGCAGCGGCCGGACGGGCGAGGCATAGGCGATCTTCTGCGCCATCGATGGCCGTGCCGGGGTGGCCGGGCGATGCGGGGCGGCGGACTCGCCGATCTTGAAGCGATTGGCCTGTTCCGACAGATGGGTGACCTCGCCCGCCAGATTGCGCGCGGCGGCCGAGGTTTGCTCGACCATCGCGGCGTTCTGCTGGGTCGACTGGTCCATGGTCCCGATCGCCGAGGATATCTCCGTGATCGCGGCCGACTGCGCCTGATTGTCCGCCGCCATCGTCGCCAGCAGTTCGTGCACCTGCGCCACGTCGCCCGAGATGTTGGCGAGCGCGCCGTCGACCTTGGTGACGGCCTCGACCGCGGTGACGATATCGGTCTGCGTCACCGTCAGCTGGTCACGCGCGCGCTTGGCTTCCTCTTCGGCGCGCATCGCCAGTGCCGACACCAGATCGGCCACCACCGCGAAGCCACGACCGGCATCCGCCGCCCGGCCCGCTTCGACCGCGGCGTTCATCGCCAGCACCCGCGTCTGGAACGCGATCTTGTCGAGACCCTCGATCACCGAGTCGATGCCCTTGGCGCTGTCCGACACCCGGCCCATCGCCTGCACCGCCTCGTCCGCCACCGCGCGGCCGCCACCGACCGTGGCGATCGCCTGATCGGCGCGTTCCACCGTCCGTGTCGCCGCCACCGCCGAAGCGCGCAGGCGGCCGTCCATCTGCGTCACCGATGCAGCGGTCTCCTCCAGCGAGGCGGCGTTGCTTTCGGTCCGCCGCGCCAGGTCTTCGGACGCCTGCGCGATCTCGCCGGAGCCGGTACGGATCGCGGTCGCGCTTTCCGACACCGCGCCGATCAGGTCGCGGATCGCGACGACCGCGTCGTTGAAGTTGGCTTTCAGGACCGCATAGTCGGTCGGCAGATCGACCTCGATCCGCGTCGTCAGATCGCCACTGTGCAACTGGCCGAGATGCTCGCCCAGCAGCGTCACGATCGCCGCCTGCGCCTTCGCATGGGCCTGATTGGCGACCGCGGTGTCGCGGAAAGTGAACATCGCCTTGGTCATCCGGCCGACGCAGTCGCGATATTCGGTGAACTCGATCGGCGATGCCAGATCGCCCGCGGCGAGCCCCTCCATGCGCACGACGGTGCCGACATAGGGGTCGCACACGCCCCGACGCATCGCCATGCCGGCGACCGCGACGATCGCCGTCAGCACCAGCGCCGCCGCGAATCCGGCCCAGGGATATCCTGCCAGCGCCGATCCCAGTCCGATCAGTGCCGTCGCCGCAACCGATGCCACCATCGTCATCACGACGATCGCCATCTTCTGCCTGATCGGTGCAACCCGGGTAAACCAGTCCATCACATGATCCTTACCATCACGACACGGATGGATCATGCGCGTACCGGCCCTTACCGGTCCCGTCGAACACCCCATCCTGTCAGCCATTGATGAGAGTGATTGTAGGTAAGAAAGAACCGCTATGGTCGCATCGAAGCGAAATCAGCGATTTTGCCCGTCATACCCCGCACGGGAACCGACTCATACGGATGGGGAAGAGAATGGTGCGGCCAAGAAGACTCGAACTTCCACGGGCTTTCGCCCACAACGACCTCAACGTTGCGCGTCTACCAATTCCGCCATGGCCGCCCATGTCATGCACGCCGGATGAAACCCGGCGGCCGGTAGGCGAGCGCCCCTAGCAGAGGGTATCCGGCCCGGCAATGCCCGATCGGCGAAACCGTGCCATATTATCCGCGTTCGCCCCTGCTCAGTTCTCGCCCGCGAAGCTCAGTTCCAGCCGTCGCGACGTGGCCGGTACGTCCAGTTTGGCGGAATTGAAGTCGATCGCCCCGCCCGGCGCCAGCGTCCGCCGTTCCGGCGTGATCGTCCAGCTATAGACCAGCTTGCCCTCCGCATCGCGCAGTTCCGCGCGGATATCGGGGATGCGTTGCAGCGTGGTGGAGGGGTTGAGCACCTGCCCGCTCACCGCGAACAGTTCCGATCCGTTCTCCAGCTCGCGCCGCTCGATCGGATTGTCGCGCAGCCGCAGCGGCGATTCCCCCGGCCCGAATGACAGGCCGAATTGCGAGGCGAGGCCCGGCGCCCCCGTCCACAGGATCGCCGCCACCGCCGCCACCATCGCCAGCCCGGCCAGCACCGCCAGGATCGCCCAGCGTCGCGCCGGGCGCCGTCGCCGCCGCTGCGGCACCGCCACCGGCAGCGGATAGGAACCCGATGCGCTGCCCGCCGCGACCCGCCCGCCGCGCGACGCCGCCCCGGTATCGTCCCAGTCCCCGTTTCCGATGGCATTCCCGATGGCGTTCCCGGTTGCCGGCCCCATCGTCGGCACCACGGTGGCGGGGGCGGCCGGGCCGGGCTCCGGCTCGGGCGGGGCGGCATCGGACGGCGGCAGCACATGGTCCGCGCCCAGTTCCAGTTCGGTGTCGGGCAGCGCCTGGAACCAGCTGTGCCGGCAGCTGGCGCAGCGCACGGTCCGCCCTTCCAGGCCGATCGCGGCATCCGGCACCAGATAACGGGTGCTGCATTCGGGACATTCGAGGATCATCGGGCGGGGTGCATGGCTCACGGAAGGGGCCATGATGGCCGTTCGCGCCATGATGTGCCACGCGGCCTCGGCGCGTGGCAAGCATCAAGCGCGCCGCCATGCTTGAAGCGCGGCCCCGCCCGTGCGAAGGCTGGTGCCATCCATGACGACGATCGTGCAGTTCGAGAATGTCGGCCTGCGCCATGCGACGGGTACGGAACCGGCGCCCGGCGCCCAGCCGGGGCCGATGTCGGTGCCAGTGCCGGGGCCGGTGCCGGCCATGGTCGCCCCGGACGATCCCGACAGCGACACCGCGCCCGAGGTGCTGGCCGACATCACCGTCTCGCTCCACGCCGGCGTCTTCTATCTGCTCACCGGCCCCGGCGGCGCGGGCAAGACCTCGTTTCTCGACCTGCTCGGCCTGGTTCGCCGGCCGACCCGCGGCACGCTGCACCTGTTCGGCGAGGAGGTGACGGCGCTGCCGCGCGCGCGGTTGCCGGCGTTGCGCCGCCGCATCGGCATGGTCCACCGCGACGGCCGGCTGCTGCCCCACCTGTCGGTGGCCCAGAACGTCGCGCTGCCGCTGCGGGTCGCCGGCCTCCCCCCGGACGAGATCGACCGCGCGGTGGCGGGGATGCTCGCGCGGATCGACATGGCCGACCGGGCCCATGCCTTGCCCGCCACCCTGTCGGCGGGGGCGCGGCAGCAGGTGGCGATCGCCCGCGCCTTCGTCGCCCGCCCCGCGCTGGTCGTCGCGGACGAGCCGGCCGGCATGGTCGATCCCGCCGCCGCGGACCGGTTGCTGGTCCTGCTCGGCACCTTGGGCGATGATGCCACCACGGTCGTGATGGCGACGCATGACAGCCGGCTGTTCACCCGCCTGCCGCGCGCACGGATGCTGCGGCTGGACCGGGGGCGGCTGCACGATCCCGCCGCCCGGCCGCCTGCCGCCATCCCCGATCCCGCCGCGCCGGTGCCGGCATGACGCCGGGACCCGCGTGGTTTCCCACCGAGGCGCGCGGCGACCGCGCCCTCGCGGCGTTGCTGGCGATGCTCGTCTTCGTGGCGATCGTCGCCACCGCGTTCGGGCTGGGCGTCGCCGGCAGCGCCCGCACGCTCGACCGTCAGCAGGGCGCCCGGCTGACGGTGCAGGTGCCCGCCGCCGTCGCCGGTCGCGCGCTCGGCCTGCTGCATGCCACGCCGGGCGTCGTGCGTGCCACCCCGGTCGATCCCGCCACGCTGCGGCGGCTGTTGCGGCCCTGGCTGGGGGAGGACGGCGCCGGGCTGCCGATCGCCGCCCTGATCCCCGCCATGATCGATGTCGATCTGGACGATGCCGCCGCCCTGCCCGCGATCGAGCGCCGGCTGCGCGGCGCGGTCGCGGTGATCCGGATCGACCGCGCCGATCGCTGGCTGGCCCCCGTCGCCGGGCTGCTGCGCCGGTTGCAGTGGGTCGCCGCCGCGCTTGTGCTGCTCCCGGCGGCGGCGATCCCCGTGATCGCCGGCCGGGCCATGCGGCACGCCCTGCTGCGCCGGCATGATGCGATCGCGGTGATCCACGCGCTCGGCGCCACCGATCGCCAGCTGGCGGCCCCGTTCCGGTGGCGGATCGTGGGCACGGTGCTGGCGGGGGCGGCGATCGGCGGCATCGGTGCGCTCGCGATCCTGGTGCCGGTCGACGCCGCGGTCGCCACGCTGGGGTCGGACCTAATCGCCGGTGCCGCGCTGGCCCCGCGCGACTGGGCGGTGCTGGCCGTGCTGCCGGTCGCGCTGGCGGCGCTGGCGATCGCGGCGGCCTGGCGTGCGGTGGCCGCCATGCTGGGGCGGCTGGCGTGATGCTGCGCTTGCTGTCCCTGCTGGTGCTCGGCTGGTGCTTCGGGTTCGTCGCCTTCACCGTGTCGCTGCCCGGCCCGCTGGAGAACAACACCAGCGATGCGATCGTCGTCCCCACCGGCGGGCCGGGCCGCATCGATCGCGGCCTTGCGATGTTGCAGGCGCACCAGGCGCGGCGGATGCTCGTCACCGGGGTCGGGCCGGGGGTGCGGCCCCGCGATCTCGCCCATACCTATCAGGTGCCGCGCGCCCTGTTCGCCTGCTGCATCGATCTGGGCGCGGAGGCGGTCGACACCCGGTCCAATGCGGAGGAGACCGCCGCCTGGGTCCGCAGGCACGACTACCGCATCGTGCGGCTGGTCACCTCGGACTGGCATCTGCCCCGCGCGCGGATGGAGCTGGCCGCCGTGCTGGGCAGCCATGTCATCGTGCTGGGCGACGGGGTGCCGGGCACGCCGCGGCTCGGCACGCTGGTCAACGAATACAATAAATTCTTGCTGCGCCGGGTCGCCTTGTGGCTGGGGATCGGATCATGATCGTCCTCATTCGCAATATCCTGTTCGCCGTCGTCTTCTACACCCTGTCGGTGCCGATCGTGCTCAGCACGCCGCTGTCGGCGGCGTTCGGGCGGCGTGCGATGATCCGCCACGCCAGCTTCTGGACCCGGTTCCACGGCTGGACGGTGCGCTGGCTGCTGGGCATCCGCATCCGGGTGGAGGGGGAACGCCCCGCCGGACCGGTCTTCTACGCCGCCAAGCACCAGTCGATGTGGGAGACGCTGGACCTGCAAAGCCGGCTGGACGGCCCGGCGATCGTGCTGAAGGAGGAACTGGCCCGCCTGCCCTTCTGGGGATGGTCGGCGCGGCGCTACGGCGCGATCGTGGTGAACCGCGAGGCATCGGCGCAGGCGATGCGATCGATGATGCGCGACGCCACCGCCGCCCGCGCCGAAGGCCGCTCGATCCTGATCTTTCCCGAAGGCACCCGGGTCGATCCCGGCGAAAGCCCGCCGCTCAAGCCCGGCTTCGCCGGTCTCTACCGGATGCTGAAGCTGCCGACCGTGCCGATCGCCACCGATATCGGCCTGCTCTGGCCCCGGCGCGGGCTGAAGCGGCCGGGGGTGGCGACGTTGCGTTTCGGCGCCCCCGTCCCCCCCGGCCTGCCCCGCGAGGAAGCCGAGGCGCGCGTCCACGCCGCGATGAACGCGCTGGAACGCGAGCCGGCCCGGCCCTAAAGCGGGATGACATTAGAGCGGATTCCATTCAGTCCGGATCATAGCCGCAGGAGCTGAAGTAGT
>NZ_JACYUG010000009.1 GCF_014841615.1 Sphingomonas sp. CFBP 8760 | reverse complement strand
CTCGTCAGGCTCATAACCTGAAGGTCACAGGTTCAAATCCTGTCCCCGCAACCATATCCCCCCAATACACCACACACCACCGCCTCGGTAGCTACACGCTCCGGGGCTTGCTGCGTTTATGCTCCAACATATAGCGATAGCATCGCAGCAAGCTCACTGCGCAAATCGATCGCAAGATCGCCGTCTTCCGGTGTCAGCACCACCGCCTTGATGGGCCAGCTCTCATAACACCGGATTACAACGGTTCCCAATGACGGCTTTCCCTGCCGCCTTGCCGAGCTTGGCAGTGGTCGATTTCCGCGCATCTTGCTCCGAACGATGATCCGCCCGGGGCCAGCGCGTCTTCCCGACCGCATGCTTGCGGGTCTGGGGTGGAAGCTCGGCCACTATCCCGCCCGTTTCCGGTACTTCTTCCCACAAACGGGTACCCCTCGAAACACGGGACGATCGAAGCTGGCCATCGATGCCGCCATCGTGAGGGCTGGTATGGATGCAATCAAAGCGTCCAGTGCGGCGGTGATCTGGCGATGGGGGGGCGGATTGCGCGTCGATAGGCGCGGTCCAGGCCAGCCTGATGGAGCGGGTTAAGTCGAAGGCTCCGAGCGGGATCCGCAGGACGGAGGGTTCGCAAGAACCGTCCGGCATCACCATCACTTCCAAGCCGGCCCCGGACATGGCCTGGCGCCCTGTCATCGCCCGCGGCTCGTGCCGGGAAGAAGAAGCGGATGCCGCGCGCCGTGAAGGGCCGGCTGGTTTCCCGTGGCAAAGGGTTGTCCTCATGCATCGCTTGGCGGAGCCGCCCGAAGTCCCAGCGATGCATGGCATCGTTGGGAAGGCGGTGGAGGTTGGATGGCACCGGTCGGATATGCTGCCGTCGTGGGCAGGATAACGACCATACGAAGGTCTGATATCCACCTTCGACTTGGATAAGTAACCGGGGAGTCCGTAGAGGATTCCACAAACCCCGCGTGGTTCGACGTTGAAACCGCATGGCACCGGCGTGGCTCCACCGGTCGAGCCGATGCCGGATATCGGGAGAGATCTTGCCGTTTTTGGCGAAGTTTCATTGAGCGAGACCCTCGCGCGGCCTAGATGCCGGACCGGGCGTCGAACGACGAACGGCGTGCCGGGCCGACAGGTCGGACATCATAACATCGGAACATCAGATGCTGAGTTTTCTCATCGACGGTGGCCAGATGGGGGCGGCCATCCGCGCCTATGACTGGAGCGACACCGCTCTGGGCGTGCCGGCGGAATGGCCGACTCCGTTGAAGACCGTGGTGGGCATCGTGCTCGGTTCCAACCAGCCCATGTTCGTCGTCTGGGGTGCGGCGCAGACGCTGTTCTACAACGACGCCTATGCGGCCATTCTGGCGGACAAGCATCCGCACGCGCTGGGGCGCCCGTTCATGCAGGTCTGGGCGGAAATCGAGGCCGACCTGACCCCGATCGTCCGGCAGGCCTATGGCGGCCTGCCTGTCCATATGGACGACATCACGCTGATGATGAACCGGCGGGGGTATGTGGAGGAGGCCCATTTCGCGTTCTCGTACACGCCGGTCCGGGGCAAGGCCGGGACGGTGGAAGGGGTGTTCTGCGCCTGTACCGAGATTACCGATCAGATCCTGGCCGAGCGCCGCCGCGCCGCCGATACCCGGCGGCAGCGGCGTCTGTTCGAACAGGCGCCGGGGTTCATCACCATCCTGCAGGGGCCGGGGCATATCTTCGAGTTCGCCAACGCGACCTATCGCCGCCTGTTCGGCAACCGGGAATTCGTGGGCCGGACGGTGCGCGAGGCTTTTCCCGAACTGGCAGGCCAGGGCTTTTACGAACTGCTGGACCGCGTCTATCAGACCGGCGAGCGCTTCGTCGCCCATCACATCCCGCTTGTGCTGGAGGTGGAAGACGGCAGCCGGGAGGAGCGTATCCTCGACTTCATCTACGAACCGATCGTCGGTGATGCCGGCCACGTGACCGGCATCTTCGTCGAAGGGCAGGATGTCACGGCGACCCATCGGGTGCAGACCGAGTTGCGGGAGAGCGAGGAGCGTAACCGCCGTATCGTGGAAGGGGTGAAGGATCATTCCATATTCACGGTCGATACCCGGAACTGGGTGATGGACTGGACGCCCGGTGCCGAAACCGTCTTCGGCTGGTCCGCCGACGAGATTCGCGGCCGCTCCGTCGATATCCTGTACACCCCCGAGGATCGCGCCGCCGGCATTCCCACGCACGAATTGACGAGGGCACGCGACGAGGGTTGTGCCAGTGACGAGCGATGGCATGTTCGACGCGACGGAAGCCGGTTCTTCGCCAATGGCTCGGTTCGTCCGCTGCACGATGCGCAGGGTGCGATCACCGGGTTCATCAAGATCGTCCGCGACGAGACCGAACGGCGCGGCGCCGAGGCCGCGCTGCGTGAAACCGAGCAGCGTTACCGTCTGGCCGCCAAGGCGACCAACGACGCGATCTGGGACTGGGACCTGGCCTCGAACTGCGTCGAGTGGAACGAGGCGGTACGGGTGCTGTTCGGCTATGCCGAGGACGAGATCGAGCCGACCGGCGACTGGTGGATCGGGAACATCCATCCCGATGACCGGGAACGGGTCGATGCCGATATCCACGCCGTCATCGCCGGGGCGGACGACCATTGGACGTCCGAGTATCGCTTTCGCCGCGGCGACGGCAGTTTCGCCGATGTCTTCGACCGCGGGCACGTCTTCCGCAACGAGGAAGGCGCCGCCATCCGGATGATCGGGGCGATGCTGGACCTGACCGAGCGCAAGAGCGCGGAAAAGGCGCTGCGGGAGCTTAACGAGACGCTGGAGGTCCGCGTCGCCGAGCGGACCGCGGATCTCATGGCGGCACAGGATGCGCTGCGACAGGCGCAGAAGATGGAAGCGGTCGGCCAGCTTACCGGTGGCCTCGCGCATGATTTCAACAACCTGCTGACCGGCATTTCCGGCAGTCTGGAAATGATGCAGATTCGTATCGCCCAAGGCAGGACGGCCGATGTCGAACGCTATGTCGGCGCGGCGCAGGGTGCGGCCAAGCGCGCGGCGGCACTGACCCACCGGCTGCTCGCCTTCTCGCGCCGGCAGACGCTCGCCCCCAAGCCCACCAACGTCAACCACCTCGTCAGTGGCATGGAGGACCTGATCCGCCGCACGGTCGGGCCTCTGGTCGATGTCGAGACGGTCAATGCCGCCGGGCTGTGGCCCAGCCTGATCGATCCCAGCCAGCTGGAGAACGCCATCCTTAACCTGTGCATCAACGCGCGGGACGCGATGCCGCAGGGCGGCACGATCACGATCGAGACGTGCAACCGCTGGATGGACCAGCGCATGGCCGCAGAGCGTGGTCTGGACCCCGGCCAGTATATTTTCCTGTGCGTGTCCGACAAGGGTACCGGCATGACGCCGGAGGTGATCGCCCGGGCGTTCGATCCGTTCTTCACCACCAAGCCGATCGGCGAGGGCACCGGCCTTGGCCTGTCGATGATCTACGGTTTCGCCAAACAGTCGGGTGGTTCGGTGGCGATCTATTCGGAGGTCGATCAGGGTACGATGGTGTGCGTCTACCTCCCCCGGCATCAAGGGGAGGCCGATACGACCGACATCGCGGCCGAAACCGGGGCGGCGCCGCGTGCCGAGGCCGGGGAGACGGTGTTGGTCGTGGATGACGAGCCGACCGTGCGGATGCTCGTCGCGGAGGTCCTGACCGACCTGGGCTATACCGCGATCGAGGCGGCGGACGGTGCGGCCGGTCTGAAGGTCATCAACTCCGACCTGCGCATCGATCTGCTCATCACGGACGTGGGCCTGCCCGGCGGGCTGAACGGCCGGCAGGTCGCCGACGCCGCGCGCGTCGTGCGGCCCGATCTGAAGGTTCTGTTCATCACCGGATATGCGGAGAACGCCGTGTTGAGCCATGGTCATCTCGACCCCGGCATGCATGTCCTGACCAAGCCGTTCGGGATGGACATCCTCGCGACGCGCATACGCGATCTGATCGAAGGCTGAGGCGACAGCGGAGACATTCGCGCGGCCCGTCGTCCGCCCCATATCTGGCCCCCGCAGCCCGGCGTGCGCGCGACAAGGGGGCGCGGGTTTCGGTATCGATCCGGCGCCCTCCGTGACGATTGGCCCTATCGCGTGCGGGCATCAGGGAGCATGTCGTTAACGACTGGGCTTCCATAGGATGACGGAAGCCGCTTAGAGGATGACAAGCGTCGATGTCGGTAGTCATGGTTGCGCTGTTGCTCACGGGCAGTTCCGTCGAGATATTGCCGGCGCTGGTGCCACCAGCCGCAACCGCCTCGATCCACATGGACCTGGATGCCCTGCCGCGCGCGCGCGGGCAGGCAATGCCCGTCGGGCAGGAAACGCCCGGTCAGGACCCGTCGCAGGCCGCCGCGACCACCGTTCCACCATCGCCCGTTGCCGAGCCGGCTGACCCTGCGACGCCTGCAACACCTACCACCCCTCCGCCTCCGCCACAGACAGGGCAGGCGCTGCCCTCCGGCCATTCTCCGCAAAACGACATCGTCGTCACCGGCCGCAAGGAAGCGGCAGGCGATCCCCTGCGCGCGATCAATGCCGAGTCCTTCGCCGTCACCCAGAAGGTGGATGGTGCGGTGGTCGGCCCGGTGGCCAGGACGTACAAGAAGACGGTGCCGGGCCCGATCCGGTCGGGCATCCACAATTTCCTGTACAATCTGCGCGAACCGATCGTCTTTCTGAACTTCCTGCTGCAGTTGAAGCCGGGCAAGGCGGTCGAGACGGTCGGCCGGTTCGCGATCAACAGCACGATCGGCGCCGTCGGGGTCATGGATATCGCCAAGCGGAAGCCGTTCCGTCTGCCGCGACGCTCGAACGGGTTCGCCAACACGCTGGGCTATTACGGTATCAAGAACGGGCCGTTCCTGTTCCTGCCGCTGGTGGGGCCGACCACCGTCCGGGACCTGTTCGGCGGGGCGATCGACCGCCTCATCCTGCCGGCGGCGGTGGGCAGTCCGTTCACCAGCGCGACCTATGCGATACCGGCCGGCGTTCTCGGGGCGCTCGACCACCGGTCCGAGTTCGATCAGACGCTGAAGGACCTGCACGACAATTCGCCCGATCCCTATGCCGCGTCCCGCGCCTTTTACCTGAACCGGCGGCAGGCCGAGATCGACCGGTTGCATGGCCGCGGCCAGAGCGATCCGGCCGGCATGACGGGACCGCCGCCGAGCGTCCGCCCGTTCGTCCCCCGCGATCTGGAGCCGGCCCCTTCAACCCCAAACACGTCGATCCCGGACACGTCGACCTCGGAAACCTCCGAGCGGCCGCGTTCTCCGGCGCCTGCCCCGGCACCATCGGATGGCGGCCCTTCGGGCCAGTGATCCGCCATGTCCCCGGTGTGGGGTCCGATCGGTGACGAAGCCGATCGCGATGGCGTGACCGGCGGCATCGCGATCCTGTCCGCCTTCGATGCAGGCGGAAGCAAGGCACAGGGCCAGCCGTCCCACGCCGCCCGACATCCCACGCCATCGCTCAGTCGGTCAGTCCGGGGCCCTCGACGATCAGGGCGATGCCGATCGCGTTGCGCAGCGCGGCGGGGACATCGACCTCCAGGGCTGCAGCGGTGCGGCGAAACGGCAGCGCCGCGCCGCCGGGCACCGACACCCGCTCGATCCGCCCACGGCCGACCGGATTGGCGGCGCCCAGCAGGGTCGACCGCACCACGCCGTCCTCGGGCCAGCCCAGCACCAGCGCATGCACCGCCGTGCCCTTGCGGACGTACCGGATATCCCGCGGCGTATAGCCGGTGTCCTGGCCACCCTCCGAAAAGCTGCCGCCGCCCGAACCGGTCGGCCCCTCGGCATGGATGCGCCAGGGCCGGGTGGCGTAGATCGCATCGCCGTAACGGCGCATCCAGACGCCGATCGCCTCCACGATCTCGCGTTCCCGGGCATCGATCGTGCCGTCGCCCCTGATCGGCACGCTGAGCATCATGTTGCCGTTCTTCGAGACGACGTCGCACAGCGTGTGGAGGACCTTGGCAGGCGTCTTGTAGCGGTTGTCGCGCAGATACTGCTCGCCATAGAACCAGTTGCCGAGACAGGTTTCGGTCTGCCACGGATAGGGGTCGATATGGCCCTTCTGCCCCCGCTCCACGACATCGACCAGCCCCATGCGGCGCTGGGGCGGGGTTTCCTTCGCGGTGCAGACGCCATCCAGCCGGCCACCGTTGCGGCGCATATTCTGGTTGTAGAAATAGGCGGCGATATCCAGCCCGGCCTGACCGAGCGGCAGGTCGTGGTTGTCGAAATACAGCATGTCCGGCTGGTAACGGTCGATCAGTTCGCGACAGCGCAGCAGCCAGCGGTTCACGAATGCCGGGTCGGGAGACGGACCCTCGTTCCACAGCCCGTCGGTGGCGGCGTGCCAGGCATTGGCCTCGGCGATCGACCCGATATCGTCGGGCATCCGCATCGTCGCCCCGCCATATAGCTGTTGCGGATCGAGCCCGTTCCACCACGTGCCGCGACCATCGGCGCGTGTCAGCCTGGCGGCATCGTAGCGCTCGCCGCGCCGGGGGCCTTCCGGATCATAACCATAGGCCGGCTGGTTCCAGTGCCAGGCGTGACCCGAATGGTTCGACACCGCGAAGCGCAGGCCCCGCGCGCGTGCCAGCTTCTCCCAGGTGCCGATGATGTCCTTCCCCGGCCCGACACGGGTGGTGTTCCAGCCATGATGGGACGAGGCATAGCAGTCGAGATTGTCGTGATGATTGGCGAGCGCCATGAAATAGCGCGCGCCCGCATGTTTGTAGAGATCGAGCAGTTCGGCGGGGTCCCAGCGTTCGGCCTTCCACGCATGCTGGATCTCCATGAACCCGCGATCGGCGGGGTGGCCGTAATGTTCGCGGTGATGGGCGTAGGAGGGGTGCCCCTGCAGGTACATGTTGCGCGCGTACCAGTCGTCGCCGGCGGCGGGCACCGACGGCGCGCCCCAATGCGCCCAGATGCCGAACTTGGCATCCCGGAACCAGTCCGGTGCGGTGTAGCCGGCGGCCAGCGACGCCCAGTCGGCGGTGAAGGTGCGCGGGGCGGGCACCGTCACCGGGCGCAGCGCCGCCTGCGGCGACGATGGCGCGGCGGCGGTATTCGTCGTGCCCTGCGCCGCGAGGGGAAGCGGGTTCAGGCCCAGTGCGGTGGCGCCGGCCAGCACGGTGCGGCGATCGATCGGTGTCATCGTGCAATCCCCAGTATCTTGCCGGTCGTGCCAAGGGCAGGGCGCCCGGACGCGTGGTAGCGATCCAGGCGCCCTGCCGCCCCTTAGAAGTTCAGCCGCAGGATGCCGCTGATCCGGCGGTCGTTCAGGACCGAATCGCGGGGCCGCGTGTCGAGCCCGAAGATGGTGTCGCGCCGCGTGTTGGTCAGGTTGGTGCCGTCGACGGTGAACGCGACATGATCGTTGAAGCTGTACGTGACCGATGCGTCGAGCTGGCCGAACGCGTTCGAGTAGATCGGCAGGTTGCGCGTGCCGTTACCCGCCGTCGTGCGGACGTACCGGCTGCGCCAGTTATACGCGGCGCGGAACGACACCGGGCCCTTTTCGTACAGCCCGATCAGATTGTAGCTGTACTTGGACAGCCCTTCCAGCGGCACGGTGATGCGGGCGCCGCCGGTATCGATCGCGGTCGGCGACGGTGCCTCCGAATCCACATAGGTGAAGTTCGCCTGCACGCCGAAACCGCTGAGCAGCCCCGGCAGGAAGTCGAAGAAGGTGTTGCCGCCGATCTCGATGCCCTTGACCTTGCCGTCGTCGCCATTGGCCGGGCGATTGACGTCGTACACGACGCTGGTGTTGCCGAACGTGTAGGTTTCCGGGGTCACCGTGCTGGCGATGAAACCGTCGATCTTCTTGTAGAACCCGGCTGCGTACAGCAGCCCGGTGTTGGAGAAATACCATTCCAGCGATGCGTCGAACTGGTCCGCTTCCAGCGGCCGCAGGAACGGATTGCCCCCGGTGGCGATCGGACGGACCGGGTTCGGCGTGGCCGGATTGGGTTGCGTGATGCTCAGGTTGGGATTGAGCTGCGAAAAGTCCGGCCGCGTCAGCGCCTTCGATCCGGCAAGCCGGAGCTGCAGCCGCTCCGTGAAGCGGAACCGCAGGTTCAGGCTGGGCAGGAACTTGGTATAGTTGCTGTCCGCGTTCACCGCATCGAAACTGGTCGTGCCGTTCTGGAAGGCGGGGCTGCCGTCGCCGTTGAAGGCCGGCGATCCATCGGGATTGAGTACCCGGACCTGCGGCGTCTGGCTGAGGAAGCCGTTGGACCGGGATTCGGTGCGGACCACCCGCACACTGACATTGCCGTCGAACGGTACCGCGAAATCGTCCAGCCCGAACCGGGCGGTCGCATAGCCGGCATAGGTCTTTTCGACCTGGGTGTTGCGATCGCTGGGCAGATAGGACTGACCCGCGATCAACGCCGCCGCCGCCGCGTCCGGCAATTGCGTCGCCAGCTTGCGGCGCGTCGAACCATAATCGTTCAGGATGGCCAGCGGGAAGGCGAG
The DNA here is from genome assembly GCF_014841615.1 of Sphingomonas sp. CFBP 8760. GTDB lineage: Bacteria > Pseudomonadota > Alphaproteobacteria > Sphingomonadales > Sphingomonadaceae > Sphingomonas. Next base: position 158,794 of record NZ_JACYUG010000009.1, on the reverse strand, counting down.
CACGTCGCCGAACAGGCCGGGCCGGCCACGGAAGAAGCTGCTGGTGTCGAACACCTCGTAGAAGCTGGAGTCCGGCAGCGTGCCGGGGCCGCCGAAAAAGCCCACGAAGTTGCGGTACGACGTCGAGGCGTTGTTCGCGCGCCGGTTGGTGTAGCGCCCGCCGACCTTGATCGATTTCAGCGCGCCGTCGAATTTATATTCGGCATCCAGTCGCCCGGCATATTCGCGCGCCGACGAATCGTCGATGTTGTCCAGATAATAGCCGAGGCCGTAATTCGCGGGGTTGGTGAACCCTGCGCCGGTCGGCAGCGTCAGCACCGGCACGGCGCCCGACAGGTCCTGCGTCACCGTCGTGTTCGGTGGGCTGAGCGACACGATCGCGCGATCCGCGCTCGACGTACCCTTGATGTACTGGAAATCCGCGCTGACGTTCAGCCGGTCTGTCGGATTCCACTTGCCGTTCAGCGAGTAATCGGTGGTCACCGAATCGCGTGTCGAGAAACTGGTGTTGGACGCGGTCGGTACGTCGACGAACGATCCGCGGATGAATTCGCCGTTGCTGTCGAACTGCGGCGGATCGATCGTGGACGGGATGATGTTGCTGGTGCCGGTGAACGCAAAGAACGAATAGTCGCGGAAGACGAAGTTGTATTCCGCGCGGAACATCTCGCCCGTGAATTCCAGCCGGTCGGTCGGCCGCCACTGCACCGCGATATCGGTGCCGAAGCGCTGGCGGTCGCCCTGTACCTGGCCGATGCCGGCGCCGGACGGAACGGTGGTCGTCGCGTTGCCACGGCCCGGGAAGGGGCCGAGGTCGGTCCCGGCGCCGAAGGTGTAGAATGGTTCGGTGGACACCGTATCCTGCCGGAACGCGGTCCGCTGGTAAGAGACGTTGGCGAGGATGCCGACCTGTCCGATCGGCGTGTTCCACCGATAGCTGACCAGCGCGCTGGCCTGCGGCTCCGTCTGGTCCACCAGATCGTAATGGTTGAGCCCGAAGCTCGCCGCGAATTTCGCCCCCGCGAAATCGAACGGCTTGCGCGTGCGCAGGTTGACGAGGCCGCCGATACCGCCCTCGACCAGATCGGCCGACGGATTCTTGTAGACGTCGATACCCGCCAGCAATTCGGACGGCACGTCTTCGAGGCTGAGACCACGGCCGCCATTGGCGGTGAAGCTGTCCCGGCCGTTCACCTCGGTGCGGACCTGGGTCAGGCCGCGAATGGCGATCGCGCTGCCCTCGCCGTAACTGCGTTCCACCTGCACGCCGGAAATCCGCTGCAACGCCTCGGCGACGTTACGGTCGGGCAGTTTGCCGATATCCTCGGCCGCGATGGAATCCACGATCTGTTCGGCGTTGCGCTTGATCTGCTGCGCCGATCGCACGCTGGCGCGGATACCGGTAACAACGATGTCGTCGCCCTCGGCGGGGTCGCTGGCGGCTTCGGTGCCGATCGGCGCCTGTGCGGCAGGGGCCGGCTCGCCAGCCGTGCCAGTGCGGGGTGGCTGGCCGCCGACGCTGCCGTCGCCTGTCCGGGCTGAATCTGACCGGTGTCGCCATTCGCGACCGGAACGGTCGTCTGGGCGAGCGCGACCATGGGAGAAATGCCGAAGGCCAGCAGCGCCGACGATGCACAGGCGTTCAACCACCGCTGGCGATTCGGGCGTGCGCGCGGCGACAGGGCGATGACAGTCGATTGCATTGTTCTTTTCCTCTCCTGGATGCGCGCTTCATGGCCGGACTGCACCAGCCCAAGGCATGTTACGCCGTCATCTTGATCGTGATAGCGCTATCATAATCGAGCGCATCCACGGCCGGGACCCTGTATAAAAGTCTTTCCTGCCAAAGCAATGGGAGTGGTAGCGTTCGCTATCCGGGATCGGGATCGGGGCTATCGCGTCCGGATGGGCCGGTATTGCCGTCGGGTGGGTGTCACGGCCCGACGTGACAGTCGATGGCGGGGGCGACGGGCGCGTCTGAACTGCGATGCCACCGCCCCGGTCTGGGGCGGTGGCATCGGTCGTGCGGCGGCCGTCATGGCCGGGGAGGCATCAGCCCTGGGGGTCTGGGCCGCGCATCGCGGACGTCAGAATGACGTCCATTCGTCGTCCGTGCGGACCATGGCGGAAAGGGCGCCCGCCGGCAGGGGACGGATATGTGAGCCGTAAGCCTCCGGCTTGCCGTAATCCGGCTTGCCCGCCGACGCGCGATCATGCGCGCCGGTATGTCCGATGGTGAAGCGGCTTGCCTGCTCGCTCAGATTGCCGACTTCGCCCGCCAGATTGCGCGCGGCGGCGGAGGTTTCCTCGACCATCGCGGCATTCTGCTGGGTGGACTGGTCCATCGTGCCGATCGCCACGGATATCTGCGTGATCGCCGCCGACTGCGCCTGATTGTCGGTTGCCATCGTCGCCAGCAGTTGGTGGACCTGCGTCACGTCGTCCGAGATGTTGGCGAGTGCGCCATCGACCTTGGTGACCGCTTCGACCGCGGTGACGATATCGGTCTGCGTGACCGTCAGCTGGTCGCGCGCCCGCTTGGCTTCCTCCTCGGCGCGCATCGCGAGAGCGGAGACGAGATCGGCCACCACCGCGAAGCCGCGCCCGGCATCGCCCGCCCGGCCGGCTTCGACCGCCGCGTTCATCGCCAGCACCCGCGTCTGGAACGCGATCTTGTCGAGACCCTCGATCACCGAGTCGATGCCCTTGGCGCTGTCCGACACCCGGCCCATCGCCTGCACCGCTTCGTCGGCCACCGCGCGACCGCCACCGACCGTGGCGATCGCCTGATCGGCGCGCTCCACCGTCCGCGTCGCCGCCACCGCCGAGGCACGCAGGCGGCCGTCCATCTGGGTGACCGAGGCGGCGGTCTCCTCCAGCGAGGCGGCGTTGCTTTCGGTCCGCCGCGCGAGGTCTTCGGAGGCCTGCGCGATCTCGCCGGAACCGGTACGGATCGTGGCGGCGCTGTCCGACACCGACCCGATCAGGTCGCGCAGCTTGTCCAGCGCCTCGTTGAAATTCGCCTTCAGGGCCGCATAGTCGGCGGGAAAATCCGTGTCGATCGTCGCGGTCAGGTCGCCGTTCGACAGGTCGGACAGGTGCGCCGATACGGTGTCGACCACCATCTTCTGTTCGGCATCGGTGCGGGCCTTTGCCTGATCGGCCGCCTGTTTGGCGATGCCGTCCTGCCGGAACACCTGTACCGCCCTGGCCATCGCGCCAACCTCGTCACCGCGATCGACGCCGACGATTCCGGCGTCGTAACGGCCGCCGGCCATGTCGGCCATCTGGCCGCGAAGCCGGTCGAGCGGCCCCGTGATACCCTTGCGCGTCGCGACCATCGCCAGCCCCAAGCCGGCGATCACGCTGACGATCGCCACCGCGATCAGCGTCGTCGACGTGTGACGGTTCGACGCGGCGAGATCGGCGGACGAGGTCTTGGCGAAATCGATCCGCTTCTCGTTATAGGGTGCGAACCGCACCTGCAGTCGGTCGGCAAGCGCGTCGCCGTCCTGCAGCATCCTGCGCGCCGCATCGTTGTCGTTGCGAACACCCAACGCGACGCCCTGCGCGTACCTGTCCTGCACGGCCGTCAGTTCCCTGGCGAAATCGTCGATGATCGTCGCAGCGGCGGGGTCGCCCGCCTTGGCCCGGTTCAGCGATCCGATGGCGGCGTCGAACGCCGCTTTCTCGGCCTCGGCAGCGGCGCGGGCCTTTGGCGAGCCGCCGTCATAGACCAGCGTCTGGTACGATCGGTAGCTCATACTCAGCAATGACCGGTTGGCGCGGGCGAGGTGAATGGTCGGTTCCATCGTATGTGCGATCAGATTGCCGTACCGGGCATCGGCCGCCATCAGCCGGCTGGACGATGTCCATGCCAGGCCCAGGGCGACGATTCCGATCAGCGACAGCAGGAGGGATATTTTGATCGATATCTTCAGGTTGTTGAGTGACGTCATGATGGGTCCCTAAGTCGCCTCGCTGGTCTGGGTGGCACGCGGTTGGCGTGCACCCCGCCTCTAGGTGTAGGACGAGATCGGCTTCGATGGACGTCTGGCATCGTTGTTTGGTATACTAATCAACCGTGTCGGAACCGGCCGCACTGAGGATTGGACCCGGCTCCTGGCGATTCCGTCATGCCGCCGGATCGGGGAACGTCGCACATGCAACGTCCCCGCCATTCCCCGGTCGCCGACGCTATCCGACCGCCGCGATCGCCTTCGTCGCCGGTTCACCGGTCCAGTCGAGGTCACCGACCGTGCGCAACACCTCGCGCCCGGCCGAATCGTACAGGATGCTGGTCGGCAGGTTGCTGGCCACCGCGGGCACCCATGCCATCTTGGGATCGGTATAGGCTTTCAGCGTCGTGAATTTCCGGGCGGCGAAGAAGGGCGCAACCTTGGCCGGGTCCATGTCCTGGCTGAGCGTCACGACATGGAGCCGCCCCGCCTCACGTGTGGCCAGTGCATCCAGCGTCGGCAGTTCCTTCACGCACGGGCCGCACCACGTCGCCCACAGGTTCAGCAGCACCGGCTTGCCCCGGAACGACGCCAGCGTCACCGGCTTGCCGGCGGGATCGAGGAAGCCGAGCGTCGGCGCCGCCTCGCCCGCATGGGTCCGATCGAACGAGCCGCTGCGGGGCGCGGCGGCAGCGGCGGGGGGTGCCTCGTCGGCGCTCACCTCGTCCGCGCTGGCGGTGCTCGCCGCATTGCCTTGCCCCGCCGGGGCCGAGGGCTTATCGCCGCACGCGGCCAGCAGGCCCGCGAGCAGGACCGGAATGATCGACGAACGCATGAAATCCTCCAATGCCATGTGGGGCGGCCGCTTTGCGGAAGGGCCCTCGGCGGTGATGCGCGAGATTAACGCCTCGCTGCCGTTCGACAAGCGAATGTGGCGGCAGGACATTGCCGGATCGCTGGCGCATGTCGCGATGCTGGGCAAGCAGGGCATCGTGTCTCCGCAAGATGCGGCGACGATCGCGGCGGGGCTGGAGACGGTGGCGGCGGATTACGCGGCGAACGGCGTCCCCCACGACCTGTCGCTGGAAGACATCCACATGCTGACCGAGGCACGGCTGGCCGAGGCGATCGGCCCGGTCGCCGGCCGGCTGCATACCGCGCGCAGCCGCAACGATCAGGTCGCGACCGATTTCCGCCTGTGGGTGCGCGACGCGATCGATCAGGTGCTGGCCGCGCTCGCCGCGCTGCAGGTCGCGCTGCTGGCGCGGGCCGAGGGCCATGCCGGCAGCGTGATGCCCGGTTTCACCCATCTGCAATCCGCGCAGCCGGTGACGCTGGGCCATCACCTGATGGCGTATCACGCAATGATCGCGCGCGATATCAGCCGCTTCGCCGATGCGCGTAGCCGGCTGAACCGCTGTCCGCTCGGCTCGGCGGCGCTGGCGGGCACCGGCTTCCCGATCGATCGCCATGCGACGGCGGCGGCGCTGGGGTTCGACGGACCGACCACCAACTCGCTCGACGCCGTCAGCGACCGCGACTTCGCGCTCGACTACCTGACGGCGGCGACCCAGTGCGCGCTGCACCTGTCGCGGCTGGCGGAGGAATTCGTGCTGTGGGCGTCGCAGCCCTTCGGCTTCGTCGCGCTGTCCGATCAATGGTCGACCGGCAGTTCGATCATGCCGCAGAAGCGCAATCCCGACGCGGCCGAGCTGGTGCGCGGCCATGCCGGGCGGATCATGGGCGCGATGACGTCGCTGATGGTGACGATGAAGGGCCTGCCGCTCGCCTATTCGAAGGACATGCAGGACGACAAGCCGCCGGTGTTCGAGGCGCACGACCTGCTGGGCCTATGCCTGGCGGCGATGACCGGGATGATCGACAGCGCCACCTTCCGGACCGACCGGATGCGGCAGGTGGCGGAGGCCGGCTTCTCCACCGCGACCGATCTGGCCGACTGGCTGGTGCGCGAGGCGGGTCTGCCGTTCCGTGAGGCGCATCACGTCACCGGTCGCGCGGTGAAGCGGGCGGAGGAATTGGGCATCGGCCTCGACGCGCTGTCGCTGGACGAACTGACCGCGATCGACGGCCGCATCGATGCCTCGGTCTACGACGTGCTGTCGGTCGATGCCTCGGTCGCCAGCCGCACCAGCTTCGGCGGCACCGCCCCCGTCAATGTCCGCGCGGCGATTGCCGCGGCGAGGGGAGAGGCATGAGGCCCGTCCTGATCGCGCTGCCGCTGCTGCTCGCCGGGTGCGGCTCCGCCGCCGGGCTGAAACCGCCGGAGGGCAGCTCGCTGCCCGTCGCGCCGGTGGGCGCACGCGCTACGCCGACGCCACAGGAACTGCTCACCCCCACCCCGCAACAGCGCCCGCAGCGCAGCGACGAACTGCTTCGTCGTTCCGACCAACGCCGCAATGACGAGTTCGATCTGCCACCGCGATGAACCATTTCGATTATTCAGATGGCGTGATGCACGTCGAGGACGTGGCCGTGCCGGTGATCGCCGAGGCGGTCGGCACCCCGGTCTACATCTATTCCGCCGCGACGCTGCGTCGCCATGCGCGCGTGTTCCGCGAGGGGCTGGCCGGGGTGCCGCGCAAGCACCTGGCCTATGCGATCAAGGCGAACCCCAATCTGGCGGTGCTGCGCGTGCTGGCCGACGAGGGTTACGGCGCCGATGTCGTCTCGGTCGGCGAGATGCGGCGCGCGCTGGCCGCCGGGATGCCGGCCAGTGACATCGTCTTCTCCGGCGTCGGCAAGACCCGCGCCGAACTCGCCGCCGCGCTGGACGCGGGGATCGGCCAGTTCAACCTCGAACTGGAGGAGGAGGGCGTCGTCCTTGCGCAACTGGCGCATGAACGCGGCCTGCGCGCGCCCGCCACGCTGCGGGTGAACCCCGATGTCGATGCCGGCACCCACGCCAAGATCTCGACCGGGCGCAAGGAGAACAAGTTCGGCGTGGCCGTGGATCAGGCACCCGGCATCTTCGATCGGCTGGCGGGCCTGCCGGGGCTGAACCTGCGCGGAGTCGCGGTCCATATCGGCAGCCAGCTGTTCGACCTGAAGCCGCTGGAAGCCGCCTATGTCCGCCTCGGCGAACTGGTCGCCGAGCTGCGCGCCGCCGGCCACACCATCACCCATGTCGATCTCGGCGGCGGTCTGGGCGTGCCCTACAAGGCGGGGGACATGCCGCCCAGTCCGGCCGAATATGGCGAGATGGTCGCGCGCGTCACCGCCGACTGGGACGCGGAACTGATGTTCGAGCCAGGCCGGGTCATCGCCGGCAATGCCGGCGTGCTGGTGACCGAGGTGATCTGGGTGAAGCCCGGCGTCGTCCACCCCTATGTCATCGTCGATGCCGCGATGAACGACCTCGCCCGCGTCGCGCTGTACGATGCCTATCACGATTTCGTCGCGGTGCGCCCCACCGGCGAGCGGATGACGGCGAACATCGCCGGCCCGGTCTGCGAAAGCGGCGACACCTTCGCGATGGGGCGCGACATCGACCGTGTCGTGTCCGGTGACCTCGCCGTGCTGCGTACCGCCGGCGCGTACGGTGCGACGATGGCGTCGACCTATAACAGCCGGCCGCTGGTGCCCGAGGTGCTGGTCGATGGCGACCGCTTCGCCGTCGTCGCCGACCGGGTGGCGGCCGAGACGCTGATCGCCGCCGAACGCGTGCCGGACTGGCTGCAAGGGTGAGGGCGGGGGCATGAGCCTGCACAGCCTGCCGCTGTTCGTGCGGCTGGCGGGCCGACCGGTGATCCTGCTGGGCGAGGGCGAGGCGGCGGACGCCAAGCGCCGCCTGCTCGACCGCGCCGGTGCGGTGGTCGTCGGCGAGGCGGCACAGGCGGCGCTCGCCATCGTCGCGATCGACGAGGAGGATGTGGCGCTGGCGGCGGTCACCCGGCTGAAGGCGCGCGGGGTGCTGGTCAACGCGGTCGACCGGCCCGATCATTGCGATTTCACGCTGCCCGCGATCGTCGACCGCGATCCGGTGCTGGTCGCGATCGGCACCGGTGGCGTCTCCGCCGGGCTGGCGGCGGCGCTGCGCCAGCGGCTGGAGGCGTTGCTGCCCGCGACGCTCGGCGATCTGGCGCGCGGGATGCACGCCGCGCGCGCCGGTCTGCGGGCCGCGCTGCCCGACATGGGCGCGCGCCGCCGCGCGATCGGTGCGGCGCTGGCACCGGGCGGCCCGCTCGATCCGCTGGCCGATCATGCCGGTGTCGACATGGTCGCGGCGATCGCCGCCGGCGGCGCGCCCGAACGGCTGGAGTCGATCATGCTGACCTCCGCCGATCCGGACGACCTGACGCTGCGCCATGCCCGTCTGCTCGCCAATGCCGACCGGGTGTTCCACGGCACGGACGTGCCGCCCGCGATCCTCGACCGCGCCCGCGCCGATGCCGCGCGGATCGTCGGGGCGGCGGACGCGGGGCCGGGCCTGACCGTCGATGTGCGGATGGCATGGTGATGGAGGCGTATTGCGTCCGCTTCGTCCGGGGCCAGGCCACCGCGATCACTCCGGACGAGGCGCTGGCGGTGCGTGGCGACCTCGTCTGGATACACCTGCCGCAGATCGACGACGAGACGCGCGGCTGGCTGCACGGACGCGCGGCGCTGGACGATTACGTCGTCGACGCCCTCACCGCGACCGAAACGCGTCCCCGCTGCGAGGCGTTCGGCGAGGGGGCGTTCCTCAACCTGCGCGGCCGCTCGCAGGCGGCGCTGGACGGCGATCTGCTCGCCTCGGTCCGCATCTGGGCGGAGAAGGGCCGGGTCTTCTCGGTCACGCGCAAGTCGCTGATCGCGGTCGGCATGGTGAAGGCGGAGGCGAAGGGCGGGCATCTGCACGATCCCGGCGACCTCATCACCGCCTTCGCCGCCGCGATCACCGCCGATCTCGATCCCGATGTCGCGCAGCTGGGCGACGAACTGGACGATTGCGAGGAGCGGATCGACGCCAGCCGCATCTTCGAACTGCGCCGCACCGTCAGCAAGGTGCGGATCGCCGCGATCGGCTATCGCCGCTTCCTCAGCCCGCAACGCGCCGCGCTGGAGAAGCTGGCGGCGTTGCCGGGCGACTGGCTGGGCGACGACGATCGGCTCCACCTCGCCGCCGCCGCCGATCGTGCCGCGCGGATGGCCGAGGAGCTGGAATCGATCCGCGAACGCTCCGCGCTGATGCACGAGACGCTGTCGGACCTGCGCGCCGAACAGATCGACACCCGCTCGCTCGTCATCTCGATCGCGGCGCTGGTGTTCCTGCCGCTGACCTTCATCACCGGGCTGTACGGGATGAACGTGGCGAACCTGCCCTATGCGCAGGAACCCTGGGCGTTCGATGCGATCGCCGGCCTGTGCGCGGTGATCGCGGCCGGGGTGGTGATCTACTTCGTGCAGCGCCACTGGTTCACCCGCTGAGGAGTGGCTAAGGGGCCGGGATGACCGACCACACGCCCGATCCCCATCTGCTCGCCAAGGCGGAAACCCTGACCGAGGCGCTGCCCTATCTGCAGCGTTACGCGGGGCAGACCTTCGTCGTGAAATATGGCGGCCACGCGATGGGCGATCCCGAACTGCAGCGCGATTTCGCCGAGGACGTGGTGCTGCTGAAGGCGGTCGGCATCAACCCGGTGGTGGTCCATGGTGGCGGGCCGCAGATCGGTGCGATGCTGAAGCGGCTGGGCGTCGAATCGCGCTTCATCAACGGCCTGCGCGTGACCGACAAGGAAACCGCGCAGATCGCCGAGATGGTGCTGGCCGGATCGATCAACAAGGATATCGTCGGCTGGATCGGGCAGGCCGGCGGCCGCGCGGTCGGCATCTCCGGCAAGGACGCCGGGCTGGTGCTGGCCGAGAAGGTCGGGCGGATGGACCCCGATCCGCTCCAGGGAATCGAGCGCCATGTCGATCTGGGCTTCGTCGGCGAACCGATCGCCGTCGATCGCCGCATCCTCGATACGCTGTCCAGTGCGGGGATCATCCCGGTCGTCGCCCCCGTGGGGATCGGCGCGGACGGCCACACCTACAACATCAACGCCGATACGATGGCGGGCGCGATCGCCGCGGCGCTGGGCGCGGCGCGCTTCTTCCTGCTGACCGACGTGGCGGGTGTGCTCGACAAGCAGGGCGAGCTGCTCACCTCGCTCGACCCTGCCCGCGTTGCCGAACTGCGCGCCGACGGCACCATCACCGGCGGCATGATCCCCAAGATCGAGACGTGCGTGGCGGCGGTGCAATCGGGCGTCGACGCCGCCGTGATCCTTGACGGGCGCGTGCCGCACGCAATGCTGCTGGAAATCTTCACCCGGGCGGGCGCGGGCACGCTGGTCAGCGCGAAGGCGGGCGCACGCTGACCGGCGATATCGGCACGGGGCTTCTACGCAGCCCCGCGGCTTCCTATAGAGTGACGTATCCCCACCGGAGGCTCCCCCTTTGATCGCGCTTCTTCAGATCGCCCAGTTGCTGCTCAATATCGTCTGGTGGATCATCGTCATCCAGGCGATCCTGTCGTGGCTGGTCGCGTTCAACATCATCAACACGCACAGCGATCTCGTCCGCACGGTCTGGACCGCACTCGGCCGGATGACGGAGCCGCTGTACCGCCCGATCCGCCGCGTCATGCCCGATTTCGGCGCGCTCGACCTGTCGCCGATGATCGTGCTGCTGATCGTCTACATCCTGGGCGAGATCGTGATCCCCAACATCGCGGCCAGCTATATCGGCGTCGCCTGATCCCTGGACGCCGACCGCCGACGGCATCGTCGTCGCGGTCCGCGTCACGCCGCGCGGGGGCCGTGACCGGCTGGGCGGTGGTGAGGGGCCATGGCTGGCGGCCCGCATCGCCGCCGCCCCGGTCGACGGCAAGGCGAACGCCGCGCTGATCGCGCTGGTCGCCGCCGCCTTCGCGGTGCCCAAGCGCGCGGTGACGATCGTCGCCGGCGACACCGCCCGGTTGAAGCGGCTGCGCGTCACCGGCGATCCCGCCACGCTGGCAGAAACCGCGCGCAACCTCTATGCGGGCGAACCATGACCGCCACCATCATCGACGGCAAGGCCCATGCCGCCAGCCTCCGCGCCGCCATCGCCGGCCACGTTCCCGCCTTCCGCGCCGCCACCGGCCGCGCCCCCGGTCTCGCGGTGGTGCTGGTCGGCGAGGACCCCGCCTCCTCGGTCTATGTCCGCAGCAAGGGCCGCGCCACGCGCGAGGCGGGAATGGAAAGCGTCGAGCATCGCCTGTCTGTCGACACCGACACCGCGACGCTGCTGGCGCTGGTCGCCGATCTGAACGTCGATCCCGCGATCGACGGCATCCTAGTGCAACTGCCGCTGCCGCCACAGGTCGATGCGCAGGCCGTGCTGCTCGCGATCGACCCGGACAAGGACGTGGACGGGTTCCACCCGGTCAATGCCGGCCGGCTGGCGACGGGGATGCCGGGCTTCGTCCCCTGCACCCCGCTCGGATGTGTGATGCTGCTGAAATCGGTGCATGGCAGCCTGTCGGGGCTGGACGCGGTGGTGATCGGCCGTTCCAACATCGTCGGCAAGCCGATGGCGCAGTTGCTGATCGCGGAAAGCTGCACCGTCACCGTCGCGCACAGCCGCACCCGCGATCTGCCCGCGCGGGTCCGCGCCGCCGACATCGTCGTCGCGGCGGTCGGCATCCCCGCGCTGGTGAAGGGCGACTGGATCAAGCCGGGCGCGACCGTGATCGACGTCGGCATCAACCGTACCGAAACCGGGCTGGTCGGCGATGTCGACTTCGCGGAGGCGGTGGCCGTCGCGGGCGCGATCACGCCGGTGCCGGGCGGGGTCGGGCCGATGACGATCGCCTGCCTGCTCCGCAACACCTATGTCTCCGCCTGCCGGCGCGAGGGGGTGGTGGCGGCCCCGGTCGATACGGCGTCATGATCGAGCTGTTCGTCTCGTCGCTCATCACCTTCTTCGTGGTGATCGATCCGCCCGGCTGCGCGCCGATCTATGCCGGGCTGTCGGCGGCGGCATCGCCCGCGCACCGCAAGGCGATGGCGATCCGCGCGGTCGGCGTCGCCGCCGCGATCCTGCTGGTGTTCGCGCTGGTCGGCGAGGACCTGCTCCACGGCCTCGGCATCGAACTGGCCAGCTTCCGCATCGCGGGCGGCATCATGCTGTTCCTGATCGCGCTGGAGATGGTGTTCGAGAAGCGCACCCAGCGCCGCGAGGATCGCGCCGCCAAGGTCGCCGAAATCCCCGAAGAGGCGGAGGACGTCTCGATCTTCCCGATGGCGATGCCGATGATCGCCGGTCCCGGCTCGATCGCGTCGGTGATGCTGCTGATGAGCCGCAACGACGGGCTGGAACGCACGCTGGTGGTGCTGGCCGCGCTGGCGACGATCCTTGCGCTGACGCTGGTGGCGTTGCTGGCGGCGGGGCCGATCATGCGGCTGCTGGGGGCCAAGATCGAGGCGGTCATCACCCGCCTGCTCGGGGTGCTGCTCGCCGCGCTGGCGGTGCAGTTCGTGATCGACGGGGTGGAAGTGGCGCTGCGCTGATCGCCGTCATGGCGGGGGCACCGCGTCGCCATGACGACGACGACGGCGGCAGGCTCAGTGCGCCGTCGCCTCATACCCCTGCGGCGGCATGCCATGCCCGGTCAGGTCCTCCAGCGCGCCGTTGAGCGACAGGCTGACCATGCCCAGCCCCAGCGCATCCGCGAGGCTGAGCGATTCGGCGATCATCGCCGCCAGCGCGCGCCGGCGGTCGGAGGGGGACATCGGTTGCATGGCCGCGCCTGTACGCAAAACGCGATGGTAAAGGGCCACCAAGGTCCGAAACGGATCGTTTCCTACCCGATCCGGTAAAGCCGGTACGGCGCCCCCTTGCGCAGCGGCAGCTGCGTCAGCCAGCCGAACTTCTCACCATGCGCCATCCGGTCGTAGAAGCCGCCGGGGTTGCGCGCGCGATAGATCGTCGCCTCGCTCATGTTCGGGCAGACCAGCAGCAGCGTCGCGCCGTGCCGCTTCATGATCGCGCGCGCATGGGCGGGCGATCCGGCAAAGGCGTGCTGCACGTCGAGGATCGCGTCGCCGTTGCGGTGATACGGGCCGGCGATCGCATTGTGGTGCGTCACGGTGATCAGGCGCGGCCCCAGATCGGTGAAGCTGAACACCGTCGCCGCCGGATACGCGTTCAGCATCAGCAGGCGCGAAGTGCGCATGCACTCGCCCGTCGCGGCGTTGACGCGCTTCGTATAGGCATTGGCCTGCGCCTTGGCGGGCAACCAGCGGACGACGTAGCCGGCGAACAACCCGGATATGAGGACGAAGCCCGCGGCGGTGCCGAGCACCCGCACCGCCATCAGCCGGTGGCCGAGGATCTTCGGCAAGACCAGCGCCGCCAGCGCGACCGCGCCGGGGATCGCGAGCAACTGCGCCGCCGGCCCGGCGCGCGCCTGCCACGCCAGCATCGCGACGGCGAAGGCGGTGAACAGCGTCACCGCCGCCCAGCCGGTCAGTTCCGGGGTGCGCCGCGCACGCCATGTGCCGATGATCGCCCCGATCAGCCCGATGACGGGCAGCGTCGCGATCACGAAGGCGACGCGGAACGGATGCATGTAGAGCGGCTTGGCCTCACGCACGTTCGACAGCCATGTCCGCACCAGTTCGGGCGATACCTGTTCGGGGCGGCCCAGGCACTGCGGGAAGAACATCGCGAAGCAGATCGCGATCGTCGCCCCCGCCGCCACCGCCAGCCCGGCGCGCACCACGATCGTGCGCGGCGCGATCAGCGCGATCAGGTACAGCAGCGCTCCCGCCGCCACCAGCACGCTGAGCCAGACCGGCGTCAGCGCGTCGCACCGCATCACCCGGTTCGCCTCCGAGGCGAACAATGCGAAGCCGGCCGCGCCGCCGCCCGCCAGCGTGATCGCATAGATTTCCAGCCGGCGCTCCTCGGACCGGTCCCACACCCAGCGCAGCGTCTGGATCGCCCCCGCCATCGCGCAATAGGGCAGCAGTTCCAGCCCGATCGACAGCGACATCGCACTGGCGAGGCCGACCAGCGCGCCGCCGCGCCCGCGCCGCGGATCGCTGAGGCCCGCCACCGTCACCGCCAGGCAGGCGAGCTGCCAGCCATGATGGTCGATGCGTTCTGGCATGAACATCAGCATCGTCGCACCGGCGCTGGCGATCAGGAAGATCAGGGCGAGCGGCCACGCGACCGGCGCCACCAGCCGCCGCGTCACCGCCGCCAGCGACACCATGACGATGCCCAGCGGCAGCAGCGGCGCGACCCCCACCGCCAGCCGCTCCGCCCAGCTTGGCGAGGTGAACTGGCGGAACAACAGGATCAGCCCGGCGATCGGCAGATCGACGATCCGGCTCCAGTGGATGTCGAAGCCGGCGGGCGGGTTCATCCGGTACTGGCGCAGGTCGTACCAGCCCTGACCGGCCATCCACGCCCGCACCTGCATCAGGCGCATATTGTCGTCGGTATCGCCCAGCGACAGCCAGCGGATCGCGCTCCACCGGTCGAACACGAACCAGGCCGACGCCACGACCCAGGCGATGACGACGAAGGCGAGCCAGCGGCGCTCCAGCTCGCGCCGCAACGCGGGCGCCCCATCCAGGATCAAAACGCTTTCCCCTTGTCGTCGCGCCCTCTAAGCGCGGGGGTCCGCTCTACGGATGGCGGCGCAAAGGGCAAGCGGTGGCGGTGTTATCCAGAATCGACAGGTGGCGGCAGAGCGAATTGTTCATGCAGCTGTTCCGCTTCGCGATCGCGGGCGGGATCACGACCGCGCTCTACACGATCGTCTATTCGCCGCTCGCCAAATACCGCGTCACCTCCGAACAGGTCGCCAATCTGGCCGGCTATCTGGTCGCGATGCTGGCCGGCTACGTCATCCACAGCCGGTGGAGCTTTCGTGGCCACGGCGCCGACATGCGGCAGACGACGATCCGCTTCTTTCTGGTCTCGCTCATCAGCTATGCGATCAACACCGGCTGGGTGTTCCTGCTGACCGACGACGCGATGCTGGCGGGGCCGTGGTGGTGGCCGCTGGTGCCGGTGCTGTTCGTGACGCCGCTCGTGATCTTCGCCCTCAACCGCCTCTGGGTATTCGCCTGACATGGATCGCATTGTCTACGACCGCATGGCGGCCCACGACTCGACGCACTGGTGGTACCGGGCACGCCGCGACATCCTGGCGGATTATCTCCGCCGTTTCGGCGACCTGCCGACGCAGGCGCGTATTCTGGAAATCGGCTGCGGCACCGGGCACAATCTGCCGATGCTGGCGCAGTTCGGCCATGTCGACGCGATCGAGATCGATCCCGCCGCGCGCGCGATCGCGGCGGAGCGGCTGGGCCGCCCGATCGGCGATGCGCCGCTGCCCGCGCTGCCCGGCGTACCGCGCGGTAGTTACGATCTGGTCGCGGTGCTCGACGTGGTCGAGCATATCGAGGACGATGTCGCCGCGCTCGCCGCGATGGCGACCTGCCTCGCGCCGGGCGGCAAGATCCTGATCGCGGTGCCCGCGCACCAGTGGCTGTGGAGCGCGCACGACGTGGTGAACCACCATCACCGCCGCTATTCGAAGAAGACGCTGCGCGCTGCGATCGGCGCGGCGGGGCTGAAGCCGGAGAAGCTGGGCTATTTCAACAGCCTGCTGTTCCCGCTGGCAGCGGGCGCGCGACTGGCCGGCCGGCTGACCGGCCGCGACGACAGCGACGACTCGCCACCGCCGCCGATGGTCAACAAGCTGTTCGAAAGCATCTTCCGCCTGGAACGCCACATGGTCGGCCGCGTGCCGATGGGGCCGGGCGTATCGATCGTGACGCTGGCGAAGCCGGCCTGAACGGTCCCTCCCCATCAGCACATGATGACGTGAAACCTACTAATCCGTCATGGCGAGCGTAGCGAAGCAATCCAGGGCGTCACGGCTTGGGCTCTGGATTGCTTCGCTACGCTCGCCATGACGGGCTAAGGACGGGGCAGGGCGCTTTCACGAATGCCGCGCTCGCCGACAGGATCTTCCCCCGAGGGCGAGGGGAGAGGATCGGGTGTCACCTCCGCCCGGAACCCCAGGGTCGCCTGACCCAGCACCGGCCCCGCCACGTCGGCGACCAGATACAGCGGCCGCCGTTTCGATTCGATGTACAGCCGGCCGAGATACTCGCCGATCATCCCCAGCACGAACATCTGCACCGCGCCCAGCACCACGGTGACCAGCATCGTCGAGGTCCAGCCTTGCACCGCCGTGCCCGACAGCCAGCCGATCGCGATATACACGATCAGCAGCAGCGACACCGCCGTCAGCGCCAGCCCGACATGGCTGGCGAAGCGCAGCGGCGCGGTGGAGAAGCCGGTGACGGCATCGAAGGCGAGCCGGATCATCTTGCCCAGCGGATAATGGGTTTCGCCCGCATGGCGCTCGGCCCGGTCATAGGGGAAAGGCACCTGCCGGAACCCGATCCACGCCACCATGCCCCGGATGAAACGCGCCTGTTCGGGCAGCGACAGCAGCGCGTCGAGCGCACGGCGGCTCATCAGCCGGAAATCGCCGGTGTCGAGCGGGATCTGCGTGTCGGTGACGCGATCTAGCACGCGATAGAACAGCGCCGCCGTCGCCTTCTTGAACACCGTCTCGCCCTCGCGGCGGCGGCGGACGGCATAGACGACATCGGCCCCCTGCGCCGCCATCGCCGCCCGCATGTCGGCGAGCAGTTCGGGCGGGTCCTGCAAATCGGCATCGATGATGAGAATCTGTTGCCCCGCACACAGGTCCAGCCCGGCGGTCAGCGCCAGTTGGTGGCCGTGGTTGCGCGACAGGTTGATCGCCACCAGCCGCGGGTCGGCGGCGGCCAGCCGCTGCATCACCGCCCAGCTGTCGTCGCGCGAGCCATCGTTGATGAACACGATCTCGTGATCGTCCCCCACCGCCGCCCGCGCCGCCGCCGATACCCGCTTGTGGAGCAGGTCGAGACAGGCGGCTTCGTTATAGCAGGGGACGACGATCGATAACGCAGGACGATGCATGACCCGGCGTTGTAGCGAGGCCGGGGCGGGTCGTCATCGGGCTTGATGACGCCATGACATGAAAGATGTTCCGCAAACGTTCCACGTGGAACGCGGGTCGTTCCCGGCGGGGATCAGGCGGCGACGACCAGCTTCACCAGCGATCCCGGCGCCAGCGGCCGATCGTCGGTCAGCCCGTTCAGGACCATGAACCGCTCCCGCTTGGTATCGCCGGCCATGCGCGCCGACAGGGTGTCGACCGTGTCGCGCGGCCCTACCGTCGCGATCCGGATCACCTGCCGCCCCTGGCCATAGGGCAGGCCGTCGAGCATCCGCAGGAAGCGGACATCCTGTGGCGGCGTGGTTTCCGGCCGGCCGGTGGCGGCGGCCAGTTCCACCGCGCGGCGAACGCGATCGGCGCTGTTGGGGTGGGACGACATCCAGGTCGGTTGCGACCGTCCCGTGCCGTTCGACGCCAGCCCGGTGGAGGCATCGAGCGCGGACAGGATATCGGCCGCCGCATAAGGATCATAGCCCGCCGCAGTCATGTACCGCACGCCCAGCGCATCCGCCTGATATTCCTGATCGCGCCCGTATTTCAGCGTGTAGAGCTGCGCACCGGTGCCGATCGCCCGCCCCGCCAGCTCGCTGCCCGTCGCCATGCTGGCCGCCGCCGCCAGCACCGATCCGATCGTCGACCGCTTGTTGCGGCTGGCGGCATGACGGGCGGCGACATGGCCGACCTCATGCCCCAGCACCGAGGCGAGTTCGGCGTCCGAATTCATCAGCGCCAGCAATTGCCGGGTGATGTAGATATAGCCGCCCGGAATCGCGAAGGCGTTTTCCACCGGCGAATTGAGCGTGGTGACGGTGAAGTCCCCCGCCGCGTTCGACAGGCCTGATTTCACCGCGACCTGCTTGCCGATCCGCGCCACATACGCCGCCTGCGGGCCGGTATAGGCACCGCCGAACTCCGCCATCAGTTGCGGGTGGGCGGCATTGCCCTGTTGCCGGTCCGAGGCGGAGATCGCCTGCTGCGCCGCCACCGGTGATGCGGTGACGGTGGTGGCCAGCAGGAGGGCGGCGAACAGCGGCGTCTTCATCGATATGATCCCCTTTGCCACACAGAAAGCACCGCCGCCGCCCCGGTTCCGGATCAGATATCCTGAACCAGCCGTCCGTACAGTTCGGGGCGGCGATCGCGGAAAAAGCCGAAGGCGGCGCGATGCCGCCTGATCCGGTCGAGATCGAGCGTCGCGACGATCACGCCCTCCTCCTCGCGGCCCAGCTCGGCGAGGATGTCGCCGCGCTCGTCGGTGATGAAGCTGGTGCCGTAGAAGGTCTGGTCGTGCTCGGTACCGATCCGGTTGGCGGCGATCACCGGTACCACGTTGGACACCGCATGGCCGACCATCGCGCGTCGCCACAGCCGGGCGGTGTCGAGGCTGGTGTCGTGCGGCTCGCTGCCGATCGCGGTGGGGTAGAACAGCAGTTCCGCCCCCATCAGCATCATCGCGCGTGCGGTTTCGGGATACCACTGGTCCCAGCAGACGCCGACGCCCAGTTTCCAGCCGGGCGCGGACGGCGGGGCGGGCCATACCTTGAACCCGGTGTTGCCGGGGCGGAAATAGAATTTCTCCTCGTAGCCGGGGCCATCGGGGATGTGGCTCTTGCGATAGACGCCCTGCACCTCGCCGTCCGGGCCGATCATCGCGAGGCTGTTGTAATGATGCGGCCCGTCCGCCTCGAAGAAGCTGGTCGGGATCGTCACCCGCAGCGCCTCCGCCAGCGCCTGCATCGCGAGGACCGCCTTGTGTTCGGTGACGGGCGCGGCGTTGGCGAACAGCCCCTCGTCCTCGACCCGGCAGAAATATTCGCCCTCGAACAGTTCGGGCGGCAGGATCACCTGCGCCCCCTGCGCCGCCGCCTCGCGCACGAGGCGCGAGACGTTGGCGATGTTGGCATCGATATCGGTCGAGAAGCCGAGTTGCAGTGCGGCAACGGTGATCTGGGTCATGAACGGTCCTAGAGCGTGACGCCGAAGCGCGCGGCGATCGCGACGGTGACGAGATAGAGCAGCATCGTCAGGGCGCAACCCGCCAGCAGCGCCGGCACGAAGCCGACGCCGTGGCGGAGCAGCGCGGGGATCAGCAGGAACATCGGCAGCGACGGCAGCACGTACCAGAAGGTCGCCTCCGCATGGGCGGCCAGCCGCACCCGGTCGCCGGTGTCGTGCCACAGCCAGATCATGCCTAGCACCGACACCAGCGGCAGCGAGGCGAGCAACGCCCCCGCGCCCGGACTGCGACGCGCGATCAGCGCCACGGCGGCGACGATCGCCCCCGACAGCAGGGCGCGGATCGCGAGTTGCAGCATCAGGCGGGAATCTGCTGCGAGATGCAGTGGAAGCTGCCGCCGCCGGTCAGGATATGGTCGGCGCGGAAGCCGGTGACGGTGCGGTTGGGGAACAGCGCCTGCACCGCCGCCACCGCCGCGTCGTCGTTGGGCGCGCCGTAGAGCGGCACGACGACGGCGGCGTTGCCGATGTAGAAGTTCATGTAGCTGGCCGGAATCACCTCGTCGTCGCGCACCACGCGGCCGGGGGAGGGGATGGGCGCGACCGTCAGCCCCGCGTCGGCCAGGATGCGGGCGGCATCGGCATAGACGGCGGCGTTGGGATCGTCTTCGGCGGGTTCGGGCAGCGCGACGGTGCCGGGGGCGACGAAGCGGGCGAGGTTGTCGACATGGCCGTCGGTATGGTCGCCGAGCAGGCCGTCACCCAGCCAGACGATCCGGGTCGCGCCGAGATCGCCCGCCAGCCGCGCCTCGATCGCCGCCCGGTCAAGCGCCGGGTTGCGGTTGGGGTTAAGCAGGCATTGTTCGGTCGTCACGATCGTGCCGGTGCCGTCGCCGTCGATCGCGCCGCCCTCCAGCACCCAGTCGCAGGTCCGCACCGCCAACCCGCGCGCGCCGGCGAGACGGGTGCCGATCGTATCGTCGCCGGGCAGGTCGTATTTGCCGCCCCAGCCGTTGAACCCGAAATCGCGGGCGTCGCCGTCGCCGGTCAGGATCGGCGCGGTGTCGCGCAGCCAGATGTCGCCGAACGCCTGCACCTCCACGGTGGCGAAGGGGGCGAGGGCACGGGCGGTGGCGGCGGCCTCGTCGTCGGCGCAGACCAGGATCACCTGTTCGCCCCGGCCATCGGCATGAACCGCGCGGGCGAAGGCGGCGACTTCTTCTTGCGCCGGCGCGAGGTCCTCCAGCCAGAGATCGGCATGGCTGGGAAAGCCGATCCAGACGGCGACGTGCGGGGCCCATTCGGGCGGGGGAGGGGTGGTCATGGCGCAGGGTCCGGTTGATTGGTCGGTGCGGCGGCCTATGCCGGTTCGTGGGGAAGAAAGCGACCGGTTGGTGGTGTGTAAAGTGGAGGAGCGAGGAAGGGGTGCAGAAGGCAAGGCAGGCGGCAGGTACGAAAAAGGGCGGCCCCTTGGGGGACCGCCCTCTTTCTGTTTCGGGCCACGCCGTGGCGAAGCCACGTCGTCGGACGGGCTTTGGCCCGCCGGCCGTCCGGTGATCTTCGTTCCTCGCTTAGCGCGAGTAGAACTCGACCACCAGATTCGGCTCCATCTTCACCGGATAGGGCACTTCGTCGAGCGTGGGGACGCGCACGAAGGTGATCTTCGCGTTGCCGTCCGGCGCGACGTAATCGGGAATCTCACGCTCGGCGAGGTTCTGCGCTTCCAGGATCAGCGCCATTTCCTTGGCCTTGGTGCCCAGCGTGATCTCGTCGCCGACGAAGCAGCGGCGCGATGCGATGTTGCACTTCACGCCGTTGACGCGGATGTGGCCGTGGCTGACGATCTGGCGGGCCGCGAAGATCGTCGGCGCGAACTTGGCGCGATAGACGATCATGTCGAGGCGCTGTTCCAGCAGGCCGATCAGGTTCTGGCTGGTATCGCCCTTCATCCGGGCCGCCTCGTGATAGCAGGCGCGGAACTGCTTCTCGGTGACGTCGCCGTAATAGCCCTTCAGCTTCTGCTTGGCGCGCAGCTGGATGCCGAAGTCCGACACCTTGCCCTTGCGGCGCTGGCCATGCTGGCCGGGGCCGTATTCGCGCTTGTTCACCGGGGACTTCGGACGACCCCAGATGTTCTCGCCCATCCGGCGATCGAGTTTGTGCTTGGCGCTATGGCGCTTCGACATGATGTTTCCTTGGCAATTTCGAACGACGTTGACCGCCCGGCCGAAAACGGCAGGGCGGGTTGGTCCCGGTATCGCGCTACGTCTCTCGATAAAAAGAGGGCAGGCCCGCCGCTTCACCGGGGTGCGGGGGCGATTGCGAAGGCGGGCGGTTAGCGGGGCGGGGGCTTTGAGTCAAGCCGGACAGGCCCGGCTGGACAGGCTGGGCCGCGCTTGCCACAGGCGGGGCATGACGATCCTCGACGGCCCCGATTGCACCACCATGGCCGAGGTGCGCGCCGGCGTCGACCGGCTGGATACCGAACTGGTCGCGCTGCTCGCCCGGCGTTTCGCCTATATGGACGCCGCGGCGCGCATCAAGCCGGCCCGTGCCGCGGTGCGCGACGAGGATCGCAAGGCGGCGGTGATCGCACAGGCGCGGGCCGAGGCGGCGCGGCTGGGCCTGCCGGCCGAGGCGATCGCCGACCTATGGGAGCGGCTCGTCGAGATCTCGATCGCCTACGAACTCGCCGCCTTCGACCGGCGGTAGCCGCCGCGCCTTGGCGCCGCGCAACGCCGACAGCACGCCCCGCACCGTGCGCACCTCCTGGCTCGACCAACCCGGCTTGGTCAGCAGCGTGCGCAGCGTGCGCCGGGTGGTTTCGGTGCGG
This sequence comes from Sphingomonas sp. CFBP 8760, assembly GCF_014841615.1. Lineage (GTDB taxonomy): Bacteria > Pseudomonadota > Alphaproteobacteria > Sphingomonadales > Sphingomonadaceae > Sphingomonas. The sequence goes on along the minus strand of NZ_JACYUG010000009.1, from coordinate 136,983 downwards.
GCGGGCGGGAAATAGAAATTGGCATCGACCAGCATCGCGTCGAGCTGGGCGATCATCCCGTCCAGCTCGCCCTGCGGCGCGGGTTCGGGCAGGTCGGTTTCGGGCGGCTGCGCCAGCGCCTCATGCTTCGACCATTCATAGGCGACCAGAATCACCGCCTGCGCCAGATTGAGGCTGCCGAATTCGGGATTGATCGGCACGGTGATGATCGTGCGTGCCACCGCCACGTCGTCCGTCTCCAGCCCCGATCGCTCCGGCCCGAACAGGATCGCGGTGCGGCCGGGGCCGGCGTGGATCGCGCGTGCCGCCTCGTCCGGGGTCACGACCGGCTTGGTGATGCCGCGCTTGCGCACCGTGGTGGCATAGACGTGCGGGCAATCCGCCACCGCCGCCGCCACGCTGTCGAACACTTGCGCGCGTTCCAGCACGACGTCCGCGCCCGACGCGGCGGGCCCCGCCTGCGGATTGGGCCAGCCGTCGCGCGGGGCGACGAGGCGCAGGTCGAGCAGGCCGAAGTTCAGCATGGCGCGCGCCGCCTTGCCGATGTTCTCGCCGAGTTGCGGGCGCACGAGGACGATGACGGGGGGTGGGGTGGTGGTGGGCATCGTCCGTCTCTCTTCCGTTCGTCCCGAGCGCAGTCGAGGGATGTTTCCGAGCGCAGCCGAGGTGCGGGCCTCGCGTTCCGATGGCGGCATGGCTGCGATCTTCAGACGATCCCAGTTTTCCGCGATCAACGCTTCTTTCTTGGCACGCGACCAGCCCTTGATGCGCAACTCCGCTTCCAGTGCTTCGGCACGGGTGGGAAAATCCTGCGACCACATGAATTCCAGCGGACGGCGATCATGCGTGTAGCCGGTGTAGGTGCCGGCATGATGTTGCGCGATCCGGCGTTCAAGGGCGTCGGTGTGACCTGTGTAATAGGTACCATCGGCGCAGCGGAGAATGTAGGTCCAGAAGGTCATGGACGATCGCTGTATGCGTTTGGGGAAGGGGGGGGAAGATGCTGGTATGCCTCGGCTACGCTCGGCGACATCCCTCGACTTCGCTCGGGACGAACGGAGGAGGGTGCGCCTCGATACGCGTCTTCGACTTTGCTCAGCCGCTACTCAGGACGAACGGAAGTGGGAAGGGCAATCTCGACTTTCGCGGTTACGAATGGGCTGGCTTGTTCTCGATAATCGGCTTCGACGTCGCTCAGGACGAACGACGGTAAGTCGGGCGTTCTTGCTTCGCTCGGGATGAACGGGATGAAGTAAGCGAGGTGGGACCAGTCGGCGGCAACACTACACCCGTCCCGCTTCCTCCACCTGTCCGGCGAACGCCTCGAAGTCGCGGGCTTCGCTGAAATCGCGATAGACGCTGGCGAAGCGGATATAGGCGACCGAGTCGAGGCCCTTCAGCCCCTCCATCACCATCTCGCCGATCCGGGCGGAGGTGACCTCCGCCTCGCCCAGCGTTTCCAGGCGGCGCTGGATGCCCGATACCAGCTTCTCGATCCGGGCCGGCTCGACCGGGCGCTTGCGCGCGGCGATCGAGACGGAGCGGAGCAGTTTTTCGCGGTCGAATGGCTCGCGCCGGTCCTCGTTCTTCAGCACCCACAGCTCGCGCAACTGGATGCGTTCGAACGTGGTGAAGCGGGCCGCGCAGCCCTCGCACTGCCGCCTGCGGCGGATCGCCGCGCCATCCTCGGTGGAGCGGCTGTCCTTTACCTGACTGTCGTCATGGCCGCAGAACGGGCAGCGCATTCAGATCTTCGGCCGCTTGGAATAGGCGACGGCGGCGCCCACGATCGCACCCAGCACGGGACCGACGAACGGCACCGGGATCGCCACGACGGCGCCGATCGCGCCATATTTCGCCATCTTCTTGCCGAGGCCGGGGGTGGCCTTGATCTGGTTCTGGACTTCCTTCGCCTTCGTATCGATCGCCATCGCGCTTATCCTTGATAGATGGGGAAGCGCGCGCACAGGGCACGCACGCGGGTTCGAACGTTCGCCTCGACCTCCGGGTCCCCGTGCTCGCCCTTGGCGCGCAGGCCGTCGAGCACGTCGGCGACCATGTGGCCGATCTCGCGGAACTCGGCCGGGCCGAAACCGCGGGTGGTGCCGGCGGGGCTGCCGACGCGGATGCCGCTGGTCTTCACCGGCGGCAGCGGGTCGTTGGGGATGCCGTTCTTGTTGCAGGTGATGCCGGCGCGCTCCAGCGCCTCGTCCGCGTCGCGGCCGGTGATGCCCAGCGGGCGCAGGTCGATCAGCGCCAGATGCGTGTCGGTGCCGCCCGCGATCACGTCCGCGCCGCGTTCCTCCAGCGTTGCGGCCAGCACCTTCGCGTTCTCGACCACCGCGGCGATGTACTGCTTGAAATCGGGGCGCAGCGCCTCGCCGAACGCCACCGCCTTGGCGGCGATAACGTGCATCAGCGGACCGCCCTGCAGCCCCGGGAACACCGCCGAGTTGATCTTCTTCGCGATCGCCTCGTCATCGGTCATCACCATGCCGCCGCGGGGCCCGCGCAGCGTCTTGTGCGTGGTGGTGGTCACGACATGCGCGTGGCCGAACGGGGTGGGGTGCAGCCCGGCGGCGACGATGCCGGCGAAATGCGCCATGTCGACCATGAAATACGCGCCGACCTTGTCCGCGATCGCCCGGAACTTCGCGAAGTCGATCGTGCGCGGATAGGCGCTGCCGCCGGCGATGATGAGCTTCGGCTGATGCTCGACCGCCAGCGCCTCGACCTGGTCGTAATCGATCAGATGGGTGTCGGGATCGACGCCGTACTGGATGGCGTTGAACCACTTGCCCGACATCGCGGCGCGCGCGCCGTGGGTCAGGTGGCCGCCGGCGTCCAGGCTCATGCCCAGGATCGTCTCGCCCGGCTTGACCAGCGCCAGCATCACCGCGCCGTTCGCCTGCGCGCCCGAATGCGGCTGCACGTTGACGAAGCCGCAGCCGAAGATCTGCTTGGCCCGCTCAATCGCCAGCGTCTCGACCGTGTCGGACGGCGCGCAGCCCTGATAGTAGCGCTTGCCCGGATAGCCCTCGGCATATTTGTTGGTGAAGACCGAGCCCTGCGCCTCCAGCACCGCCTTCGACACGATGTTTTCCGACGCGATCAGTTCGATCTGCGTCTGCTCGCGCTCCAGTTCGTCGGCGATGCCGGCGAAGACCGCGGCGTCGGCATCGGCAAGGGTGCGGGTGAAGAAGGCGCCGTCGATATGATCGGGCGTCTGGATGTCGGCGACATCACGGGCCAAAATAGGGGGCTGGGTGCTCATGCGGCGAACTCCTTGGACAGCTTGTCGACTCGGTGTTGATGGCGTCCGCCCTCGAATTCGGCGGACAGGAAGGCGGTGATGCAGGCTTTCGCCATCTCCTCGCCGATCAGGCGGGCGCCGAGCGCGATGGCGTTGGCATCGTTGTGATGCCGCGCCAGCGCGGCCGACAGCGGTTCGGATACCAGTGCGCAGCGACAGGCGGGGTGGCGATTGGCGGCGATCGAGATGCCGACCCCCGATCCGCACAGCGCGACGCCGCGGTCGGCACGGCCATCGGCCAGCGCCATCGCCACCGCGAAGCCGTAATCGGGATAATCGACCCGCCCGTCGCCATGCGTGCCGAGATCGATCACCTCGTGGCCGATATCGGCCAGCCAGGCGGCCAGCACCGTCTTCAGCGATACGGCGGCATGATCGGCGGCGATGGCGATGCGCATGGGCGCTTCCCGGACAGGAGGGGGAGGAATGTCGCCGCCCTTAGCTTCCCGCCGCGATGAAGGCCACCCATTGCGGTTCCGACGTGATGGGTTTTGCGCTCTTGTACAGGGAGCGCAACACGTTACGCTCCCCCACCATGCGCCGTACCGCCTCCGATGAAGCCCGCGCCCATCTTGCGGCCACGTTGATCGCCACGGGCAGCGAGGATCGGGACGCGTTCCACGAACTCTACCGCCTCACCTCCGCGAAGCTTTTCGGGATCACGCTGCGTATCTGCGGCGACAGGCAGGCGGCGGAGGACGTGTTGCACGACGTGTACCTCATCATCTGGCGCCGTGCGGGCGCGTGGGAACCGGGCCGGGCCAGCCCGATCACCTGGCTCGCCACGATCGCGCGCAACCGGGCGATCGACTGGCGCCGGGCGCAGGGGGTGCGCCGGTCGTCGCGGATCGAGGATGTGCCCGAGATCGCCGACACCACCCCCGATGCGGAAGCGACGCTGCTCGCCGCCGACGAGCGGCACAGCCTGCACGACTGCCTGCACGAACTGGAGGGGCGGCAGCGCGAGGCGATCCGCACCGCCTTTTTCGACGGCGTCACCTATGCCGAATTCGCCGAGCGGGCCGGCGTGCCGCTGGGCACCGCCAAAAGCTGGATCCGCCGCGGTCTCGCCCGCCTGAAGGAGTGCCTCGACCGTGCCGCCTGAACCCCTCGACGACAATCCGCCCGAAGGCGACGTCGCGGCCGGCGAACTGGCGCTGGGGCTGCTGGATGGCGAAGAGCGCGCGGCCGCGCTGCGCCGGGTGCTGGCCGAGCCGGCGTTCGCGATCCAGGTGGAACGGTGGCGCGTCTATTTCGCGCAACTGTTCGATCTGTGGCCGGCAATGGAGCCGCCGCCCGAGCTGATCGACCGGATCGATGCCAGCCTGGGCGGTCCGGGCGGCAGCCTGACGCGTGGTCCGGCGGGGCGGCGGCGCGGCTTCCCCTGGCCGTTGCTGGCGATCGTCAGCACCGCGCTGGCGGCGTGCCTGCTGGTCGTGATCGCGCTGCGCCCCGGCGGTCCGCCGCCCGGGCCGCCGCCGGTCGCGCAGGGGCCGGTGGCCCCGTCCGCGCCGATCCTGGTCGCCGCGCTGGGCGATGCGAAGGCACCGGTCGCCGCCGCGTTCGACCCCGGCGACGGCAGCATCCGGGTGACAGCGGCACCGGCGGTGCCGGCCGCGCGGGTCGCGCAGCTATGGGTGATCGGCGGTGACGGCGTGCCCTATCCGCTGGGTCTGCTGGCATCCGATGCGACGCTGCTGACGATCCCCGCGCGCGACCGGGCGCGATTGGCCGCGGGCGCGACGCTGGCGATCTCGATCGAGCCGGCGGGCGGCTCGCCGACCGGCAAGCCGACCGGGCCGGTGGTGGCGACCGGCGCGCTGGCGGCGGTGTGAGAGGAATATGATGGAACAGGGTTCGGGCACAGGACTGTCGGGACTGGCGCGGCTGCTCGGCTATGCGGGGCTGCTGCCGCAGGCGGCGCTGCTGGTGCTGATCCTGGGGCGGCATGATCCGACCGGGGTCGTGCACGGCATGGCGTTCTTCTATGCCGCGCTGATCTTCAGCTTCATCGGCGGCATCTGGTGGGGCTTCGCGATGCGGCGACCGGCGGGGCTGAGGGCACTGGTGTGGGCGGCGGTGGCGCCGACGCTGGTCACGATCGTGCTCGTCGCGCTGGCGGTCCACGGCTCGCTGCGCTGGGCGATGGTGGCGCTGGCGAGCGGGTTGTTTCTGACGCTGCTGGTCGACCGCGCGCTGGTGCACAGCGGAGAGGCGCCGGCGGGCTGGATGGGCCTGCGCGTGCCGCTGTCACTGGGGCTGGGTACGCTGACCATTCTGGCGGCGATGATGTGAGCCTGATAGGATAGCCGTATGAACAAACCGGCCAATGTTCAGGTGTCCGAGTCGTTCAGGGCTCGCTTTACCACCGGTGAGTTCGCGCAGGTGTTCGCGGCGGCCGTGCCACTGGATATCAGACTGGAACTGGTCGATGGCTATCTTGAACGCATGACGCCGCCGATGGGGGCTCATTCCACCCGGCAGACCGCCGTATCGGGAATGCTCTGGTCCGTCCTGCAAGAGTGCGCGATGGTGGAAGCCGCGATCGATCTGGGTGACGATACCGTTCTGGTATGCGACGTCGCGATCCTGCACCGGCCCATGAGCGAGCAGCGCTTTCTCCGGGCGGACGAGGTGATCGTCGCGGTGGAGATCGCGGAAACCACGCTGGACCGCGATCTGGGGCTGAAAAGGACCGCCTATGCACGAGCGGGTATTCCCCATTACTGGGTCGTCGATGGTCCCCATGGGCAGGTGCATGTGTTCGAGTTACAGCCGCACGGTGACTATGGGCCGGCAACGCTGATCCCGTTCGGGCGGGCGCTGCCGATCCCCGGCACCGACCGGACGATCGTGATCGGCTGACCACGATCGGAGATAGCCGGCTTACGCCGCCTTGCGCAGTTCCAGCCGGCCCCAGATTTCCACCAGCGCCTGGGTCAGGTCGCGCATCATCGCCTCGTCATGCGCGGGGCCGGGGGTGAAGCGCAGCCGTTCGGTGCCGCGCGGTACGGTGGGATAGTTGATCGGCTGCACATAGACGCCGTATTCGGCGAGCAACACGTCGCTGATCTTCTTCGCCTTGACCGGATCGCCGACCATCACCGGTACGATATGCGTCTCGCCGATCATCACCGGCAGGCCGGCATCCGCCAGCATCGCCTTCAGCGTGGCGGCGGCGGCCTGTTGCCCCTCGCGCTCGGCGGTGGAGGATTTGAGGTGACGGACGCTGGCCAGCACGCCCGCGACCAGCACCGGCGACAGGCTGGTGGTGAAGATGAAGCCGGGCGCATAGCTGCGGATCACGTCGATGATCGTGCGATCCGCGGCGATATAGCCGCCCATCACCCCGAAAGCCTTGCCCAGCGTCCCCTCGATGATGGTCAGGCGGTGCGCCACCTCGTCCCGTTCGGAGATGCCGCCGCCGCGTGCGCCGTACATGCCGACCGCATGGACCTCGTCGCAATAGGTGAGCGCGTTGTACCGGTCGGCCAGATCGCAGATCGCCGCGATGGGGGCGACGTCGCCCTCCATCGAATAGACGCTCTCGAACGCGATCAGCTTGGGCACGCCGGGGTCCTCGGCGGCGAGCAGCTCCTCCAGATGGGCGAGGTCGTTGTGCCGGAAGATGCGCTTCTCGCAGCCCGAATTGCGGATGCCCGCAATCATCGAGGCATGGTTGAGTTCGTCGGAGAAGATCACGCAGCCGGGCAGGATCTTCGCCATCGTCGCCAGCGTCGCCTCGTTCGAGACGTAACCGCTGGTGAAGAGCAGCGCGCCCTCCTTGCCGTGCAGGTCGGCGAGTTCCCATTCGAGATCGACGTGATAATGCGTGTTGCCGCCGATGTTGCGGGTGCCGCCGGAACCGGCGCCGACATCGTGCAGCGCCTCCTCCATCGCGGCGATCACCTTGGGGTGCTGGCCCATCGCGAGGTAATCGTTGGAACACCAGACCGTGATCGGCTTCGGCCCGTTATGCCCGGCGAAACATCGGGCGTTGGGAAACGCCCCCTTGTTGCGCAGGATATCGATGAACACGCGGTATCGACCTTCGGCGTGGAGCCGGTCGATCGCCTGGGTGAAGACGCGGGTATAATCCACGCGCGTGTCCTGGACGGCACTGGTCATGATCGTCATGTAATCGCACCGGCGGGGCAAGGCCAGCGACTATCCATGGTCACGGTGATCGGTTCGGCAACGAATCCATGGACAATCGTCCCAGGGGCATGGAATGGCAGGGGATCGGCGACGGGGTGACCGCGCGATCAGTGCATATAGCCGACCAGCCCGGCCACGCCGCCGCCCGCCTGCACCCCGACATTGATCCCGCCGAAGATCATCGCCCCTTCCGCGGTCTGGATGGCCCGCACCATGAGCAGGGAAAGCGCGGGGTTCGACAGCGCGGCGACCAGCAGGACGGGATTCATCCCGAACAGCATCGCACCCCCCGATGCCGCCACGAATGCGATACCGACCGCGCCGGTCGCCCCCGTGGCATAGGTCCAGTCACTGGGTCCTAGCAGCATCGTCACCTCGCCCGTGTTGCCAGGAAATGGAGCATCCCTCCGATCGGGAAGCCGGCCCCCAGCAAGCCCAGCAGCAGCGGCATCGCCCACATCGCGCCGAACTGGTCGAGCCTGGCAGTGGCCTGCGGTCGATCGGGCCGGTACATCACACGGACACGGTCGCCCGCCCGATAGCCGAAGATCAGGCCACCCTGCGCGTAGCTGACGACATCGCCGGCCGTGGTCGTAAACCGGATCTGGGGATGGCTGCCACCCGCATTCAGGCGTTCCACCACTCCGTCGGCGCGGGCGGCGGCATCGCGGAACCGCTGTACGCCGATCGTGGCAATCACCGCCGCGATCAGCAGCGCTGCCCCGATGACGGTGAAGAACAGGCCCCTCATCGTTCCGTGACCGCCATATCCCGCACCGCCGGCCCCTGCATCCGTCCGCCCACGAACCATCAGGCGTCGTGATCGTTCCGGATGCGATCCGTTCATGTCCGGCGTGGGCGATCACGGCTGGCCGGTACGGGTCAGCCGTGATCGCGTCATGCCGCCACGCGGACGGGCTGGCGCAGCATCGCCACGATCCGTTCGCATTCGCGTTGCAGCGTTTCGGTACGGTCGCGCATGTCGGCGCTGATGAGGCGCGTCGCATGGGCCATCGTCGCGGTCTGCGCGAAGGTCCCATCGAGCGAGGCGAGCGCCGCGCGTGCCTCGCCGGTGGCGGTTTCGATGGTGACGATCATCTTCTGGAGCTCGACATTGGCGACGTGCTGCTGGCCGGTCATCTCGATCGTCTGGAGCGCCGACGAGGTCACCGCCTGCAACGCGGTGCCCAGCGCGGTGCCCACGCTGACCGCCGAATCGGTGGCCTGGGTGATGTCCTCGATCCGGTCGGCGATGTTGCGCGTGGTGTTTTCGGTCTGTTGCGAGAAGCTCTTCACCTCTTGCGCGACGACCGCGAAACCGCGGCCCATGTCGCCGGCGCGGGCCGCCTCCATCGTCGCGTTCAGGGCCAGCAGCTTGGTGGCGCGGCTAATGTCGCCGATATGGCGGGATGCCTCCCGGATGCTGGTCACGCTGCGGGTCAGCGTCACGTTCGCCGCCTGGGCGGAGGCCGAATGGCGGGCCGCCTCGATGACCATCCCGGCCGATTCGCGCGCGGTTTCGCTTACTGTGTCGACGGCGGCGGCGATCGATCGCAATCGGTTGAGCATCCCGACCGTCATCTCGCTGGTGCGGGTCGACAGGATATGGGCCGTTTCCGCCTGTTGCTGCTGGTCGACGATGGTGGCGAGCGTCCGGTCGGCGCTGATGTCGAGATCGCTCGCCGCGGTGCGCAGCTTGTCGATCAGCGCCACGATCGTCTCCTGCAACCGGTCCGCGACCGCGCCCGCCGCCGTCGCCATCTCGGCCCGGTGCCGCGCCTCGGCGGCGATCCGGCATTGCGCCTGATGCTCGCTATCCTGCCGGGCGCGACGGGCCTCGGCCAGGGCGTTCTCCGCCGCGAGTCGCGCGGATCGCTGCTCGGCGGCGGCGGACCCGGCGGCGGCCGACCGGGCCTCCAGGTCCATGTTCAGCCGCAGCACGCGCCGGATCAGCAGGAGGGATATCGCCAGGAACAGGATCGTGCAGCACAGGATCAGGGGCAGGATCGCGACGAACGCCTTCAGCCCCGGGGTCAGCCGGTCCCAGGCGACGATCCCGAGGACGCGGCCGCTCCATTCGAGCAGATCGGTGGACGGATAGGGCCGCTCGTTCCCCGCCATCGCGACCCAGCGCAGGTTGGGCAGGCCGAACCCGGTCGACCATTCCCGCAGGATCGCGTCGTCGAGGACGCGGATGTCGACGAAGATCCGGAATGTCCGCCGGTCGTGCACCGCCGGCCCCGTTTCCCGGACGATCGGAGAGAACCCGATCAGCGCCGGCAGGGTGCCGAAGCGGGCCGGCAGCACGATCGCGTCGCCGCGTTTGCGGGCCTTCGCCTCGGTAGCGGGTAGCCGGGCGAGGATTTCCTTCAGGGTGGCCGGCGAGATCATCTTGTGGAGGGGTGGCACGGTTCCGCCCGGCAGATGACCGTAGAGCGTTCGCCCGGCCGAATCGATGATGTAGTTGCGGGCGATCGGCGTTCCGTAGTTCGATTCGATCCACGCGGCGTTCATCGCCCCGTAGACATTGTCCGCAGCGGTATCCCAGTGCGAATTGATGAACGTCTCGTTGCTGATCCGGGAACGTTCCCGGTCCACCGCGCCCGCCACCGTCGCCGCGGCGAGCCGGTTGGCCTCGATATTGGCATCGCGGATCAGCAGGCCGATGACCAGCGCCGAACTGAGAAACGCGGTCACCAGCAGGCTGGACAGCAGCACCGTCAGCGCGAATCGCGTATCCCCCGCCATTCTGGCGGGCAGCACCCGGCCGAACGACCCGGCGTACAGGGCTTGCACCATGTTCACCCCGACATCTATGCCATGACAGGGTTAAGGGTCCGTATCGGGTGCAGTCCCCGGCCGGATCGCGCCTACAGTTCCTCCATCGCGGTGAAACCCCGGATCGCCAGACCGGGCGTCAGCGCGCGTTCGCGGTCGCCCAGACGGGTGAAGACGGCGATGCCCTCGCCCGGGCCGGCCGGCCAGTCCTGCCCCTGCGTCAGCGCGACGATGCGCCGGGCGATGCCGTCGCCGCCATCGACGAAGCGGACGGGGTGGGGGGCGGCGGCGGCGAGTTGCGGTTCGACCAGCGGGAAATGGGTGCAGGCGTTGACGATCACGTCGATCGCCGCGCCGCCCGGCTGGTCGAACAGCCCGGCCAGCGCCTGGGCGAAGCGGGCGGGATCGGGGCGTTCGCCGCGCAGCGTCGCCTCCGCCAGTTCGACGAGATCGGCGGAGCCGTGGCGCAGCACGGTGCAATCCCCGGCGAAGCGCGCGGCGAGATCGTCGACATAGGCCTGACGCACGGTCGCCTGCGTGCCGAGCACCCCGATCGTGCGGGTGCGACTGACAAGCGCGGCGGGCCGGATCGCGGGGACGGTGCCGACCACGGGCAGGTCGAGGGCGGCACGGATCGCCGGCAGCGCGATCGTCGAGGCGGTGTTGCAGGCGATCACGATCAGCCGCGGGCGATAGCGTTCCGCCAGTCGGCCGAGCAGCACCGGCACGCGCGCCGCGATCTCCTGTTCCGTCCGGGTGCCATAGGGAAAGCCCGCCGAGTCGGCGGCATAGACGAATCGCGCCTGCGGCAGCAGCGCGCGCGCCGGTGCGACGATCGACAGGCCGCCGACCCCGGAATCGAAGAACAGGATCGGACGATCGTCGGTCATGATCCGTCACCTAGCGATTCCGCCGCCCCACCGCTACCGCCCGGACGGCGGGGTGATTGACCTGGATCGGTGGACACCGCCCGTGCCCGCGGTATGATGGAACGAAGGGGGAAAACATTGCAGACGGAAATCCTCTGGACGGCACCCGCGCTGGCCCTGCTGATCGGCTATCTGCTCGGATCGATCCCGTTCGGCATCATCCTGACCCGGTTGGGCGGGGCGGGCGACCTGCGGTCGATCGGATCGGGCAACATCGGCGCGACCAACGTGCTGCGCACCGGCCGCAAGGGACTGGCGGCGGCGACGCTGCTGCTCGACCTGCTGAAGGGCGCGGGCGCGGTGCTGCTCGTCGCGCATCTGTGGCCGGGCGAGGGGCCGCTGGCCGGGGTCGGCGCGTTCGTCGGCCATTGCTATCCGGTGTGGCTGCGCTTCCGCGGGGGCAAGGGGGTGGCGACGCTGATGGGCATCGTCGTCGCGCTGCACTGGCCGGTCGGGCTGGTCTATGCCGCCGTCTGGCTGGGGCTGCTGGCGACGATCCGCATCTCGGCGGTGGCGGGGATGGCGGCGGCGATCAGCGCGCCGCTGGCGGCGGCGCTGTTCGGGCGGTTCGATCTGGTGCTGATGCTGCTGGCGCTGGCGCTGCTGGTGATCTGGAAGCACGGCGAGAATATCGAGCGGCTGCTGGCCGGGACCGAGCCGCGGATCGGTGACGGTGGCGATGGCGTCGATACCGGTGCCGACACGACCACCGGCGCCGAAATCCGGCAGCATGACTGACGCCGCGACGGCGCGGCTGCGCCTGTTGCGGACGAACGGGATCGGGCCGGTCGCCTATCGCCATCTGCTGGCGCGGTTCGGCGATGCGGAACGGGCGCTGGCCGCGCTGCCGACGCTGGCGCGGCGTGGCGGCGGCACCGCGCCGGTGCCGGCGGACGAGGGCGCGGTGCGGCGCGAACAGGCGCGGGTCGCGGCGCTGGGCGCGGCTTATCTGTTCATCGGCGATCCCGATTATCCACCCCTGCTGGCCGAGCTGAACGATGCGCCGCCGGTGCTGATCCGACGCGGCGACACGGGGCTGATGCGGCGGCCGTGCGTGGCGATCGTCGGTGCGCGCAACGCCTCCGCCGCCGCCTGCCGCTTCGCTCGCGCGCTGGCACACGATCTGGTGGCGGCGGGGGTGACGGTCGTCTCCGGCCTGGCGCGCGGGATCGATACCGCCGCGCATGTCGGATCGATCGCGGGCGGCACGATCGGGGTGATCGCCAGCGGCATCGACGTGGTCTTCCCGCCCGAGAATGCCGCCTTGCAGGAGGAGGTGGCGACGCGCGGGCTGCTGCTTGCCGAACAGCCGCCGGGGACGGAGCCGCGCGCCCGGCACTTCCCCTATCGCAACCGCATCATCGCCGGGCTGGCGCAGGGGACGGTGGTGGTCGAGGCGGCACCGCGCTCCGGCTCGCTCATCACCGCGCGGCTGGCGGCGGAGATGGGGCGCGAGGTGATGGCAGTGCCGGGCAGTCCGCTCGACCCCCGTGCGCAAGGGTGCAATGGCCTAATCCGTGAGGGGGCGATCCTGATCCAGTCCGCCGCCGACGTGCTGGAACAGATCCGCCCGATCGACGCCCGTGCGGTGCGGGCCCCCGCCGATACCTATGCCGGGCCGCCACCGGAGGATGCGGACGACGCCGCGCGCGCCGCCGTGACGGCGCTGATCGGCCATGCCGCGGTGCCGGTCGACGAACTGGTCCGCCAGTCGGGCCACGCTCCCTCGGCGGTGCAGATGGTGCTGCTGGAACTGGAACTGGCGGGACGGATCGATCGCCATGCCGGCGGGCGGGTGAGCTGGCGGTGAAGAATTTCCTGTTCGTATGCAGCCAGAACCGGCTGCGCAGTCCGACCGCCGAGCAGATATTCGCGGACGACGACCGGATCGAGGTATCGTCGGCCGGCACCAATCATGACGCGGAAAACCCGCTGACCGACGAACTGATCGGATGGGCCGACGTGGTGGTGGTGATGGAAAAGGCGCATCGCAGCAAAATCCAGCAACGCCATCGTCGCACGCTGGCCGGCAAGCGGATCATCTGTCTCGACATTCCCGACGACTATCCATTCATGGACCCGGCGCTGATCGGGCTGTTGCGGACCCGTATGGCTCGCCATTTGCCTAAGGGCGGCATGGGCCGCGCACCAAAACGGTAATCGGACGTTGATAGCCGCCGCTTGACGCGGGCAGGTGGTCGTCGCCACCCTCGCGCATACACGTAAGGACATCATCGACCGCTTATGCAGCTCGTCATCGTCGAATCGCCCGCCAAGGCGAAGACCATCGAAAAATATCTCGGCAGCGACTACCGGGTCCTCGCCAGTTACGGCCATGTCCGCGACCTGCCGCCCAAGGACGGATCGGTGAACCCCGACGAGGGGTTCGCGATGGAGTGGGAAAATTACGCGGATAAGGCCAAGCAGCTGAAGGCGATCGCCGACCTGTCGAAGACCGCCGACCGCCTGATCCTGGCGACCGATCCCGATCGCGAGGGCGAGGCGATCTCGTGGCACGTGCAGGAGGTGCTGCGCGGGCGCAAGGCGTTGCCCAAGGACGTGCAGCGCGTGACGTTCAACGCGATCACCAAGCCTGCGATCCTGGCGGCGATGAAGGCCCCGCGCGAACTGGATACCGACCTGATCGACGCGTACCGGGCACGGCGCGCGCTCGACTACCTCGTCGGCTTCACGCTGTCGCCGGTGCTGTGGCGCAAGCTGCCCGGCGCGAAGTCGGCCGGCCGCGTCCAGTCGGTGGCGCTGCGCCTGATCGTGCAGCGCGAGCGCGAGATCGAGGCGTTCCGCGCGCAGGAATACTGGTCCGTCACCGCGCGGATGGAGCAGGACGGCACGCCATTCACCGCCCGCCTCGTCCAGTGGGAAGGCACCAAGCTCGACCGGCTGTCGATCGGTAACGAGGGCGATGCGCTGCGTGCGAAGGCCGCGGTCGAGGAGGGACGCTTCTCGGTCCAGTCGGTCGAAACCAAGCCCGGCACGCGCAACCCGCCGCCGCCCTTCACCACCTCCACCCTGCAACAGGAGGCGGCGCGCAAACTGGGCTTTTCCGCCGATCACACGATGCGGATCGCGCAAGGGTTATACGAGGACGGCGCGATCACGTACATGCGGACGGACGGCGTGCAGATGGACGGCAGCGCCATCTCCGCCGCGCGCCTCGCCATCGCGAATCGCTATGACGCTGGCTATGTACCGGACAAGCCCCGGCAATATCAGACCAAGGCCAAGAACGCGCAGGAAGCGCACGAGGCGATCCGCCCGACCGATTTCGGCAAGGACAAGGCCGGCGGCGGCGATCACGCGCGGCTGTACGACCTGATCTTCAAGCGCGCGCTGGCCAGCCAGATGGCGTCGGCGCGGTTCGAGCGGACGACGGTGGAACTGGCCGAGGGCACCGGCCGCCACGTGCTGCGCGCGACCGGGCAGGTGGTGCTGTTCCCCGGCTATCTCGCGCTTTACGAGGAAGGGACCGACGATTCGGCGGACGAGGAATCGCGCCGCCTGCCCCGGATGCGCGAGGGCGATGCCCCGGCGAAGAAGGGCGTCGACGCCGAACAGCATTTCACCCAGCCGCCGCCGCGCTTCTCCGAAGCGTCGCTGGTCAAGCGGATGGAGGAACTGGGGATCGGCCGCCCCTCCACCTATGCCTCGATCATCAAGACGCTGAAGGACCGCGCCTATGTGCGGATCGAGAAGAACCGGTTCTTCGCGGAGGAGAGCGGACGGCTGGTGACGGCGTTCCTGGAGCGGTTCTTCCCGAAATATGTCGGGTTCGACTATACCGCCGATCTGGAAGAGGAACTGGACGACGTGTCCGGCGGCCGCGCGCAGTGGCAGGCGGTGCTGGAGGCGTTCTGGCGCGATTTCAAGCCGCTGACCGTCGATGTGATGGAGCAGCAGCCGAGCGCGATCACCGCCGAACTCGACATCTTCCTCGCGCCCTACCTGTTCCCCGACAAGGCGGACGGCGGCGACCCGCGCCTGTGCCCCAATTGCGGCGAGGGCAAGCTGGCGCTGCGCGGCGGCCGGTTCGGCGCGTTCGTGGCGTGTTCGAACTATCCCGAGTGCAAATATACCCGCCGCTTCGCGCAGGGCGGCAGCGCCGATGAGGATACGGGACCGGAGACGCTGGGCAAGGACCCGGCGACCGACCTGCCGGTCGAGCGCAAGTCGGGGCGGTTCGGCCCCTATATCCAGCTGGGCGAGGGCAAGGACGCCAAACGCGCGTCGATCCCCAAGGATATCGAACTCGATCTGGAATGGGCGCTGAAGCTGCTCAGCCTGCCGCGCACGATCGGCAAGCATCCCGAGACCGGCGAGGACATCACCGCCTCGATCGGGCGCTATGGCCCCTATCTGGCCCATGCCGGCAAATATGCGCGGTTGCAGACCACGGCGGACGTGTTCGAGACGGGGATGAACGCGGCGGTGGTCAAGCTGGCCGAGGCGGCGGCGGGCGGTGGCCGCCCGGCGCGCGGCGCGGCCAAGCCGCCGCTGAAGGAGCTGGGCAAGCATCCGCGCACGGAACTGGAACTGAAGGTGATGGAGGGCCGCTACGGCGCATATGTCACGGACGGCGAAACCAACGCGACCCTGCCCAAGTCGGTGACGCCCGACCAGTTGACGCTGGAGGAAGCCGCCAGCCTGATCGACGCGCGCGCGGCGGCGGCACCCAAACCGAAGAAGAAGGCGCCCGCGAAGAAGGCCCCCGCCAAGAAGGCGGCGGCCAAGAAGGAGCCCGAAGCGGACCAGCCTGCCGCCAAAAAGCCGGCCGCGAAGAAGCCCGCCGCGAAGAAGGCAACGGCCAAGAAGAAGCCGGCGGAATAGCGGCTGTATCGATGATCCTCCCCATCCTTCCGGCGCGAAGGATAGGGAGGGTGTCTTACGCCGTACCCTGCTGCACCGAGCCGAGCCACGCGCGCGCGGCGGCCTGCGCGCGGGCGATTTCGCGGGCGGTCATGTCGCCGGCGACCGCGCTGCGCGCGTCCTGCGCTTCCTCAAGGCCGGCGACGGCGGCGAGGTTGAACCATTTGTGTGCCTCGATCAGATCGATCGCGACGCCGGCGGTGCCGGTCTGGTAGCTGATGCCCAGATCGTAGAGTGCGTTACCATCGCCCCTTGCCGCATCCGCCAGACGGGATTCGGCCAGAAAGAGCGCGGACTTGATGCTGCTGCCCATGTGAAAATCCTGTTTTCCTATGGGCGCATCCTGCATCGATTCGTTTAACCAAATGGTTAACGCAGGCGCGGACTCAGGCGGATTCGACCGGTACGTTGTCGATCAGCCGGGTCGCCCCCATCCGCGCCGCCGCCAGCAGGCGCAGCGGCCGTCCCGCTGCCGTGGCGGGGGCAAGCGTCTCGGCATCGACCAGCTCGACATAATCGACGACGAATCCGGCAGCATGGAGTGCGGCATAGGCATCGGCGAGCACGGCGGCGGGCGATTCGCCGCGACCGATCGCGCGGGCGGCGATGCCGAGCGCGCGGGGCAGCGCGACCGCGCGGGCGCGTTCGCCCTCGTCGAGATAGATGTTGCGCGACGACAGGGCGAGACCGTCGTCGTCCCGCTGGGTCGGCACGCCCATGATCGCCACGTCGAGATCGAGATCGGCGACGAGGCGGCGGATCACCGCCAGTTGCTGGAAATCCTTCTCGCCGAACCAGGCGCTGTCGGGGCGGACCTGGCCCAGCAGCTTGGCGACGACGGTGGCGACCCCGTCGAAATGGCCGGGGCGGGCGGCGCCGTCCAGTCCGTCGCTCACCCCCGCGACGGAGATGGTGGTGGCGAAACCGGCAGGGTACATCGTCTCGACCGTGGGGGCCCAGAGCAGGTCGCAGCCATGCTCCGCCAGCAGCCGCGCGTCCGCCATCTCGCGCCGGGGATAACGGGCGAGGTCCTCGTTCGGGCCGAACTGGCGCGGGTTGACGAAAATCGAGGCCACCACCCGCGTCCCGCCGCGCCGCGCCGCCTCCACCAGGGCCATGTGGCCGGCGTGGAGCGCGCCCATCGTCGGCACCAGCGCGACCCGGTCGCCCGCCGCGCGCCAGCCCGCGACGCGGGCGCGCAGCTCTTCCAGATCACGGACGGTCAGCACGGGCAACTTCCCCCTCGAACAATGCGGGCAGGGCTTCTATGAAGCCAAACAGGTAGGATCAACAGGGGAATGGGCGTTGTCGAGCGGCCCGCATATCATCGTCTTCGCCAACGAGAAGGGCGGGACGGGCAAGTCGACCACCGCGGTCCATGTCGCCATCGCCCTGGCGGCCCGGGGCGCGCGCGTGTCGTGCATGGATCTGGACCATCGCCAGCGCACCGTCGGCCGGTATCTGGACAACCGCGCCGCCACGATCCGCAGCCGTGGTATCGACCTGCCGATGCCGCGCCATGCGACGCATGACGGGGCGAGCGAGGATTTCTTCGCGGAGACGTGGCATTCGCTGATCACCGACTGCGATTTCCTGATCGTCGACACGCCGGGGCGCGACGATCCCTTCGCGCGCACCGCCGCGACGCTGTCGAACACGCTGGTCACGCCGATGAACGACAGCTTCGTCGATTTCGACCTGATCGGGCAGGTCGATCCCGACACGTTCCAGGTGACGCGCCCGTCCTTCTATTCCGAACTGATCTGGGATGCGCGCAAGCAGCGGGCGCGGGCGGACGGGACGACGATCGACTGGGTCGTGCTGCGCAACCGGTTGCAGCATATCGAAGCACGCAACATGCGCCGCGTGTCGGATGCGCTGGCGCAACTGTCGAAGCGGGTCGGGTTCCGGATCATCCCGGGTCTGGGCGAACGCGTGATCTATCGCGAGATGTTTCCGCAGGGGCTGACGATGATCGATGCGCGCGAGTTCGGATCGATGGGCATCGGCCATGTCGCCGCCCGGCAGGAACTGCGCGAGATGATGGCGGCGCTGCAACTGCCCGAGGTGACGCCGGGCGAGGCGGACGTATCGCCTGATGCCGCCCGGCCCGATGTCACCCCGCCGGGTCCGACCGTGCCGGACGTCGCGGCGTGAAGTGGCTGATCGCCGCCCTGCTGATCTGGGCGGCATGGAAATATCTGAAACCGTCGGGCAAGCGCCGCATGGCCGCCGAGGAGGTGGAGGCGCGCGCGGTGCTGGGCGTCGGCCCGCGCGCGGATGCGGCGGCGATCCGGGCGGCGCACCGCCGGCTGCTGGCGGGCGTGCATCCCGATCGCGGCGGATCGACCGAACTCGCGCGGCGCATCAACGCCGCGCGCGACGTGCTGGTCGGGCGACCGACGGGTGACGGGATCGCGCCGGAGCGGTGAGCCACCGGTTCGATCCCACCGTCCTGCGCGAATACGACATTCGCGGCGTCGTCGGCGACATGCTGGGCGCGGCGGATGCCCATGCGGTCGGGCGCAGCTTCGCGACCTGCATCCGCCATGCCGGTGGCCACCGCGTGGTGGTGGGGCGCGATGGCCGGTTGTCGTCGCCGATGCTGGAGGCGGCGCTGGTCGAGGGACTGGCGGCGGGGGGCGTCGACGTGGTGCGGATCGGCCTGTGCCCATCGCCGATGCTGTATTATGCGGAGGCGGTGCTGGGGGTGGATGGCGGCATCGTGGTGACCGGTAGCCACAATCCGGTCGATCATAACGGGTTCAAGCTGGTGCTGGGCCATCGCCCGTTCTGGGGCGACGACATCGCGGACCTTGCGGGAATCGCGGCGGCGGGCGACTGGACCGAGGGAGCCGGCACCGTCACCGACATCGATGTGCTGGGCGATTACGTCGCGCGGCTGATGGCGGGCTGGGACATCGCCGGCGGCGGCGGCCTGCGGATCGGCTGGGACTGCGGCAACGGCGCGGCGGGGCCGGCGGTCGAACGGCTGACGGCGCTGCTGCCGGGCGAGCATCACCTGCTGCACGTCGAACCCGATGGCCGTTTCCCCCATCATCACCCCGATCCGGGCGACGAGGCCAATCTGGCCGACCTGCGCGCGCTGGTCGCCGCGAAGCGGCTCGATCTCGGGCTGGCGTTCGATGGCGATGGCGACCGGATCGGCGCGATCGACGGGCAGGGCCGGGTATTGTGGGGCGACCGCATCCTCGCGATCCTGGCGGAACCGCTGCTGCGCGAACTGCCCGGCGCGACCATCATCGCCGACGTGAAGGCGAGCCAGACGGTGTTCGACCGGATCGCGGCGCTAGGCGGCGTGCCCTGTATCGCGCGGACCGGCCACAGCCCGATCAAGGCCAAGATGGTCGAGACGGGCGCACCGCTGGCGGGCGAGCTGTCCGGCCACATCTTCTTCGCGCAGGACTGGTACGGGTTCGACGACGCGCTCTATGCGGCGGTACGGCTGATCCGTGCGGTGTGCCTGTCCGGCCGCTCGCTGGCCGAACTGCGCGATGCGATGCCGGCCTGCGTATCGACCCCCGACCTGCGTATCCCCGTGCCGGAGGATCGCAAGCTGGCGGTCGTGGCGGAGGTCGCGGCCCGACTCGATGCGGCGGGGATGACCGCCGACACGACCGATGGCGTGCGGGTGACGGCGGCGGACGGTTGGTGGCTGTTGCGTTCGTCCAACACCGAAGCGGCGGTGACGATCCGCGCCGAGGCGACGGATGCCGAGGGCCTTGCCCGTATCCTGGCGACGGTGGATACGCATCTGACGGCGTGCGGCATCATGCGCGCACCCGGCATCTCGATTTTTTAGCGTTCATCACCCACATGGGGGTCATGCCTCCGCCCCAACCGCAGATCATCCGCGTCATCGACCTCGAAACCACCGGCAACGCACCGCCTGCCCATGCGGTGCTGGAGATCGGCTGGCAGGACGTGGCGCTGGGCAAGGACGGGCGCTGGGAACTGTATGGCGAGGGCGGCAGCATCCTCGTCAATCCCGGCCGGCCGATCCCGCCGATCACGATGGCGATCCACCATATCCGCGACGAGGACGTGGCCGAGGCGCGCTGGTGGCACGATGTCGCGCGGCCGGTGCTCGATCCATGGCCGCGCCGCATCGCGCTGGCGGCACACCGCGCGAGTTTCGAGGAACAGTTCTGCACCCCGTCGCTGACGCACGGCGCGGACTGGATCTGCACGTGGAAATGCGCGCTGCGGTTGTGGCCGGACAGCCCCAGCTTCTCCAACCAGGTGCTGCGCTACTGGCGCAAGCCCGAGGGGATGATCCACGAACGCGGCCTGCCGATCCACCGCGCCTTTCCCGACAGCTACGTCACCGCGCATCACCTGCGCGACCAGTTGAACGAGGCGTCGGTGGCGCAACTGATCGAATGGTCGAAGGCGCCGGGACTGTTGCCGCGCGTGCGCTACGGCCCCGATCGCGGCAAGGAATGGCGCGAGATCGAGGAGGAGAGCCTGATCGGTTTCCTCGGCGACCGCGATCCCGATATCCGCTTCACTGCGGAGACGGAGATGGCGCGGCGGCGCGGCGGCGGCCATGTCGGCCGGATGACGCCGCAGGAACTGCTGCTGTAAACTGTGATAACCGCGGACTGACCCTGTCCGTCATTGCGAGCGTAGCGAAGCAATCCAGGGTCCCACGCACTTGGCACTGGATTGCTTCGCTACGCTCGCAATGACGGACGGGTTTATTCAGGCGACGGTTTACCGCGGCCGCGTCCATAGCCCCGGATCGCGGGGGACGGGGGGATATAGGCGGGTGCGACCCTGCACCTCGTATGCCGCGCGCACGATGAAGCCGATCTTCGCCGCCTTCGACGTACCGACACGGGTATCCCATGCGCGTTCGCCGCGCGCGGCGACGGTGCGGCCGATCGCGCCATAGATGTTGGCGGCGGCCAGCACCGCCCATGCCGCGCGCGGGGGCAGGGCGGGGGTGCCGCGACGGGCACTTTCCTCGAACGCGGCGGCGCGGGTCGCGAGGCGGCGAGCGAGGACCGCGAGGTGCGGCGTGTGCGCGGGGAACAGCGGTTCGTCCGGGCCGATGCCGGCCTCCGCCAGCCACTCGGCGGGCAGGTAGCGGCGGCCGGCGCGGTCGTCCTCCTCGATATCGCGGGCGATGTTGGCGAGCTGGAACGCCATGCCCAGATCGCAGGCGCGGTCGAGCGTCGCGTCGTCGTCCGCCGCCACCCCCATCACCACCGCCATCATGCAGCCGACCACCCCGGCGACATGGTAGCAATAACGGTACAGGTCGTCCTCGGTCTGCGGCCGCCATTCCGCCGCATCCAGCGCGAACCCCGCGATCAGCGCGCGTGGCCAGGCCGGCGGCATCCGCGTTTCGGCCGCGACCACCCGCAGCGCATCGAACGCCACGTCGCCGACGACCTCGCCCGCCAGCGCCGCCTCGGTCCGCGCCGTCAGATCGATCAGGCGGGCGGGCGCATCGTCGACGCGGGTCATGCCGTGGCCGTGATCCTGCCCGTCGGCGATGTCGTCGCACGCGCGGCACCAGGCGTAGAGCAGCCAGGCCCGTTCGCGCGTCGGGCGATCGAACAGCGTGCTGGCGGCGGCGAAGCTCTTCGATCCGCGCGCGATCGAGGCGTGCGCGGCGGCGACGATCGCGGCGCGATCGGTGGGCAGTGGCGAAGTTGGCGGTGGCGTCAAAGGTCGGCGGCGCTCATCCGCACGATCGGCTGGGTCGGGACGTGCGCCGCCATCCGGTCGAGCAGCACGGGCAGCGTATCCGCGACGATCAGCAGATCGCGGTGCTGCGGGCGCAGGAAGCCGACCGTCGCCATCTTCGCCCAGAACGCGATCAGTTCGTCATAATAGCCGGCAGTGTTGAGCAGCCCGACGGGATCGGCATGATAGCCGAGCTGCGCCCAGCTGAGCGCTTCCCACAATTCGTCCATCGTCCCGGTGCCGCCGGGGATGGTGACGAAACCGTCCGCCAGGTCGGTGAAGCGGCTCTTGCGTTCGTGCATCCCGCCGACGACGTGGAGTTCGGTCAGGCCGCGATGCGCGACCTCCGCATCGACCAGCGCCTGCGGGATCACGCCGATCACCTCGCCGCCCGCCGCCAAGGCGCCATCCGCCACCGCGCCCATCAGGCCCAGGCGCCCGCCGCCATAGACGACGCCGATGCCGCGTTCCGCGAGCGTGCGGCCCACGTCGCGCGCGGCGTGGAGGTAGAGCGGGTCGGCGGGCGTGGCCGACCCGCAATAGATGGCAAGGCGTTTCATGGCCCGTCCGCTACGGGATCGATCCCGGCCGGACAAGGCCCGACGGGAGGGGCCGCCCGTCAGCCGGGAAAGCTTTGCAAGCCCTCCAGCACCTGCCGGTTGACGTCGATCAGGGGTTCGATCACATCGCGGCCGGCGATCACGTCGCTGGTGTAGCGGTCGACCCACAGGCTGAGCGACACGATCGAGGCACGCAGGCCATCGGGCAGCATGTTGCCGCGCGCGCCGCAGGCCGTGCCGAACGCGCCCCACATCTCGCGGTTGCGGAACAGCACGGGGGCCAGCGAGATACCGGTGGCGCCGGCGTCGCGCGCGCCGATCAGGTCGCCGGTGATCTCGCGGATCAGCCGGCACTCCATGGCACGCGGGGTTTCCGTAAGCGTACGGACACGTTGATACGCGGACAGGGACATGGTCTCTCCAGTCAGGGGATGACGCTATTCTAGGACGCGCGAGCGCCGCCGGGGCTCGATGCGTCCTATAAAGCGTGCAAACGTCCCGATGAGGGACCGATCCAGCACGGAGCCGCCGGCCATGTCCTCCCCTGAAACCATCCTGCCGCACCAGCTGGCGACAGCGCTCGACGGGGTCGGTGGCATCCGGATGCTGTCGCTCGACTGTTTCGACACGCTGCTATGGCGCGACGTCCATGCGCCGTCCGATCTGTTCGCGCTGCTGGACGGGATCACCCCCGATCAGCGCATCCGGGGCGAGGCGGCGGCGCGCAAGCGGCAGTTGCTGGCCCATCAGCGGTCGGGCGAAGTGACGCTGCGCGAAATCTATGCCGCGCTGCTGCCTGAAGCCGACGCCGCCGAGCGCGAGGCGCGGGTCGCGCACGAGATCGCGGTGGAGGCGCGGCATTGCCACGCCTTCGCTCCCACCGTCGCGCTGATGCGGGCGGCCAAGCGGCGTGGGATGCCGATTGTGGTAGTCAGCGACACCTATCTGGAGCGCGACCAGCTCGCCGGGCTAATCCGCGCCGCGGCGGGCGATGCGGTCGCCGACCTGATCGATCACATATTCTGTTCGTGCGACTACCGCGCCGCCAAGGGCGAGGGACTGTTCGACGTAATGCTGCGCCGGACGAAGGTGCGGCCCGATCGCATCCTGCACGTTGGCGACAATCCCCGTGCCGATGCGGAGGCGGGTGCGCGCCATGGCCTGCGCACGCGGCACCTGATCCAGTTCGGCGCCCATGCGGTGCAGCGGCTGCGCCAGGAAAAGGCGGCGGGTGCGCTGATGTCCGCCAACGCCCCCGGTTTCCAGCCGCACCGCGCGGCGATCGCGATCGGCGAGCCGCAACAGCCGGACGCCGCATCGGCGCTGGGGTACGGCGTTCTGGGGCCGATGCTCACGACTTTCGCCCGCTGGCTGGCGGACGAAGCCGACGCGCTGCAGGCCGCGCGCGGTGGCCGGGTCCACCTGCTGTTCCTGCTGCGCGACGGTCACCTGCCGCACGAGACGTTCGCGGCGATGATGCCGGACCGGGTTGCCCACACCGTAGAGATCAGCCGCTTCACCGCGGCGGCGGTGAGACTGGGCGAACCCGGCGCGATCGCTGATTTCGTCCATGCCGAAATCGGCGACGATTCGGGGCGTCATTTCCTGCGCCAGTTGCTGCTGGCCGACGACGAGATCACGACGCTGATCGACAGTTTACCCACCGAGCGTGGGGCCTATGCCATCGCCGAGGCGGTGGGGGCGGGACCGTTGACGCCGGTGATCGCGGCACGGGGGGCGGCGTTCGCAGACCGTCTGATCGATTATCTGCGGCACGTGGTCGACCCCGCAGCTGGCGATACGCTGATGCTGGTCGACCTAGGCTATAACGGTACCGTGCAGGACAATGTCGAGGTGGTGCTGTCGCGCCGGCTGGGCGTCCACGTCGCGGGCCGTTACCTGCTGCTGTCGGAAAACCTGCCGACCGGGCGCGACAAGCGCGGCATGATCGATCACCGCCATCACGATGCCGAGGCGCTGAGCGCGTTCATGGGAACGATCGCGGTGATCGAGCAGCTGTGTACCGTCGCGCAAGGGTCAGTGATCGATTATGCCGACGGCGCGCCGGTGCGGGCCGAGGTCGGTATCAAGGGCCGCCAGAGCGAGGTGCGCAGCGCGGTGCAGGCCGGGTGCGTGCGCTATGCGCACGACCACGGCGCGGCGGTGATCCGCGCCGCCGATCCGGCGGGCGCGGAATCGGCGCGGCAGGCGGCGGTCGCGACGCTCGCCCGGTTCCTCTATCTGCCGTTGCCGCAGGAGCTGGAGGTGCTGGCGCAGTTCGAGCACGACACCAATCTGGGTACCGATCACCGGGTCGCGCTGTTCGATCCGGGCCATGCCGCCACCGGCCTGCGCGAGCGCGGGCTGTTCTATCTCAAGCGGTCGCAGCGGATGTTCCTGCCGGCCGAACTGCGCGGGCAGGGGTTGCCGACCAGCCTCGCCCTGCTGGCGCAGCGGCGCTTCGGGCTGGACCTTCGCTACGCCGATTTTTGCGACTGCACGATCGACGTGCCGTTGCTGCTCGTCGACGGGCAGGACGCCTTCACCGACAGTGTCGCGGCGACGCCGACGCACGACGGCTATCACGTCGCGGCGATCCCGGTCGGGCGAGGTCAGTACACGGTCGGCGTCCAGTTCGGCCGCCGTTACGAATGGCTGCAAATCCAGTCGGTATCGTTCCTGCCCGTCGCCGCCTTTCTGGCCGGCGAGACGATCGGCGACCAGGTGACGATCCCCGCCATGCCGTCGTGCGAAGGCATGGAACAGGTCGGCCCGCACCTGTTCCGGTGCGACGATGCCGAATCCTTCCTGATGGTGCCGCCCGTCGGCGGTACCCAGCCCATGATGCTGGCGGTCGTGTTCCGCCCGCTCGTCGACCGCGAGGCCGCCGTACCGGCCGCCACCACCCCCACCGCCCTGACCGGAGCCGTTGCATGACCGACCTGCTGATTCATTCGATGAGCGAATTTTCCGCCATTATCCTTGGTTGCCTGGACAAGGCCGGCGCACGCGAGATCGTGGAGGTCGGCGCGGAGTTCGGCGGCATGTCGCAGCATCTTGCCGATCATGCGGTGGCGGCCGGCGGCCGGCTGACAAGCATCGATCCCAGCCCCAAGCCCCAGTTCCTCGACTGGGTGGCGGGTGCCCCCCATGTCCGCCATCTAGCGCAGGCCAGCCTGGAGGCGATGCCGACGCTGGACCATGTCGATGCCTGGGTGATCGACGGCGACCATAATTATTACACGGTGTCAAACGAACTGGCGATCGCCGACCGGCTGTCGCAGCGCGACGGCAAGCCGCTGCTGGCGTTCATGCACGACGTGAACTGGCCGTGCGGGCGGCGCGACTCCTATTACGCGCCGGCGCGCATTCCGGCTGGGGTGCGGCATCCGCACAGCTTCGACGATGGCGTGGTGCCGGGCAATAAGGGCCTCGTCCCCGGCGGCGGGTTCCGCGGCGCGGGGCAGTTCGCCTTCGCCGCGCACGAGGGCGGGCCAGCGAACGGCGTGCTGACCGCGGTGGAGGATTTCGTTGCCGGCGCGCGCGCCGATGGCCGCGAACTGGCGTTTGCGTTCTTGCCGGCGGTGTTCGGGCTGGGCGTCGTCTTTGCGGCGGATGCGCCGTGGAGCGGCGACGTGGCGGCGCAGCTGCTGCCGTTCCACGACAACCCGCTGCTCGCCCGGATGGAGGAGAATCGCCTGCGCAACTATTGCGCGGTGATCGACTGGCAGGATCGCGCCGCCCGCGTGCCGGCGTCGCGGCTGCGCATCGCGGCATAATCCGGCGCGGATCGACCGGCGCCGCGGCGGTCGTCCTATAATCTCCCTACACTTCTGTTTCGGATCGGCCCTTTCATCATGCTGAATGCCGTCGGCCTTCTCGTCATCCTCGGTTGCGTGTTCGGCAGCTTCATCATCTCCGGCGGCAAGATGGATATCGTGCTGCACGCCTTGCCGCACGAGATGATGGCCATCGGCGGCGCGGCGATCGGGGCGTTCATCGTCTCCAATTCCATGCCGACGGTGAAGCTGGCCGGCAAGGGGCTGGTCCGCTCGTTCAAGGGCGGTCGCTGGAAGGACAGCGACTACAAGGACCTGCTGACGCTGCTCTACGGCCTGTTGTCCGCCTTCAAGAAGGGCGGCGCCACCGCGATCGAGCCGCATCTCGACAACCCCAAGGAAAGCAGCTTCTTCTCGCGCTATCCCCGCATCCTCGCCGACCATCACCTGGTGGAGTTCGTGTGCGACTACCTGCGCATGATGACGGTCAGCTTCGAGGACCCGCACCAGATCGCCGAGGCGATGGAAAACGACATCGAGAAGCACCATCACGAGGAGCTGGCCCCGCAGCACGCGCTGCAGCAGATGGCCGACGGCCTGCCCGCGATCGGCATCGTCGCCGCGGTGCTGGGCGTCATCAAGACGATGGGATCGATCGACCAGCCGACCGAGGTGCTGGGCGCGATGATCGGCGGCGCGCTGGTCGGCACGTTCATGGGCGTGCTGCTTGCCTACTGCCTGGTCGGGCCGCTCGCCGCCAAGCTTCAGGAAACCATCGAGGGCGACAGCAAGCCGTTCGGCATCGTCAAGACCGCGATCGTCGCGCACGCCCAGGGGCTGCCGACGCAGGTCGCGATCGAGATCGCCCGGCGCATGACCCCTTCCGCCAAGGCCCCCACCTTCCACCAGCTGGAAACCGCACTCGAAGAGGCGAAAAATGACTTCAACGCTGTTCCCGCCTGAGCCGTCGCCCATGCCGTCGATCACCGGGCCGGGTGCCCCGACCGACCGCATGGTGTGCCTGCCCGCTCACTGCACCACCGTCACCGCCGAGGACATCCGCGTCCGGCTGGTGCTGGCCGCCGACTTCGACGACCTGATCGAGGTCGACGCATCGCAGGTCGAAAGCATCGGGCAGGCGACGCTGCAGCTGCTGATCGCCGCCCATGCGGAAGCGGTCGCGGCCGGTCGCCGCTTCGCCATCGTCGATCCGAGCGCGGCCTTCGTGGAGCGCGTCACCCATTGCCGGCTCGCCGAGGCGATCGGGCTCGAAAGCCAGAAGGAACTGAACTCGTGAGCAAGACCATCCTTACCGTCGATGATTCAGCCAGCATGCGAATGCTGCTGAAGGCGTCGCTGACCGCGCAGGGGTTCACGATCGAGGCGGCCAATGACGGCCGCCACGGGCTGGAGCGCATGATCGAGGTGAAGCCCGATCTGCTCATCACCGACATCAACATGCCCGAGATGGACGGGTTCGAGCTGATCGAGGCGGTGCGCGCCAAGCCGGAATTCCGCGGCGTGCCGATCCTGGTCCTGTCCACCGAATTCTCCGACGAGAAGAAGGCGCGCGCGCGTCAGGCCGGGGCGACCGGCTGGATCACCAAGCCGTTCGACGCCACCAAGCTGGGAACGGCGATCCGCCGCGTCTGCCCGTGAGCGACGATCTCGACGATATCCAGGCGATCTTCTTCGAGGAATGCGCCGAGGGTCTGGCCACCGCGGAAGCGGGCCTGTCGGCCATGGCGGACGGCGACGTTTCCGCCGGGGTGATCGCCGGCGTGTTCCGCGCGGTCCATTCGATCAAGGGCGGCGCGGGCGCGTTCGGCCATGCCGCGCTGACCGCCTTCTCGCACCGGTTCGAGAACGTGCTGGACGAGGTGCGCGCCGGCCGGATCGCCCCGACGCCGGGCGTCACCCGCGTGATGCTGACCGCGTTCGACGTGCTGGCCGACCATGTCGCCGCCGCGCAGGGGACGAGCCCGCTGCCCGCCGATGCCGCCGTCGCCGCCGCGCTTGACCAGGTGCTGGCCGATCGCGGCGTGGCGGAGGCGGCGCCCGCGCCTGTGGCCGCCGCGCCCGCCCCCGCGCCCGTCGCGGTGGTCGAGGACGATCCGTTCGGGTTCGAGCCCGTCACCGCCTCGGTCGAGCCGTTCGATCCGTTCGGGTTCGAGCCGGTCACGGTGACGCTCGACCTGCTCGACGATGCCCAGCCGGTGGTCGCGGATGCACCGCTGCCCTGGACGGTCACCTTCGTCCCCTCCGACGCGGCGCTCGCCAATGGCGGCGAGCCGATGCTGATCGTGCGCGAGCTGGAGATGCTCGGCGGCACCATCACCGGCGTCGACCTGTCGCGCCTGCCGTCGCTGCGCGACCTGGAACCCGAACACGCCTATCTCGGCTGGACGATCAGCGTGCCCGGTACGGTCGAGGAATCGGCGATCGGCGACTGTTTCGATTTCGTCGCGCCTGAATCGATCGTCGACATCGTCCGCGAGATATCGCCGGACATCGTGTCGACCGCGATCGCGGCGCCGCTCGCGGTGGCCCCCGTGCCGGCACCGGTACCGGCGCCGGTGCCCGCGCCAGTCGCCTTGGCCGAGGTGCCGACGCTGATCGCGACCCCGATCGCCGCCGCGCCCGTGCCGCCGGTGCCGGCCGCCGTGGCGCCGGTCGCCCCGCCGCCGGTGCGCCCCGCACCGGTGCGCGTCGACGAGGCGGAGGTGCAGCGCACGCACGAGGTCGCGGCGCAGACGATCCGCGTCGATCTGACCAAGCTCGACATGCTGCTCAACCTGGTCGGCGAACTGGTGATCCGCGGCTCGATCCTGGCGGATCGGCTCAGCCCCAAGGATCAGGAACGCGTCGAACTGCCGCAACTGTCGCGCCTGACGCGCGAGATCCAAGACACGGTGATGTCGCTGCGCGCGCAGCCGATCAAGCAGGCGTTCAGCCGCGTGCCCCGGATGCTGCGCGACCTGTCCGCCGAAACCGGCAAGCAGGTGACGCTGGAGACGACGGGCGAGACGACCGAGGTCGACAAGGGCGTGATCGAAAAGATCGGCGACCCGCTGACCCACATGATCCGCAACGCCGTCGACCACGGTATCGAAAGCCCGGAGAAGCGGCTGGCCGCCGGCAAGCCCGCGCAGGGCACGATCAAGCTGTCCGCCGAACAGAAGGGCGCGCGCATTTTCGTGCGGGTCGCCGACGACGGCGGCGGCATCGACCGCGCGCGGGTGCGTGCCAAGGCGGTCGAGAAGGGCATCGTCGCCCCCGACGCGGTGCTGACCGACGAGGAGATCGACCAGCTGATCTGCGCGCCGGGCTTCTCGACGGCGGAGACGATCTCGAACATCTCCGGTCGCGGCGTCGGCATGGATGTGGTGCGATCGAACGTCGAGGCGCTGGGCGGGCGGGTCGAGATCGCCTCGACCCCCGGCAAGGGCACGACCTTCACGATGGTGCTGCCGCTGACGCTCGCCATCCTCGAAGGGATGATCGTGCGGCTGGCGGGGCAGCGCTTCGTGCTGCCGCTGGCCAACGTGATCGAGACGGTACAGCCCGAACCGGGCCAGGTCCGCCCGACCACGACGACCGGCGAGGTGATCGAGCTGCGTGGCAACTACCTGCCCGTCCGCCGCCTGACCCGCACCTTCGGCTTCGCGGACAACGATGCGCGCACGCCGGAGGAATCGCTGGTCATCATCGTCGAGAGCGAGACCGCGGGCCATGTCGGTCTGATGGTCGACACGATCGACGACCGCCGCGAGGTCGTCATCAAGAGCCTCGACCAGAATCTCCACCCGATCCGCGGCCTGGGCGGCGCCACCATCCTCGGCGACGGTTCGATCGCCCTGATCCTCGATATCGAGGCACTGGTCGGCCCGTCCGCCCCCCTGAACCGCTACCCCCAGAAAGGACTGGCCGCATGAGCAGCACGCAAGCATCCGACGAGCGCAAGATCGTCACCTTCTCCCTCGGCGAGCAGATCTTCGGGATCGACATGGCCTCGCTGATCGAGATCCGCGAATGGGACGAGCCGACCCCGCTGCCGGGCGTGCCGTCGTACATCAAGGGCGTGACCAACCTGCGCGGCACCGTGGTGCCCGTCGTCGGCCTCGCCGAACGGCTGGGCTGGACGCCGAGCGTGATCCACGCGCGGTCGTGCATCCTGGTCGTCAACGTCGACGGCAAGCAGGCCGGCTTCCTGGTGGACGAGGTGGCGGACATCGTCCTCATCAAGGATTCGGAAATTCGTCCCGCCCCCGATGTCGAGGTCGGCGAGCCGAGCGTGATCGCCGGGCTGGTCAAGACCACGTCGCGCACGATCGAGGCCGCGCAGGGCAGCACCGACGGCATCATGGTGCTGCTGCTCGATCTCGACGCGCTGGCGCTGACGCGCCAGCTGGATCTCGCCGCGTGACCGACGCCGCCCTTTCCCTTGGCAGCGCGACGGCGCCCGAGCACGGCACGAACGGTCCGCCGCTCGGCAATGCCGAGTTCGCGGCGATCGCCGCGATCATGCAGAGCGATGCCCGCATCCACTTGACCGATATCAAGAAGACGCTGGTCCACGGACGACTGTCGCGGCGGCTGCGGATGCACGGGCTGTCCACCTTCCGCGACTATGTCCGGCTGGTGCAGTCTGATGCGCAGGAACGGGCGGCGATGGTGGTGTCGCTGACCACCAACCACACGCATTTCTTTCGCGAGAACCATCATTTCGAGCACTTCAAGGCCGAGGTGATCCCGACGCTGAAGGAGGCGGCGCGCCATCGGCCCGTCCGCATCTGGTCGGCGGGCTGTTCCAGCGGCGAGGAGGTCTACACGATCGCGCTCTGCCTGCTGGGGCGTGACCGCGGGCAGGCGGGATGGCTGCGCAACGCCGACGTGAAGCTGCTGGCGACCGACCTGTCGCCGCCGATGGTGGAGAACGTGCAGCGGGCGACCTATGCCGACAACATCGTGTCCGCGATCCCGGCCGATTACCGGGCGGCGTGGGTGAAGCCCGGCCCCGGCGGCGACTTCGCCATCGCCGAGGAGGCGCGGGCGATGGTGACCGCGCGGGTGCTGAACCTGTTCGCGCCGTGGCCGATGCGCCAGAAATACGACGCGATCTTCTGCCGCAACGTCATGATCTATTTCGACGATGCCGCGAAGGCGGAACTGGAGGCCCGGCTGGTCGACCAGCTGGCACCCGGCGGCCACCTGTACATCGGGCATTCCGAACGGCTGATCGGGCCGGCGGCGGCGAAGATGAAGGCGTGCGGCCAGACCATCTACGTCAGGCAGGACGGGCCAGCGCGATGACGATCCGTGCCCTGGTGGTCGACGACAGCGCGGCGATCCGCGCGGTGCTGACCCGCATCCTGTCTGCCGACCCCGAGATCGAGGTGGTCGGCCAGGCGCCCGAACCCAACACCGCGCGCGAGATGATCAAGACGCTGCGGCCGGACGTCATCACGCTCGACGTGGAGATGCCGGGGATGGACGGGCTGTCCTTCCTGGAGCGGATCATGCGGCTGCGGCCGATGCCGGTGGTGATGTGTTCGACGCTGACCGCGCGCGGCGCGGCGGTGACGATCGAGGCGCTGCGCCTGGGCGCGGTCGACTGCATCGCCAAGCCGTCGGGCAGCGCCGAGGAACTGGCGCGCGACGGTGCGCTGCTGCGGGCCAAGGTGAAGGCGGCGGCGCGGTCCGCGGTCCGCCCCGGCGGCCCGGTCCGCACCGCCACGCCGATCACCGGCGGCCGGGCGCGCGAGGATGCGCTGATCGCGATCGGATCGTCCACCGGCGGAGTCGAGGCGCTGTTCTCGCTGCTGGGCGCGATGCCGGCGGATTGCCCGCCGATCCTGATCGTCCAGCACATGCCCGGCGCCTTCACCGGCAGCTTCGCCGAACGGCTGAACCGCGATTGCCGGATCAACGTGGAGGAGGCGCGCGACGGGGCGCCGATCGTCGCCGGCACCGCGTACATCGCGCCGGGTGGCGAGCGGCACATGGAACTGGCCGGCACCACCGGCAGCGTCATCCGCCTGCGCACCGGCGATCTGGTGAGCGGCCATCGCCCATCGGTCGATGTGCTGTTCCACTCCGTCGCGTCGCGTCGCGGCGCGGCGGCGGTGGGGGCGATCCTGACCGGGATGGGCAGCGACGGGGCCGAAGGGCTGCTGGCGATGCGTCAGGCGGGGGCCCGCACGCTCGGCCAGTCGCGCGAAAGCTGCGTGGTCTACGGGATGCCGCGTGCAGCGATGGAGCTGGGTGCGGTCGAAAAGGAAACGAGCCTGTCCGCGATGCCCGAGGCGATCCTCGCGGCGTGCGGCATGCGTCAAGCGAAAGTGGGAGCATAACGACATGCCGGCTGCGGCGCAGATCAAGGTGATGGTCGTCGACGACCAGGCGAGCATGCGGGCGATGATTCGCCGGTCGCTGCAGGACCTGGGTTTCAAGGACGTGCGCGACAAGGGCACCGCGCCCGAGGCGCTGGCGGCGATCAAGAGCGACCGGGTCCACCTGATCGTCTCGGACTACAACATGCCGTTCATGGACGGCCTGCAATTCCTGGAGGAGGTGCGCGGCGACCCGGTGATCGGGAAGACCGTGTTCATCATGCTGACCGGATCGTCGGACCGCGAGGTGGTGCAGAAAGCCGCGTCGCTGGGCGTCAACAACTACCTCGTCAAACCCTTCGCGCCGGCGGCGTTGAAGGAGAAGATCGAGCGCGTGTTCGGCGAGCTGACGTGACGGTCGCGCGGCGCATCAATCTGGTGCAGGGCGAGCATCTGGCGACCGACCGGCCCGGCAGCATCCTGTCGACGCTGCTCGGATCGTGCATCGCGGTGTGCCTGCACGACGGCGTCGCGCATGTCGGGGGCATGAACCACTTCCTGCTCGGCCGCCCCGACGCCGGGCAGACGGTGGGCGCGCACGAGATGCAGCGTTACGGCGTCCATGCGATGGAGCTGCTCATCAACGCGATGATGCAGAAGGGGGCGATTCGTTCACGATTGCGCGCGCACATCTATGGCGGTGCCAACATCATCGCCGGGCTGGGCGGGATCGGCCACGACAACGCGGTGTTCGCACGCCGCTTCGTCGAGACCGAGGGGATCGCCATCGGCCATGTCGACGTCGGCGGCACCCGCGCGCGCAAGATCGAATTCATGCCCTTCGAGGGCAAGGCGCGTTCGTCGTTCGTCGCCGAATCCGTACCGCTCCCGCGCGCGCCGGTCGTGCCGGTCCACGGCGGCGAACTCGAACTCTTCTGACCCTTTTTCCGAACGGTTCCGCATCCCATGGCCCAGCCTCATCCTTCCCTGCCGATCGGCCCCCTCCACGCCGCGCTCGCCGTCGAGCTGCGCCACGTCCGCGCCTCGATCGAGCAGCTGGCGGAGACGCTGGTCGTCGACGAGCATTTCACGACGCATTATCTGGAACAGTTCCAGACGTTCGACCTGCTGGCGCAATATGCCGACGAAAGCGCGTCGCTGCTCGACCGGCTGGCGATCGGCCATGACCCGCACGAGGCGGTCGCCGGCGTGCGGCTGGGCATGGTGCAGGAACGGCTGCGCACCGCCATGGCGGGAGCGGTCTGAGCCATGTCCGGCGCCAACACCCGTCCCATCGTTATCCGCAGGGTCAAGAAGATCGCGGGCGGTCATCACGGCGGCGCCTGGAAGGTCGCCTACGCCGATTTCGTGACGGCGATGATGGCGTTCTTCCTGCTGCTCTGGCTCATCAGCAATCCCGACAAGCAGCGGCAGAAGGGGCTGGCGGAGTATTTCTCGCCGGCGTCGGCCTCCACGCTGTCGCAGACCGCCGATGCCCAGTCCTCGGCCAGCGGCATCGGCGGGATGCCGGGCGCCGGCGGGCACGGCCGCCGCGCCCAGTCCGAACAGGTGCAGCCGCCGCGCGGCCAGCCGTCGAGCAAGGCGGGCACCTCCGGCACCACCGTCGGCGGCACCGCCCGCATTCCCGATCCGTCGCTCCGCGTGATCGCGCAGGAAATGCGCGTCGCGATCGACAGCCTGCCGCCCGAGGCGCCGGGCCGCCGCGAGATGCGGATCGAGGAGGATCGCGACGGGCTGCGCATCAGCCTGACCGACACCGCCGCGCGGTCGATGTTCAAGGCGGGCACCGCCGTGCTCAACCCCTTCGCGCGCGAGATGCTGGCGCGGGTCGCGGGCAAGCTGGTGAAATCGGACGCGCAGATCGCGATCGAGGGCCATACCGATGGCGACGGCACCGGCGGCAACGACACCAACTGGCGCCTGTCGGGCGAGCGTGCGATCGCGGCGCGTGCGGCGATGATCGCCGCCGGCCTGCCGGCGGACCGGTTCGCGGAGATGGTCGCGCTCGCGGATACGCGCCCGGTCTATCCCGACCAGCCCGACCGGCCGGAGAACCGCCGCATCACCATCGTCGCCAAGGGCGAGGCGCCGTCGCTGCCCAGCGACGCCAGCTTCCGGTTCTGAGCACATGAAGAAGATCATCACCCTGCTGATCGTGCTGATCCTGGGCGGTGGCGTCGGCGGCGGCGCGGCCTATGCGACGCTGCGGCTGCTGGGGCCGCCCGCGCCGGCCAAGCCGGTCGAACCCACGCTCGTCTTCGTCTCCGCGCAGAAGGTCAGCGCGCCGATGGTGCTGGGCGACGGACGGCTGTCCGGATACGTCTCGTTCGATTTCGACGTGCAGGTGCCCGAGGAAGAGGTCGCGACGGTGACGGCGAAGCTGCCGCTGCTGCTCCATGCGATCAACATGCGCACCTATCGCACCCCGCTGGCCACCGGGCCGGACGGCATGTTGCCCGATATCGAGGGCCTGCGCCGGGTCGTGCTGGCCGCGGCGCCGGAGGCACTGGGCAAGGGCGTGGTGCGGCGGGTGGCGATCACCCGTGCCGAGCCGGCATGACCGGGGCGGGCAGGGCGGAAGCCGATATGACGGGCGTGGACATGGCCGGCGATGCGAACGCTATGACGGCCCGGTCCGCTTCCCTGCCGCAAGGTCTGCCCGCGCGCGAGGCGCGGCTGACGACGATCCTGCTCGTCGGCCGCC
The DNA here is from genome assembly GCF_014841615.1 of Sphingomonas sp. CFBP 8760. Lineage (GTDB taxonomy): Bacteria > Pseudomonadota > Alphaproteobacteria > Sphingomonadales > Sphingomonadaceae > Sphingomonas. The sequence goes on along the minus strand of NZ_JACYUG010000009.1, from coordinate 101,807 downwards.
TCGTCACCGATGATCGCGACTGGGTGTGCCGGGTGCGCAACCTGTCGTCGGGCGGGCTGATGGCCGAATGCGACGCGGCGCTGGCGGTGGGCACGCCGGTGCGCATCGAACTGCGCAATCTGGCCGTGGTAAGTGGCGAGATCGTGTGGACACGGCCCCCGCGCGCCGGGGTACGCTTCGACGCCCCCGTCGACGTCACCGAATTGCTGCGCACCGGCGGCGGCCAGGCGCGCCGCCCGCGCGCGCCGCGGCTGACCGCCACCTGTTCCGTCCTGTTCTGGTATCAGGGACAGACGAGCGCGCAGACACTGGTCGACCTGTCGCAAACGGGCTGTCGCCTCGCCATCGCGCATCCGCCGCCGGTCGACTGGCCGGTGCGGATCACCATCCCCGGCCTGCCCCCGCGCCATGCCACGCTGCGCTGGGCACACGACGGCGAGGCGGGCTTCGCCTTTCGCGAGATCCTGTCGTTCAGCGAATTGTCGACATGGCAGGCGGACCTCGCCACCCGGTTCGGGGAACGCGGCTAGGCCGGGACGGCGGCGTCGTCGATCCGGAACTGGACCAGCGAACGGGCCAGGTCGTGCGCGCCGGTGACCAGGGTGGCGCAGATCGCCGTCGCGTCGCCCGCCATCGCCGCATTCCGTTCCGTGAAGCGGGCGATGTCGCGCATCCGGTCGTCGACGTCGCGGACATCGCGTGCCTGCCGGTCGGCGGCGACGGCCATCTCGCCCACCAGCATCGACACCTCGCCGACATCGCGCAGGATGACGCCCAGCTTGGTGCTGGCGGCCCCGACCAGATCGACCCCCTCGACCGCGCAGGCCCGCGCCAGGGCCAGCGATTCGCCGATCTGTTCGGTGGCCTCGCGCAGCCGCCCGGCCAGCACGCTCACCTCCTTGGCCACGACCGCGAAGCCGGCGCCCGCGCTGCCGGCGCGCGCCGCCTCCATCTGTGCGTTGAGCGCGAGCAGGCGGGTCTGTTCGGCGATCGACCGGACGAGGCCGGTGATCGTGCCGATCTGTGCCGAACTGGTGTCGATCCGGGCCATCGCCGTCACCGCCGCGGCGACGGTGTCGCGCGACCGTTCCGCATGGTCGCGCGTCGACCGGGCGACCTCCTCGACCCGGCGGGCGCCCGACGTGTTCTGCCTGATCGTCTCGGTCAGCTGGGCAAGGCGTTCACCCACGACGCCGATCGCGCCCGCCTGCTGCACCGTCCGCTCGGCCAGTTGTCCGGAGGCGGCGGCGATGCCGTTCGCGTCGCGATCGACCGCGGCGACCGTCGCCTGCACCCGCCGCAGCAGCCCGGACAATTGCACGACGGTGGCATCGTAATCGTCCTTCAGCACCGCCGCGTCGCTCGACAGGCCATCGGCGAGGCGGAAGGTCAGGTCGCCGCGCGCGATGGCGGCCAGCCCTTCGCCGATGATCCGGATGGTGGCACGGTCGCGTCCGGCGTCGTCGCGCGCGCGGCGCGCGGCGTCGTCCGCCTCGCGCGTGCGGATATCGCGCAGCGCCGCCGCTTCCTGTTCCAGCCGGCGGTTCTCCAGCCCGGCGAGCCGGAAGATATCCAGCGCGCGCGCGATGCGGCCGACCTCGTCACCCCGGTCGCGCTGGTCGGCGGGAACGACGGCGGCGAAATCCTGCCGCGTCAGCCGGTCGACGATCCCGGTGAGGCGTTCGACCGGCCGGGCGATCACCGCGGTCAGCAGCCACGCCATCAGCAGCGCGATGGTGAGCAGGCAGATGCCGCCGGTCGCCAAGACGAGGGACGAATTGCCCAGCGCCTCGTTCAGCTCGCGCTGCCGCGACGCCATGCGGCGCTCCTCGATGTCGCGCAACGCCTGGACCATGCGGGTGATGTAGGTGATGCGCGGCTTCTCGCCGGCGTCGGTCAGGATGCGGATCGCCGCCAGCCGCCCGCTGTCCGTCCTGGCCATGGCGATCAGGTGATCGCCGTAATCGCGCCGCCAGTCGCGATTGGCGGTCACCGCCTGGCGGATCAGGGCATGTTGTTCGGGCCGGTCGACCAGCGTGGACAGGGACGCCATCGATCCGTCGAACTGGATCACGCCCTCGCGATAGGTGTCGAGATAGTTGAAGTTGCGGGTCAGCAGGACGCCGCGCATCTGGGAATTGACGCGGATCAGCCCCTTTTCGGCGACATGGGACAGGCGGATGATCTGTTCGCTCTGGCTGTTCTGCCGGGCGGCCGAACCGATCGCCTGAAGCTGGAATGCGACCAGCACGATCATCGCGACCGCCGCGGCTAGCAGGATGCCGAATGCCAGGGTCAGCTTGACGCGTGTCGAAACGTCCCTGAACCGGATCATCGTCCTTCCCCCTGTGTCGATCGTTGCCGTGACGTTCTCCGTGCGATGCGGCGGCGGCCTGTGCCGATCCCGTCTTTCCCGCCGTCACCCCGCCATCGTGCCGGGCGGTGGCGACGATCCGTGCCCTACCGGCGCGGCGGCGTGGCGGCGGCCAGCGCGGGCGACGGTGCGGGCGTGGCCGCGCGGCGACGCGCCATCGCCATGGTGAGCGCGGCGGCGCCCTTGGGCGTCATCGCGGCCAGGATCATCGCGGTCGATCGTTCGCGCATCTTCTGGGCGACGCGCATCTGCACGTCGAGGTCGAGCTGTTCCAGCACCACCGCGGCGGCGGCGGGCTTCATCACCTGATAGATGCGGGCCAGATCGTCATACTGGTCGGGGCCGGCCGCCGGCGCCTCGCCCGCCGGGGTGGCGGCGGACGGCTGGGGCGTGGCGCGCAGGCGCGATTCGGCGGCCTGCGCCGCCTGTTCGCGCAGGTCGAGCGCGCGGTTGCGCCGCGCCGCCGCCTTGTCGCGTTCGCTGATGTCGGAGGCGATCGCCGCGCCGAGGCGCGAGGTCGGCGCCTCGGCCGCCGCCCCTTCGGTGACGGTGGCGGCGAGGCCGACGGTGTTGCCGACGACGGCGACCGCCGCCGAGAAGGCGGTCAGCAAAAGCAGGGAGGGACGGCTCACGACCAATTGTCTCCATCATGGCCGCCGGTGCGGCCGGCGCCGTACGGGTCGCCGTGTTGTTCGTCGATCTGGCGGCGCCTGGCCGCCTCGGCGGTGTCGGCCATCCGGTCGGCGGAGGCGTTGGCGATGCCGATCATCACGGTCAGCTCGTCGCTGATCGCCTTGCCCTCGGTCAGGACGCGGGCGGTGCCGGAACATTCCGCCAGCGTGCGGCGCAGGTCGGCGAGCACCGTCTGCGCCTCGCGCGTGGAATTATCCAGCGCGGCGACCATCTCGGCCAGCGCGCTGGGCTGGACGACCTTCAGCGACCGCATCATCCGCACGCTCTGGATCAGCACGGCGGCACACAGGATGATCGTCGCCAGGTTGGCGATCGTGGCGAAGCTCAGCATGGCATTCTTCTCAGCATGATCGCAGACCAATCACGCCAGCGGCCCCTTGGCAATGTCGGTCGTCAATCGGACGGCCACCTTTGCGTTGCGCTGCCCGATCTGCGCGAGGCCCAGCGGCACCCCGCCGACATGCACTTCCAGGGGATCGTCGGGACGCTTGCCCAGCGTCAGTGTGCGGCCGACGGCGAAGTCGCGCACCGCGCCCAGACCCATCCGCGTCTCGCCCAGCACCACCTCGACCGCCACTTCGGTGCGCGCGATCTCGGCGGCCATGTGCGCGCCCCAGATGTTCTCCGGCCCGTGCTTCTCACCCATGAAGCGCTGGCCGAGGACGCGGCGGACCGGCTCGATCGTGGCATAGGGCAGCAGCACGCTGAAGCAGCCGCCGCGCCCTTCCATGTCGACGCGCAGCGTCGCCACCGCGCAGATATTGGTCGGCCCGGCGATCGAGGCGAAGCGCGGGCTGGTCTCGATCCGCTCCAGCGCCATCGTCGCCGGGGTGATCGGCGCCATCGACTGACCCAGATCGGCCAGCACCAGTTCCAGCATCCGCCCGACCAGCCCGACCTCGATTCCCGTGAAGGCGCGGCCGTCGATCATCGGCTTGCCGCCGCTCTTGCGGCCGCCCAGCAGCGCATCGACCACCGAATAGATCAGGCTCGGCTCGACGGTGATGAGGCCGTAATTGCACCATTCCTCGACCCGGAACACGCCGATCATCGCCGGCAGCGCGATGCGGTTCACGAAATCGCCGAATCGGATCGAGGTGATCTCCTCCAGGCTGACGTCGATCGCGTCCGAGGTCAGGTTGCGCATCGAGGTGGCGAATGCCCGGATCATCCGGTCGTACACCACTTCCAGCATCGGCAGCCGTTCGTAGCTGATGACGTCGGATTCGATGACCGCCTTCAGCCCGCTGCGCGCCCGGGACGGACCGCCGACGTCGCCGAACAGCGCGTCGATCCCCGCCTGGTCCAGCGCGCCGTCGCCCATCATCCCCACCGGTGGTTCGGGAAGCGCGAAATCGTCGAAATCGTTGCTCACTGTTGAATCAGGTCCTGCACGAGGATTTCCTTGACCTTGCCGTCACCCAGCGTGGCGCGCGACCGGATCAGCAGCTCCTCCTTGATGCGGAAGACGGCGGCGGATCCCGACAGGTCCTCCGGCCGCAATTCGCGCAGGAAGGGCTGATAGGCGTCGAGCAGCGCGGGCAGACTGTCCTTCAGCGACGCCGCCGTCGTTTTCGCGCCGGGCACCAGCATCACATGGACCTTCAGGAAATGCGGCGCGCCATCGGCGGTGCGCAGGTTGACCAGCAGCGGCGGCACGTCGAGCGGTGCCTCCTTCTCACCGCCGCCATGGCCGCCCTCGCCGCCTTCGCCCTCGCCCTCGTCGGCGGCTTCGTCGTCCGCCGCCTCGGCCTTGTCGCCATGGCCGGCGCCGGCCTCCGCCTTCGCAGGCTCGCCGCCGAACATCATATAGGCGCCGCCGCCGCCACCCAGCAGCACCGCCGCGGCGGCCGCGCCGATCACGATCAGCTTCTTCTTCTTGTTCTTGGCTGCGGGGGGCGCACCCTCCGCTTCCGGCTTCTCGGCGTCGTTGGACACGGGTGGGGGCAACCTTTCCGAAACGTGGGGGGTGGCCGACCGGCCGCCCGCTATCCCGCCTATTATAGGATGGTCGGCAGGCAGTTTTTGCCTAGCGACACGGAAAAGCGCAGTCAGGAAACGGAAAGCCCGGATGGACATCTCCTCCTACGTCCTGCTCAGCCAGGAGCAGGCGCTCAGGCGTCGGCTCGACGTGGCGGCGAACAATATGGCCAACATGAGCACGGCGGGCTTCAAGCGCGAACGCCCGGTGTTCCGCGAATATGTCGAGCAGCAGACCGAGGCCGCGGTCAAGGACGCGCGCAAGACGTCGTTCGTGCTCGATTACGGCGCGATGCACGACACCGCGGCGGGATCGTTCCAGTCCACCGGCAACCCGATGGACGTGATGATCGACGGCCCCGGCTATCTGTCGGTCGAGGCGCCGGGCGGCGGCACCGCCTTCACCCGCGCCGGCTTCGTCAAGCTGAACGAGGCCGGCGAACTGATCACCGCCGGCGGCCAGCGGCTGCTGGGGGAGGGCGGTCGCCCGATCGCGGTGGCGGCGGACCAGCTGGCGACGCTGTCGATCGGCGGCGACGGATCGGTGATGGGCAAGGATGGCCCCATCGGTCGCCTGACCGTGACCGTGTTCGCCGACGAACGCATGGTGACGCCGCGTGGCGACGGCCTGATGGCGGCGACCGGCGGGCGCGAACTGACCGCCGCCGAGACCAAGCTGAAAACCGGCGGGATCGAGGCATCGAACGTCGAGCCGATCGTCGAGACGACGCAGATGGTCGAGATCCTGCGCGCCTACCAGTCCAGCATGAAGATGTCGCAGGACATCGACGACCTCCGCCGCCGCGCGATCGATCGCCTCGGCAAGCTCGGCTGACCCCCATTTCTTCTAGCTAAGGATTATCGCGATGCGGACCCTTTCGATCGCCAGCACCGGGATGCTGGCCCAGCAGACCAACGTCGACGTCATCTCGAACAATATCGCCAACATGAACACCACCGGGTTCAAGCGGCAGCGCGCGGCGTTCCAGGACCTGCTCTACCAGCAGGAGACGCGGCCCGGCACCTCGGCCGGCGGCGCCACCGAGGCGAAGGTGCCGACCGGCATCCAGATCGGCGCGGGCGTGCGCACCGGCGGCGTTTATCGCATCACCGAACAGGGCGCGCCCAACCAGACCGGCAACCGCTATGACATGGCGATCCAGGGTCGCGGCTATTTCCAGGTGACGATGCCCGACGGCCAGACCGGTTATACCCGCGATGGCACGTTCCAGCTGTCGGATCAGGGCGAACTGGTGACGGCGGACGGTTATCCGGTCCAGCCCGGCATCAATGTGCCCCCCGATGCGGTCGATGTCGCCATCTCCAAGACGGGGCAGGTGCAGGTGAAGCTGGCCGGCCAGACCGAGATGCAGACGGTAGGGCAGCTCCAGCTCGCCACCTTCGTCAACGAGGCGGGGCTGGAGGCGCTGGGCGGCAACATGTTCCTGACCAGCCCGGCCTCGGGCGAGGCGACGATCGGATCGCCGGGCGATCCCGGCCTCGGCACGACGATGCAGGGCTTCGTCGAGGCATCGAACGTCAATCCCGTCGCCGAGATCACCGCGCTCATCACCGCGCAGCGCGCCTACGAGATGAACAGCCGCGTCGTGAAGACCGCCGACGAGATGCTCGCCACCTCCAGCCAGCTGCGCTGACCGCGATGTTGTCGATCCTCCTCGCGCTCGCCGCCGCCGTGCCCGGTGCCACGCCGTCCGCACCGCCGGCGGTCCCCGTGCTGGTCCGCGCGATCGGGCGCGGCGAATTGCTGGCGGCGGGCGATTTCGAATCGCAGCCGCGCAGCCCCGGCCTCGCCACCGGCGCGCTCGCCCCCCGCGACGCGGCGGGGCGGGAGGCGGTGCGCAACCTGTCCGCCGGCGCGGTGGTGCGGGCGGGCGATGTCGTCACCCCCCGCCTCGTCCGGCGTGGCGAGCCGGTGACGGTCAACCTGCGCAGTGGCGGGCTGACCATCGCCACCTCGGCCCGCGCGCTGGGCAGCGGCGGCATGGGCGATCTCGTCCGCGTCGTCACCAGCGCCACCAACCGCACGCTCGACGCCGTGGTCGAGGGGTCGGGCGCGGTCCGCATCGCGGTCGCCCCCTGAACTTGGCCCTGATGAGCCTTTCATCCGCCAGATGCCGGAGATATTCCCAGTGAAGTCATCGCTTTCCCTCGTGCTGATCGGCGCCGTCGCGCTGTCGGGCTGCGGCGTCACCGGCCGCCTGAAGGAGGTCGGCCGCGCACCGAACATGAGCGAGGTCGATATCGCCGACGCCCCGTCGATCGAGGAATCGCTCGGTCGCGCCGGCCGCATCCGCCCGCAGGAGACGGCGGCACCGCAGCCACACGGCGCCTCGCTGTTCCGGGCCGGGGCGGGGGCGTTCCTGGGCGACCAGCGCGCCTCGCGCACCGGCGACATCCTGACGGTGCGGATCAACGTCGCCGACAAGGCAGAGGTCGGCAACACCACCGCGCGCTCGCGCGGGGGATCGGAATCGGCGGGCCTGTCGTCGCTGCTCGGGCTGGAGACGAAGCTGCCGGGCAGCGATCCGTCGAGGCTGATCGCGGGCAATTCCAACTCGCAGTTCAACGGTGCCGGCTCGATCAGCCGCAGCGAGACGATCAACATGACGATGTCGGCGATCGTCACCAACGTGTTGCCCAACGGCAATCTGGTGATCCGCGGCCGGCAGGAGATCCGCGTCAATTACGAACTGCGCGAACTGATCGTGACGGGCATCGTCCGCCCGCAGGATATCGGCCGCGACAACAGCATCCGCCATTCGCAGATCGCGGAGGCGCGGATCAGTTACGGGGGGCGTGGCCAGTTGACCCAGGCGCAGCAGGCGCGCTGGGGCCAGCAGATCTACGACGCGCTGTTCCCGTTCTAACTATTGTCCCCGACGCGTCGTGCCGCCCCGGACCCCGTTTCTATCGGGTTCCGGGGCGAATTCGTCTGGTCGGAAGGTTTCGCTAACCAGTCCTCTTAATTTTTCCGGTCATCGCGACCACCCGGCAATTTCTGCCGCCTATAAGGGAAGGGTAGCCCGCAAGGGCTGGATTGTGGGGAAGGCCCCTCGGGCGGCGGCGCCGTCGGACGGCCGGTTTGCGAGAAGGAAGACACACCGTGGCGATGACCGTGAATACCAATACCGGCGCAATGGCCGCGCTGCAGGCACTGAACGCGACCAGCAAGGGGCTGGCCACCGTGCAGAGCCGGATCAACAGCGGCCTGAACGTCAGTTCCACCAAGGACGACTCCGCGTCGTTCACCATCGCGCAGAACCTGCGCGGCGATCTCGGCGGGCTGAAGGCGGTGACCTCGTCGCTCAACCGCGCCAAGAGCGTGACCGACGTGGCTGTAGCCGGCGCGGAACAGATTTCCGACGTGCTCAACCAGATGAAGACGCTGGCCAAGCAGGCGTCGGACAGCGGCATTGATGCCAGCAGCCGCGCGGCGTACAACAAGGACTTCAAGGCGCTGCGCGACCAGATCACGACGATCGTCAACTCGTCGGAATTCAACGGCACCAACCTGCTCAAGACCAGCGGCGGCGAGGTCAGCGCGCTCCAGTCGCTGACCAACACCGCGACCGGCAGCGGCACCTATGCCCCCGATACGTTGACCGTCACCAATCAGGGTCTCGACCTTGCCGCAACCGAGACGGCATCGACCGGCAAGGGCACCGGCGTGCTCGGCACCAATTCTGAGATCGACGACACGGCCAAGGCATTGAAGATGGTCGACACGCTCGACACGATGACCGCCAAGATGGCCACCAAGCTGAGCGACCTCGGCTCGGCATCGCGCAAGATCGACAGCCAGATCACCTTCGCCAGCAAGCTGAGCGACACGATCGAGGGTGGCATCGGCAATCTGGTCGACGCCGATCTCGCCAAGGAATCGGCGCGGTTGCAGGCGCTCCAGGTCAAGCAGCAGCTGGGCGTGCAGGCATTGTCGATCGCCAACCAGGCGCCGCAGTCGATCACCTCGCTGTTCCAGAACTAAGGGCCGGGGCCGCCCGCCGGGCGGCTTCCTTCCAGCGACCAGACCGGGGCGGATCATCATCCGCCCCGGTTTTTTCATGCGCGGCGTCGGTCGGCGCCGGCGGGCGTATCGGCTTGGGATCATGGGAAATCATCCTGATCCGGGACAGGCGATAATAGTTAACCTGTTGTTAATCATCAATAAACTGCCGGTGTTTGCCCGTTGTTAGGGAAATGGCGCCATGAAGGGAGGGCGGGTTGCCTTTGAGGCGACGCGCCGGGGGACCGCCGTTTTGGTCCACGGCCGCAGAAGCAGCCGTTCTTTCCAGAAGGAAGATTTCACATGGCAATGTCCGTCAACACGAACACCGGTGCGATGGCTGCGCTGCAGGCGCTGAACTCCACCAGCAAGGGTCTGGCCACCGTCCAGAGCCGCATCAACAGCGGCCTGAACGTCAGCTCGACCAAGGACGATTCGGCTGCCTTCACCATCGCGGAAAAGCTTCGCGGTGATCTGGGTGGGCTGAAGGCGGTCACCTCGTCGCTCAGCCGGGCGAAGAGCGTGACCGATGTTGCGGTCGCAGGCGCAGAGCAGATCTCCGACGTCGTCAACCAGATGAAGACGCTTGCCAAGCAGGCATCGGATTCGGGCGTCGACCAGGCGAGCCGCGATGCGTACAACAAGGACTTCACGGCCCTTCGCGACCAGATCACCACGATCGTCAACTCGTCCGAGTTCAACGGCACCAACCTGCTCAAGACCAGTGGCGGCGAAGTCTCCGCCCTGCAGTCGCTGGGCAGCGTGTCGAGCGGCAGCTACACCGCCGACACGTTGAAGGTCGAAAACCAGGAGATGGATCTGGCGACGACCGGTACGGCTACCGTGGTGGGCAAGGACTCGAAGATCGACACTGCGGATGCCGCCACGAAGATGGTCGGTGCGCTGGATGCGCTGAGCAAGGACATCAACGGCAAGCTCAGCGATCTGGGTTCGGCCTCGCGCAAGATCGACGCGCAGAGCGCGTTCGCCAGCAAGCTGTCGGACGCGATCGAGGGCGGTATCGGCAACCTCGTCGATGCCGATCTGGCCAAGGAGTCGGCGAAGCTGCAGGCATTGCAGGTCAAGCAGCAGCTTGGCGTGCAGGCCCTGTCGATCGCCAACCAGGCGCCGCAGACCGTCACCTCGCTGTTCCGTTAAGGAACACGGGGCGGCCGCCTCTTCGGAGGCGATACGATCCGGCATACCGGGGCGGAGCGATCCGCCCCGGCTTTTTTGGTTTCCGGACGACGCGGGGGCCGGATGCTGCCAGCCCGCCTGTGTGATGCATCGCATGGCCACAGCGTGGCCGGACCGCCCCGAATCATCGTCATCGCCTGTGGATGCCCGCTTCCGGTCCCCGCCAAAGCGATATTCTGACGGATGCCTTGCCGCGGCGCGCCGCTCTTGCCGTGACGACGCGTGGCTGGTCGGTCACGATGCTTCGGCATCGCGGCCCCCTTGTGCCTGCGATCGCGAAGGCCAGTCCGTGCCGGCGATCCCGCAGGGGGCGGTTACGATCCGGATGTGGGTTCGGATGGGATGCGGGCGGTGGCGGATCGGGTCGGCCAGCGGCCGCGCCGGGGGTTTATGCCGGGCTGGCGACCACGTTGACCAGCAGCACGGCGGTGATGGTGCTGTCGCGGCCATGCAGGACCGCCGTCATGTCGTGCGCCAGCTTTTCCGCATCGACCGGGACGAACGGCGAGGCGTAGAGGCGGGCGAACTCGCTCGCGCCGGCCAGTGCCGCCTCGCGCAGGGCGGGCATCTCCGCGGTGATCTTCGCCGCCGCGACGGGATCGCCCGCGCGCAGCACCAGTTTCAGCCGCAGCCGGGCGCTGGACCGGTTGCCCTCCACGATCGGCACGTCGAGCGCTGCCATCGGGATCAGGTCGACGCCGCCGGCCGCGCCACCGCCGCCGCCGTTCGCCAGCGCGGTCGCGGGCGCCAGACCGATCGCGATCGGTACGGCGAGCAGCGACATCAGGCGGTTGGCGGGCATCATGATCCTTCGGGTGGCGGGCGCCATCGGCGGCACCCGTGACCATCTATCGCATCCACATCCTATAATTCGGTTTCGGCAGAGGGTTAAAAGACAGAGGATTCAAGGTAGGGCATGAGCGACGATCGTAAACCAGGCCGGGTGCGGCTGGTCTCGGGTTCGGGCGGCCGGACCGTCACGGAAGCAACCGTGGCGGGGGCACCCGTGGTCGTCGTCACCCCCGCGACGCCATCGGGCAAGGCGAAGGGCGGCATGAAGGCGGCGCTGCTGCCCGGCGCGCTGTTCCTGATCGGCTGCATCGGTGGCGGCGTCGCGATCGCGCGGCTGGTGCCATGATCGCCCGCCCGCTGCTGGCGACGCTGCTGATCGGGGGCCTCGCCGCCGCCGCGCTGGCCAACGATCCCCCCGCGCACGAATCGCCCTCGCACGGCGCGGCGCCCGCCGCCGGTCATGCCCCGGCGGTCGCGCCCCCGACCGCCGGGTTTGCGGCGGTGCTGGCGGAACGGCCGCTGCCCGCCGGTCCCGCCGCTTGGGTGGCGATGACGGAGGAGGATGCCTGGGCACGGATCGCCGCGGCCACGCCCGGCAGCCGGCAGGCGGTACGCTGGGACTATGCGGGCAGCCTGATCGCGGCCGGGCGCGGTCCCGATGCGATGGGCGTGCTGGAGGTGATGCGCAGCGACGATCCCGATCTGGCGATGGTGCCGGGCTGGCGGCGCGCGAACGGTGCCGCCGCCGCCCAAGCGGGTCATGCCGACGATGCGCTGGCGATGCTGGCCGATCCGATGCTGGTCGGCGATGCCGAATCATGCCTGTGGCGGCTGCGCGCGCTGGCCGCGACCGAACGCTGGCGCCCGGCGCTGGAACAACTGGCGTGCGCGCTGCCCGCGCTCAACGCGCGGCATGGCCGTGCGCGCCGCCCCTTCATCCTGGCGGCGGGCGAGGCGGCGGTGGCGCTGCACCGCGACCAGGCCGCGCTCGATTGGCTGGCGACGCTGCCGGACGGCGATCCCGCCGCCAACCTGCTGCGCGGCAAGGCGATGCTGGGCGTGGGCGAGGGGAAGGAGGGCCGGCTGCGGCTGGCCCGCGTCGCGATTAGCGGCGATCCCGAACAGCGCGCCGATGCCGAACTGTCGACGATCGAGGCGGCGCTGGACGCGCACGACCTGCCACCCAAGGAGGCGGCACAGCGGCTCGACCGGCTGTTGCTGAACTGGCGCGGCGATGCGGTGGAGCAGCGGGCGTTGCGCGTCGCGCTGGCGCTGGCGCTGCGGATGCACGATACGCCCGCGGCGCTGCGATCGGGGGCAGCGCTGTTCCGCTATGGCGGCGCGGGGGCGGATGCGGGCACGATCGCGACACAGTTGCGCGGCCTGCTCGCCGCCGCGCTGGCACCCGAATCGAAACTGCCGCTGCCGCAGGCGGCGGGGCTGTTCTGGGATTATCGCGATCTCGCCCCCGCCGGGGTGGCGGGCAACCGGCTGGCGGACGGGCTGATCGACCGGTTGCAGGCGGCGGGCCTCTATACCCGCGCGGCCGATCTGCTCGACCACCGCATGAACGCGGGGCCGCGCGATATCGAACAGGGGCCGCTGTCGGTGCGGGTGGCGACGCTGCGCATCCTGGCCGGGTATCCCGATGCCGCGATCCGGATGCTGCGCGCGACCGACGATGTCAGCTATCCCGCCGCGATGTTCGCCGACCGCCGCCGGGTGGAGGCTGCCGCGCTCGACATCATGGGTCGCCGGGCGGAAGCGCTGGCCGCGTTGCAGGACGTGCCCGACGCCGCCGGCATCGCCGCCGAAATCCACTGGCAGGCGCGCGACTGGGCGCATCTGGTCGAGGTCGGCGAGCCGGCCCTGCCGGCCCCCGGCAAGCTGAGCGAGGTCGGTCAGGCGGTGGTGTTGCGCCATGCGATCGCGCTGGCGATGCTGCAACGCGAGGCGGCGCTGACCCGCCTGCGCGACCGCTATACCGCCTCGTTCGCCAAATTGCCGACGGCGGCGGCGTTCGGGCTGCTTACCGCGAAGGCGGGCACGGTCGACCCGGCGGCGATGGCCGGGGCGATGGCCGCGCTGCCGTCCGCCAGCCCGGCAGGTGCGATCGGCGACCTGATCGCGCAGGGCCGCGAGGCGCGGGTGGCGCCGGCGGGGTAGGTCACCCCGCCGCCCCCGCCGCGTTACGCCGCCTTCGCCCGCAGCGGCGTGCCGTCCAGCTTGTAGGCGCGGCGGACGAGGTTGTAGGCGAGGTCGATCGCGGTTTCATGCGCGTCCGCCTCGCTCATCCGGCCTTCCGCCACCAGCCGGGCGAGGAAGCCGCAATCCACCCGCCGCGCCATGTCGTGCCGCGCCGGGATCGACAGGAACGCGCGGGTATCGTCGTTGAAGCCGACCGTGTTGTAGAAGCCGGCGGTCTCCGTCGTCATCTCGCGGAAACGGCGCATCCCCTCCGGCGAATCGTGGAACCACCAGGCCGGCCCCAGCTTCAGGCAGGGATAATGCCCCGCCAGCGGCGCCAGTTCGCGGGCATAGGCGGTTTCGTCCAGCGTGAAGAGGATGATCGACAGGTCGCGTTCGTTGCCGAACCGGCCGAGCAGCGGCTTCAGCGCGGCGACGTAATCGGTGCGGGTCGGGATGTCGGCCCCCTTGTCGCGGCCATAGGCGGTGTGCAGCCAGCGATTGTGATTGCGCGACGAACCGGGATGGATCTGCATGACCAGCCCGTCGTCCAGGCTCATCCGCGCCATCTCGGTCAGCATCTGCGCGCGGAACAGTTCCGCCTCCGCCGCGGTCGGCGTGCCGTGCATCACGGTGGCGAACAGCGCCTCCGTCTCGGCCGCCGACAGGTCGGCGGTCGCGGCGGTGGGGTGGCCATGGTCGCTGGAGGTGGCGCCCATCGCGATGAAGGCCTGCCGCCGCGCACGGTGCGCGGCGAGATAGCCGGTCCAGCTGCCGACATCCTCGCCGGTCAGTTCGGCGAAGCGGGCCAGGGCGGCACGGAAATCCTCGTGATCGGCATCGATCACCGCATCGGGGCGATAGGCGGTGACCACCTTGCCCTGCCAGCCCGATTGCCGGATCGCCTCGTGATGCGCCAGCGTGTCGTGCGCGCCCTCGGTGGTGGCGATCAGTTCGATGTTGAAGCGGTCGTAGAGCGCGCGCGGGCGAAAGGCGGGGGTGGCCAGCAACTCGCCGATCCGGTCGAAATACAGGTCGGCGGTGGCGGCGGAGAGCGCGACGTCGAACCCGAACACCTCGGCGAAGACATGGTCCAGCCACAGCCGCGACGGCGTACCCCGGAACAGGTGCTGGTGCGCCGCGAAGACACTCCACGCCGCGCGCCGGTCCGCCGCCGCCGGCCGGCCATGCGCGGGCACCGCCAGCGTTTCCAGCGGGATGCCCTGGCTGTAGAGCATCCGGTAGAGATAATGGTCGGGCGCCAGCAGCAGGTCGGTCGCGTTCTGCCATGGCGCATCGGTGGCGAACCATGCCGGATCGGTATGGCCGTGCGGGCTGACGATCGGCAACGCCGCGACCGCCGCATAGAGTGTACGGGCGATCCCCCGCGTAGTCGGGTCGGCGGGGAAGAGGCGGTCCGGATCGAGGTGCAGCGGCGTCATCATGAACATCCTGTTGGCTTGTGCCAGCGATGGCACGGATGCTAGGAACAGGCAATGTCATCCGTCGCCCCGTTTCCGCCATCCGTCCCGTCCGCCGCCCCCGGCCTGCCGCCGATCGTACGGGTCGATCCCGCCGATCAGGTCGGCGTCGCGCTCCGCCCGCTGGTGCCGGGGGAGGTGCTGACGGTGGACGGCGGCGCCTTGGCGGTCATCGACCCGATCGCGATCGGCCACAAGATCGCGCTTGCGCCGATCGCCATCGGCGACGACGTGCGCCGCTATGGCTGGCCGATCGGCCGCGCGACGCAGGCGATCGACGCCGGCCGCCACGTCCACAGCCACAATCTGGCGACGAAGCTGTCGGGGGAGGAGCCCTATCGCTACGATCCCGCGCCGGCGATCGCGCCGGTGATCGCGCCGGTCGCGGGACGGACGAGGGGCTTCCAGGGCTATGTCCGCAGCGACGGGTCGGTCGGGACGCGCAACCAGATCTGGGTGATCCCCACCGTCGGCTGCGTCGGCCGCACCGCGCAGCGCGTGGCGATGGCGGCGGCGAAGGCGTCCGGCGTGGACGACGTGCTGGCCTTCGCGCATCCCTTCGGCTGTTCGCAGCTGGGCGACGATCTCGACGGCACCGCGCGCGTGCTGGCGGCGCTGGCGTGTCATCCCAATGCCGGCGGCGTGCTGCTGCTGGGGCTGGGGTGCGAGGAGAACCAGTTGTCCGCCCTGCTGGAGCGCCTGCCGCCCGAGCGGCGCGACCGGGTACGCAGCGTCGGGGCGCAGTTGAGCGCCGACGAATATGGCGATGCCGCGCGCGCCATCGCCGAACTGGGGGAGATCGCCGGCGCCGATCGCCGCAGCGAGGTGGGGCTGGATGCGCTGCGCCTCGGGCTGAAATGCGGCGGGTCGGACGGGTTCAGCGGGCTGACCGCGAACCCGCTGATCGGCCGCGCCGCCGATGCGGTGACGGCGGCGGGCGGCACCGCGATCCTGACCGAGATACCCGAGATGTTCGGCGCCGAACGCCTGTTGATGGCGCGCGCGCGGGACGAGGCGACGTTCGACCGCCTCGTGACCCTGGTCAACGATTTCAAACGCTACTTCCTCGATCATGGCGAGCCGATCTCGGAGAATCCCAGCCCCGGCAATGTCGAGGGCGGGATCACCACGCTGGAGGAGAAATCGCTGGGCGCGGTGCAGAAGGGCGGCCGCGCGACCGTCACCGACGTGCTGGGGTACGGCGAGCGGGTGCGCCGTCCCGGGCTGGTCGTGCTGGAGGCGCCGGGCAACGACGCCGTCTCCACCACCGCGCTGGCGGCGGCGGGGGCGACGCTGACCCTGTTCTCCACCGGCCGCGGCACCCCGCTGGGCAGCCCGGTGCCGACGATGAAGCTGGCGACCAACCACGGCCTCGCCACGCGCAAGCCCGGCTGGATCGATTTCGATGCGGGCGCGGTGCTGGAGGACGGGCTGGACGTGACGGCGGCGGCGCTGCTGGATCGCATCTGCGCGGTTGCGTCCGGCGAGCCGGCGCGTAACGAGATCAACGAGGAACGGGAGATCGCCTTGTGGAAGCGTGGAGTGACGTTGTGACCCGATTATCGAACGCCACCCTCGCCGATCTGCCCGCCGATGTCGCCCGGCCGGGCTATGATCGCACCGCGCTGGTTCCCGGCATCGTCCATGTCGGCCCCGGCGCGTTCCACCGCGCGCATCAGGCCGCCTATGCCGATGCGGTGCTGGCGCACGATCCGCGCTGGGCGATCAGCGCGATGGCGCTCAATTCCACCGACGTCGCCGATGCGCTGCGCCCGCAGGACGGGCTGTACACGCTGGCGCTGCTGGGGGCGGAGACGAAGTGGCGGGTGATCGGATCGATCGTCGAACTGCTGACCAGGGCGGAGGGCGACGCCTTCGCCGCGCGGATCGCCGCGCCCACCACCCGCCTCGTCACTGCGACCGTGACCGAGAAGGGATATTGCCTGACCGCCGACGGCGGGCTCGACCGCGATCATCCCGCAATCCGGCGCGACCTGACCGATCCGGCGCGGCCGACGAGTTTCGTCGGACGGCTGGTCGATGGCCTCGGGCGGCGGCGCGCGGGCGGCGCCGGCGGGCTGACGGTGCTGTCCTGCGACAATCTGGCGGGCAATGGCCGCCGCCTGTCCCGCGCGGTCGGCGATTATGCCGCCGCGATCGATCCCGATCTGGCAGCATGGATCGCCGGCGAGGTCCGCTTCCCCAGCTCGATGGTCGATTCGATCACCCCGGCGACCGACAATGCGTTGCGTGCGACGGTGGCGGCGGCGGGGATCGAGGACGCGTGGCCGATCCAGCGCGAGGCGTTCACGCAATGGGTGATCGAGGACGATTTCGCCGGTGAGCGCCCGCCCTTCGATCTGGCCGGCGCGCAGTTCGTCGCCGACGTGACCGGGTTCGAGGAGGCGAAGCTGCGCCTGCTCAACGGCGCGCATTCCTCGCTCGCCTATCTCGGGCTGCTGCTGGGCCACGAGACGGTCGGCGACGCGATGGCGGACACACGACTGGCGGGTTTCGTCGAACGGCTGATGCGGCAGGATATCGCGCCTAGCCTCGGCGTCACGGCCGGGCTGGATACGGGCGCGTATATCGGTGCGATCCTCGACCGGTTCCGCAACCCTGCGATCCGGCATCTGCTGGCGCAGATCGCCTGGGACGGATCGCAGAAACTGCCGTTCCGGCTGCTCGCGACGATCGTCGATGCCCGCCGCGCCGGTCGCCCGGTCGACCGGCTGGTCGTGCCCGTCGCCGCATGGCTGCGCTTCCTCGCGCTGCCGCGGCCGCCGATGGCGCCGCTGGTCGATCCGCTGGCGGCAAGGCTGACGGCGCTGGCGCACGATCCCGATGCGGTGGTGCAGGACAGCGGCGTCTTCCCGGCCGAACTGGTGGGCGACCCGACGTTCCGGGCGGCGCTGGCCCAGGCGTGGGTCGGGCTGTGCGACGCATCCGGCGTCATCGGCCGGCTGGCCTGAATGTTCCGTCCTCCCGCCACCATCACCGATGTCGCCGCCGCCGCCGGCGTGTCGATCCGCACCGTATCGCGCGTGCTCAACGATTCGCCCAAGGTGGGTGAGGAAACCCGCGTCGCGATCAAGGCGGTGATCGCGCAACTCGGTTTTCATCCCAGCAGCCGGGCACGGGGCATGGCGACCGGCCGGTCCTATCTGATCGGGGTGATCCAGGACGATCCCAACGCCCATGTCATCGGCGTCCTCCAGCGCGGGATCGCCGGGCTGTGCGCGCAGGAGGGGTATGAGCTGGTCGTTCACCCGGCGCGCTACGACGATCCCAATCTGGTCGGCAACGTCCGCGATTTCGTGCGCCGGTCGCGCGTGGACGGGGTGTTGCTGTTGCCGCCGGTGTCCGAACTGGCCGATGTCGCGGCCGCATTGGCGGCGCTGGGCGTGCCGGCGGTCGCTCTGGCGGCGGCGGCGGTGCCCGGCCACCGGTCGATGCTGGTCAGCGACGAACGCGGGGCGACGGCGATGCTGGCGGATCATCTCGTCGCGCTGGGCCATCGGCGGATCGCGATGATTACCGGCCCCCGCCGGTTCCGCTCGTCCAGCGAACGCGAGGGCGGCTTTCGCGACGCGCTCGCCCGGCACGGACAGGACCTGCCGGACGATTTGCTGTACGAGGGGGATTACGGGTTCGCCGGGGGCCTTGCGGCGGCGCGGGCGCTGCTGGCGCTGCCCGATCGGCCGACCGCGATCTTCGCCGCCAACGATATCATGGCCGCCGCGGTGCTGAAGGCGGCGGGGGAGGCGGGGCTGGCGGTGCCGCGCGACCTGTCGGTTGCCGGGTTCGACGACAGCGATCTGGCGACGATGCTCACCCCCGCGCTCACCACCATCCGCCGGCCGCTGGAGACGATGGCGGCGGAGGCGACCGGCCGGCTGCTCGCGCTGATCGGGGGCAAGCCGCAGGACGAACTCGCCCCGGTCGCACTGACGCTGATCGTGCGCGAATCGACGGCAGCAGCGCTCTAGGCGAGCGCCGCCACGAACCGCCGTGCCTGCTCGCCCACCGTTCCGGCGGACTGGCCCGGCCGGTAGAGCGCGGAGCCGAGCCCGAAGCCGTCACACGCATCCCGCCACGCCGGGATCGTATCCGGCGTCATCCCGCCCACCGCCAGGATCGGCACATCGCGGGGCAGCACGGCGCGGTGCGCCCTGATGACGGCGGGCGATCCCGCCTCGGCCGGGAACAGCTTCAGGCCGGTCGCGCCGGCGGCCAGCGCGGCGAACGCCTCGCTCGGGGTGAAATAGCCGGGCAGCGTGATCAGCCCCGCCGCCGCGCTCGCCGCGATCACCACGGGGTCGGTGTTGGGGGAGATCGCCAGCCGCGCCCCCGTCGCCGCCAGCCGCGCCACGTTGCCGGTGGTCAGCACCGTTCCCGCCCCCACCAGCGCGCGGTGGCCCAGCCGCGTCACCAGCCGCGCGATGCTGTCGAACGGATCGGGGGAGTTGAGCGGCACCTCGATCATCGAGAAGCCCGCCTCGACCAGCGCCTCGCCGACCGCCTCGACCTCGGGGGGCGTGATGCCGCGCAGGATCGCGACCAGCGGGCAGCGCGTCAGCGCGTCGCGCAGTTCGATGCGGGTGTTCATGCGGCAAGGCTCCGGATGGCGGTGATGCCGGCGACGAAGGCGGCATGGCTGTCGACCGCGACCGGCACGCCGCCCGCCAGGGTGACGGCGGCGGCATAGAGATCGCCCAGCCCCGGTTCGGCGAGGATATGGACCGGGGTGCCGGGGGCCAGCCGGCGTTCGGCGACGTCCTGCCCGATCAGCAGCCCGCTGACCCGCGCCGCCACATCGTCCGCCGGGATGCGACCGAGCACCGCGCCCGCCCGCTCGCCGAACAGCGCGGTCAGCGGCGCAGCCGTGGCGGCGAGGGCGAGGCCGTCGCGAAAGGCGGGGCCATCCGCCACCGCGCCGGTCATGAAGTCGGCGAGCAGGCTGTGCCCGCGCAGCAGCGCGAACAGCTCGCCCGTCATCGCGGTGGCGAAACCGGTGATCGCGCCGCCCGCGATCGTCGCCCATTTGCTGTGCGTGCCCGGCTGGCAGAGCAGCGCGTCGGGCGGTGCCAGCCCGGCGGCGACCGCCCCCAGCAACTGCACCTCCTCGCCCCGCATCACGTCGGGCGCGACGTCCGCGGCGGTGGCGACGCCGGGGACGATCGCGGTGTGCCCCGGCTCGATCCAGATCAGATGCTCCGCTAGCGCCCCGATCGTCGCGGGGCACGGGACATAGGGGGCGACCGCCCAGCCGCGGTTCGATCCGACCATCCCCGCGCACAGCATGGGCAGGTCGCCCAGCCGGGCGCGGATGCCCGCCACCTCGCCCGCGAACCCGCCGGGCGGCACCGACAGGATGCCGCGCCCGTCCCGCTCGCCCGCGATCACCGTGCCGTCGGCGGCGATCACATGGCAGCGGCGGTTGGTCGTGCCCCAGTCGATCGCGATGAACGCGCCGCCGGGCGGCGGTCCGGTCACCACCCCGCCAGTCACCCGGTCACCACCAGGTGGCGTACAGGGCCACCAGGATCAGCACGACCGCGATCGCGCCGACGTTGAAGCCGGTGCCGGTGCGATAGCTGACGTTGACGGTATCGATCGTGTCGGTGCCCGCCCGCGCCCGTTTCGCGACCAGCGAGACGATGACGGCCAGCGCCAGTGACAGTAGGAACACGATGCCCATCCGGTCCATGAACGGCACCCCCGGCATCGCCACCTTGAACCCCCAGGACAGCAGCACCGACCCGGCGGCGGCGGCCAGCGCCCCCGCCTCGTTCGCGCGCTTCCAGAACAGGCCGAGCAGGAAGATCACGGTGATGCCCGGCGTGAAGAAGCCGGTGAACTCCTGGATGAACTGGAACGCCTGATCCGATGCGCCGAGCAGCGGCCGCGCGGTCAGGATCGCGATCAGGATCGCGACGCTGGCGGCGATGCGGCCGACCAGCACCAGATGCTGTTCCTGCCCCGCGCCGCGATCGACGTTGTTCTTGCGCTTGGCATACAGGTCGAGCGTGAAGATCGTCGCGATCGAATTGATCTTCGACGCGGTCGACGCGACGATCGCCGCGATCAGCGCCGCGAAGACCAGCCCGAGCAGCCCCGACGGCAACAGCCGCATCATCGTCGGATAGGCTTCGTCCGGCTTGCCCAGCGTCGGCGCCAGCACGACGGCGGCGATGCCGGGCAGCACGATGACCAGCGGCATGACCAGTTTCAGGAAGGCGGCGAACAGCACGCCCTTCTGCGCCTCGTTCAGCGACTTGGCGGCCAGCGCGCGCTGGATGATATACTGATTGAACCCCCAGTAGCTGAGGTTGGCGATCCACATCCCGCCGATCAGCACCGACAGGCCCGGCAGGTCCATGTAATGCGGGTCGCCGCGTTCCAGGATCATGTGGAAATGATCGGGCACCGCCGCGGTCAGCTTGCTCCAGCCGGCGAACACGCCCGCGCCCGCGCCGATCTCGTCCAGCGTCAGATACGCCACGACCAGCCCGCCCAGCACCAGCAGCGTCACCTGCACGATGTCGGTCAGCGCCACCGCCTTCAGCCCGCCCTTCAGCTGATAGACCAGCGCGAAGACGCCGAGGATGACGAGCGCGACGTTCTGGTCGATCCCCGCCACCTTGGTCACCGCGATCGAACCCAGCCAGATGATCGAGGTCAGGTTGACGAAGACGTACAGCGCCAGCCAGAACAGTGCCATCAGCGTCCGGATTGACGGGCCGTACCGCCGTTCCAGGAACTGCGGCATCGTGTAGATCTCGTTCTTCAGGAAGATCGGCAGGAAGAACTTGCCGACGATCAGCAGCGTCAGCGCCGCCATCCATTCGTATGACGCGATGGCCAGGCCGATGGCATAGCCCGAGCCGGACATGCCGACGATCTGTTCGGCGGAGATGTTGGCCGCGATCAGCGAGGCGCCGATTGCCCACCAGGGCAGGTTCTTCGACGCGAGGAAATAATCGGTGCTGTTCTTCGGCCCGGCCCCCGCCTTGTCGCGCGAGACATATTGGGCGAGCCCGAAGATGCAGACGAAATAGATCGCGACGACCGCGATATCGATAGTGGCCAGCTGCATCCCGTCCCCGTCCGACTTATACTATCTATCGACGCTAGCAGCGCCACGGGGCCGCGCGCAAGACAGACGTGCCGGCGGGTTTATGCTGCACTGCGGAACAACCTTGTCCGCGCCCGGTTGACCGGTGATGAAAGTGCGCGACTGGCGGGTGCCGACCGAATGGGTCTGGGTGCAGGATATCGCGATCGTCGCGGTCGCGGTGCTGGTGGCGGTGCTGGCGCACGCGCTGGCGATGCGCATCCTGCTGCGCACCGGCCGCCGCCGCACCCGCGATGCGCGCGAGACGGTGCTGGCGGAAATCCGCACGCCGTCGCGCTGGTTCGTCATCTCGATCGGCCTCAGCTTCGCGACGAAGTTCCTGTCGATGGACCGGGAAATGCGCGAGCTCTGGCAGCAGATACAGGGGTTCGCGGTGCCGGCGCTGATGGGCTGGCTGGCCGTCGCGATGCTCCATGCGCTGCAACGCATCGTGGAATTGCGCGCCGACATCACCGTCGCCGACAATCTCGCCGCCCGGCGGCAGCGGACGCGCGCCACGATCCTGGGGCGGATCGGCACCTTCTTCATCGTGTTCCTGACGATCTGCCTGATGCTGCTGAGCGTGCCGGGCATCCGCACGATCGGCGTCACGCTGATGGCCTCCGCCGGTCTGGCCGGCCTCGTCGTCGGTGCGGCGGCGCAGCCCGCGCTCAAGAACGTGATCGCCGGCATTCAGATGGCCTTCACCGAACCGATCCGCCTCGACGATGTCGTCATCATGGACGGCGAATGGGGTCGGGTGGAAGAGATTCGCCTGACCTTCGTCGTCATCCGCATCTGGGACGAGCGGCGGCTGGTGGTGCCCGTCTCCAAGTTCCTCGAAGCCAGCTTCCAGAACTGGACGCGCGAGACGAGCCAGCTGCTCGGCTCGGTCTTCTGGTATCTCGACCCCGCCACCGACATCGCCCGCCTGCGCGAGGCGGTGGGCCGGGCGGTACAGGCGAGCGCGCTGTGGGACGGCCGCTTCTGGAACTGTCAGGTGACGGACGTGAAGACCGATGCGATCGAGGTGCGCGGCCTGATGACCGCTAAGGACGCCTCCACCGCCTTCGACCTGCGCTGCGAGGTACGCGAGGCGGTACTGGCCTTCGTGCGGGCGGAGATGCCGGAGGCGATGCCGCGGCGGCGGGTGGAGATGCCGGGGGCGGCGGAATAGGCGATCCGCCGGGCCGGCGGATCGGGGCTGCCTGGCCTATCGTCATGCGGTTGCCATCCCGGCACGCCATCGTCATGCTCTGCGACACGGGTTTCGGAGGAACATGGCGGATGAACTTCGTTCGAGAAACCGATCGCTGTACGTTGACCCTCGATACCCGCCTGCCGCGGTTGTTTTTCCGGCAACGCTGGCACTATGTCTGGATCGCGGCGCCGGGGCAGCCCGCGTGGACGTACCGGGAAAAGCGCCGGTTCCACACGGCGGCGGACCGGATGATCTGGGGCGTGTGGAGCAACCGGGCCTTCGTGACCGCCACGGGCACGGCGGAGGGTGCCCGCTCGCTGGCTGGCAGGCTTATTCCCGTCAGCTTCGATATCGAATGGGCGCTGCGGGACGGACATTGGACGGTGGAGGTCCGCAAGGTGCCGGACGGGTATATGGGGCATCCGACTCGCGTCGAATGGAATGCTCGTCGCATCTTCCTGTGTACCGAGGATTTCGAGAAGACCCGCCATGCCGGCGGCATCGTCGCGCACGAATTCGGTCATTCGATGGGCAATACCGGGGTGCTGGGCCGGGGCGACGAGTATAGACCGACCTCGCCGCATCATGCCGACAAGGCCAGCGTCATCAATGTCGGCCGTGAATTGCGCACCCGCCACTTCCGGACCATGCTCGAAGAGATGAACCAGATGATCGACGGCGTCCGTTTCTCTGCGACCTTGCCGCGATGAACGGCCTCGCCCTCTCCCTGCTCGTCATCGGCCTGCTGACCGGGTGCGATGCGGCGGGCGACGATGCCGGTGGTCCGGTCACACCGCCATCGCAACCGCCATCGCCCAGCCCGCCGGCGGCAACCGCTGATCGCGCCGCGCCGCGCCCGGTTCCGGCATGGGATGCGACACGGTGCGGCGACGACGAGTATCGCAACGCGCGCATGGAGCGGCACCCCGATCTGATGGGCCGCGCGGCGGACGATCTGCTCGCCGCCTACGGCAAACCCTATGCCGACACCCGGTTCCGCGCGGGTGAGGGGGTCGGCACCTATAGCGGCGGGGTCGCCAGCCAGCTGCCCGGCGGCGCGGAACGCAATGCCCGCACGCCGGTGCGCCAGGTCGTCTGGCAACGCGCGGGCTGCAATTTCATCGTCCGCTTTCGCCAGGCGACAGGGGCATGGCGCGTGTTCGACGCGTTCGAGGCGTCATCCGACGCGGATTTTTGATCGGATGGGTGAACATGCCGCGAACGAGGTGACCGTCAGCTACGCAGAGGGGCGTCAGATACCCAGCCACTCCAGCCCGCCGGGAAGGTCTTCCGCCGCGAAATCCAGTTGGAGAACACGTCGACGGGCCGGAACGGCTGCGATCTCGGATGCATGGAGGATCGGCGTTGCGTAAAGCCATATGTCGCCGGCCTTCGCGACACAGCGGAGAATGCCGCGCTGGCGGACCGTGTCGTTGATTGCATCCACCGGAATGCGCCCATCCCGATGCGATCCGGGTGCGATCAGGAGGGGCGCGTTCGTGGCGGGAACGTCATCCAGATGTACCCGCAACGTGACCATGCGCTTCAGCAGATCGAAGGGAGGGGCGACATGCAGCATACCTCCCTTGACCGTCCATGGCCCGAAGCCATCAACGGCGATCTTTTCCCGCACGGCGATCGTACGATCCTGATGCCACGCCAGCGACCAGTTCGTCGTCGCCGTCTTGTCGAACAGGATGGCCCGTACCGGGCGGCTTGTAGAACCGAGGGCGCCCGCCGCAATCGATCCGATCGACCCTTTTGGCGTCAGAAAGGAATCCAATCCGCCAAGACCATTCAGGCGTACTCCCGCCCGTTCACCAGGCAGAGAGCTGATGACGGCAAGCAGACCAGCCAGATCGTTGATGGCAGCGCTGCGGTACAGTTGCGCGCCATGGTCGCGGAGGTTGAGCGGCAGGATATCATCGTCGCGTCGCATCATGTCAGCTAACCGGATCGGCTGAAGTCATCCACCCGTATTTGAAGGACGAACGACCATCTGCCTTCACCAAGGCCGGGTTTCCTCGATCGGCGATTTCGTGGCTCTTACACGACCTGTGCCGGGTCGCCCGCCACCACCTCACGCCCCTCCAGCGCGTCGAGGAACAGCCGGCACCACCAGAACACGTCCTCCGCCCGCACGTTCTCGATCATGGCCTGCCAGCGGCGGATGCGTTCGGCGCGGGGCATTTCCAGCGCGGCGGTGATCGCGTCGGCCATGTCCTCGGCGCTGTAGGGGTTGATGAGGACGGCCTCCTTCAGCTGCGCCGCCGCGCCCGCGAAGCTCGACAGGATCAGGACGCCGGGGTCCTCCGGGTCCTGTGCCGCGACATATTCCTTGGCGACGAGGTTCATGCCGTCGCGAAGCGGCGTGACCAGCGCGATGCGCGCGGCGCGGTAGATGCCCGCCAGTTCGGAGCGGGGATAGCCGCGGTTGACGTAGCGGATCGGCACCCAGTCGATATCGGCATATTCGCCGTTGATCCGGCCCGACAGCGCGTCGAGATCGCTCCTGATCTCCTGATAGGTGTCCACGTCGGCGCGGCTGGGCGGCGCGATCTGGAGCAGATAGACCAGCGCGCGGCGATCCGGGTTGTTCGCCAGGAACCGTTCGTATCCCAGCAACCGTTCGCGCAGGCCCTTCGAATAATCGAGCCGATCGACCCCCACGATCAGGCTGCGCCCGGTGGACGACATGTGCATCCGGTCGTGCGCGAACCGTGCCTCGGGCGACGCGGCGGCCGCCTCGAACTCGGCGGTGTCGATCCCGATCGGCGCGACGATGGTGCGGACGGTGCGGTCGCCGACGGTGGCGCACCCGTCCTCGTCGATGGTGCCGCCCATGATATCGACGACGTAACGGCGGAAACTGTCCAGCCAGTCCTCGGTATGGAAACCGACCACGTCATAGGCGAACATCGATTCGACCAGCTTGTGATGGCTGGGCAGCGAGGTGAGCAGCCGCGCCGGCGGCCACGGCGTATGCAGGAAGAAGCCGAGCCGGTTTCTCATCCCCCGCCGCCGCAGTTCGCGGCCCAGCGGGATCAGGTGATAGTCGTGGACCCAGACCAGATCGTCATCCTCGACCAGCGGCATCACCGTATCGGCGAAGCGCTCGTTGACGCGGCGATATCCGCCCTCGAAATCGCGCTCGAACTCGGTCAGGTCGATGCGGTAATGGAACAGCGGCCACAGCGTGCGGTTGGCATAGCCGTTATAATATTCGTCGATGTCCTGTTCTTCGAGGTCGATCGTGGCGGTCGTTACGCCGCCCCCTTCGGTCGTCTGGATATCGCCGGTGAATTCGGGCGTGGTCTCCCCCGACCAGCCGAACCAGATGCCGCCATTCTCGCGCAGTGCGGACAGCAGGGCGACGGCGAGGCCGCCCTGATTGCCGGCGGCATCGGCGGTCGGCACGGCGACCCGGTTGGATATCACGACGAGGCGGCTCAACGTACTTTACTCCAGGGTTCGCTCAACAAAACCGCGCAGTTGATCAGTCCCACAAGCGAATAGGTCTGCGGATAGTTGCCCCACAGTTCGCCGGTGGCCGGATCGATATCCTCCGACAGCAGCCCGGCGGGGGTGCGCCGCGCCACCATTTCCTCGAACAGCGCGCGGGCATCGTCGCGCCGGCCGGTCGCGTGCAGCGCCTCGATCAGCCAGAAGGTGCAGACGTTGAACGCGGTGGCGGGCAGGCCGAAATCATCCTCGCTGTCATAGCGCAGCATGTAGCTGCCGCGCCGCAACCCCCGCTCCACCGCCGCCAGCGTCGACTGGAACCGGGGATCGTCCGGCGCGAAGAACCGCAGGTCGAGCAGTTCGATCAGGCTGGCGTCGAGATCGTCGCCCTCGAACGTCGCGGACATGCGGTCGGTGTCGGGGCGCCATGCCGCCGCCTCGATCCGCGCGCGCATCGCGGTGGCGCGCTCGTTCCAGAAGCGGCAGCGGTCGTCCAGTTTGAGCGCACGCGCCGCGCCCGCCAGCCGGTCGCACGCCGCCCAGCACATCGCCGCCGAATAGGTGTGGACCGCGGTGCGGGTGCGCAATTCCCACAGTCCGGCATCGGGCTGGTCGTACACCTGCCATGCCAGCTCGCCGACCCGTTCCAGCGCGCGGAAATCGTCCTCGCCCGCGACGCGGTACAGGCGGGTGTCGTGGAACGCCTGCACGTTGGACAGGACGATCTGGCCATAGGCGTCGTGCTGCACCTGTTCGTATGCCTGATTGCCGACCCGCACCGGCCCCATGCCGCGATAGCCGGCCAGTCGCTCGGCGAACCGTTCGGGCAGCGGCGCCTCGCCCGCGACGCCGTAGAGCGGCCGGATATGGTCGCCGCCCTCCTGATCGACGATGTTGCGCAGATATTCGAGATAGGATTCCAGCACGTCGAGCGCGCCCAGCCGGTTGAGCGCCTGCACCGTGTAATAGGCATCGCGGATCCAGCAGTAGCGATAGTCCCAGTTGCGCTCGCTGCCGGCATGTTCGGGCAGGCTGGTGGTCATCGCCGCGACGATCGCGCCGGTTTCCTCGTGCTGGCACAGCTTCAGCGTGATCGCGGCGCGGATCACCACCTCCTGCCATTCCAGCGGAATGGCGAGGCCGCGGACCCAGTGGCGCCATTCGTCGCGGGTCCGGTCGAACATCATGCCGACCTCATATTCCAGCTTGCCCGCGAAACTCTCGTCAGGGCCGAGGAAGAAGTGCAGCGGGCGTTCCAGCCGGAAATATTGTTCGTTGCGCAACCGGTCGATCGCCGCGTTGGTGGTCAGCCGCAACGTCTGGTCGCGCATCAGGTAGCGGATGTGGTTGGACCCGGCGGTGATGCTGGTCGGGTGGCCCCAGTCGGTCGCGACGCGCAGCACCACGCGGATGCGCGGGCTGCCCGCCACCGGCCGCACGATGCGGACGAAGGCGGTCGGGCGGTAATCGCGGTCGTTGCGTACGAAGCGCGGGCAGAAATCGATAACCTCCACCGCATTGCCGCCGGCATCCTCGTGCCGGGTGACCAGAATCGGGGTGTTGCGCAGGTAATGCTGTTCGGTCTTCACCGCGCCGTCGAGTTCGATCGTCCAGAACCCCGTCTCGGTATCCTCGCGGTCCAGCAGGGCGGAAAAGGCGGGGTCGCCGTCGACGCGCGGCACGCATCCCCACACGAAGCGGCCGGTGCGGTCGATCAGGGCGGATACCTGGCAATTGCCGATCGGCCACAGGTTCATGTCCTGGGTCAGCGTGCCTGCTCCAGCAGCGCCGCCAGCCAGTCGCGCAGCGCGGTCACCCCGTCCAGCCGGTAACGGGCCTGCGTCACGCGCGCCGGGCCGATCAGCACCCCGGCCCCGCCCAGCGCGGCGGCGGCGGCGAAGCCGTCCTCGTCGGTCACGTCGTCGCCGAAGAACCACGGCGTCGCGCCCGCCATCGCCTCGTCCGCGAACAGCGCGCGCAGGCCGGCGCCCTTGTCGCCGGGCAGGCGCACCTCGGCCATCATCTTGCCGGGCTGGAAGGTCAGCCCGTGCGTCGCGGCGACCTGAGCCGCCGCCGCGCTGGCCTCGGCCTCCAGTTCGGGGCGGGCGCGGTAATGCAGCGCGGCGCCCAGGCTCTTGGTCTCGAACACGATGTCGTTGCGCGTCGCGAACGCCGCCATCTCCGCCGCCGCCGCGTCCAGCGCGGGCGAGCGGCCGGGCAGGCTATGGCCGTTCGCCGGCGTCCGCAGTTCCGCGCCGTGGCTGGCCGCGATCGCCAGCAGCGGCCCGCGCGTGCCGAGGAAGCCGTCGAGCTGCGCGACCGACCGCCCGCTGACGATCGCCACCCGCCCCGGCATCGCCGCCGCCAGCCGGTCGATCAGCGCGAGCAGCGCATCCTCCACCACCACCGCCTCGGGCCGGGCGGCGAGTTCGACCAGCGTCCCGTCGAAATCGAGGAACAGCGCGGTCGTGGCGGGATCGGGCAGGGGCGGGGCGATCAGGTCGGGTGCATCCATGCCCCCGATAACGGCCCGCTCCCGCATCCGTTGCGCCGCCGATACAAAACCGGCCCACCCGTTCACCCGGTCGGCCGGCCGGTCAGCTGCGCATGATCGCCATCACCGCATCGATCACCGACGATCCGGCGAGCGGGCCGACCAGCAACATCAACAGGTTGAAGCCGATCACCCAGCCCAC
The DNA here is from genome assembly GCF_014841615.1 of Sphingomonas sp. CFBP 8760. Lineage (GTDB taxonomy): Bacteria > Pseudomonadota > Alphaproteobacteria > Sphingomonadales > Sphingomonadaceae > Sphingomonas. Next base: position 72,603 of record NZ_JACYUG010000009.1, on the reverse strand, counting down.
CACCCGTTCGCCCCGCTTCGTCAGCCGGGGGGCGGGCGGGGCGGGGCGCCATGGTTCGGCGGGGGGCCAGGGATCGCGGGTATCGAGGAACATGGTCGTTCTCCTGTGGTCGGTGCGTCAGGTCGTCGGCATCGGTCCCCGGAACACGTCGATCCCGTCATACCGTTTCAGCGCCACCGGCCGGCCGGTCTGGGCGCTTTCGTAGATCGCCTCCATCACGACATGATCCTGCAACCCCTCCTCGCCGGGTGTGCGCGGGCGGCGGTCGGCGATGATGCAGTCGGCCATATGGTCGATCTCGGCGGCGAACTGGTTCTTCGGCGGGATGTTGACCTGCTGGCGCACGTCCGCCCCGCCCACATTCTGCGCGACGTACAGCTCCTGCCCGCGATAGCGATAGGCGGAGGGCATCTGCACGGTGGCCCGCGCGAAATTCAGCACCTGCGCCTTGTCGTCCCGCGCGCCGTAGCTGGTCAGGCACTGCGCCATGAATTCGGACGGGAAGCGCATCGTGAACGCCACCGTCTCCTCCACCTCGGCATAGCGTGGATCGCCGGGCGGGCTGTATTGCCGCGCGAACACCTCGACCGGCTCCTGCCCGGTGAGGAAGCGCGCGGTGTTGACCAGGTACAGCCCGATATCGGGCAGCGTGCCCCCGCCCGCCAGCGCCTTCTTGTGCCGCCACTGCTGCGCGCCGTCGGGGGCGACGGTCTGCGTGTTGGTCATCGTCGCGCCGACCAGCCGGCCGAACGTCCCCTCCTGCACGAAGCGGCGGGCACGCTGGTTATAGGGTTCGTACTGGATGCGGTACGCGATCATCAGCTTGACGTTCGCCTTCGCGCACGCCGCGATCATCGACCGCGCCTCCGCCGACGAATTCGCCATCGGCTTCTCGCACAGCACATGCTTGCCCGCGCGCGCCGCGCGTTCGACATACTCGCGGTGCATCCCGTTGGGCAGCACGATATACACCGCCTGCACCGCCGGATTGTCGCGCAGCCGGTCGAACCCCGCATAATCGTAGCACTGGTCCGGCGCGATGCCGTATTGCGCCGCCACCGTCCGCAACTTGTCCGGCGATCCCGATACCAACGCGACCAGCTTCGCGTTCTTGCATTCCGCAAAGGCGGGCAGCAGTTCCTCCAGCGTCAGCCGGCCCAGCGCCACCACCGCGAAGCCCACCCGCCGTTCCGGGGGCAGCGGCGCGGGCGGCGGTGCGCTCTTGGGATCGGCCTCGCCCCGCCATTCGGGAAAGGCCACCTTGCCGCCCTCGACCCGGCCGGTATCGACCGCGCTGGGGGGCGGCAGGCGCTGCGCCACCGCCTTGCCGCCCAGTGCCAGTCCCGCCACGGCACCGCCCATCAGCATCAGGCGCCGGTCTATCGCATCGGTCATCGGCCATTCCTCGATCAGACAACGCGATAGGGAACGATCCGCCGCGTCTCCGGCTCCACGGCGATCGCACGATCGGCGGGGGGAAAGGCCCGCTGGTCGCAATCCGCGCGCGGACACAGTCGGCACGATATGCCGATCGGCGTCGCCGCGCCCCGCCGGTCGACCGCATCGGCATAGACGAAGTCGGCGGCGTGGCTCGCCTCGCAGCCCAGCACCACCGCGAAGCGGCGCGGCGCGCGCGTGAACCGGCCCGACGGCTTCACCAGCCCCTTCGCCATCGAGATGTAGCGGACGCCGTCCGGCGTCTCCGCCTGCTGCACCAGGATACGGTCCGGGATCGCGACCGCCTCGTGGACATGCCATAACGGGCAGGCGCCCCCGAACCGCGCGAATTGCAGCCGGGTCGCGCTGTGCCGCTTGGTGATGTTGCCCGCCATGTCGACGCGGCAGAAATAGAAGGGCACGCCCGCCGCTCCCGGCCGTTGCAGCGTCGACAGGCGGTGGCACGCCTGTTCGAAACTGATGCCGAACACCCGCGACAGCCGGTCGATATCGTGGCGCACCCGCCGCGCCTCGCCGCGATAGCGTTCATACGGCATCAGCAGCGCGGCGGCGGCATAATTGGCCAGGCCCAGTTCCAGCAGGTGCCGCGCCTCCACGCTGGCCAGCCCCGATCCCGCGACGATCGTCGCGACCTGATCCGCGAAGGCCAGCGTCGCCAGCCGGTGCGCGATCTGGAACCGCCGGCTTTCGGGCGGCAGCGCCCCGGCCAGCACCAGCAGGCCCGGCCGGTCGCGGGCCAGCGGCGCATCGCCATCGTCGTCGGTGACCACCGCGATGCCGTGGCCGTGCAGCGTAGCGACCAGCGCCGCCTCCCCCAGCCCGCCGCCGCCGGTCGCCAGGGTGGTGGCCAGCGCCTCGCCCGCGCGATCGAGGGGATCGATGTAGTTGCCGGCCGCGTGGAACCAGTCGCGCACCGCCTCCCAGGGCAGGCGCGCGTCGCCGCCCGCGACCAGCGTCTCCTCCGCCACCGCCAGCCGTTCCTCGGCATCGCGCTTGGCGGCGTGGAGCGCGATCAGCCGGTCGGCGATGTCGGGGCGCTCCTCCGCCAGCCGCACGGTCGCCTCGGGCGGCAGCGGCGCCAGCGCCGGATCGGCCAGCGCCGCCGCCAGCGCCGCGACCCGCCGCGCCGGTGCCTCGTCGGCGATCGCGGCCAGTTCCTGCGGGTGATGGCGGGCCAGCGCGGCGATCACGGCGGCGGTCAGCGGCCGTTCGTCCCCCTCCAGCTGCGACAGGTAGCTGACCGACAGGCCGAGCCGCGCCGCCATCGCCCGCTGGTTCAGCCCGGCCGCCCGGCGCAGCGCGCGCAGCCGTTCGCCGGCATAGAGACGGGGCGGGGCCATGCCCCGGCTTAGTTCGCAACTGGTTCATTCGCAACTTCGCAAATTCACATTTGCGCGGGAGCGGCGACGCGGGCAGGAAGTGACGGCGCGTTTGCAGGAGGATGTCTTTGTCGTCGACCATCGCAATGTTGGAGGCGAAACGCGCAGGCGCGAAGCTGGGCGGCGGCGAAAAACGCATCGCCGCCCAGCATGGCAAGGGCAAGCTGACCGCGCGTGAGCGGCTGGACGTGCTGCTGGACGAGGGATCGTTCGAAGAGATCGACATGTATGTCGAGCATAACTGCGTCGATTTCGGCATGGCGGATCAGGTGATCCCCGGCGACGGCGTGGTCACCGGATCGGGTACGATCAACGGCCGGCTCGTCTATGTTTTCAGCCAGGATTTCACGGTGTTCGGCGGCTCGCTGTCCGAACGCCATGCCGCCAAGATCTGCAAGGTGATGGACACCGCGCTGCGCGTCGGCGCGCCGGTGATCGGCCTGAACGATTCGGGCGGCGCCCGCATCCAGGAGGGGGTCGCCTCGCTCGGCGGCTATGCGGAGGTGTTCCAGCGCAACGTGCTGGCCTCCGGCGTGGTGCCGCAGCTGTCGCTCATCATGGGGCCGTGCGCGGGCGGGGCGGTCTATTCGCCGGCGATGACCGACTTCATCTTCATGGTGAAGGATTCCAGCTACATGTTCGTCACCGGCCCTGATGTGGTCAAGACGGTGACGAACGAGGTGGTGACGCAGGAGGCGCTGGGCGGCGCGGTGACGCACACCACCCGCACCAGCGTCGCCGACAACGCGTTCGAAAACGATATCGAGGCGCTGCTGGCGGCGCGCGACTTCATCGATTTCCTGCCGCTGTCGAACCGGGAGGCGGTGCCGGAGCGCCCCACCGCCGATGCGTGGGACCGGGCGGAACCGGGGCTGGATACGCTGATCCCCGCCTCGGCCAACCAGCCCTACGACATGCACGAGCTGATCCGGAAGGTCGTCGACGAGGGCGATTTCTTCGAGACGCAGCCGGCGCACGCCGCCAACATTATCACCGGCTTCGGCCGGATCGAGGGGCGCACCGTCGGCTTCGTCGCCAACCAGCCGATGGTGCTGGCGGGTGTGCTCGACATCAATTCGTCGAAAAAGGCGGCGCGGTTCGTGCGCTTCTGCGACGCGTTCGAGATTCCGATCGTCACCTTCGTCGACGTGCCGGGCTTCCTGCCGGGGACGGCGCAGGAGCATAGCGGCATCATCAAGCACGGCGCGAAGCTGCTGTTCGCCTATGCGGAGGCGACCGTGCCCAAGATCACCGTCATCACCCGCAAGGCGTATGGCGGCGCCTACGACGTGATGGCGTCGAAGCATCTGCGCGGCGACCTGAACTATGCGTGGCCGACCGCCGAGATCGCGGTGATGGGCGCCAAGGGCGCAGTCGAGATCATCTTCCGCGGCCGCACGCCCGAGGAGATCGCCGAGCGGACGGCGGAATACGAGGCGCGCTTCGCCAACCCCTTCGTCGCGGCGGCCAAGGGCTTCATCGACGAGGTGATCCAGCCCCACTCCACCCGCCGCCGCATCGCGCTGGGCCTGCGCAAGCTGCGCGGCAAGCAGCTGGAGAACCCGTGGAAGAAGCATGACAACATCCCGTTGTGACGGCGGGATGATCGATGCGGCCGGCGGTTTATATCATGACGAATAGGCGCAATGGGACGTTGTACGTCGGCGTGACATCAAACCTGCCGCAACGCGCATGGCAGCATCGCGAAGGCTTGGTCGAAGGTTTCACCAAACGGTACGGATGCAAGTCGCTGGTCTGGTTCGAAGCCGCCGACATGATGGAAGCGGCGATCATGCGCGAAAAGCAGATCAAGAGCGGTTCGCGTGCGAAAAAGCTGGCGCTGATCGAGGCGATCAATCCCGGATGGCACGACTTGTACGAGCAGATCATGCATGACTGAATCACACTATCCTTCCGTCATTGCGAGCGCAGCGAAGCAATCCAGGGTCCCGCGCGGAACACTGGATTGCTTCGCTACGCTCGCAATGACGAAGCGGCGTTTGTCGACGGAAGGAGCCATGCAGCCATGACCCTCGGCCGCCTCAACCATGTCGGCGTCGCGACCCCGTCGATCGAGCGGTCTGTCGAAACCTACCGCACCCTGCTCGGCGCGACCGCGATCGGGGTGCCGTTCGATCTGCCCGCGCAGGGCGTGCGGGTGTGTTTCGTCGATGCGCCCAACACCCAGATCGAACTGATCGAGCCGCTGGACGATGCCTCGCCGATCGCGGGCTTCCTGCGCCGGAATCCGGCGGGCGGGCAGCATCACCTGTGCTTCGAGGTGCCTGATATCCATGCCGCGATCGCCGACCTGACCGCGAAGGGCGCGACCGTGCTCGGCCAGCCGCGGATTGGCGCGCATGGCACCCCGATCGTCTTCGTCCACCCGCGCGACATGGGCGGGTTGCTGGTCGAGCTGATGGAACAACCGAAGGACCATTGATGGCGCCCGTGAACATCCGCACCGACCGGCGTGGCGACGTGCTGGTCATCACGCTCGACCGCCCTGATCGGCTGAACGCCGCCCCGCCGGCGATGTTCGAGGAGATCGCGGCGGCCCTGCGCGAACGGGACGGCGCGCGCGCCGTGCTGGTGCAGGGGGCGGGCCGTGCCTTCTGCTCGGGGGCGGACGTGGCGGGCGGTGCGCTGTCGGCCGATGATCCGGGGGCGGCGACGCACCGCGCGCTGACCGACAGCTACAACCCTACGTTGGCGATGATCGCGGACCTGCCCGTGCCGGTGGTCAGTGCGGTGCGCGGGCCGGCGGCGGGGATCGGCTGTTCGTTGGCGCTCGCCGCCGATTTCTGCGTGGCGGGCGACACCGCCTATTTCCTGCAAGCGTTCGTCAATATCGGCCTCGTCCCCGATGGCGGTGCGTCGTGGATGCTGCCGCGCCTGATCGGCCGGCCGCGCGCCCTGCGGATGATGATGCTCGGCGAGCGGGTGCCGGCCGCGACCGCGCTCGACTGGGGCATGATTCACGCGGTCGTGCCCGACGCCGAACTGAACGACGCGGCGTTCGCGCTGGCCGATCGGCTTGCCGCCGGGCCGACGCTGGCGCTGGGTGCGATCCGTCGCCAGCTCCACGCCGCGCAGGACGGCGACTATGCCGCCGCGATGGCGCGGGAGGCGGACAACCAGCGGGCGATGCGCGGCACCGCCGACGCCGCCGAGGGCGGTCGTGCGTTCCTCGAAAAACGCCAACCGGCATTCCGGGGTAGCTGACATGGCCGATATCGAGATCAACACCGGCGAGGATGCGGGCGCCGCCCCATCCGCACCGCCCCAGCCCGAACCTACGCCGCAGCCGACGCTGGCCGACTGGCAGGCCGCCGCCGCGCGCGAGGTGAAGGGCCGCGACCTGACCTGGCCGACGCCCGAGGGCATCGACGTGAAGCCGCTCTACACCGCCGCCGACGTCACGACCGATCCCGGCCTGCCCGGTTTCGCGCCGTTCACGCGCGGCGTGCGCGCGTCGATGTATGCGGGGCGGCCATGGACGATCCGGCAATATGCCGGCTTCTCCACCGCCGAGGAATCGAACGCCTTCTACCGCCGCAACCTCGCCGCCGGGCAGAAGGGGCTGTCGGTCGCGTTCGATCTCGCCACCCACCGCGGCTACGACAGCGACCATCCGCGCGTGACCGGCGATGTCGGCAAGGCGGGGGTCGCGATCGATTCGGTCGAGGACATGAAGATCCTGTTCGACGGCATCCCGCTCGACCAGATGTCGGTCAGCATGACGATGAACGGCGCGGTGATCCCGATCCTCGCCTTCTTCATCGTCGCGGGGGAGGAACAGGGCGTCGATCGCAAATTGCTCGACGGGACCATCCAGAACGACATCCTGAAGGAGTTCATGGTCCGCAACACCTATATCTACCCGCCCGGCCCCTCGATGCGGATCATCTCCGATATCATCGCCTATACCGCGGCCGAGATGCCCAAGTTCAACAGCATCTCGATCAGCGGCTATCACATGCAGGAAGCCGGCGCGACGCAGGTGCAGGAACTGGCCTTCACCATCGCCGACGGTCGCGAATACGTCCGCGCGGGCGTGGATGCCGGGTTGGATATCGACAAGTTCGCCGGCCGCCTGTCGTTCTTCTTCGCGATCGGCATGAACTTCTTCATGGAGGTCGCGAAACTGCGCGCCGCGCGGACCCTGTGGCACCGGGTGATGACCGATCTGGGCGCGAAGGACGAACGGTCGAAGATGCTGCGCACGCATTGCCAGACCAGCGGCGTGTCGTTGCAGGAACAGGACCCCTACAACAACGTCATCCGCACCACGGTCGAGGCGATGGCCGCGATGTGCGGCGGCACCCAGAGCCTGCACACCAACGCGCTGGACGAAGCGATCGCGCTGCCGACCGATTTCTCCGCCCGCATTGCCCGCAACACCCAGATCGTGTTGCAGGAGGAGACGGGGATGACGAAGGTCGTCGATCCGCTCGGCGGCAGCTATTATGTCGAGGCGTTGACGCAATCGCTGGTCGATCAGGCGTGGACGATCATCGAGCGGGTCGAGGCGGAAGGCGGCATGGCGGCGGCGGTCGCGGCCGGCTGGCCCAAGGCGATGATCGAGGAAGCCGCCGCCGCGCGGCAGGCCCGCGTCGACCGGGGCGAGGACGTGATCGTCGGCGTCAACAAATACCGGCTGAAGGACGAGGACCCGATCGACATCCTCGATGTCGACAATGTCGCGGTGCGCGAGGCGCAGGTCGCGCGGTTGCAGACGATGCGCGCGACGCGGGACGAGGCCGCGTGCCAGGCGACGCTGACGGCGCTGCGCGAAGGGGCGGCGGGCACCGGCAACCTGCTGGCGCTGGCGGTCGAGGCGGCGCGCGCGCGCGCCTCGCTCGGCGAGATTTCCGCCGCGATGGAGGTGTCGTTCGGGCGCTACGGGACGCAGCCGACCCCGGTCAGCGGCATCTATGGTGGCGCCTATGCCGACGATCCCCGCTGGGCGCGGCTGACCGACGGGGTCGACGCCACCGAGCGCCGGCTGGGTCGCAAGCCCCGGATGCTCGTCGCCAAGATGGGGCAGGACGGGCATGATCGCGGCGCCAATCTGGTCAGCAGCATGTTCGCCGATCTGGGGTTCGAGATCGTGCCGGGGGCGCTGTTCCAGACCCCGCAGGAAGTGGCGGCACTGGCACTGGAGCGTCAGGTCGACGTGGTCGGCGCCTCGTCGCTGGCGGCGGGGCACAAGACGCTGATCCCCGAACTGATCGGCCATCTGCGCGACGCCGGACGCCCGGATATCAAGGTGATCGCCGGCGGCGTGATCCCCGCCCAGGACTATCAGGCGCTCCGCGATGCGGGCGTGCAGGCGATCTTCGGCCCCGGCACCAATCTTGTGCAGGCGGCCGAAGAGGTGTTGAGGCTGCTCGGCCATAACATGCCCCCCCAGACCGAGGCCGCAGAATGACCGTCGATACGCTTACCCGCCCGTCCGCCGCCACCGCCGCTCCCCATGCCGGCGATCCGCGCACCGACTGGACCCGCGCGGAAATCGCCGCATTGTTCGACCTGCCCTTCGCCGAGCTGATGTTCCGCGCGCAGACCGTCCACCGTGCGCATCACGCGGCGGACGAGGTGCAGCTGTGCACGCTGCTGTCGATCAAGACCGGCGGCTGTCCGGAGGATTGCGGCTACTGCTCGCAATCCGCCACCGCCGACAGCGGGCTGAAGGCGGAAAAGCTGATGGAGGTCGACGCAGTCCTCGCCAGCGCCGCCGAGGCGAAGGCCGCCGGCTCGCAGCGTTTCTGCATGGGCGCGGCGTGGCGCAACCCCAAGGACCGCGACATGGCGAAAGTGGTCGCGATGGTCGAGGGGGTGAAGGCGATGGGGTTGGAAACCTGCATGACGCTGGGGATGCTGGAGGCCGGGCAGGCCCGCGCGCTGGCCGAGGCCGGGCTCGATTACTACAACCACAATATCGATACCTCGCCGGAGAATTACGGCAACGTCATCACCACCCGCACCTTCGCGGACCGGTTGGAGACGCTGGGCCATGTCCGGGATGCGGGCATTTCGGTGTGCTGCGGCGGCATCGTCGGGATGGGCGAGACACGCGGCGACCGGGTCGGCTTCGTCCACGCGCTCGCCACCCTGCCGCGCCATCCCGAAAGCGTGCCGGTCAACGCGCTGGTGCCGGTGAAGGGTACGCCGCTGGGCGATATGCTGGCGGGCACGCCGATGGCGAAGATCGACGACATCGAATTCGTGCGGACGGTGGCGGTGGCGCGGATCGCGATGCCGCGCAGCATGGTACGCCTGTCCGCCGGGCGCGAGAGCATGTCGGAAGCGACGCAGGCGCTGTGCTTCATGGCCGGCGCGAACTCGATCTTCACCGGCGACAAGCTGCTGACCGCCGGCAACGCCGGCGACAGCGCCGACGCCGCCCTGCTGGCGAAGCTGGGCGTCCGGCCGATGACGGGCGCGGAGCCGATGCGGGTGGCAACGACGTAATGCCCACCATCCTGCGGATCGGGCCGTTCCGCCTGTATTTCTACAGTCACGAACCCAATGAACCGCCGCATGTCCATATCGATCGCGGCGAGGCGACGGCAAAGGTCTGGCTGGAGCCGGTCGACGTCGCGAAGAGCCGCGGCTTCCGTGCGCACGAGATCAATGGCATCCTTGCCATGGTCGTCGAACACCGTCCGATGCTTCTGGAGGCATGGCATGAATATTTCGGCTAGGATCACCGACGAACGGGTGCTGGACGTGCGGTTCGACGCAGCGAGCCTGATCGTCGATCTGATGGATGGTCGCACCATCTCCGCACCGCTCGCCTGGTATCCCCGGCTGGCCCGGGCGACGCCCGAAGCCCGCGCGGTCTGGGAGAAGGCCGGCGGTGGATACGGCATCCACTGGCCGGAGATCGACGAGGACCTGAGTACCGATGGATTGCTGCGCGGCGCACCGGCCGTCAGTTCACGGTGAACGACAGGCCCGCCGTCGCCTGAAGCACATAATAAGAACCGGGAGAGGTCGTTGTTCAAGAAAATCCTGATCGCCAATCGCGGCGAGATCGCGTGCCGGGTCATCCGCACCGCGCGGGCGATGGGGATCGCGACGGTCGCGGTCTATTCGGATGCCGATGTGCGCAGCCCGCATGTGCTGCTCGCCGACGAATCCGTGCGGCTGGGGCCGGCACCCGCCGCCGACAGCTATCTGAAGGCGGAGCTGATCCTGCTCGCCGCGAAGGAGACCGGCGCGGATGCGATCCATCCCGGCTACGGTTTCCTGTCGGAACGTGAATCCTTCGCGCGCGCCTGCGCCGATGCCGGCATCGCCTTCATCGGCCCGCCGCCGGAGGCGATCGCGGCGATGGGCGACAAGATCGAATCGAAGAAGCTGGCGCGCGCCGCCGGGGTCAACGTCGTCCCCGGTTTCCTCGGCGAGATCGACGATACCGACCATGCGGTGCGGATCGCGGGCGAGATCGGCTATCCGGTGATGATGAAGGCATCGGCCGGTGGCGGCGGCAAGGGGATGCGCCTCGCCTGGTCCGAACAGGATGTGCGCGACGGGTTCGAGGCGACCAAGCGCGAGGGGCTCGCCTCGTTCGGCGACGACCGCGTCTTCATCGAGAAGTTCATCGAAAGCCCGCGCCACATCGAGATCCAGCTGCTCGGCGACCAACATGGCAACATCGTCTATCTCGGCGAGCGCGAATGTTCGATCCAGCGCCGCCACCAGAAGGTGGTGGAGGAGGCGCCGTCGCCCTTCGTCACCCCCGCGATGCGCCGTGCGATGGGGGAGCAGGCGGTCGCCCTCGCCCGCGCGGTCGGCTATTTCAGCGCGGGCACGGTCGAACTGATCGTGTCGGGCGCGGATACCAGCGGCACCGGTTTCTACTTCCTCGAAATGAACACGCGGTTGCAGGTCGAGCATCCCGTGACCGAGGAGATCACCGGGCTCGATCTGGTCGAACAGATGATCCGCGTCGCGGCGGGCGAACCGCTCGCCTTCACGCAGGACGAGGTGCGGCTGGACGGCTGGGCGATCGAGACCCGCGTTTATGCCGAGGACCCGTATCGCGGTTTCCTGCCCAGCATCGGTCGGCTCGCGCGCTACACCCCGCCGGCGGCGGGCGCGGATGCCACGGTGCGCGTCCGCGTCGACGACGGCGTCGTCGAGGGGGGCGAGGTGTCGATGTTCTACGACCCGATGATCGCCAAGCTGGTCACCTGGGCGCCGACGCGCGAGGCGGCGGTCGATGCGCAGATCGGCGCGATCGACGCGTTCGAGATCGAGGGGCCGGGCACCAATCTCGATTTCCTGTCGGCGCTGATGCAGCATCCGCGGTTCCGCGCCGGCACGATCACGACAGGCTTCATCGCGGAGGAATATCCCGACGGCTTCACCGGCGCGCCCGCCGGCCCGGCGCTGCGCCGCACATTGGCCGCCACCGCCGCCTTCGCCGCCACCGCCCATGCCGATCGCGCGCGGCGGATCGACGGCCAGCTTGGCCACCGCCTGTCGCCGCCGGCGGACTGGACGGTGCGGATCGACGGGGCCGATCACGACGTCCACGTTTCGGTCGACGGCATCACCGTCGATGGCGAACCGCTCGATTTCGCCGCCGAATACACCCCCGGCGACCGTTTGGTGGAGGTGGAGAGCGACGTCGGGCACGGGGGCGAGGGCGTGGCGATCCGCATCGCCCCGGTGCCCGGCGGGTTCCGGCTCGCCACCCGCGGCGCGGTCCACAAGGTCCGGGTGCTGCCCGCGCATGTCGCCCCCTATGCCCGCCACCTGATCGAGAAGGTGCCGCCGGACCTGTCGCGCTTCCTGCTCGCACCGATGCCGGGCCTGCTCGTCCGGCTCGACGTGGACGAGGGCGACCGGGTCGAGGCGGGGCAGGCGCTGGCGGTGGTCGAGGCGATGAAGATGGAGAACATCCTGCGCGCCGGCAAATCGGGCGTCGTGAAGACGATCGGCGCGCGGACGGGCGACAGCCTGTCGGTCGATCAGGTCATCCTCGAACTGGAATAGCGCCGGGCCGCCCGGTCGGGGAAGGTCGCCGGCCCTGGCCCCGAACCCGTCCCTCGTCGTCCCCCCGGGCCCGTCCCGGGGGCCGCGGTTCCGCAGACCCGCCGGCCATCCGGTGTGCGGCACGGTGGATGCCGGGATATGTCCGGCATGACGGCGATCGGAATGGGACGGTTTGCCAATGGGGTAGGCAGGGAACCGGCTTTCCCCGCTATGGATCGCGACAAACTGCGACAGAAAAGCGCTGGACGCTGGCCCGGTCGCCCGGCACCTATGGGGCCATGCAGCGCGCCCGTGCCCTCTTTCTCGCCACCGCGCTCGCCGGTTGTTCGGTCGGCCCGGACTATCGCCCGCAATCGCCCGCCGAACTGGGCGTGCCCGCCGGTTTTTCGGTTCCCGCCGCCCCCGACGCGGCGGACCTGACCCGCTGGTGGAACCGGTTCGACGATCCGGTGCTCGGCCGTCTCGTCGAACAGGCGGCGGGCGCGAACACCGATCTGGCGCAGTCGGTGGCGCGGTTGCGGCAGGCGCGCGAATCGCTGCTGCAAAGCCGGTCGCAACTCCTGCCCACCGTGTCCGGATCGACCGGTTATCAACGGAACGAGAATCTGCGCGGCGGCGGCCGCTCGTTCACCCTGCCCGACGGCACCGTCGTCGACACCGGCGGCGGCGGCACCAACAGTTTCTCGCTCGGGCTGTCGGCCAGCTGGCAGGTCGGCATCTTCGGCGAACTGCGCCGCACCGTCGAGGCGACGCGCGCACAGTATGAGGCGGCGGGCTTCGACTATGCCGCCGTGCTGCTGTCGGTGCAGAGCGAGGTCGCCCGCAACTATGTGATCGCGCGGGGCCTTCAGGCACAGCTCGCCAATGCCCGCGCCTCGCTGGCGATCCAGGACGACAATCTGGATATCGCGGGCTTCCGCGTGCAGGCCGGCCTCGTCTCGTCGCTCGACAGCGAGCAGGCCCGGTCGCAGCGCGCGCAGACCGCCGCGACGATCCCCTCGCTGGAACAACAGTACAACGCCGCCGTCTCGCGCCTCGGCGTGCTGACCGGGCAGGCGCCCGGCGCGCTCAAGCCAGAACTGGCGGCGACGCGGCCGATCCCGCTCGCCCCCGCCACGGTCGGGATCGGCATCCCCGCCGATATCCTGCGCCGCCGGCCCGACGTGCGCTCGGCGGAACGCGCGCTGGCCGCCGCCACCGCGCAGATCGGCGTGGCGAAGGCGCGGCTCTATCCGGCGCTGGCGATCACCGGCAACATCAACACCAACGCCACCTCGATCGGCAATATCGGCGATGCGATCACCGGCGGGCTGTTCGCCGGGCTGACGCAGGCGATCTTCAACGGCGGCCGGCTGCGCAGCGCGGTCCGCACGCAGGAGGCCGCCGCCGACGCCGCGCTCGCCGCGTACAAGGGCACCGTGCTGCTCGCGCTGGAGGATATCGAGAACGCGATCGTCGCGCTCACGACCGCGCAGGCGCGGACGCGGGAGTTCACCGTCGCGCTCGATGCCGCGAACAACAGCGCGATCCTCAGCCGCAGCCAGTATCGCTCGGGCCTGACCGACTTCACCACGCTGAACCAGCAGGAAACGGCGCTGCTGTCCGCGCGCAACGGCCTGACCCAGGCGCGCGCCGATGCCGCCGCCGCGCAGGTCGCGCTGTTCGTGGCGCTGGGCGGCGGCTGGGATGCGACGACGGTGCCGCAGGCGCCGCCGCGCGTGCTGCCCGCCGGCACCAATGCGCGACCCGTTCCCGTCACGACGACCACCCCCGCAAGCGAGACCCGTTGATGGCCGACCAGAGCACCGACGAATTTCTGGGCGTGAAGGCGGTGCCGGCCTGGCGTCGCTACGTCAAATGGGTGGTGATCGTCCTCGTGCTGGCCGGGCTGGCGCTGCTGCTCAGCCGCTGTTTCGGCGGCAAGGACGCGGTGCAATATTCGACGCAGGCGGTGCGGCAGGGCAACCTGACCGTCAGCGTCTCCGCCACGGGCAAGCTGGCGCCGACCAATCAGGTGACGGTCGGCTCGCAATTGTCGGGCCTCGTCACCCGCGTCGTTGTCGACGTCAACGACCGCGTCACGGCGGGGCAGCCGCTGGCGCTGATCGATCCCGAACAGATCGACGACCAGATTCGCGCCGCGCAGGCGACGCTCGCCGCCAATCAGGCGCAGGTCGGGCAGGCGCAGGCCACCGTCGCGGAGGCGAACGCGCAGCTGGCCCGCCTGAACGAGGTGTACCGCCTGTCGAACGGCCGCGTCCCCTCCGCCACCGAACTCCAGACCGGGCGCGCCAATGCGCAGCGCGGGGTCGCGGGGCTGAAGACCGCGCAGGCCAACGTCGCCGCCGCCGCCGCCCAGTTGGCGCAGTCGCAGACGCAGCGCAGCCGCGCGATCATCCGCAGCCCCGTCTCCGGCGTGGTGCTGGCCCGACAGGTCGATCCCGGCCAGACCGTCGCCGCCTCGTTCAACACCCCGACACTGTTCGTCATCGCCGAAGACCTGACCAAGATGAAGCTGGAGGTCGCGATCGACGAGGCGGACGTGGGCGCGGTGAAGCTGGGGCAGAAGGCGAATTTCACCGTCGATGCCTTTCCCGGGCGCACCTTCCCGGCCACGATCACCCGCGTCGATCTCGGCTCGAACCTGACGGTCAGCGCCGCCACCGCCTCCACCTCGACCAGCACCACCGCGACGACGGGGCAGGTGGTCAGCTATGCCGCCGACCTGACCGTCGCCAATCCCGACGGCCAGTTGCGCCCCGGCATGACCGCGACCGCCGATATCGTCACCTCCGACCGGAAGGGCGTGCTGCTCGTCCCCAACGCCGCGCTGCGGTTCAAGCCGGCGGCGGCCGGTGCTGGCGGGCAGGGCGGCATCGCCGGCTCGCTCACCTTCCGCCCGCGTCGCGATCGGCCTGAACGCACCGCCACGCTCGGCCGCGGCGCGACGCAGACGGTGTACGTCAAGGGCGCGGACGGCACGCCGCAGCCGGTCCAGATCGTCACCGGCGACAGCAACGGCAGCATGACCGAGGTGATCGGCGGCGCGCTGAAACCGGGGGCGGAGGTCATCACCGGCCAGTTGGCGAACGGCACCGATACCGCCGCCGCCCCGCGTCGTCCGGGGGGTGCGGGTGCCCGGTAACCCCACCCGCGCCGCCGCCCCCGCGGCAGAGGGAACGGCGACGGCCGACCCCATCATCTCGCTGCGCGGCGTGACCAAGGTCTATGGCAGCGGCGCGACGCAGTTCCAGGCGCTGAAAGGCGTCGATCTGGATATCGCGGGCGGCGATTTCGTCGCGGTGATGGGGCCGTCGGGATCGGGCAAGTCGACGACGATGAACATCCTCGGCTGTCTCGACATGCCGACGGCGGGCGCCTTCACCTTTCGCGGCCATCATATCGAGACGCTCGACCGCGACCAGCGCGCGCTGCTCCGCCGCCGCTATCTCGGTTTCGTGTTCCAGGGCTTCAACCTGTTGTCGCGCACCTCCGCGCTGGAGAATGTCGAGCTGCCGCTCCTTTACCGGGGCGAGGATCGCAAGACGCGGCGCGATCTCGGCATGGCGGCGCTGGAGAAGGTCGGGCTGGACCGGTGGTGGGATCACACCCCCGCCGAACTGTCCGGCGGCCAGCAGCAGCGCGTGGCGATCGCCCGCGCGATCGTGACCAGCCCCGATGTGTTGCTCGCCGACGAGCCGACCGGCAATCTCGATTCGGAACGCTCGGTCGAGATCATGCAGTTGCTCACCGCGCTCAACCGCGACAGCGGCATCACCGTGCTGATGGTCACCCACGAACCCGACATGGCGGCGTTCGCGCGCACCGTGGTGCATTTCAAGGACGGACTGGTGGAGCGGGTCGAGAGCCGCCACCGGCAGGGCGAGGCGGTGGAGGCCTGATGTTCGGCACCACGCTCGTCCTCGCGCTGCGCTCGATTCGGCGGCATCTGCTGCGGTCGTTCCTGACCATCCTCGGCATCGTCATCGGCGTCGGTGCGGTGGTGACGATGGTCACGCTGGGCAAGGCGACCACCGCCGCGGTCCAGCAGCAGATCTCCTCGCTCGGCACCAACGTGTTGCAGGTCCGCCCCGGGCAGGGCTTCGGGCGTGGCGGCGGCGGCCCGCGTCCGCCCGATTTCAAGCCGGAGGACGTGACCGCGATCGCCCATCAGGTCGCCGGCGTCACCGCCGTCGCCCCGCAGGCCAGCAGTACCGCCACCGCGATCTACGAAGGCGCCAACTGGTCGACCACGATCAACGGCACCACCTCCGGCTTCCTGACCGTGCAGCCATGGCCGCTGACCGGCGGCCGCTACTGGACCCCGGCGGAGGAGGAGGCGGGCAAGGCGGTCTGCCTGATCGGCAACACCGTCCGCCAGAACCTGTATCGCGGCGGTGAGGCGGTCGGTACGCGGATGCGGCTGGGCAACATCAGCTGCGACGTGATCGGCACGCTCAACACGCGCGGGCAGGGCGGGTTCGGCGATCAGGACGATGTCGTCGTCATGCCGATCAAGGCGGTGCAGCGCCGCTTCACCGGCAGTCGCGACATCCGCCTGATGCTGGTCGGCGTCGATCAGGCCTATTCGACCCAAACCGTGCAGGCCGGCATCACCGATCTGCTGCGCGAACGCCGCAACATCGCCGGCGGCAAGGAAGACGATTTCAACATCTTCGACACCAAGCAGATTTCGGACACGCTGACCGGCACCACCACGCTGCTGACCCGCATCGTCGCCGCCGTCGCCGGGATCAGCCTGGTCGTCGGCGGCATCGGCATCATGAACATCATGTTGGTGTCGGTGACGGAGCGCACGCGCGAGATCGGCATCCGGCTGGCGATCGGCGCGGTCGCGCGCGAGGTGCTGATGCAGTTCCTGGTCGAGGCGGTGGCGCTGTCGTGCCTCGGCGGGCTGATCGGGCTGGCGCTGGCCCAGCTCGTGATCCTGTTGCTCGCCCCGCTGATGCAGGTGCCATGGACGTTCGATCCGCAGATCAACTTCATCGCCTTCGCCATCTCGGCGGTGATCGGCGTCGTCTTCGGCTATTTCCCCGCCCGCCGCGCCGCCGCGCTCAACCCGATCGACGCGCTCCGCCACGAATAGGGGCGGGGCGGACGAAGGAAGGTCGCGCGGAAGGCGCGGCGCGCAACGTCGATGACGTGAAGCCCACCCATCCGTCATTGCGAGCGTAGCGAAGCAATCCAGGGCGTCGCGCTCCGACTCTGGATTGCTTCGCTACGCTCGCAATGACGGCCGGGATGGATCTAACCTCACTCCGTTCCAGATCCGTCCGCCCGAGGCTTCCATGTCCGCTGCGCGAACCACCTTTTCCCGGGCGATTCGCCTTCAGCGCAGGGCGCGCAGATCGTCGGGCGTGTCGATATCGACCAGTTCCGCCGGGTCGGCGAGGATATGCCGCCCCGCCCTTATCAGGTCGCGCGCGCCGGCATCGCCGGTCAGCCCGAGCAGCGCATCGAACCGGTCGCGCCCGAACAGCGCCGGTGGTCCGGGTTTCCTGCCGTCGCTCGACGCGATCACCGCATCGGCCGAACCACCCGCGTCCAGTAGGCGCCGGACATGCGCGTCGGTCACCCGCGGCATGTCGGCCAGCACGATCAGGACCGCCGCGGCGCCGATCCGCGTCGCCGCCGCGACGCCCAGCCCGACCGATTCCGACATCCCGCGTTCGGGCCGTCCGTTATGGATGTCGGTATAGCCATGGGCGGCAAAATCGAGCCGGCATCCGCTGCGCACCGCCAGCCGCGCGCGGAACGGCAAGGCCGCCAGCGTGCTGACGATATGGAGACCGACCGGCCGACCGAGCAGGTCCGCCGCCAGCTTGTCCTCGGCCCCGAACCGTTCCGACCGACCCGCCGCCAGCAGGACGAGGACGACCTCCTCAGCGGCGATCATGAAAGGCGCCGATCACCGCCGCCGCGATCGACAACGCGATCTCCGACGGCCCGATCGCACCGATATCGATACCCACCGGCGCATCGATCCGGTCGATCGCTGCCGGGGCGACCCCGGCGGCGGCCAGCCGCTCCCGCCGCGCCGCGTGGCTCCGCCGGCTGCCCAGCGCACCGACATAGGCGGCCTCGCTCGCCAGCGCGGCGATCAGCGCGGGGTCGTCGATCTTGATGTCGTGGCTCAGCGTGACGACGGCGGTCGATGGCCCCGGCCGGTACGCCTCGATCGCCTCGTCCGGCCAGCGATCGTCCAGCGTGGTGCCGGGGAACCGCTCCGCCGTCAGGAAGCGGGCGCGCGGATCGATCACCACCGTGTCGATCCCCAGCTGGTGCGCCAGCCCGGTCAGCGCCTGCGCGATCTGCACCGCGCCGACGATCAGCAACCGCCGGGGCGGGTCGTAGCGGTTGACGAACACCTGACCCGTCTCGACCGGGCGCAGGTCCGAATGGCCCGTCGCCAGATCGGTCGTCACCGCCAGCGCGTCGCCCCGCTCGCGCGCCTCGACGATGCGGTCGAACAGTTCGGGATCGAAGCCCTCCGCCGACACCGGCTGCACCATCACCGCGATCTCGCCGCCGCACGGCAGGCCGACTTCCCATGCCGCCGCATCGGCGACGCCGTAGTTCTTCACCTGGAACGGCGCGCCCGCGATTACCTCGGCGGCGGTCTGGAGGATGTCGGTCTCGACGCAGCCGCCCGATACCGATCCTTCGAACCGCCCGTCCGCATGGATCAGCATGTGGCTGCCGCGCGGGCGGGGAGCCGATCCCCAGGTCGACACCACCGTCGCCAGCGCCAGCCGGTCGCCCCGCCAGTCGCGCGCCGCCGCCAGCACGCTGTCGTTCTCGGCCATCGCCTACGCCACCCCGATCAAAGCGGCGGCAACCCGGCCAGCAGCTTATCGCAGGTCAGCGGCAGATCGCGCACCCGCACGCCGGTGGCGTTGTAGATCGCGTTCACCACCGCCGGCGCCGCGCCGGAGATGCCGAGTTCGCCGATCCCCTTGGCGTGGATCGGGTTGGCGTGGATGTCGCGCTCGTCCAGGAAATGTACCTCCAGCTGCGGCACGTCGGCATTGGCGGGCACGTGATATTCCGCCAGGTCGCGGTTCACCAGCTTGCCGTTGCGCTGGTCGTGGATCAGATCCTCGTGCAGCGCGGTGCCGATCCCGAAGGTCATGCCGCCCAGGCATTGCGACCGCGCGGTCTTGGCGTTCAGCACGCGCCCCGCCGCGAAGATGCCGAGCATCCGCCGCACCCGCACCTCGCCCGTCACCGCATTCACCGCCACTTCGGCGAAATGCGCGCCGTAGGAGGCCTGCGTGAACTGCTTCTCCTGCTTGCCGGGCTTGATCTCGCCGGTCGCCTCGATCCCCTCGCCCACCAGATCGCCGATCGCGGTCTGCCGGTTGGCGCCGATCGCCTGCCCGTCCTTCAGGGTCAGCCCGTCGGGCTCCACGTCCATCGCCTTGGCCAGCTTGTCGCGCAGCGCCTCGCACGCCAGATACACCGCCGACCCGGCCGAGGCCGCGCCCCATGATCCGCCCGATCCGGCGGCGGGGGCATCGTTGGTGTCGCCCAGCTTCATCACGATCCGGTCGACCGGGATACCTAGGATTTCGGACGCGATCTGCGCCATGATCGTGTAGCTGCCGGTGCCGATATCGGTCATCGACGACGATACCGTCGCGCTGCCGTCCGGATGGATTTCCACCTTGGCGGCGGACTGCATCAACTGGTTGTTGCGCGTCGCCGCCGCCACGCCCATCCCGACCAGCCATTCGCCCTCGCGCCGGGTGCCGGGGGTCGTGTTACGCGCGTCCCAGCCGAAATGCTTCGCGCCTTCCTCCAGCGACCGGGTCAGCATCCGCGACGAATAGGGCACATCCTTTTCGGGGTCGACCGCCGGGTCGTTGATCTTGCGCAGCTCGATCGGGTCCATCCCCAGCGTCTCCGCCAGTTCGTCCATCGCGCATTCCAGCCCGACCATGCCGACCGCCTCGCCCGGTGCGCGCATCGATCCCGACAGCGTCAGGTTCAGCGTGACCTGATCGTGGTTGATCCGCCGGTGCGCGCCGCCGTACAGCGAGTGGCTGCCGATCCCCACCGGTTCGAAATAATCTTCGTCCGGCAGGTTCGACGTCAGCGAATCATGCACGAACGATACGATCCGGCCATCCGTGTCGCAGCCGAAGCGCAGTCGCTGCTCGGTGTTGGAACGGCGCACGGTGGCGTCGAACACCTGCTGGCGCGCCATCACCGCCTTGACCGGGCGGCCCAGTTGCTTCGCCGCGATCGCCGCCGCGACGCTTTCGGGCGCGATGCCCAGCTTCGATCCGAACCCGCCGCCGATGAAGCGCGAGATGATCCGCACCTTGTTCTTCGGCATCCCCAGCGACTGCGCCAGTTGCGACGCGTCGGAAGTCGGCATCTGGTAGGCGCCGTACAGCGTCAGCGCATCGTCCTCCCACACCGCGATCGACGCATGTGGCTCCATCGCCGCCGAATTCTGGCTGGGGGTGACATAGGTCACGTCCAGCTTCACCGCCGCCTTGTCATATTCCTTGTCGGGATTGCCCTGGCTGAAATGCGGCTGGAGCATGCTGGGCGGGGGCGTCTTCGCCTCGTCCCGGTGCGCCTCGAAATTATAGGTGCCCGCCTTGTATTCATATTCGATCGGGATGCTCAGCGCCGCCTCGCGCGCCGCCTCGAACGTCTCGGCCAGCACGATCGCGACGATCTGGCCGAAATAGGCGATGTCCTTCACGCCCTGCGTCGGCGCCTTCGTCTCGCCGCCCTGCTGGGAATTGCGGATGAAGGTGTCGAAATCGATCACCACGTCGATCACGCCAGGGATGCGCTTCGCCGCCTCGACATCGATCGACACCACCTTGCCGCAGCCGATCTTCGCGCCGACCAGCACGCCGTGCGCCAGGTTGGGGATCGCATATTCCGCCGCATAGGTGGCGACGCCCGACACCTTGGCCGGCCCGTCCACCCGGTCGAGCGGGCGCGAGATCACGCCCTGCACGCCGGTGTCGAGCAGGCTGACCGGCCGTGGCTCGTTCATCGTCAGGGAGTTGGTGTTGCCGCCGAAACCGAACATCGCTCTATGCTCCCGTCAGCTCGCGCAGGCTCGCGATCAGCGTGCGTCTGGCGAGCGGAATCTTGAAATCGTTGGTGCCGAAGCCCTTGGCATCGGCCAGCAGCGCATCCGCCGCCGCCTCGAAATTCGCGGTCGTGGCTGCCTTGCCGACGATCGCCGCCTCCACCGCCGGGTCGCGCCACGGCATCGGGCCAAGCCCGCCGAACGCCAGCGCCGCCGTCTTCACGGTGTTGCCGTCCATCGTCACCACGCCCGCCACCGACACCAGTGCGAAGGCATAGGACGCCCGGTCGCGCACCTTGCGGTACAGATGCCGCGCACCCTCCACCGGGGCGGGCAGTTCCACCGCGGTGATGAGTTCGCCCGGCTCCAGCACCGTCTCGATCTCCGGCGTCTCGCCCGGCAGGCGATAGAAATCGCCGATCGCGATCCGCCGCCGGTCGCCGTCCGCCTTCTGCGTCACCACCGTCGCGTCCAGCGCACGCATCGCCACCGCCATGTCGGACGGATGCGTCGCGATGCACTTCTCGCTCGTCCCCAGTACCGCGAGGATGCGATTGACCCCGCCGATCGCCGCGCAGCCGGTGCCCGGCTCGCGCTTGTTGCACGGCATCGCGGTGTCGTAGAAATAATAGCAGCGCGTCCGCTGGAGCAGGTTGCCCCCGGTCGTCGCCTTGTTGCGCAACTGCCCCGATGCGCCGGCCAGCAGCGCCCGGCTCAACACCTCGTAATCGGCGATGATGCGGGGGTCGGCGGCCAGATCGCTGTTGGGCACCAGCGCCCCGATCGACACCCCGCCCTCGTCGCGCGCGGTGATCTCGCCCAGCGGCAGGCGGGTGATGTCGACCAGCTTGTCCGGCGTCTCGATCTGCAACTTCATCAGGTCGAGCAGGTTGGTGCCGCCCGCGATGAACTTGGTGCCGGCACCGCGCCCTTCGGCCACCGCCGATTCGGTGCTGGCGGCGCGTTCGTAGGTGAACTGCTTCATGCCCCGATCTCCTTCGCGGTCCCGAGCACCGGCTGGCGGTTATCGATCCCCGCCACCTCGCGGATCGCATCGACGATGTTGGGATAGGCGGCGCAGCGGCACAGATTGCCGCTCATCCGCTCCGAAATCTCGTCGTCGTTCAGGTCGGCGCTGGTCAGGTCGGCCGATACATGGCTGGGCCAGCCCTTCGCCACCTCGTCCAGCATCCCGACCGCCGAGCAGATCTGGCCCGGCGTGCAGTATCCGCACTGATAGCCGTCATGCCGTACGAACGCGTCCTGCATCGGGTGGAGGTTGCCGACCTGGCCCAGCCCCTCGATCGTGGTGATCTCGTCGCCCTCGTGCATCACCGCCAGGCTCAGGCAGCTGTTCACGCGGCGGCCGTTGACCAGCATCGTGCAGGCGCCGCACTGGCCATGGTCGCAGCCCTTCTTGGAGCCGGTCAGCCCCAGATGCTCGCGCGCCAGATCGAGCAGCGAGGTGCGCACGTCCACATCCGCTTCGTAGGTGCGCCCGTTGATCGTCCACTGCATGCCGGCATCCCCGTAAAGTCCTGATCCCACAACGCGATGCGTCGCGACCGGCTCCCGTTGCGAGTGGTTATCACTCGGTATGTCCACGCAATGTTCATCGATCGCGGCTATGATCCCCCGGTCAACCGGAGTTTGCCATGCGCCGTGCCCTGTTCCTCCTGCCGCTGGCCCTCACGATGGGCGGCTGTGTCAGCACCGCCGCCTCGATCGTGAAGGCGCCGTTCCAGGTCGCCGGCAAGGCGGTCGACTGGACGACGACCAGTCAGGAAGAGTCCGACCGCAACTACGGCCGCAAGATGCGCAAGGCGGAGGCGCGCGAGGGCAAGGAGCGGCGGGACTGGGAACGGGAATGCCGCAGGCATCCCGACGATTGCCGCGCCTATGACGGGTATCGCGCCGGCCGGGACTGAACCGGGAGCCGCCGCGATCGCCCGGCCGGGGGTGTGCTACACCGCGACGACCGGTTATCCCGGCCGACGACCGCTCTTTCTCTTCGTCGATGCCCGTCCCGGCCCAGCTCAGCCCAGCCTGATTCCGGCCATCGCCCGGTGTGCCCACGAAGGGCTGTAGGATGGGACTTTCGTGACTTTCCACCGTGACTTTCCGTCGCGGCGGGGGCGTCAATCCTCGCCCACGATCGCGTCGATCGCCTGCGCCATCTCGATATCGCGCGACGACAGGCCACCGGCATCGTGCGTGGTCAGCAGGATGTCGACCCGGTTGTACACGTTCGACCATTCGGGATGATGGTTCATCCGTTCCGCGACCAGCGCGACCTGCGTCATGAAGCCGAACGCCTCGATGAAATCGGCGAACACGATCCGGCGCACGATCGCGTCGCGGGCCTCGTCGTGATCCCATTCGGGCAGGCCGTCGAGCGCCTCGGCCCGTTCCGTCTCGTTCAGCGCCTCGATCATTCGCCCCTCCATCTTGCCCGTATCGGTCGCCTCCGCCTATGGCTGGGGCGATGGATCGGCAAGACCCCCTCGGCCCCGCGCCCGACGCCGCCACGATCGAATCGATCGCCCGCGCGACGATCGATCGCCTGCCCCCCGCCTTCGCGCAGCATCTGGGCGCGATCGTGCTGCTGGTCGAGGAATTCGCCGACGACGAAACGCTCGCCGCGCTCGGTATCGAGCATCCGCTCGACCTGACCGGTCTCTACAGCGGCCTGCCGGTCGGGCAGAAGGCGGGGAGCGAGGCGGTGGCGATGCCCGATCGCATCCACCTCTATCGCCGCGCGATCCTGGAGGAATGGGTGGAGACGGGGGTACGGCTCGACGATCTGGTCGCGCATGTCACGATTCACGAGATCGGCCATCACTTCGGCCTGTCCGATGCCGACATGCACGCACTGGAAGATTCGGTGGCGGATTGAGCGCGGGGGGGCAGGTCGGGGGGATCGAGGTCGCCGGCCTCGCCGCCCGCCGGGGCGGCCGGATCGTCTTTGCCGACCTGTCCTTCTCGCTTCACCCGGGCGGCGCGCTGCGCATCACCGGCCCCAACGGCGTCGGCAAATCGACGCTGCTGCGGCTGTGCGCCGGCCTGCTCGCGCCCGCCGCCGGCACCATCGCCTTCGATCTGCCGCCCGGTCGCCCACCGCTCGGTTATCTGGCGGAGGCGGCGGCGCTGGATGGCGAGCGGCCGCTGGCGCAGGCGCTGGGTTTCTGGGCGCGGATGGACGGGTTGCCCCACCCGGATGCGCGCGTCGCGGCGGCGCTGGCGGATGTCGCGCTCGCCGATCTCGCCACGGTGCCGGTGCGGATGCTGTCGACCGGGCAGCGCCGCCGTGCCGCCTTCGCGCGGGTGATCGCGGGGCGCGCGTTCCTGTGGCTGCTCGACGAGCCGACCAACGGCCTCGACGCCGCCGCCTCGGCGCGGCTGGAGGTGCTGGTCGAACGCCATCTGGAGGCGGGCGGGATGGCGATCGTCGCCACCCATCTGCCGCTGCGCCTGCCCGCGATGCGGACGCTCGCCTTTGGGACGCGACCATGACCGGTCCGTTGGCGGTGCTGCTGTGGCGCGGCGTGCGGCGCGGCTATGCCGGCGGCGGCGCCACGCTGGTGGTGGTGTTCTTCCTGCTGGCGGCGACGCTGTTCCCGTTCGCGATCGGCCCCGATGCGCCGTTGCTGGCGCGGATCGGCGGCGGCGTGGTGTGGGCGGCGGCGCTGCTCGCCGCGCTGCTGCCGGTCGACCGGCTGGTTGCCCCCGATCTGGAAGCGGGGGTGTACGATCAGCTGGCGGTGCGGGGCCAGTCGCTCGCCGCCGTCGCGGCGGTCGCGGCGCTGGCCCACTGGATCGCCTTCGCCCCGCCGCTGATGGCGGCGGCGGTGATCGCGGCCGGGCTGCTCGGCATCCCGGCGCAGCAATTGCTGCTGGTCGAGGCGGGGCTGGCGATCGGCACCCCCGGCCTCGCCGCGCTGGCGGTCGCCACCGCCGCGCTCACCGCCTCGTTGCGCAGCGCCGGGGCGGTGGCGGGGCTGGTGATGTTGCCGCTCGCGGTGCCGCTGCTGATCTTCGGCGCGGGCGCGCTGTCGGGCGGGGCCAGCGCGCTGAAGCTGCTCGCGGCGGTCAGCCTCGTGCTGGTCGCGGGCGCGCCGTTCGTGGCGGGGGCGGCGATCCGCGCGGCGATGGAATAGCCGCCCCGCGCGGCGATGGAATAGCCGCCTCGCGCCAGCTGCCCGGCGCGATATCGTCCAGCGTCCAGTCGCCGATCCGCCACCGCACCAGCCGCAGCGTCGGCAGCCCGACCGCCGCCGTCATCCGCCGCACCTGCCGGTTGCGCCCCTCGCCGATCGTCAGCCGCAGCCAGCGATCGGGCACCGTCTTGCGGAACCGCACCGGCGGATCGCGCGGCCACAGGTCGGGCGCCTCGATCGCCTCCGCCTCCGCCGGCAGGGTCATGCCGTCCTTCAGCTTCACGCCGTGCCGCAGGGCGGCAAGCTGCGCCTCGTCCGGCTCGCCCTCCACCTGCACCAGATAGGTCTTGGTCGTCTTGAACCGGGGATCGGCGATCCGCGCCTGCATCCGGCCGTCGTCGGTCAGCAGCAACAGCCCCTCGCTGTCCAGATCGAGCCGCCCCGCCGGATAGACGCCCGGCAGATCGATGAAATCCGACAGCGTCGGGCGCGGCGACACGCTGCCGCGATCGGTGAACTGGGTCAGCACGCCATATGGCTTGTTGAACAGGATCAGCCGCGCCATCGCCCGCCTCTCAGCGGCTCCACCGCGCCCAGATCGCGGTGGGCAGCACCAGCCCGCGCGCTTCCTCGCGCACGCCCAGTTCGCCGCATTCCACCGTGCCGGGCAGGTCGGCGAACAATTGCCGCACCAGTTCCCCGATCGCCAGCGCCGACATCCGCACCGCATAGACGGTCAGGAACAGGAACCGCGAGTCGGCATCCAGCAACTGCCGGCAATTGGCGACCAGCGCGGGCAGGTCCTCCTCCAGCCGCCATACCTCGCCCTCCGGCCCGCGGCCATATTTGGGGGGATCGAGCAGGATGCCGTCATACCGCCGCCCGCGCCGCACCTCGCGCGCGACGAACTTGGCGGCATCGTCGACGATCCAGCGGACGGGGGCATCCTTCATCCCCGACAGCGCGGCATTGCCCTTCGCCGCTTCGACCGATTTCTTGGAGGCGTCTACGTGCACCATCTTCGCGCCCGCCGCCGCCAGCGCCAGCGTGCCGACTCCGGTATAACCGAACAGGTTCATGCAATCGGGCGTCGCCACCCCGTCGATCCGCCCGCGCATCCAGTCCCACACCGGCGCCATGTCGGGAAAGAAGCCGAGATGGCGAAAAGGCGTGCATTGCGCGTTGAACGCCACCTCGTTCCAGCGCAACGTCCAGCCGTCGCGCGGCACCTGATCGGCGTATCGCCACTGGCCGCCGCCATCCTCGTCCGATCCCGGCACGAATTCCGCCGCCGCGCGCCAGTCGTCATGCGCGGGTGCCCACATCGCCTGCGGCTCCGGGCGGATGAAGCGGAACCGGCCATAACGTTCCAGCTTGCGGCCATGGCCCGAATCGACCAGCCCGTAATCCGCCCATGGCTCCCCGATCAGCGTCCCCGGTGTCATGTCACCGCGACGGCCGGGCATGGGCGGCCACGTAATCGCCCACCGCCGCCAGCGTGGCGGGCAGGGTGACATAGCGTTCCTCACGCTCGAACAGGTCGCCGACGCGGGCGGGCAGCGCCGGCCGCGCCCCGGTCGCGCGTTCCACCGCATCGACGAACTTGGCCGGATGCGCGGTCGCCAGCGTCACCATCGGCACATCCGGCAACGACTGCCGCCGGGCCGCCGCCAGCCCGATCGCGGTGTGGGGATCGACGATCTCGCCCGCCTTCTCATGGGCCCAGCGCATCGCCATCGCCATGTCGTCGCCATCGACCCGCTCACTGCCGAACAGCCCGGCCGCACCTTGTTGCTGCGCGTTGGTCAGCCGCATCGCGCCATCCGCGTCGAAGCCCGCCATCTGCGCCGCCTGCGCCTTGCCGTCGCGCCCGCCCAGATCGAACAGCAGCCGCTCGAAATTCGAGGATACCTGGATATCCATCGAGGGGGTCGCGGTCTGCGCCACCACCCCACGCGAATAATCGCCGTTGGTCAGCGCACGGTGCAGGATGTCGTTGACGTTGGTCGCCACCACCAGCTTCGCGATCGGCAGGCCCATGCGCGATGCGACATAGCCGGCGAACACGTCGCCAAAATTCCCCGTCGGCACCGAGAACGCGACCGGCTTCCCCGGTCCGCCGAGGCGCACCGCGGCATAGAAATAATAGACCACCTGCGCCATCAGCCGCGCCCAGTTGATCGAGTTGACCGCCGACAGCGCGAAGGTGTCCGCCAGCGCCGGCGTCGCGAACATCGTCTTCACCAGCGCCTGTGCGGTGTCGAAGTCGCCCTCGATCGCGATGTTGTGGACGTTGGGGGCCAGCACCGTCGTCATCTGGCGGCGCTGCACCTCCGACACCCGGCCGACCGGATGGAGCATGAAGATATCGACGCCCTCGCGCCCCGCCACCGCGTCGATCGCCGCCGATCCGGTATCGCCGCTGGTCGCGCCGATGATCGTCAGCCGCTTGTCCGTGCCGGTCAGGAAGCGTTCGAACAGCAGCCCCAGCAGTTGCAGCGCCACGTCCTTGAACGCCAGCGTCGGCCCATGGAACAGTTCCAGCAGCCACTGGTCGTGATCGAGCTGCACCAGCGGGGTGACGGCGACATGGCTGAACCGGCCATAGGCGGCGTGGCACAGCCCGCGCAGTTCGTCCTCGCCCAGGCAGTCGCCGACGAACGGCAACATGATCCGCACCGCGGTATCGGCATAGGACAGGCCCGCCAGCGCGGCGATCTCGTCAGTCGACAGCGTCGGCCACGTCTCCGGCACGTACAGCCCGCCGTCGCTGGCAAGCCCGGCGAGCGTCGCCCCACGGAAATCGAGAATGGGCGCGGCCCCGCGCGTGCTGACATAACGCATGGGTGGTGCGCTAACGGTGCCGGTCGCTTGCTGCAACCCGGGAGGTGACATGACGGAACGAATGCCCGCGCGATGACGCGAAGAAGAGGGGGTTCGCGCGGAGGCGCGGAGGACGCGGAGAGTGGCGCCTACCGTCGTCGCACGTCGATCATTCGAATCGGCCGATGATCGGCCCTGCAATAACCCGGCACGCAACCCCTCCGCGTCCTCCGCGCCTCCGCGCGACCCAACACCTTCCTCGTCGCGTCCCCGTGTGTCAGCCGTTCGGCCGTCGCCCCACCGCCAGCAGGTAGATCACCGTCGCCACGCCCGCGAAGAAGAACCACTGCACCCCGTAGGCGAGGTGGTTGTTCGGCACCGAATCGATGTTGGGCGGCGCGTTGGCGCTGAGTCCGGCCAGCGGCGTCGTCGCGATCAGCATCGGGCGCGGGGGTTGCGGATGCAGCGCGGCACCGATCAGCGAACGGCCATCGGGGGCATGGCCGATATAGCCCGCCACGGTGCCACCGCCCCATGTCACCCGCGCCTTGGGATCGCGCGTCGTGCCCAGCTGTACGGTCAGGCCCGGATCGTTACAGGTCGCGATCGCGCGAAAACCCGCCGCGCCCGCCCCCGCCAGCCGGATCGCCACCGGCGGCCGGCACGTCGCGATGGTGCGGCGAAACAGCAGCCGCTCGTCGGGGATGCGGGGAAAGGCGACCGGCGGCAGCGACGGGTTGCCCGCCAGTTGTTCGAGGAACGCCAGCTTGCGCGGTCGCCGGTCGAGCAACTGCCACAGACCCAGTGCGATCATCGCCGCCACCGCGAGGCCGACCAGCAAGGTCGGCAGGAACGGCAGTCGCCTCACGGCAGGTTGGGGGCGGGCGGGGCGATCCGCCCTTCGCGCGCGGCGTTATGATATTCCAGCGCCATCATCGCCCCCTTGGCGATGCGGAGCGACCCGATCACCCCGGCGGCGGTGAACGGTATCCAGATCAGCATATGCACCCACAGCGGCGGGCCGACCGCCAGTTCCAGCCAGATCGCCAGCCCGACGACGATCGCACCCAGGATCAGGGTCAGGAACGCCGCCGGCCCGTCGCCGACGTTGAACCCGGCGAAATCCAGTCCGCAGGCCGCGCACCGATCGGCGAAGCGTGCCCACCCCGCGAACAGCGTCGGCTGCCCGCACCGGGGGCACAGCCCCCGCAGCCCGGCCTGCACCAGCGTCGGTGCGATGGTGGTGGCGCCGGTCGTCGTGGCGGCGGTCACGCCATCCGCCGGGGCGGGATCAGGCGTGTCGCTCACCCACCATGGACCGGCGCGCCCCAGCCACCCCAGACATAGACGGTGACGAACAGGAACAGCCACACCACATCGACAAAGTGCCAGTACCAGGCTGCCGCCTCGAACCCGAAATGCTGGCGGGGGGTGAAGTCGCCCTTATAGGCGCGGATCAGGCAGACGATCAGGAAGATCGTGCCGATCAGGACATGGAAACCATGGAAGCCGGTCGCCATGAAGAAGGCGGCGCCATAGTTGATGCCCTTGAACGGGAACGGCGCGTGCGCGTATTCATACGCCTGGATCGCGCTGAACACCGCGCCCAGCACCACCGTCAGCCACAGGCCCTTCAGCACGCTGTCACGGTTGCCGACGCCCAGCAGGCCCCAGGCGCCGGTCTTCTCGCCACCGCGCTGGTTGTGGATCAGTGCGTGGTGCGCCCAGGTGACCGTGGTGCCCGACGTCAGCAGGATCAGCGTGTTGAGCAGCGGCAGCTCGAAGGCGTTGATGACCTCCAGCCCCTTGGGCGGCCAGCTCGCGACGATCGCGGTCGCACCCTCGGCGGCGCGTTCCACCTGGCCATCGACAATCTGCATCGCGGTGGGGAACAGCGAGAAGTCGAAGAACGCCCAGAACCAGCCGACGAAGAACATTACCTCCGACGCGATGAACAGGATCATGCCGTAGCGGAAGTGCAACTGGACGACGGGGGTATGGTCGCCGCGATGCGCCTCGCGCACCACGTCCGCCCACCACGAATACATGGTGAACAACACTGCGGCGAGGCCGATCAGGAAGATCCAGCCGCCGCCGCCATATTCGTGCATGTACATCACGCCGCCCACCGCCATCACGAAGGCGGACATCGATCCGACCAGCGGCCACGGGCTGGGGGGCAGGATATGATAATCGTGGTTCTTGGCGCCGGCCATCGTCGCATCCCTGTTCTTATATTTTGACGATCCTAGCCTGCGGTCTTGCCGGAATCCACCGGGTAAAACGTATAGGACAGCGTGATCGTTTCCACGTCCGCCGCATCGGGATCGGCGAGTATCTTCGGATCGACATAGAAGATCACCGGCATCCGCGCGGTCTCGCCGGGTTGCAGCGTCTGCTCGGTGAAGCAGAAGCACTGGATCTTCGTGAAATATTTGCCCGCCTGCGCCGGCGTGACGTTGAACGTCGCGGTGCCGGTGATCGGCCGGTTCGACGTGTTGGTCGCGGTGAAGAACGCCATGTCGCGCGCGCCGACCGCCACCGTATCCGATGGCCGTTCGGGCCGGAATTTCCACGGCAGCTTGGGGCTGACATTGGCGTCGAAATCGACCCGCACCTCCCGGTCGGTCGCCCCCGGCGCCTGCAACCCGCGCTGCGTGGTGCCATTCAGCCCGGTCACCTGGCAGAACAGGCGGTAGAGCGGCACGCTGGCGAAGGCGAGGCCGGTCATGAAGCAGATGCCGATCACCGCCAGCAACGCCGTGCGGTTCTGGCGTGTCACAGGTGCATCCCCAACTGGATCTTGGCGATCGAGATCGCGAAGATCAGCAGCACCAGTCCACCCAGCAACAGTGCCATCACGCGTGCGCGCGCCTTCTGGCGGCGGCGGATCAGATCAAGTTCGTCAGGGGTCATGCCAGTATCCACCGATCGGCGACCAGCGCGCCGAAGATCACGAAGAGATAGAGGATCGAATAGCTGAACAGCCGCTTTTCCGGCTTCATCGGATCGTCGAGGCGCTGCCGCCGAAGCGCGACCAGCGCCGCCAGTGCCGCGAACCCCGCGGTCATCGAGACGGACACCACGCCGTAGATCGCACCTGCCAACCCCAGCGGCCACGGCAGCACGGCGGCGATCGCCATCGGGATGGTGTAAAGGCCGATCTGCACCCGCGTCACTCGCTCGCCCGCCACCACCGGCAGCATCGGCACGCCGGCATTGGCGTAATCGGTCTTCACGAACAGCGCGAGCGCCCAGAAATGCGGCGGGGTCCACAGGAACACCAGCATGAACAGCAGGAACGGCAGCAAAGCGATCTCCCCCGTCGCCGCCGCCCAGCCGATCAATGGCGGGAATGCGCCCGCCGCACCGCCGATGACGATGTTCTGCGGCGTGCGCCGCTTCAGCCACACGGTATAGATCAGGACGTAGAACAGGATCGAGACGAGCAGGATCGCGGCGGCGGCGATGTTCACCGCCAGCCCCATCAGGAGCACGGAAAAGGCCGACAGCCCGACTCCGAAATGCAGCGCAGCCTGCCGGTCCATCCGGCCGGCGGGCAGGGGGCGTTTCTGGGTGCGGCGCATCACCGCATCGATATCCGCCTCGTACCACTGGTTCAGCGCCCCCGCCGCGCCTGCGCCCAGCGCGATGCACAGGATCGCGGTGAAGCCGATCACCGGATGGACATGCACCGGCGCGGCCAGCATCCCGCACAGGCCGGTGAACACCACCAATGTCATCACGCGCGGCTTGGTCAGCGCGAGGAAATCGCGCCAGTCGGCGGGGGGCAGCAGGGGAGTGGCGGTCGTCATGGTCAACCCCAGCCTATACGCGTACCCGCGCGGCAGGGACAGCCTTGGTTATGCCGGCACCGATTCGCGCCGCGCGGCGACGCGGGGCATCACCAGATGCTCGATGAAGGCGATCAGTTCGGTGCGGCGGCGGGGTTCCTCCGCCACCTCGCGGTCGATGCCCAGCCGCCAGCGCAGCGCCGGGCAATCCGGCCGGTCGTGCAGCGCGTCGAACAGCGCCGCCTGCGCCTCGACATCGTCGCCGTCGCGCGCCAGCCCCGCCTCGACCAGATCGTCGACCTGCCGGCGCAGCGCCGCGCCGATTTCGCCGGGGGCGAGTTCGGGGTGATACTGCACGCCCCAGAACACACCGCCATCGTGCCTGATCTCCACCGCCTGCACCGATACCGCCGCATTGCCCGCCAGCAGTGTCGCGTCGGCGGGCAGCGTCTCCACCTCGTCGCCGTGAATCGCGGGCGCGTCCCAGGTAGCGGGGCGGTCGCGCACCATCGGATGGTCGCGCCCTTCGTCGGTTGCGACGATGCGCCGGGCGAGGCCGGCCTCCTGCCGGCCGGGCATCGACCGCACCGTGCCGCCCGCCGCCGCCACCGCGACCTGCAATCCCGCGCAGGAGCCGAAGCTGGGCGTGCCGCTGGCGAAGACCGCGCGCATGAAATCCAGTTGCCGCCGCGTCTCCGGCGTATCCTCCCAGACGTGGAGCGGGGAGCCCGACAGGAAGACGCCGTCATAATCCGCGATCGCCGCCGCGCCCATCGTGGGATGATCGTCGTCGGCTGGCGTCACCCGGTCGACGGTGCAGTGTGGGATCAGTTGCTCCAGCGTCGCGGCATAGCTTTCGCCGGCGCTGCGACCTGCGCTTTCGCGGCGGGCCTCGCGTTCTTCGGGAGTTTCGCTTTCGGCGACGAGCAGGCGGGGGCGGGTGGAAAATTCGGTATCGGCCATCGTGCCTGAACGCATCAGGCGGCGGATGGTGCGTTGATCCATGATCCCGCCAACGAAAAACGCCCCGGACTTGTGGTCCGGGGCGTCTTTGGTCGGTCGGTAGGGATCGGTGCGGTCGGGATCAGTGACCCTTGCCCGCGTCGATCACCGGCAGCGTCTCGAACTGGTGATAGGGCGGCGGCGAGGAGATGGTCCACTCCAGCGTCGTGGCGCCTTCGCCCCATGGATTGTCGCCCGCCTTCTTGCCCGCGATCAGCGACCAGATCAGGTTGACGAAGAAGATCGCCATGCCCGCCGCCATGATCATGTAGCCGACGCTCGCCACCGTGTTCCAGTGCGCATAGGCATCGGGATAGTCGGGATAGCGGCGCGGCATCCCCTGCAGGCCCAGGAAGTGCATCGGGAAGAACATCACGTTCACGCCGATGAAGAACACCCAGAAGTGCAGCTGGCCGAGCAGCTCGTTGTACATCTTTCCCGACATCTTGGGGAACCAGTAGTAGAAGCCCGCGAATAGCGAGAACACCGCGCCCAGCGACAGCACGTAGTGGAAGTGGGCGACGACGTAATAGGTGTCCTGCATGTAATCGTCGATGCCGCCATTGGCGAGCACGACGCCGGTGACGCCGCCGACCGTGAACATGAAGATGAAGCCGATCGCCCAGACCATCGGGGTCGGGAAGCGCATCGATCCGCCCCACATCGTCGCGATCCACGAGAAGATCTTGATGCCGGTCGGCACCGCGATCACCATGGTGGCGGCGGTGAAGTACATCTTGGTGTTCACCGACAGGCCGGTCGTGAACATGTGGTGCGCCCACACCACGAACCCGACCACGCCGATCGCGACCATGGCATAGGCCATGCCGAGATAGCCGAACACGGGCTTGCGGCTGAACGTCGCGATGATCTGGCTGACGATGCCGAAGCCCGGCAGGATCATGATGTACACTTCGGGGTGGCCGAAGAACCAGAACAGATGCTGATACAGCACCGGATCGCCGCCGCCGGCCGGATCGAAGAACGTCGTGCCGAAATTGCGGTCGGTCAGCAGCATCGTGATCGCCGCCGCCAGCACCGGCAGCGCCAGCAGCAGCAGGAACGCGGTGACCAGCATCGACCAGACGAACAGCGGCATCTTGTGCAGCGTCATGCCCGGCGCGCGCATGTTGAAGATGGTGGTGATGAAGTTGATCGCGCCGAGGATCGACGACGCGCCCGCGAGGTGCAGCGACAGGATCGCCATGTCGGTCGACGGCCCCGGCTCGCCGTAAGTCGACAGCGGGGCGTACAGCGTCCAGCCATTACCCGCGCCGCCGAAGAAGGGCGAGGCGAGCAGCAGCGTGAAGCTGGGGATCAGCAGCCAGAACGACACGTTGTTCATGCGCGGGAACGCCATGTCGGGCGCGCCGATCATGATCGGGACGAACCAGTTGCCGAACCCGCCGACCATCGCCGGCATCACCATGAAGAACACCATGATCAGGCCGTGCGCGGTGATGAGCACGTTCCACAGGTGGAGCGACTGGTCGAGGCTCTGCGGCCCGCCATGGAGCAGCGAGGCCCAGGCGCCCAGATACTGGATGCCGGGATGCGCCAGCTCGGCGCGCATCAGGCCCGAGATGGAGCCGCCGATGATCCCCGCGACGATCGCGAAGATCAGGTACAGCGTGCCGATGTCCTTGTGGTTGGTGGACATGAACCAGCGCGCGAAGAACCCCGGCTTGTGATCCGCATCGTGATGCGCCTCATGGCCGTGGTCGTGCGCCTGGAACGCGGACGGATGGAGAGCGGTGTCGGTCATCTTACTGTCCAGCGTTGCCCGTGGCGGGGTTGTTGGTGGCACCCTGCGGCGCGGTCGGCGCGGCGACGGTGACGTTTTCGGTCGGGCCGGTCGAAGCATCGACGGTGTTGCCCTCGGCGACCTTGGCGGCGGAACCCTCCGCCCCCGGCTGCGGGATCACCTTGTCGGAGGCCTGGCCGCGTGCGGGCATCGTGCCGCCCTTGGCCGCGATCCACGCCGCGAACTGCGCCGGGGTCACCGCCTCGACCGCGATCGGCATATAGGCGTGGCGCGCGCCGCACAGTTCGGAACACTGGCCGAAATACACGCCCGGCTTGTCGATCGTGAAGCTCGTCTCGTTCAGGCGGCCGGGGATCGCGTCCAGCTTGATCCAGAAGGCGGGCACCGCCCAGCTGTGGATCACGTCGTTGGAGGTGGTGATGAGCCGGATCGGCACGCCCACCGGCAGCACGATGCGGTTGTCCGTCGCCAGCAGGCGGGGGCCATCGGCATCGGTGCGGGTACGTTCGCCAGCGGCGGCCTCGCCCTTTTCCTTCAGCAGGTTGGCGGTGATCTCGAACCCGCCATGATCGGGATATTGATAGGTCCAGTACCACTGGTTGCCGATCGCCTTCAGCGTGACGGCCCCGGCGGGCGCCGGCTTGAACTGCGCCTGCAACAGGCCGATCGAGGGCACTGCGATCAGCACCAGCGCCAGCACGGGGAGCAGCGTCCAGAGCACCTCGATCGTGGTGTTGTGGCTGGTCTTGGACGGCACCGGGTTCGCCGCGCGGCGATAGCGGAAGACCACCCAGGCGAGCAGCGCCAGCACAAACAGCGAGATCGCGGTGATCGTGGGCAGCAGCACGACATCGTGCATCCAGTGCGCGAATTCGCCGTTGCGCGTGACCTGCGGCTGGAGGCCGTAGACGCCATTCACCGGCTGGCCGATGCCGGGCAGGATCGCGCCGCCGGGGGCGCCGTCGCGCGCCAGCAGCGGGCTGGCCGGGGCGGCGGGGGGTGTCGCATCGGCGGTGGTCGGCGCGATGTTGGAGACGCCTGCCGGGGCGGCGGCCGCCTGCGGGGCGGGGGCAACGGCGGGTGCCGTCGCATGGACGGCGACCGGGCCCAGGCTCGTCAGCACGAGCCCTGCCGCCATCGCGATTCGTTTCAACCCCTTGCTGGACATCTCTCGTCGTCACCCCGTTGTTCTATGGGCGCCCGCGAGCCGGACGGACCCTCGGTTATGGCGTTCCATCTCCGTTTGGGGACAAGCTATACGCGGCGGGATGCCGTCCCTCAAGCGGCTTCCCGCATGGGGCGTTGATGCAGGCTTCTCCGGCGCATGATTGCCCCCCGCCGATGGGGCGCGTATCGGGCGGCAATCCAGACAACCGGAGCCGTCATGACCGCATCGCCCCTCCCGATCGTCCCCCCGATGTCGGACGACGACGTCCTCGCCGAATTCCGTGCGGCCGGTGCCTTGCTGGAGGGACATTTCATCCTGTCGTCGGGTCTGCGGTCGTCCCGTTACCTGCAATGCGCGCGGGTGCTGATGGACCCGAAGCGCGGCGCCCGCCTGTGCGAGGCGCTGGCCGCACGCCTGCCCGCCGACGTGCGCGATACCATCACCGCCGTCGTCGCGCCGGCGATGGGCGGGGTGATCGCCGGGCACGAGATGGCGCGCGCGCTGGGGGTGGAGGCGATGTTCCTCGAACGGCCGGAGGGAACCTTCGAGCTACGCCGCGGCTTCCGCCTCGACCCCGGCCAGCGGGTGCTGATGATGGAGGACGTGGTGACCACCGGCCTTTCCTCGCGCGAGGCGATCGCCGCGATATCGCGCGCGGGCGGCGAGACGGTGGCGGCCGCGTCGCTGGTCGATCGCTCGAACGGCGCCGCCGACCTCGGCGTGCCGTTCTTCCCGCTGATCCGCCTCGACGTGCCGAGCTATGCCGCCGATGCGTTGCCGCCCGAACTCGCGGCGATCCCGGCGATCAAGCCGGGCAGCCGGGCCGCCGGGTGAGGCGTCTGTTCGCCCTGCTGGCCCTGTCGGTCGCCGCGCCTGCTGCTGCGCAGGGTGTGGCGCAGGATGGCGAGCGACAGGCCGCCGCGATCGCCCGTGCCGATGCCGCGGCGCGCGACCGCTTCGTACGGGCGGTCGAGGCGAGCGGATTCGTCGGCACCTATCTGTTCTATCGGGGGACGAACCGGATCGCGGGTGGCAGCGCCGGGGCGGCGGTGGCAGGTGCTCCGGGGGGCTTCACCGCCGAACAGGTCTGGCCCTGGGCATCGGTGACAAAGCAGGTCGTGGCGACGCTGGTGATGCAGGAGGTGGAGGCGGGGCGGCTGTCACTCGACGTGCCGGCGGGGCGCTATCTGCCCGCCCTCGGTGCGTCCTCGCCGACCATCCGGCAACTGCTCCAGCATCGTGCCGGCTTGCGCAACCCGGACGATTCGGCGGCGGACGCGAACGGTTTCCCCGGTTCCTACACCACCGGCCCCGGTGGTGCCGATTGGTGCATCGCCGGGCGTGGCGTGGCGGGGGGCGTCCCGCGCTACAATAATTGCGATTACATCGTGCTGGGCGCGCTGCTGGCGCGGACTACGCTTACGCCGCTGCCGGTGCTGTTCCAGCGCCGGATCGCCGGACCGCTCGGTCTCGGCGCCCGGTTCATCGATCCTGCCGTGCCGGGGGGACCGGATACCGTCTGGGCAGGCGGCCCCGATGCGGGCGAGCGGCAGGCGATGGCGCGGTTCGGTGCGGCCGGCGGGATCGAAGGCACCGCCGCCGATCTCGCCACGTTCGACCGTGCGTTGCTGACGGGTTCGATGCTGTCGGCGACGGCGCGGGCGGAGATGTGGCGTGGCGATCCGGGGTTCGGCCAGTCGTCGCTCGCGGTGCGGCTAACGGGTTGCGCCGCCCCCGTCCGCCTCGTCGAGCGACGCGGCGCGATCGGCCGGTTCGCGGTGCGCAACGTCATCGCGCCCGATCTCGGCCTGTCGATGGTGCTGTTCACCAATCGCGGCGACGCCGGTCTGGGCGCCGGTCTGGGCGATGTCCGGCGCGGCCTGACCCATGATCTGCTGTCGGCAGGAGCCTGTGCATGACCCATCCCCTACGCCTTGGCGTCAACATCGATCACGTCGCCACCGTCCGCAACGCGCGGGGGGCGGGCTATCCCGATCCGGTCCGTGCCGCGCTGATGGCGGCGGCGGCGGGGGCGGACGGCATCACCGCGCACCTGCGCGAGGATCGCCGCCACATCACCGACGACGACATCGCCCGCCTTGCCGCCGAACTGACGATCCCGCTCAATCTCGAAATGGCGGCGACCGACGAGATGCTGGCGATCGCGCTCCGCCACCGCCCCCACGCCGCCTGCATCGTCCCCGAAAAGCGCGAGGAGCGCACGACCGAGGGCGGGATCGATGCCGCCGGCCAATATGATCGTCTCGCCCCACTGGTCGATGCCTTGCGGGAGGCGGGCATCCGCGTCTCGCTGTTCATCGAACCCGATCCGCGGCAGATCGAGGCGGCGATCCGCCTGCGCGCGCCCGTCGTCGAACTCCATACCGGCCAATATGCCGAACTGGACGGGGCCGAACTGGACGGAGAGGCGCGCACCGAGGAACTGCGTCGCCTGTCCGATGCCGCCGCGCTGGCCGCGAAGAACGGGATCGAGGTCCATGCCGGCCACGGCCTGACCTATGACAATGTCGGCCCCGTCGCGGCGATCCCGCAGGTGCGCGAACTCAACATCGGCCATTTCCTGATCGGCGAGGCGCTGTTCCTGGGGCTGGACGAGAGCGTGCGGCGGATGCGGGCGGCGATGGATGCGGCGCGTGGCTGAACGTGGATCGTGGCACCCGGGGGCGCGGTCATGATCCTCGGCCTCGGTTCCGACCTGTGCAATATCGAACGGATCCAGGCGTCGCTCGACCGGTTCGGCGCCCGGTTCGAGCAGCGCGTCTTCACCGATACGGAACTGGCCCGCGCCGCGCGCCGCCCCTTCACCCGCGCCGGCACGCTTGCCAAGCGGTTCGCCGCGAAGGAGGCGTTCTCCAAGGCGGTCGGCACCGGATTCCGCGATGGCGTGTTCATGAAGGACATCGGCGTCGTCAACGCGCCCTCCGGCGCGCCGACCCTAGCCCTGAGCGGTGGCGCGAAGGCAAGGCTTGACGCGATGGTCCCGCATGGCATGGCCGCACGGATACACCTGACCATGACCGACGATCACCCCTGGGCACAGGCGCTGGTGGTGATCGAGGCGATACCGGACACCGTCATATGATGGGCCACATGAAGGACGCGCTGTTGGACGGCAACAATATCCCGGACGCTCCGGCCACGCCCGCCACCCCGGCCCCGCCGCCCGCGAAGGCCCGGCCGGGCACCGACTGGTGGGCCGAGGTCAAGGGTATCTTCCGGCTGATCCTGATCGTGCTGGGGTTCCACAGCTTCATCGCCAAGCCGTTCTACATCCCGTCGGAATCGATGCTGCCGGGGCTGCAGGTCGGTGATCGGCTGGTGGTGTCGAAGTTCGCCTATGGCTGGTCGTTCGTCTCGCCGACGATCCCCAATCCGGTCGCGATCGTGCGCGGGCTGGTGCTGCGCCAGCCGGTCGACAGCTGGAGCGCGCAGCTGCCCTTCATCCATGGCCGCCTGCTCGGCTCGCTGCCGACGCGCGGCGACGTGGTGATCGTCACCCCGCCGGGCACCCGCACCGATTACATCAAGCGCGTGATCGGCCTGCCCGGCGACCGGTTGCAGGTGAAGGACGGCGTCGTCACCCTGAACGGCAGGCAGGTCGGGCGCGGACCCGTCCACGACACGCTGATTCCGGTCGACACCAACACCCCCTGTTCGGAAGCCGATTATCCCGGCGCCCGCGAGACGCTGGGATCGGGGAAAATCGTCTGCCGCCTGCCGACCGTGACCGAGACGCTGCCGAACGGTCGCCGCTACGACACGATCGAACTGGGGTGGAGCCCCGGCGACAATTATGGCCCCGTCACCATTCCCGCCAACCACGTCTTCCTGATGGGCGATAACCGCGATCGCTCCGCCGACAGCCGCTATTCGCTCGTCGAACAGGGGCTGGGCGGGCCGGTGCCCTATGAGAATCTGGGCGGACGGGCCGAGTTCGTCACCTTCAGCCTCGATGGCGACGCTTCGCTCAACCCGCTGACCTGGTGGGGATCGCTCCGCTCGGGCCGGGCTGGCACCTCGCTCCACCCGCAGGAAACCCGGCCGTGACCGGGGGCGCTCCCGCGACCGCGCCACCGGTCGAGGGGGCCGCCCCGATCGAGATCCACGACGATTTCGTGCGGCGGGAATTTCGCCGCGCCTCGATCTGGCTCGGCTGCATCGCGGCGGTCGCGCTGGTCGTGCTGCTGGTGCAGCCGTTGCTCATCATCTTCGCCGGGCTGGTCTTCGCCGCGCTGCTCGACGGTGGCGTGCGGCTGCTGGGTCGGGTGCTGCCGATCGGGCGCGGCTGGCGGCTGCTGATCGTCGTGCTGCTGACGATCGCGTTCCTGTTCGGCACCTTCTACCTGACCGGCGTGCAGGTCGCCGAGCAGTTCTCGCAACTCCGTTCGACGCTGGAGGTGCAGGCGAACCGTGCCGCCGGCTGGCTGAGCGCACAGGGGATGATGCCCGGTGCGTCGGACGTGAACGGGATCGTGCGGCAGGCGCTGGGCTCGGTCGGGCGGATCACTTCGTGGGTCGGCACCGCATTCGGCGCGTTGACCAGCCTGTTCATGATGATGGTGATCGGGCTGTTCGTGGCGATGGACCCGCGCGTGTACCAGCGCGGGCTGGAATGGATGGTGCCGCGCGCCAACCGGCCCGAATTCGCGATCGTGCTGGCGCGCATGGCGCGCACGCTGCGCCGCCTGCTGGCCGGCCGCCTGCTCGGCATGGTGGCGGAGGGGGTGCTGACCTGGCTGGCGCTGATGGCCGGCGGGGTGCCGATGGCGATGATCCTCGGCATCCTGACCGGGCTGCTCGCCTTCATTCCCAATATCGGTGCCTTCATCAGCGGTGCGCTGATGATCGCGGTGGGATTTTCGGCGGGCACCAGCGTCGGTTTCTGGGCGATCGGCACTTATCTGATCGTGCAGACCTTCGACGGGTATGTCCTGTTGCCGATCGTCGCGAAGAAGACGGTCGACCTGCCGCCGGCGCTGACGCTGGGCATGCAGATCATGGCGAGCGCGCTGTTCGGCATCATGGGGCTGGCGCTGGCCGACCCCTTCACCGCGATGCTGAAGGCCGGGCTGGAGCGCAGCGCGGAGCGGAACGAGGAAAAGGCGGGCGGCGAGGAAGAATAAGGAAAAATTGTTCACGCGGAGACGCGGGGACGCGGAGGGTTTGTGCCCGGCGCAGCGCTTCCGTGAACCGATATGGCTATCCTTCCATGGCGCCCGAGGCGGACGATCCTCCTACCCCGAGCGCAACACCTCCGCGTCTCCGCGTCTCCGCGTGAACCCCTGTACTTCTCGCACCCTCACCCCCATGTCGCCGTCACCAGATAATCCAGCGCGGTCGACGTCCCCAGCGCGAAGCCGCGCGACGGCGTGAACACCAGCCCGCGCACCTCGCGCACCGTCAGCCCCTCGCTCTGCAACAGCACCGTCAGCTCGTCGGGGGTCAGGAACCGGTCCCAGTCGTGCGTTCCGCGCGGGATCGCGCCGACGCCCTCGGCGAGGGTAATCATCGCCAGCCGCGACAGCGGCGTGCGGTTGGGGGTGGACAGCACCATCAGCCCGCCCGGCGCCAGCGCGCCCGCCAGCCCGCGCACGAACCGGGCCGGATCGGCGACATGCTCGATCACCTCCATGCTGGTGACGAGATCGAACGTCTCGCCCGCCACCGCCTCGACCCCGCCGGCGCGGTAATCGATCGACAGCCCGCCCGCCGTGGCATGGACGGCGGCGGCCGCGATGTTTTCCGGCGCGGCATCGACCCCGGTCACCGTCGCGCCCAGCCGCACGAGCGGTTCCGCCAGCAGCCCTGCGCCGCACCCGACATCCAGCGCGCTGCGCCCCTTCAGCGGCGCGAAGTCCGTCGCACTCCCGCCCCAGTGCGTATCGATCGCCTCGCGCAGATACGCCAGCCGTACCGGGTTCAGCCGGTGGAGCATCGCCGACGACCCCTGGGGGTTCCACCAGTCCGCCGCGAGCCGGCCGAAATGCGCCGCCTCCCGCGCTACGACCGAATCATGCGCGGGCGTGTGGCCCGGCAGCGGTAAAGTTTCGATCGGGGCCGATGCGGCATCGCTTGCTATCGTCATGCCCCCTACCTATCAGGGCCGCCGCTTTTCCCCAAGGAGGTCGATCGCCGGCATGGCCCGTATCGTGATGAAGTTCGGCGGCACCTCGATGGCCGGAATCGAGCGCATCCGCAGCGTCGCGCAGCGCGTGAAGCGCGAAGTGGCGGCCGGCAATCAGGTCGCGGTCGTCGTGTCGGCGATGGCCGGCGAGACGGACCGGCTGGTCGGTTTCTGCCGCGAGGCGTCGCCGCTGTACGATCCGGCCGAATATGACGTGGTCGTCGCGGCGGGCGAGCAGATCACCAGCGGCCTGCTGGCGATCGCGTTGCAGGCGATCGGGGTGCCGGCGCGTTCCTGGCTCGGCTGGCAGTTGCCGATCGCCACCTCGGATGCGCACAGCCGCGCCCGGATCGGCGAGATCGACACCGCCGCGCTCGACGCCAGCCTGGCCGCCGGCCATGTCGCGGTGATCCCCGGCTTCCAGGGCGTCGCCCCCGATG
Organism: Sphingomonas sp. CFBP 8760; assembly: GCF_014841615.1. Lineage (GTDB taxonomy): Bacteria > Pseudomonadota > Alphaproteobacteria > Sphingomonadales > Sphingomonadaceae > Sphingomonas. The sequence goes on along the minus strand of NZ_JACYUG010000009.1, from coordinate 30,378 downwards.
GCCGCGTCACGACACTGGGCCGTGGCGGGTCGGACACGTCGGCGGTCGCGGTCGCGGCGGCGATGAAGGCGGAACGGTGCGACATCTACACCGATGTCGACGGCGTCTACACCACCGACCCGCGCATCGTGCCGCGCGCCCGCAAGCTGGGCCGGGTGACTTACGAGGAGATGCTGGAACTGGCGAGCGTCGGGGCCAAGGTGCTCCAGACCCGCTCGGTTGGGCTGGCGATGAAGGAAAAGGTCCGCGTTCAGGTGCTGTCGTCGTTTACCGGCGACGACGCGCCGATGGCGGATACGCTGCCCGGGACGATGATCGTGGGCGAGGACGAGATTGGGGAGAATGACACCGTGGAACGCCAGCTCATCACCGGTATCGCGCACGACAAGAACGAGGCGAAGATCACGCTGGTCTCGGTGCCCGACCGGCCCGGTTCGGTCGGCTCGATCTTCACGCCGCTCGCCGCCGCCGGCATCAACGTCGATATGATCGTCCAGAACGTCGCGCATTCCGCCGGCTCGACCGACGTCACCTTCACCGTGCCGGCCGCGGACCTGCCGCGCAGTCTGGATGTGCTGAACGGCGCCGATATCGGGTTCGAGAAGCTGGTCCACGATACCCGCGTCGCCAAGGTTTCGGTGGTCGGGGTGGGGATGCGCAGCCATGCCGGCGTCGCCGCGACGATGTTCGAGACGCTGGGCGCACGCGGCATCAACATCCAGGCGATCACCACGTCGGAGATCAAGGTGTCGGTGCTGATCGAGGAGGATTACACCGAACTGGCCGTTCGCGTTCTCCACACCGCCTATGGACTGGATGCGGAGGTCGCGGCCTGACGGGCGACCGGACCGGGGGTCACGGCCCGGTCCGGTCCTGCACGGCATAGCGGACGGCGCCGGTCCCCGGCGATGGCAGCATCAGTGCCGGCGGCGTCTTTCCGGCGGTGACGAGTATCTGGTCGATCGGGATCGTGTCGTCCCCTTCGCTGGCGATGAAAGCCTGTACCAGACGGGTGCCCTGCGTCGGCAGGAGATCGGCCGGGATCGGCGCCGGCGTCCGCCCCATGGCGGCGAGCCAGTCCGGCCGGCCGGCGATACGGGTCGTCCGGGGATGAACGACCTGAAGGTCGACCAGCCCGGCATAATGCCCCACGACCAATGGCTTGCCGCCTGCCATCAGGACGGATGGCGTCTTTCCGGCACGATCCGCGATGCGTTCGTACAGCGGGAGGTCACCGGCGCCATAGGCGTTGAACGTCGTCTGATCGATGGTGAGCGGATCGATGCCCGTCATCCGCTTCAGGCGGGTGGCGAGCCAGTGTCGTTTGCTTTCTCCCTGGGGACGCTCGGTGGCGTGATGGAAGCCGACATAGAGCAGCACTTTGGAGGCGGGGTGCGCGTCCAGCGCGCGGCGCACGACCTGATCCGCCTGTGCCTGTTCCCGCTGCGCGATCCGGGCCTCGACATCGGACGTCCGGTTATGGTCGGTTATCTCATACGCCACGGGGCGATAGCCCAGCGCCAGCGACTGCCGCAGGAAATCCGCGAACACGGGATCGCGCAGATAGGCCCCGGTATTGCGGCCCGCATGGCCGTTGCGGGTCAGCGCCGCCATCATCGCCGCCGCTTCGTCGTCGTCGGCCGCATTATGGAGCGTTTCGATGCCGAGCACGTCATAGCCGAGCGGGCGCAGCGCCCGTGCCACCATCAGCGCGAAGGCGCGGTCGCGGGGGCTGCCATGATCCTCGTTGAGGATCACCAGGCGGGTCGTCTTCGCCCGTTCGACGATCGCGTCGATCGCGTTGCGGGTGGTGGCGCCGGCCAGCGCCGCCAGATCCGCCGCAGCCGGTGCCGGAGCATCCCCGTCTGGCGCGGGCGGTGCCGGCTCACCGGTCAGCAGCCCCTGTATTTGTGCCCATTCATCGTAGACGAAGCCCGGCTTCGGTTTGCCGTCCGGTCCGAATGCCTTGCTGTGGACCGCGGCATCCGCCGCAAGGTAGCGGCCCGCATCGAGTTCCCCCCACATCGCGGATACGGCGGCGAAGTCGTCCTGCGTCGGCTCTTGGGCAATGGCGACCGTGGTGAAGAGCAGACAGGCGGTAACCAGTCTCATGACGTTCATCGCTGCAATCCGTCTTGGGGATAGATACCGCACCATAAGCCAGATGCGACGATTGCCATCGTATATATATAGGTCATGACAATCGAAGAAACCGGGATCACCCGTCGCCGTCGGGGGGGCGGTGTCAGGTTTATCCTTCTGATACGGGATGACTTTGTCATGTCGATGACAAGGGGCTTGTTCCGATCGGGCAGGATTAGCGGCACCCGCTATGGATTCTCTAGGGATATGGTGCCCGGGTTGCCCGATCCGATGCGAATATCGTGCTCCGGTACTCATCCGGCGAATCGCCGTTGCCCCTGGTGTCAAAAACAAAATTGTTAATTTTCTGTGCCATTTAGGGGCGGATCGGGGCACCAAAGCGATAAGTATGCGTTTTTGCGATGAACTTTCTCCTCAACCGGGATTTTACCGGACGACCCGTGCTGTCGAGCGACAGGTTTATCGATCGGGTCGGGGAGATCAGTATGCGTTCAATGAAACTTGCTTTGCTCGGTGCCGCGATGTGCGCCATGCCAACGATGGCAGACGCTGCCTTGGTCGGCAGTCTGGGTGGCGGCACCGGTCCGTTCCTTACGCTCAGCAGCGCTGGCCTGAACGGTGGTTCGGTCGCGACCCTGTCGGGCGGCACCGTCTATACGTCGGATCAGCCGTTCGCCGACGATCCTGCCGGGACCATCTCCGGTGGTACGTTCCTGGCGGCAGGCCCGCTGGCCGGCCAGCCCGCCTCGCTGAACTTCACCAATCCGGTGACGTATCTCAGCTTCCTCTGGGGGTCGCCGGATACCTATAACCGTCTGTCGCTGACGACCAACATTGCAACCTATGCGTTCGACGTCGCCAGCCTGAACTTCTCGGTACGGGACGGCAACCAGGCGTTCTCGCAGTATGTGCAGTTCGCCGCCACAGCAGGCGAGACGATCAGCAGCGTGTCGTTCGCCAACCTGCCGGCAGCCGACGCGTTCGAAACCGCGAACTTCTCGGTCACCGCCGTGCCCGAGCCAGCGACCTGGGCGATGCTGTTCGTTGGGTTCGGCATGGTCGGCGCGACCGCGCGCTACCGTCGCCGGTCGACGAAGCTCGCCATCGCCTGATCCATCCGGACAGGACGAGCGTGACGGGGACCGTCGGTGGCGACACCGGCGGTCCTTTCGTATCTGGCGTTTCGCATCCGGCCTTTCGCATCGGGGCCGGGCCATCTTGCCGCCCCCCCGTCCACCGCGCTAGGCAGGGTGATGACCGATACCCTCGTAGCTCCGCAGACCACCGCCGCCACCTCGACCGGTGAACAGCGCCTTGCCCGCCGCATGGCGCGCGGCGCCGCTTTCCTGGGCACGGAGGTGGCGATCATGGCCGGGGCGATGTCGTGGGTGTCCGAACGGCATCTCGTCGCGGCCATCTCCAACGCCGGCGGGTTCGGGGTGATCGCCTGCGGGGCGATGACCGTCGAACTGCTCGACCGCGAAATCGCCGCGACCACCGCGCTGACGGACAAGCCGTTCGGCGTGAACCTGATCACCATGCATCCCGACCTGATGGCGCTGATCGACGTCTGTGCGCGCCACGGCGTCGGTCATGTCGTGCTGGCGGGCGGCCTGCCGCCCAAGGGTTCGCTGGAGGCGATCAAGGCGGGGGGCGCCAAGGTGATCTGCTTCGCCCCGACGCTGGCACTGGCCAAGAAGCTGGTCCGCTCCGGCGTCGACGCGCTGGTGATCGAGGGGATGGAGGCGGGCGGCCATATCGGTCCGGTGTCCACCAGCGTGCTGGCGCAGGAGATGCTGCCCGATCTGGCCGACAAGCTGCCCGTGTTCGTGGCGGGCGGGATCGGCCGGGGGGAGGCGATCGCCGGCTATCTCGATATGGGCGCGGCCGGCGTCCAGCTCGGCACGCGGTTCGTCTGCGCGACCGAATCGATCGCCCATGCCAATTTCAAGCGCGCGTTCATCCGCGCCTCGGCACGCGATGCGATCGCCTCGGTCCAGCTCGATCCGCGGCTGCCGGTCATCCCGGTCCGCGCGCTGAAGAACGCGGGCGGCGAGCTGTTCACCGCCAAGCAGCGCGAAGTCGCGGGCCATCTCGACGAAGGGCGCGTGGCGATGGCGGAGGCGCAGTTGCAGATCGAGCATTACTGGGCGGGCGCGCTGCGCCGCGCGGTGATCGACGGCGATGTCGAACACGGCTCGGTCATGGCCGGCCAGTCGGTCGGCATGGTCACGAAGGAAGAACCCGCCGCCGACATCATCGCCGAACTGATGGCGGAAGCGGCGCACGCGCTTGATCGCCGCGCCGCCTGACCGACCGCCGTCAACGCCCCGTCAACCATGACCGGTAACGGAGGATAGAGCCGGATCGGCGATAAACCACCTGCTTGTTCAGGGGGTTGGTCATGATCCGCATATCCGTCCGCGTCGCTGCCGTCGCCGCGTCGCTCTGTTCCGCTCCCGTCGCGGCGCAAGATATGCTGGCGGCGCCCGCCGCGATCGCCGCACCGGCCCGTGCCGTTACCGTCGCGCTGGTCGATGATGCGGAACCGGCCCTGCCCAAGGGCGGCTCCCCCGGTTTCGAACCGCCCGCGCCGGACGGGGCGGGCGGCTATCTCACCCCCAATCGCGGTCTGTCGGGCGAGGAGACGACCTGGCATCTGCGCGTCGCGCTCAACGTCGCGGCGCTGGGTTGTCGTGGCGCGCTGGTCGACGGCTACAACGCGCTGCTGACCGCACACAAGACGGCACTGGCCGCCACCGCCGACGCGGTGACGATGCGGTACAAGGCGCGGTTCGGGCAGGGCTGGCAGGCGCAGCACGACGATGCGATGACGCGGCTCTACAATTTCTGGGCGCTGCCCCCTGCGCAAGGGGCGTTCTGTGCGGCGGCGCAGGCGGTGCTGGCCGAGGCTGCGACGCTTGCCCCCGATGCGTTGCCCGGCTTCGCCGCCACCGCGCTGCCCCGGATCGAGGCGCCGCTGGTCGCCTTCTTCGCCGACTATGACCGCTGGCGGACCGCCCATGCCGGCTGGGCCGCCCGGCATACCCGCGCCCCGATCGTCGCGGTCGCCGCCGTCACCCGGATGCGGATGGGGCCGGCCGAACCCTGATCTGCTACCGGATCGGCGATCCGATCGACCAGCGATGCCCGAACGGATCGGTCACCTGTCCGTAACGATCGCCCCAGAACTGGTCCGCCACCGGCATGGTCACCACCGCCCCTGCCGCCGCTGCGCGTTCCATCCAGCGATCGGCATCGTCGACCTGCAGGTGCAGCATCACCCCCTGCGGCGCCGGTTCGTCATGGCCGCGCCATTCGGGGAATTCGTCGGACAGCATGATCCAGCCGCCGTTGATCCGCAGGCCCGCCTGCATCAGCCGCTGCCCGTCTTCTGCCACGTTGCGCTCCGTCACCACCGCGCCGAACGCGCGTTCGTAAAAGGCCAGCGCCTCCGCCCCGCGCCGTCCGCGGATCGTCAGGAATGGCGTCACGCCGCCACCGGGTCTGTCACCCATCGTTTCTCTCTCCTTCGTCGCAGGACAGGCTAGGCCGATCGCGACGACGTGCGCAACGGGTTCCTTCGGCCAGCCGCATCGGTTAACCGACGGATATGAATGGCGTGGACCAGCCGGTGGAGGGGCGCTTCGACGGGGTCGAGCATCGTTTCCCCCTGCGCGTCTATTTCGAGGATACCGACCTGTCGGGCGTGGTCTATCACGCCAACTATCTCCGCTACATGGAGCGCGCCCGGTCCGACATGCTGCGCCTTGCCGGGATCGACCAGCGCGCCGTGCACGAAGCGGGGGAGGGGGCCTATGCCATCGCCGACCTCCACATCCGCTACCGCGCGCCGGCCCGGCTCGACGATGCGCTGCTGGTCGTCAGCCGCGTGACGGCGGCCAGTGCCGCGCGCACGCTCATTCATCAGACAGTCAGGTGCGCCGACCGAGTGCTGGCGGCAGCGGATGTCGTCGCGGTACTGGTGTCGCCCACCGGCCGGCCGCTACGGCAACCGCGGGCCTGGCTGAACATCTATGCCATGCTGGTCGCTCAAGGGGGCTGAATGAATCCGGTTTTCAATCTGGACGCCGCGACGATGTCGCCCGTCGCACTGTTCATCCAGGCGGACTGGGTCGTGAAGTTCGTGATGGGCGGGCTGCTGGCCGCCAGCATCTGGACCTGGGCGATCATCATCGCCTTTTCCGGCCGCCTGCGCCGGCTGCGTCGCGAGACGACGCGGTTCGAGCGCGATTTCTGGAAGGCGGACGATATCGACGCGTTCCACAAGGTCGAATCGGGCAGCGACCTGCCCTCGGCCCGTGTCTTTTCGGCCGGGGTGCAGGAATGGCGCCGGTCCACCGCCAGCGGCACGATCGACAAGTCGGGCACGCGCGACCGGCTCGCCACCTCGATGGGCGCGGCCGTCGCGCTGGAGGTCGACAAGCTGTCCGACCGGCTCAACATCCTCGCCACGGTCGGCTCGGTCGCGCCGTTCGTCGGGCTGTTCGGCACCGTATGGGGGATCATGCGCGCCTTCACCGGCATCGCCTCCGCGCAGAATTCGTCGCTGGCGGTGGTCGCGCCGGGGATCGCGGAGGCGCTGTTCGCCACCGCGATCGGCCTGTTCGCGGCGATCCCCGCCGTCATCGCCTATAACCGCCTCAGCCACGGCGTGAACAAGGTGGAGGCCGCGCTCAACCGCTTCGCCGACGGGTTCCACACCACCCTGTCGCGCCAGCTTGACGGCCAGCGCTGAGGGGCGGGCGATGGCGATGAACCTCCCCTCCGGCCGCCGCGGCCGGCGCGCGCCGATGGCGGACATCAACGTCACGCCGCTGGTCGATGTGATGCTGGTGCTGCTCATCATCTTCATGGTCACCGCGCCGCTGTTGACCGCGGGCGTGCCCGTGAACCTGCCCGATGCCCGCGCCAAGGCACTGGATCAGGATGCCGAGCCGGTGCAATTGTCGCTCGACCGGCAGGGCAAGCTGTTTCTGGGCGAAGACGAGATCACCGAGGCTGCGCTGCCCGGCCGGCTGGAGGCGATCGTCGCCGGCGCGGGCGGAGCACAGCCGCCGCAAATCTATCTGCGCGCCGACCGCGCGCTCGATTACGGTCGCGTGATGCGGGTGATGGGCGAACTCAACCGCGCCGGGCTGAACCGCGTCGCGCTGGTCAGCGTCGAAGACTGATGGAGCGGGGCGAGAAATACGCGCTGGGCGGCGCGGCGGCGGGTCATGCCGTGCTGTTCGGGCTGCTCTCGGTCGGCTTCCTCGCCACGCCCAATCCGTTGAAGCTGTCGCCCGCGCCGGTCGAGGTGTCGCTGGTCGAGGACGTGGCGATCGAACAGACCTCGCCCGCACCGGCCACCGAGGCCGCCCCCTCCGTCGCCCCCGAGCAGGGCGCGCCCGAGGATGCGCCACCGCCGGAACCCGCGCCGCCCGCGCCCGCGCCCGCCCCCGAACCGGCCCCTGCGCCGCAGCCTGCGCCCAAGCCGGCTCCCGTGGCCAAACCCGCGCCCCCGAAGCCTGCCCCCAAACCGGCCCCGCAGCCGGTGCCGCCGCGCGCCAAACCTGCCCCGGCTCCCAGGCCGGTGGCGAAGCCGAAGCCGCAGCCGCCACGCCCGACCCCCGCCGCCGAGGCGCCGGCGAAGCCTGCGCCATCGAAGCCCGCCCCCTCGAAGCCGGCCCCGGCCCGTGCCGCACCGGCCAAGGCATCCACCGCGCCGGCGCGTGCCGCCGCCGGCAAGCCCGCACCCGCCAAACCGGCGGCCCCCGCCGCGACGAAGGGCAATGGCGGCTCCCCGACCGCCACTGCCGCGCGCGCGCGCGGATCGCGGCTGGGTGACGATTTCCTGAAGGGGCTGGCCGATCGCCCCTCGCCCGCGAAGGCGGAGGCCGCGCCGGCCGCGAAGATGGGGGCGCAGGCCGCCGCCAATATCGGTTCCGCGATCCTCCGCCAGATCCAGCCCTGCGCCAATCGTCAGGTCACGCCGGGGCCGGGGGCGGAGCGGATTCGCGTCGCGATCAACCTGCGCCTCAACCGCGACGGCAGCCTCGCCGCCCGGCCACGCGTCGTCGGCCATACCGGCGTCGACGAGGGCAACCAGCGCTATGTCGACCGGGTCGACGATCTCGCCATCGCCAGCTTCACCGGCTGCTCACCGCTTCGCGGTTTGCCCGACGAGTTGTACGACGTTCAGAACGGGTGGAGCAATTTCACCCTTCGTTACAAATTGCCCGGTTGAGGATGCCCATGATCGATCGCTTCATCCGCCGTTTGCCGGTTACGCTCGCCCTGCTGCTCGGCACGTCCGCCGTCGCGCAGGCGCCCGTGGCCGCGCCGCCGGCACAGACTGCGCCACCCGCTGCGGTACCTGCGGATCAGGGTGACGGCGGCCTCGTCGTCGATGTCGAGGGCGGCATCTCCGCCCCCACGCCGATCGCGATCCCGGTCATGCCGACCGCGGCGGTGGTGCAGACGCCCGCCGGCGCCACCGATGCGCTCGGCCGCCAGTTGTCCGATATCATCGCCACCGACCTGCGCAATTCCGGGCTGTTCACCCCGCTATCTCCTGGCCAGCTCCGCCCCGTCACCTTCCCGGAGGTGCAGGCCCCCGCCTACGACCATTGGCGCAGCACGCAGGCACAGGCGCTGGTGCAGGGCTATATCCGCGCCAATGGCGATGGCACGCTGACGGTCGGCTGCTACCTGTTCGACGTGTCGGCACAACGCGAACTGGCGCGGCAGGGCTTCGTCGTGCCGCCGGCCGACTGGCGTCGCGCCGCGCACAAATGCGCCGACACCGTCTATGCGCGGCTGACCGGCGAGGGGCCGTATTTCGACAGCCGCGTCGTCTATGTCGCGGAAACCGGGCCGAAGGCGAACCGGATCAAGCGGCTGGCGATCATGGATCAGGACGGGGCAAATCACCGCTTCCTCACCAACGGCCAGTCGATCGTGCTGACGCCGCGCTTCGCGCCGAACCAGCAGTCGATCGTGTATATGAGCTATGTCGGGCGTATCCCGTCGATCTACGTCTACGACATCGGGTCGGGCAAGCAGCGGCTGGTGGTGCAGAACGCCGCCACCACCTTCGCGCCGCGTTTCTCGCCCGATGGCCGGTTCATCCTGTTCTCGATGGCGACGGGCGGCAACACCGACCTCTATCGCGTGTCGGCGCAAGGGGGGACGCCGCAGCGGCTGACGACATCGCCCGGCATCGACACCGGCGGCAGCTATTCGCCCGACGGATCGCGCATCGTGTTCGAATCGGACCGGTCGGGTGGCCAGCAGATCTATGTGATGAACGCGGACGGATCGAACCAGCACCGCATCTCGTTCGGCGGCGGGCGTTATGCCACCCCGGTCTGGAGCCCGCGCGGCGACCTGATCGCCTTCACCAAGCTGGCCGGCAGTTTCCGGATCGGCACCATGTCCCCCTCGGGCGGGGCCGAGAAGCTGTTGACCGACGACTGGTCGGACGAGGGGCCGAGCTGGTCGCCCAACGGCCGCGCCATCACCTTCTACCGGTCGGGTCGGGGATCGTCGGGCAAGGCGACCTTGTGGATGGTCGACCTGACCGGCGTCAACGAACGTCGCATCCCGACCCCGCTCGACGGCTCCGACCCCGCCTGGGGACCCCTTCGCCCCTGATCCATCCGACTCCATGGGAGAGAATGACATGGCCCTATCCAGAACCACGCTGATCCTCGCCACCGCCGCGCTCGCCATCGCCGGCTGCGCCAAGAAGCGGCCGGAGGTGCTGCCGCCCGCCCCCGTCCAGAACACCGGTGACACCGGGGCCGCCACCGGCCCGGTCACCGGTGCAGGCGACGGCGCGATCACCCCCGGCTCCAATGCCGATTTCCAGCGGTCGGTGACGTCGAACACGGTGCTGTTCGGGCTGGACCAGTACGACATCGATCCCGCCGCCCGCGCGATCCTCGACAATCAGGCGCAGTGGCTGGCCCGTTACCCCAATGTCCGCATCACGATCGAGGGGCATTGCGACGAGCGCGGCACCCGCGAATACAATCTCGCGCTGGGCGATCGCCGAGCCAACGCCGCCAAGAACTATCTCGCCGCCCGCGGCGTCGCGGCGTCGCGCATCACCACGATCAGCTATGGCAGCGAACGCCCCGCCGCCACCGGTTCCGACGATGCCGCCTGGGCGCAGAACCGCCGTGCGGTGACGGTGGTGCTGAACTGATCCGGTAGACGGGCGGCCCCGTTCCGCGGGGGCCGCCCGTCGCCGATAATGAACCACGACGTGGCAGCGGCGTTATGTTTGTTCCCCGCAAGGAGCTTACAATGAAACAGCTGATCGCCGCCTTCGCCATGGCCGCCATGGTCACCCCCGTGGCCATCGCTCCTGCCGATGCCCAGCGCCGCGAGTCGCGCGACAATCGCTGGCAGGGGGATCGCGACGGCGACTGGAACCCGCAGAACAGCTATCGCAAGGGCAATTACCGCGAGCGCCGCCTGGGTCGCAACGACCGTATCTATCGGGGCAAGGACGGCCGGGCCTATTGCAAGCGCAACGACGGCACGACCGGTCTGGTGATCGGTGCGGTCGGTGGCGGCGTCCTTGCCAACCTGATCGGCGGCGGCACGCTCGGCACGCTGGCGGGTGCCGGTGGTGGCGCCCTGCTCGGCCGGTCGGTGGATCGCGGCAACGTGAAATGCCGCTGATCCGATAACAGCGACGACATGAAACGCCGGCGGAGCCACGCCTCGCCGGCGTTTTGCATCCGGCCTCCTCTTGTCGGTCCCTCGAATGTGATATATAAGTGATATCACAATAACAGGGAGGCAATGATGGTCGGGTTTACCGATTCGCAGCAGTCACTTACCCATTCGCGGGAGCGTCCGGCCACGACGACCGGTGGACTGGCGATGCTGGCGCTGATGGCGGGGGCGATCCTGTTCGGGGTGTTCGGCATCTACAGCCTCGCCAGCGATGCCTGGCCGCCGATCCTGTCGATCGTGCCGATCGCCTGCATGCTGGTGGCGATCTTCATCGGGTGCGGTTTCTATATGCTGCAACCCAATCAGGCGGCGGCGATCACGCTGTTCGGCGCGTATCGCGGCACCGACCGCGCCACCGGGTTGCGCTGGGTGCTGCCATGGATGATTCGGCGGGTGATCTCGGTCCGCTCCAACAACGTCATCTCCGAACGGATCAAGGTCAACGACCTGCGCGGCAACCCGATCGAAATGGCGGCGCAGGTGGTGTGGCGCGTGACGGACACCGCGCAGGCGCTGTTCGACGTCGATGACTACAAGGCGTTCGTGAACGTCCAGATCGAGGCGGCGGTCCGCACTATCGGCTCGCGCTACCCCTATGACGATTACGAGCATCAGGAGGTCACATTGCGCGGCAACCACGATTCCGTCGGCGCCGAACTACGCACCGAACTGATCGCGCGGCTGGCGGTGGCGGGCATCACGGTGGACGAATGCGGCTTCACGCATCTCGCCTATGCGCAGGAGATCGCCGGCGCGATGCTTCGTCGGCAACAGGCGCAGGCGGTGGTTGCGGCCCGCACCACTCTGGTCGAGGGGGCGGTCGGCATGGTCGAACTGGCGCTGACGCTGTTGTCGGAAAAGAACGTCGTCGAACTGGACGACGAACGGCGCGCGGCGATGGTATCGAACCTGATGGTCGTGCTGTGCGGCGAGCGCGATACCCAGCCCGTGGTCAATGCGGGATCGCTGTACCAGTAATGCCGGCCCCGTCGCGCAAGTCGTTCCCGCTCCGGCTCGATCCGGCGCTCTACGCCGCGATCGAACGCGCGGCGGCGGGCGACCTGCGCAGCGTGAATGCCGAGGTCGAATGCCTGCTGCGCGAGGCGCTGGCCCGGCGCGGCGTGAAACTGGATGCGCCCGTCGCGGTGAAGCGCGGCCGGCCGGCGAAGGAGGATGGCGATGCGGAATGACGATGCGTGGTTCGTGCGCAGCCCGTTCGGCTATAGTTTCCGGCCGGTGCGCTGGCCGGGATGGCTGTTGATGGCGGGTTATGTGGCGACGGTGATGCTGCTGACGTGGTTGCCGGCGCGCCTCGATGTGCTGCGCGGTGCGCTGATCGTCATCGCGACGATCGCCGTCGTCATCGTTACCACCCGTACCGCACGTCATGGATAAGGGGAGGCGAGGTCGATGACGATATTGATGGCTTTGGCGCTGGCGGCAGAGGTGACGATTCCTGGGCCGAACGGTCCGCTCGCCGGCACACTGCTCACCGCGAAGGCCGACGCGCCGGTGGTGGTGGTGATCCCCGGTTCCGGCCCCACCGATCGCGACGGCAACAGTCCCCTCGGGATCACTGCCGCGCCCTATCGCCTGCTGGCGGAGGCGCTGGCGGCGCAGGGCGTCTCGACGCTGCGCATCGACAAGCGCGGGATGTTCGGCAGCAAGGCAGCCGCCGATCCGAACGACGTCACCATCGCCGCCTATGCCGCCGACACGCGCGACTGGGCGAGGGAGGCGACCCGCCGTACCGGGCGTCGTTGCGCCTGGCTGCTGGGGCATAGCGAGGGCGGGCTGGTCGCCTTGCAGGCGGCGCAGGACCCGCGCGGTATCTGCGGCGTGGTGCTGGTCGCCGCCGCCGGGCGGCCGCTGGGGCAGGTGATGCGCGAGCAATTGCGCGCCAACCCCGCCAATGCCCCTATCCTCGCCCCCGCGCTCGCGACGATCGATGCGCTGGAGGCGGGACGGCGCGTCGATCCCGCCACGCTGCCGCCGCCCCTGCCGATGCTGTTTCCCGCCGCCGTGCAGGGATATCTGATCGACCTGTTCGCGCATGATCCGCAGCGACTCGCCGCATCGCTGAAGGTGCCGTTGCTGATCGTGCAGGGCGACCGCGATCTGCAGGTCGGCGTCGGCGATGCCCGGCGGCTGGCAGAGGGGGCATCATCCGCCAAGCTGGCGATCCTGCCGGGGGTCAATCATGTATTGAAACGGGTGGCGACGGATGACAGGACAGCCAATATGGCGCTGTACCGCGATTCTTCCGTGCCGGTCGATCCGGCGGTGGTGACGGTGATCGCGTCGACGGTGACCGGTCCAGCGGGGAAAACGAGATGACCGTCCGCAAATTCGTCTTCGGTCTGGCGATCGCGGTCGTCGTCCTGTCCTGCGGTGCGATGTCGCTGGCGGCGGCGCGGACATTGGGACTGATCTGAATGCGTTGGGCAGGCCGTGGCGTCCACCATCGCCAAATGCTGCCGATTATGGTAAATGTATCAAACATACACGCCAACTGTATGAATCTTCACCGAAGTCGCTTTTGTCTCGGATTGCGACACCATTAACTGCGCTTGGATCGATGTGGTCCCTTTGTTGTTGATAGGAGAACGGGGGCGGCGGGATATGATGAGGCGGTTGTCGAAGGCGCGGGCTTCGATCAGGGAGAAGTTTATGCGGTCGAAATCTTCGAGAGACGACGGGCGTTCGGCGGGAAAGCCGTCATATGTTCGTCGCGGGCTCGGCGTGGCCGGTGCGGTCGCGCTTCTGTCGGTGCCGACGATCCTGCTGCTGGGGCATGGCGCCGCGGTGGAAAGCGCCATTGCCGCCGCGATCGCCGACCCGGCATCGATCCTTGCCGCGCGGTCGCCCGGCGGTCGCGCGCCCGGCGCCCTGAGCCAGTCGAAGCTGATCCAGACCAAGCGACGCTATGCCCGATCGGGCGTGAAGCGCCCGGCCGGACCGACCGAGCGTGTGCTGGGCCAGGCCCGCACCCGGCCGACCGATGCCTTGCCGCTGGGCGATGCGGTCGATCCGCTGATCGGCACGCCGTTCGCCATTCCGCAGGGCGCTTTCGGCGACGTGGCCGGTGACGGTCCGGCACCGGTCGGACCAGGCGCGGTCGGGTTCGCGGGTACCCCGGTCACCGGCATCGGGATTGGTGGCGGTGGCGGTGGTGTAGGCGGCGGCGGTGGCGGGGATGGCGGTACGACACCGGTCGTCCCCCCGGTCAGCGCCGTTCCCGAACCATCGACCTGGCTGATGACGATCTTCGGTTTCCTCACCGCGGGTATCGGCCTGCGCCGTCGTCGTCCGGCCCCTGTCGGCCGGCAGCGGGCGGCCTGACCGGGATGATGCGCGGCGTGATGGTCGCTGTCGTCGCCGTCGCCGCGATCGCGGCGGGGGCGGCGGTGAGCGGTATGGGCGATCGGACCATGCCGCGCCCCCGTCCTGCGGCGACCATCGCCGATGGGACGCGGATCAGCTTCGCCTCGCGCCCCCTCGCCATGCCCGATGGCGGCACCCGTCCGGTCCGCAGCCTGCTGGAGACGCGGGGGACGATGCGCTTCGGCGACTTCCGCTGGAACGAGGATGGCGTACCCCCCGGCAGGGTCTGGGTCCGGGTCGATCTGGCGCACCAGATCGTGTCGGTGTTCCGTGGCGAACACGAGATCGGCACCGCCGTCATCCTGTACGGCACCGACGGCGCGCCGACGCCGACCGGCACCTTCCCGATCCTCGCCCGCGCGGTTCACCACCGCTCGTCGCTCTACGACGCCGAGATGCCCTATATGCTGCGGCTGACGGGCGACGGCGTGGCGATCCACGCCAGTGCGGTCCGGGCCGGCGCGGCGACCCATGGCTGTATCGGTGTGCCGGAAGCATTCGCCCGGCACCTCTATGCCGCGGTCCGGCGGGGCGATCCGGTATCGATCATGCCCGCGGCTTAACCATTCCGTTTAAGCCAGCGCTTACCCGTGCGGTGCCATGCCGTTCCCCGAACTGGCGGGAGCGCAGGCGGTGGCAGGCAGGCGATCAATATCATGGCTGGGGCGGATCGCCGGGTTGGCCCTGGTGCCGTTCATCATGGGGGCCACCGGCCTTACCTCCAACGCCGAGCTCCGCCTGCTCGCGAGCCATAACCGCGAGCGCGCGGCACTGGGCATCCCGCCCTTGCGCTGGGACCCCCAACTGGCGGTCGGTGCCCGGCACTGGGCGAACCGGCTGGCCGTGACCGGCGGGTTCCACCATGCGCCGGAAAACATGGTGCAGCCGCAGGGCGAGAACCTGTGGGCCGGCACGCGCGGTGCCTTTCCGGTCGAATCGATGGTCGATGCCTGGGTGCGCGAGCGGCGCTACTTCAAGCCCGGCGCCTTTCCCAACAACAGCGTCACCGGGCGTGTCGCCGATGTCGATCACTATACGCAGATGATGTGGCGCGACACTCACTCGGTCGGTTGTGCGATCGCCCGCGGCGCGCGGGAGGATGTGCTGGTGTGCCGCTACAGCGAAGCCGGCAATTATATCGGCGAAAGGCCCTTCTGACGGGCGCGGCGCCTCAGGCCGGCCAGCCGCGGGCATGGTTCGCCTCGAAGGCGGCGAGATCGTCGGCATCCTCCATCGTCCGCCGCGCCCGCGCCGCGGATTGATCCGCCAGCCTCCGGATCGAGGGGCGGGCCCCCGGCAGCGCGGCGTGGAGCGCCGCCAGCGTTCCGGTCAGCCGCATCGTCACCTCCGTCTGGCCGCCGCCCTCGCGCAGGATCGGGCGGAACGCGTCCGTCAGCAGATCGTCGATCGTCGTGCGGGCGACATGGACGGGCGGACGCTCGGCATGGTCGCGGGCGTCGGGGTCGGTGGCGGGCAGGTGCAGCAGCACCCGCAACAGCGCGTTCAGCACCTCGATCGCGGTGCCGGGATCGTTGGTCGCCGGCGCCAGCGCCCGGCTGGCGATCTCCGACAGCGCGATCAGCCCCAGCCGATGGTCCTGATCGAAGCTGCGATGCCGCTCGATCGTGAAGGCATCGAGCAGATCGTCGCGCGTCCCGTCGTCCACCTTGCCCTCGATCCGGATCAGGTCGCGTGCCGGATGGACCATCGATCCCGGCAGCACCGTGACATGGATCGTCGCGCTGGCCCGCAGCGCGATCCGCCCCAGCGCCGGCACGTCGACGTGCGTGACGTAACCGGTCCTGTTCCCCGTCACCGGCGTCGCGCCCGGCGGGATCGGCACGGCGGGTCGGCCACCCAGATGCGGATCGGCGGCGAAGCGGGCCATCGCCTTCGCGGCGGCGTCCTCCACGCGGTCGATCACGTCCGCCATCCGGCCGAACGTGGTCAGGTGCGCGATCCAGCGCAGCAGCGTCACCACCACCAGAATCACTATCAGGACGGTGGCGGCGAACAGGATGATCCGGCCGTCATGGCCGTATACGCCGGTCTGCAGCCCGATGATCCCCACGATCGAGAACACGAACGCACCCAGGAAGGTGGACAGCGCGTTCTGCGAGGTCGGGTCGTCCATCAGCAGCTGCGTGGCGCGGGGCGTGGCGAGCTGCGTCGCGGACGAATAGGCGCTGACCATCGCACTGAGCGAGAAGGTCGTCACCGCCAGCATGCTGGAGGCCATGATCTGCAGGATCGTGCCGACCGAATCCTGGCCCATCTCGCCCCCGAATTCATAGGGCAGCCACGGCGCGATGACGCCGACGAGGATGGCGAGCGCGACGCTGGCCAGGCTGATCGCGACCGCACGGAACCAGACCTTGCGGACGATCCGGGTCAGAATCCACGACCAGCGGCTCATTGCTCCGCATCCCCGGCGGCGGCGGTCACCCCCGTCCGCCCAGCGCCGCGTCGAGCAGGCGGGCGAGACGCAGGCCACCCTTTACCACCTCGTCGCGCGCCAGCGGCACCAGCCGGGCGATCGTCGCCTCGTCCAGCGTCATTAGCGCCGGGGTCGGCCGGCAGGGATCGCCATCCATTCCGGCGGCATAGGCCTTGTAGGCGTCCTGCCAGCTTTCCCGGCTCCAATCGGTCACGTCGCCCGCCGCCAGCCGTGCCCGCACCGCGCGCGGATAGCGCTTCACCAGCGGCGGCGGGCTGGAGATGGCCCTTTCGGCGAGCAGCCCGTCCCATACCGAATGCAGGTTCAGCCGCGCCGGCGCGTAGATGCCGTAGGCCGCCTTGGCATCGTTGCCGCCCTTGTCCGCCTTGTCGCCGGCATGGAGCGGCTGATGAAGATCGCCGACGAAATGGACGAGGAAGGCCAGCGCCATCGCCCGTTCGCGCGGAGGCGTGCGCCGGTTCTTCAGGATCGCCTGCTGGCGGGCGATCTGGGTGGAGACGCAGTTCCCGTCCTTGCACGCCGGCTCCAGCGTGAAGGGCTGGCAGATGTTCACGTTCTGATAGTGCCAGCTATAGGCATAGCCGAAGCGGGATTTACCGGCGGCATCCTTCAGCGGCTTGACGCAGTCGGGCCAGACGCTTGCCTCCTCGATCGTCCGTGCCGGGCATTCGGGGGTGTCCAGCGACGCCTGCTTGGCCAGCACCGCGCGGATCGCGGTGCGGGTGACGGGCGTGACATTGGCCCAGGCGATCGCCGCGACCGTCTCGTGCCCATATTCCCAATAGGCCGCGGCCGGCGACGCCAGCGTCAGCGTGGCCAGCAGCGCCAGGGCGGCGCGCAGCATCCGGGCGATCATGCTTCGTCTCCGTAGATCGATACGATCCGTTCACCGGCTTGCTTGCCGACGCCGCTCGTCTTGCCCCGGTACATGCCGGGGGTGGTGATGCTCCATCCCGTGCTGCCGTCCGCCCCCGCGACGATGACACCGCCGGTGCCGCCCAGCGCCTTCACCCCGGCCATCACCGTATCGGCCGCCTGCTGCACGGTTTCGCCCAGCAGGCGCACGCGCGCGCCGATCTCGTGGCCGGCAGCCTCGCGGATGAAGAACTCGCCCGATCCGGTCGCCGACACCGCGACCGAGCGGTCGTCGGCATAGGTGCCCGCGCCGATGAGCGGCGAATCGCCGATCCGGCCCCAGCGCTTGCCGGTGACGCCGCCGGTCGAGGTCGCGGCGGCGACATGCCCGCCGCCATCGCGCGCGACCGCGCCGACCGTGCCGTATTTCATGTCGACATCGAACCAGTCGGCATCCGCGCGCATCGATTCGAGCTGGCGACGACGGGCGGGAAGGACGAACCAGTCCGCGTCCGCCCGCGCGACCTCGCGCTCGTCGGCGAACCGTTCCGCGCCTGCCCCGGCGAGCAGGACGTGCGGGCTATGCTCCATCACCGCGCGCGCCAGCACCACCGGGTTGCGTACCGTCGTGACGCCCGCGACCGCGCCGGCGCGCCGGCCGGTGCCCTCCATGATCGCGGCGTCCAGTTCCACGCCGCCCTCGAAGGTCAGCGCCGCGCCGCGCCCGGCGTTGAAGTGCGAATCGTCCTCCAGCACCTCGATCGCGGCCTGCACCGCATCGATCGCCGCGCCGCCTGCCGACAGGATCGCCGACCCGGCATCCAGCGCGGCATGAAGCGCGGCGCGGGCGCCGGCATCCGCCTCCGGAGCCAGCCGGCCGCGCTCGATGATCCCGGACCCGCCATGGATCACCAGCGTCCAGCCTGCGGTATCGGTCATGTGTCGCTTCCACTGTCCTTTGTGAGCCGTGCGGTTAGCAGATCGGACGCGGACCGCCACGGACTTCCTGTTGTCACCGAACCGGCCTATATGATCAGCCATGTCCATTCGTCCGTGGCGCGATATCGTGCGCCGTCAGAGCCGCCAGATCATGGTCGGCAACGTCCCCGTCGGCGGCGACGCCCCCGTCACCGTGCAGACGATGACCAACACGCCGACCGACGATGTCCGCGCCACGATCGACCAGATCCGCCGCTGCGAGGAGGCCGGGGTCGATATCATCCGCGTCTCGTGCCCCGATGTGGAAAGCACCGCCGCGCTGAAGCAGATCGTACGCGCGTCGCGCGTGCCGATCGTCGCGGACATCCATTTCCACTACAAGCGCGCGCTGGAAGCCGCCGATGCGGGCGCGGCGTGTCTGCGCATCAACCCCGGCAATATCGGCTCGTCGGCGCGGGTGAAGGAGGTCGTGAACGCGGCCAAGGCCAATGGCTGCGCGATCCGTATCGGCGTGAACGGGGGGTCGCTGGAAAAGCATCTGCTGGAAAAATATGGCGAGCCATGCCCCGATGCGCTGGTCGAATCGGCGCTCGACCATATCAAGCTATTGCAGGACCATGACTTCCATGAATTCAAGGTCGCGGTGAAGGCGTCGGACCTGTTCCTCGCGGTGGCGGCCTATCAGCAACTGGCCGAACAGGTCGATTGCCCGCTGCATCTGGGCATCACCGAAGCGGGCGGCTTCGTCGGCGGCACGGTGAAGAGCGCGATCGGGATGGGATCGCTGCTGTGGTACGGGATCGGCGACACGATCCGCGTCTCCCTGTCCGCCGAACCCGAAGAGGAAGTGCGAGTCGGCTTCGAAATCCTGAAGGCGCTGGGCATCCGCAATCGCGGCGTCCGCGTGGTGTCGTGCCCCAGTTGCGCGCGACAGGGCTTCGACGTGATCCGCACCGTGCAGGCGCTGGAGGAACGGTTGCAGCATATCCGCACGCCGATGTCGCTGTCGGTGCTGGGCTGCGTCGTCAACGGCCCCGGCGAGGCGCGCGAAACCGATATCGGCATCACCGGCGGCGGCAACGGCAAGCACATGGTCTATCTGTCGGGCGTCACCGACCATCACGTGCAGGATGCGGATATGGTGAACCACATCGTGAAGCTGGTCGAGGCCAAGGCGGCGGAGATCGAGGCGGCAAGCGCGGTGCAGGCGGTGGCGGCGGAATAGGTCCCATGGTACCAGTCGGGTCCTGGAGGGTTCGACATGACCTATCATGCAAAGGTGATCGCCGGCGGTAAGATCGTGATCCCTGCGGATTTGCGTCGTGAACTTGGCATCAAGGATGGCGACTCGGTAGCGCTAGAACGGACTCCCGAGGGGATTTCACTGGTCCGGGACGATCCCGAAGCGGCCTTGCTGCGTTTGCGGGAAGGCCTGCGGGATTACAGTGTCGACCAGTTCCTGCGCGAACGGCGGCAGGACTGGGGGGAGTGAAGCACGCCGTCGATGCCTCGGTCATTCTCGCCTATGTCCTTGGTGAAGAGGGTGGCGATGTACTGGCCGGTGATGGGGGACCGTTCCTGCTGTCGACGGTCAATCTGACGGAAGTGCTGACCAAGGTGATCGAACGGGGCATGAACCCCGACGATGTGGTCCGTGCCCTGCGACTGCTACCGATCGAGCATGTCGGGCATGACAGGGATGATGCGATGGCGACGGCCCGGCTTCGTCAGCCCACCCGGCACCTCGGATTGTCGCTTGGTGATCGCGCATGTCTCGCCTTGGGGCAGCGACACGGTGTGCCGGTGCTGACCTCGGATCGGGATTGGGCGCGGCTCGACCTCGGCATTGACGTTCGCCTGATCCGATGACCGGGCGTTCCCTGTCCCCTGCGCTGGCCTTCGGGGTCGCCGCCATCGGCATCGGCCTGTTCTCCATCATGGATGCGGTGATGAAGGCGCTGGTGCTGGCGATCGGCGTGTACAACGCGATGTTCTGGCGGTCGCTGTTCAATGTCGGGCTGGGGGCGGCGGCGTGGCGGCTGGGGCGGAGCGGGCGGCCATCGGCGCGGGCGATCCGGTTGCATCTGTGTCGCGGCGGCGTCACGACGCTGATGGCGCTGCTGTTCTTCTGGGGGTTGGCGCGCGTGCCGATGGCGCAGGCGATCGCGCTGACCTACATCGCGCCGATCCTCGCGCTGCTGCTGGCGGCGGTCGCGCTGGGTGAGCGGGTGGGGCGGCGCGTGGCCTTCGCCTCGCTGGCGGCGTTCGGCGGGGTGATCGTGGTGGTGATCGGCCAGTCGCGCGGCGCCGCGACGGGTGGCGATCGCTGGGGCGTGGCGGCGATCCTCGCCTCGGCGGTGCTGTACGCGATCAACCTCGTGATCGCGCGGGTGCAGGCACAGGCGGCCAGCCCCGGTGAGATCACCTTCTTTCAGTCCGGCGTCACCGCGCTGCTGCTGGCGCTTGCCGCGCCGTGGCTGGCGACGATGCCGTTGGAGGCGGCATGGGGGCAGTTGGTGATCGCCGCCTGCCTGTCCACCGCCTCGCTGCTGCTGCTCGCCTGGGCCTATGCGCATGGCGACACCGGGTTTCTGGCAACCAGCGAATATACCTCGTTCGTCTATGCCGCTGTGCTGGGTTGGGCGGTGTTCGGCGAACGCGTGTCGGGATGGACGCTGGCGGGGGCGGCGATCATCGTCGCGGCGTGCCTCCATGCCGCCCGGCGGCGTGACATCGGCGAGAGCGCGGTGGTAGGTGCCGCGACATGATCGCGATCCGCCCCGCCATGCCCGCCGACGTGCCCGTCATCCTCCGGTTCGTGCACGAACTGGCGGTGTTCGAGCGGGAGCCGGAGGCCGTGCGGGCAACCGAGGCGATGCTGGCGGCGGCCCTGTTCGGCGACCGGCCCGCGGCGGAGGCGGTGCTGGCCGAAATGGCCGGCGAACCGGTGGGTTTCGCCCTGTTCTTCCACAATTTTTCGACCTGGGAAGGACGGCGCGGCCTGTATCTGGAGGATCTCTACGTCACCCCGGCGGCCCGCGGGCAGGGGGCGGGGGCGGCACTGCTCCGGCATCTCGCCGCGCTGGCGGTGGCACGCGATTGCGCGCGGTTCGAATGGTCGGTGCTGGACTGGAACGAGGGCGCCATCGCCTTCTACCGCGCGATGGGCGCGGTGGGGCAGGAGGAATGGACGGTGCAGCGCGTCAGCGGCGATGCGCTGACGCGGCTGGCCGGCCAGTGAGGATGAGCCGATGAGCGTGGATCAGGGGCTGGTCGACCGGGTCGCCGACATGATCGCGCCACTGGGCGTGCCATCGTCGCGGCGGATGATGGGCGGGGTGACGCTGTATTGCGACGGCATCCCCTATGCGATCGTTGACGACGACCTGCTGTGGTTCAAGGCGGATGCGGCAAGCGATGCGCAATGGGACGCGGCCGGGGCCGTGAGATTCAGCTACGAACGCGATGGCAAGACAGCCACGATGAACTATCGCCGGGCACCGGACGATTGCTACGACGATGACGACGTGTTCCGGCACTGGGCGGAACTGGCGCTGGCAGCAGGACGCCGGGCGGCGGCGAAAAAGACCGCCCGGCGTCGCTGAGCTTACACCCGGCCGGCGGCCTCGTCGGCGTTCATCGGCTCGTGGCCGTCATGCTTGGCGGCCTCGTAGCGTTCGATCGCCTCCAGCGTGATGCGCCGTGCCTCGTCGCGGTCGCCCCAGGTACCGACGCGGACCCACTTCTTCTTTTCGAGGTCCTTATAGTGGGTGAAGAAGTGTTCGATCTGTTCGAACACGATCTCCGGCACGTCGCTGCGCCCCTCGACGGTCGAGTAATAGGGGAACACCGCATCGACGGGCACGCACACCAGCTTCTCGTCGCCGCCGGCCTCGTCTTCCAGGTTCAGCACCGCGATCGGCCGGGCGCGTACGACGCAGCCGGGGATGAACGGCGAGCGCGCGATCACCAGCGCGTCGAGCGGATCGCCATCGGGCGACAGCGTGTGCGGCACGAAGCCATAATTCGCCGGATAGCGCATCGGCGTGTGTAGGATGCGATCCACGAACAGCGCGCCCGACGCCTTGTCGAACTCGTACTTCACGGGTTCGCCGCCGGTCGGCACTTCGATGATGACGTTCAGGTCATCGGGCGGATTGCTGCCGACCGGAATCAGATCGATACGCATGATATTCCCCTTTTACCTAACAAATGTCAGCGTGGCGCCAGCAGGCGATCAAGTCCCGTCTCGCCCGCACCGGTCTTCTGCAGGCGCGGATAGCGGGGGCCGTCGTGATAGTCGATGGCGACATCGCGGAACCGGTCTCCATTCCGGACGGTCAGCCGGATCGGTTCCTTGGTTCCCCGCGCCGCGACGATCGCCGCCTTCAGCCGGTCGCCGCTATAGGCGACACCGTCGACCGCGGTGATCTGCGTGCCGACATCGATCGATGCCCGGAACGCGGGCGAATCCCACAGCGAGGCGGTGACGACATTGTCCTTGTTGACGACCATGCCCAGCGAATAGCTGACATCGGTGCCCCGCACCTTCTCGGCCTTGGTGAAATAACTCGTCGGCTCCGGCGTGTAGACCAGGGTATAGCCGTTCATCACGAAACCCTGCACCGGCGCGGGTTGCCCGGTCTCGGTCAGGCGCCTGGTCAGGAAGGTCGCCCAGTCATAGGGCTGGACCCCGTTCAGCGTGCGGACCACGTCGTCGAATTCATAGGTCAGCACACCCCAGTCGCCGTCGCGCACCCCGAAGAAGGCGCGGGCGAAATCGTCGATCGACTTCGTGCCGCGCGACTGGCGGCGCAGCATCGCGTCCACCTCCATCCAGACCATCAGTCCTTCGTTGTAGTAATCCTCCGACCGTTGCCAGCTGGTCCAGCCCTTGGGCGCGCGGGCGGAGATGACCGGATCGTTGGTGGTGTCGACCAGCGGCCGCCACTGCCGCCCCTTCGCCGCGTCGTAGATCGCGAGCGTCGCGGCATAGGCGTCGAGCGTGTCCTGCTTGGAGACGAGGCCGGAACGCGCCTGCAGCACATAGCCCCAGAACTGCGTCTGCCCCTCATATACCCAGAGCAGCGAATCGCGCATCGTCGTGCGGAAATCGGGGGTCCACAGGTCGGCGCCGCGGCGGAACTTGCCGTCCCAGCTATGGGTGAACTCGTGGGGCAGCAGGTTGCGGCGGGTGACGCTGTTGGTCCAGTCGATGAAATAACCGGGGCCGACGCCGTTTTCCGACGACCGGTGATGTTCCAGCCCGATGCCGCCCAGCTGGTCGGTGATCGACAGCAGGAATTCGTATTTGTCGTAATGCTGCGCGCCGAAGGTCTTCACCGCCTGATCGACCAGGCGCTTGTGCGCGTCGATCTGTTCGGGCGTGGCGGCCAGTTCCTTCGGATCGTCGGCGAAGACGTTCAGGTCGACGCGCGGCGACAGGGGCCATGTCTTGCCGTACTTGCCCGCCAGCACCGGCGAATCGACCAGCGTATCGTAATCCGTCACCTGATAGGCATAGGTCGCGCCGCTCGCCCGCGCCGGCACCGCCCCCGCCGCGGTCCAGCCGGTGGGGTATTTCACCGTCATGCGGATCGGGATCTGGCGGGTGAAATAGCCCGCCGGATACAGGCTGACCGCATTGGGCTGCAGGCTGATCATCGTCGGCGTCATCACGACGCGACCCTGATCGGGCCTGGTCGCGGAGATGAACTGGAATTCCACGTCCAGCGTCTTCGCCCCCGACGGCACGTCGATGTGGAACGCGAAGACATCGACCGGATCGCGCGTCCATGGCAACACCCGGCCGTTCGCGCGGACGACGAGGCCGGCCAACTTCTCGATCTCGCCGCGCGGTCCGTGCTTGCCGGGCAGCCATTTCGGATAGAGCAGCGCCATCTTGCCGCTGGCGGCGACGGGGATCGTCTCCTTCACGCGAAAGATCCCGCGTTCGGTATCGGTGGCGTCGACATCCAGCAGGATGGTGCCCGGATAGGGCGTGTCGCGCGGGGCGGGGATCGTATCGACGAAGGGCACCGGTTGCGGTGCGCTGTTGCCGGCGGGCACCTGCGCGGCGGCGGGAAGGGCGAGGCCGGACAGCGCGGCGGACGCGAACAGGGCGACGACGAACGTGGCGTGCATGGAGAACCTTTGATGCGGAAGGAGTTGATGCGAGTGTAGGCACCCGCGCCGCCCTGCGTCCAGCCCCTCCGCCCGTCCCCTCGCCCTAGCCGCCGCTGCCCAGCACGTTGATGGTGAAGGCCAGCACGCCCAGATTGAAGACGAATGCCGCCATGCTGTGGCCCAGCACGACCCGGCGGATGCCCGCCGCGCGGATGGTGACGTCGGAGGTCTGGAACGTCATGCCGAGCGTGAAGCTGAAATAGAGGAAGTCCCAGTAATCGGGGGTATCGTCGGTGCCGGGAAAGTCGAGCCCGCCGGCATCGTGCCCCGCTCCGTCGTCCAGATAATAGAGATGAGCATAATGCAGCGCATAGACGGTGTTGGAAAACAGCCATGTCAGCACCAGCGTCGCCACTACCAGCACGGTCGCCGCGCCGTCGCTGCGGCCTTTCAGTTCGCCTGCCACCGCGATCAGGATCACCGCCATCGTCAGGCCGGTGAACCCCAGCAGGACGGTGCGGTTGGCATCGTTGTCGCGGGCGGCCTGCCGCATCGCCGCCGCCTCGTCGCGGCGCAGCAGCGTGGACACCGCGATCAGGAACACCAGCGCGGCAAGATCGAACGCCGCCATGATCCCCCGGCCGCGACCTGCCCAGGGAATCGCGACCGCCAGCGCGGCGGCGAACACCACGGCGAACAGCACGAAGCGCGGCGGCGCCACCCGCTGGCCAAGGCCCCGGCCCCATGTCGCCCGCAATGTCGTTCCCCGCGTCGACCATGGCGTGCGTTCCATGGCGACGACGCCTAGCGCAGGGGCGCGGGCTCGCCTAGATACCCGCGCTCTTATGGCCCGGATCGAAACCCCCAAGCGCGTGCGCGGCACGCAGGACATCTTCGGCGACGAACAGCGCCGCTTCGCCCACGTGCTCGCCACGTTCGAGCGGGTACGCGCGCTGTATTGTTTCCAGCGTGTCGATATCCCCATTTTTGAGGCGACCGAGGTGTTCGCCCGCTCGATCGGCGAAACCACCGACGTGGTGTCGAAGGAGATGTATTCCTTCCCCGATCGCGGTGGCGATTCGCTGACGCTGCGGCCCGAATTCACCGCCGGGCTGGCGCGCGCCTTCCTGACCGAGGGGTGGCAGCAATATGCGCCGCTGAAACTGGCGACCTCCGGCCCCGTCTTCCGCTACGAACGCCCGCAAAAGGGGCGGTATCGCCAGTTCCACCAGATTGACGCGGAGGTGATCGGCGCGCCCGAGCCGGCGGCGGACGTGGAACTGCTGGTCCTGGCCGACCAGTTGCTGCGCGAACTGGGCGTGGAGGGCGTGACGCTCCAGCTCAACACGCTGGGCGATGCCGAGACCCGCGACGCGTGGCGGCAGGCACTGGTCGATCATTTCGAGGCGCACCGCGCCGACCTGTCCGAGGACAGCCTGACCCGGCTGGCGAAGAATCCGCTGCGCATCCTCGATTCGAAGGACCCGCGCGATCGGCCGGCGGCGGATTCGGCACCCGATATCGATGCGTATCTGACGCCGGCGGCTCGCGCGTTCTTCGATGCGGTGACGGCGGGGCTGGATGCGGCGGGCGTGGCGTGGACGCGCAACCCGCGACTGGTGCGGGGGCTGGACTATTACCGGCACACCGCGTTCGAGTTCGTCACCGACCGGCTGGGATCGCAGGGCACGGTGCTGGCCGGCGGCCGCTATGACGGGTTGATCGAGTCGCTCGGCGGACCGGCAACGGCGGGGGTCGGCTGGGCAGCGGGGGTCGAGCGGCTGGCGATGCTGGTCCCAAAAACCTCGCCGGTTGCCGTGGATATCGCTGTCATCGCAGAGGCGGAGGAATTTCACTTGCCCGTCGTCGCGCTGACGGCTGCATTGCGCCGGTCCGGCTATTCCGCGGAAGGATTTGTCACGGGCAATCCGAAAAAGCGTTACGAAAAGGCGCTGAAGGCCGATCCTGCCTATACGATCTCGCTCTCCCGGATGAATGGGTTGCCCCATGTCGGCGAACGCGGCCGGCGTGTGACATTCCATCCTGATGAACTGCGGGCGATCATCGACCCGATTACAAACGGTCTGGCATGAACCCCATCTCTCCCGACCGCATCGCCCAGATCGAGGCGCGGCGTGACGAACTGGCGGCGCAGATGGCGCGGGGCGATCTGCCCGGCGACCGCTTCGTCGCGGTGTCGAAGGAATATGCCGAACTCGAACCCGTGGCGCAGGCGGCGGGCGAGGTGCGGCGGCTGCGCGCGGAGGCGGAAAGCCTTGCGTACATGGCCGAGGATACCGGCGACGACGAACTCCGCCAGATGGCGGCCGAGGAACTGCACGAGAACAAGGCCGCGCTGGAGGCGGCCAACCGCCGTCTCGCGCTTGCGCTGCTGCCGCGCGATGCCGCCGACGAGCGCGCGGCGATGCTGGAAATTCGCGCCGGCACCGGCGGGGACGAGGCGGCGTTGTTCGCGGGCGACCTGTTCCGCATGTACCAGCGTTATGCCGACGGGCAGGGGTGGCGGGTCGAGACGATCTCCGCCAGCGCCTCCGACGCGGGCGGGTTCAAGGAGGTCGTCGCCTCCGTCACCGGACAGGGCGTGTTCGCGCGGATGAAGTTCGAATCGGGCGTCCACCGCGTACAGCGGGTGCCCGCGACCGAGGCGGGCGGGCGCATCCATACCTCCGCCGCCACCGTCGCGGTGCTGCCCGAGGCGGAGGAGGTCGATGTGAAGATCGACGAGGCGCGCGACCTGCGCATCGACGTCTACCGGTCGTCCGGCCCCGGCGGCCAGTCGGTCAACACCACCGATTCGGCGGTACGGATCACGCATCTGCCCACCGGCCTCGTCGTGATCCAGCAGGACGAGAAATCGCAGCACAAGAACAAGGCCAAGGCCCTCAAGGTGCTGCGCACCCGCCTGTACGAGGCGGAACGCGAACGCCTCGCCTCCGAACGGTCGGGCACGCGCAAGGCGATGGTCGGCTCGGGCGACCGGTCGGAGCGTATCCGCACCTATAATTTCCCGCAGGGGCGGGTGACCGATCATCGCATCAACCTGACGCTGCATCGCCTGCCGGAGATCATGCAGGGTGAACTCGGCGATCTGGTCGGCGCGCTGATCGCCGAGGACGAAGCCGAACGTCTCGCCACGCTCGATGCCTGACCACCCCGCAGGGGCTGGACAAGACGGCATCCGCGCGGCGATCGGGGCGGCGGCGGCGCGCTTCGCCTTTTCCGCGACGCCCCGGCTCGATGCCGAACTGCTGATGGCACATGCGATGGGGATCGAGCGATCGGCGCTGCTGCTGGGCCATGACGGACCGGTTCCCGCCGGATTCGCCGCGCTGGTCGACCGTCGCGCGGGGCAGGAGCCGATCGCCTATATCACCGGCAGCCGTGGGTTCTGGACGCTCGATCTCGCGGTCGGGCCGGGGGCGCTGGTGCCGCGCGCGGACAGCGAGACGCTGATCGAGGCGGCGCTGGCCCGGTTCGCGGCGGCGGCGCCCGCGACCATCCTCGATCTCGGCACCGGTCCCGGCACCCTGTTGTTCGCATTGCTGGACGAATGGCGGGACGCGCGGGGAATCGGGGTCGACCGGTCGGCGGCCGCGCTTGGCTGGGCGCGACGCAATGCCGCCCCGTTCGGGACCCGCGCGGCCTTCGTGCAGGGCGACTGGGCCACGGCGGTGACGGGATCGTTCGATCTCGTCGTCTGCAACCCGCCCTATATCGGGCTGGACGAGGCGTTGTCGCCCGAAGTGGTGGAGTACGAACCCGGCGAGGCGCTGTTCGCGGGGGTGGACGGGCTGGCGGATTACCGCCGTCTCGCGCCCGTACTGCGCCGCCTCGTCGCGCCGGGCGGGGCGGCGATCGTCGAGATCGGCTGGACGCAGGCGGACGCGGTCGGCGACCTGCTGCGGGCGCAGGGTTTCGCGGTCGATCTGCGCCGCGATCTCGGTGGGCGTCCACGGGTGTTGATCGCCGCTTGACCCGGCGGCAGGGGCGCCCATATTTCGCTTGTGGGGCAGCGTGCTCCGCCGCTATGAGCGGATCGGGGCATATGATCTTCAATCGTCAGGCGTCATCGGCCGGATGGCTCATGCCCGGCAACGACGACCGCGAGATCGTGCGGTGGCCGGCCTCATCGTGATGGTGCTGCCCGGTGGTGGTATCGACGGGCTCGACGCTATGTCGGGCAGGGGCTGCGCCCGGACAACCCGCTGCACCGTTGGAACAGTGTTACTGGCAAGGGACGACAGGCTTGATCAATAATCGGCAGCAGCAGGCTGGGCGCCGTCCGGTCGCAACGGTAGCGGCGGCGGCAACAACGGTGGCGGCCCGCGTCAGGGCGGTCAGGGTCGTTCCGACAACGGCAATCGCATCGACAATCGCGCGCGCGGCAATGCGAACCAGCTTTACGAGAAGTACAAGAACCTCGCGGCGGATTCGCAGCGTCAGGGCGACCGGGTAAATACCGAATATTATCTCCAGTTCGCCGACCATTATTTCCGGGTGTTGAGCGACCAGCGCGGCCGGTTCGAGGATCAGCCGCAGCAGCGCCGCCCCTCGCAGGATTTCGATGGCGACGACGAATATGGCGACGAGGGTGAGCCGATCCGTGCCGGCGAGCAGGGCGATGCCCAGCGGCAGGACCGTGGCGACCGACCGGCCGAGCGGCAGGAACGTTTCGAACGGGCGGAGCGTCCCGAGCGGCAGGAGCGCCCGGAACGGCAGGCCGAGCGGCAGGATCGCCCTGAGCGGCAAGAGCGCCCGGAACGACAGGATCGCCCGCGCGAGGGGCGTCGCAACGAGCCGCGTGGAGAGGGGGGCGAGCGTCCCCGTCGTCAGGACAATCGCGACGACCGCAATACGCGTCTCGCCGATCGCCCCGAAGGGGATGCGGAGCGCAACGACACGCTCTATCAGCCGCAGGCGGCTTTCCAGTCACAGCCCGAAGTCGCCGGCCAGCATCGCGCCGAACCGATTGCGGCGGGGGAGAATCTGGAGCAGCGGGCGGAGGCGATCCTCGATGCCGATGCGCCGCTGGCCCCGCGTCGTCGCGGTCGGCCCCGGCGGGAGCCGGCTCCGGTGGTCGAGGCTGCGTCCGGCGACAATGGCGTCGACGCGGATCGTCTGCCACCGTCGCTGAACATCTCGGCCGGCGATGCCCCGGCCGAGGAGGACGCACCCAAGCCACGTCGGCGCCGGGTCCGTGCCGCCGTCACGGACGACGTCGCCGCCAGCTAAGCGACATGGTGGCTGATTGAAGGAACAGGGGGTCGGTGCCGCAAGGGTACCGGCCCCTTGTTGTTTCACCAGCTTGTCGCATCCGCGATCAGTCGATCCGTTCGACATCCTCGTCATGGCCGGACCCGGAACTCAGGAACGCCAGCCCCATCAGCGCTCCCGCCAGTATCACCGACCCTCCGACGCCGCCGATCACCGCGAACATCGTCACGAGATGCAACGGCCCCTGGATATGCGCCATGACCGCGATCACCACCGCCGCGCACAACATCCCGGCCATCGTCATCCAGGCCAGCAAGTCCCGGAATCGCGCCCAGGCATGGTTCGCCTGATCGGGATCGCCCAGGCCGGAGGGACGGTGGTTCATGGGATGGATCATGCGACCCGATCGGCAATCACTCAACCCGATAGATCGGCCGACCGTCTGGAATTTTTTCAAATTTTCTATGCACACCCTGTTGACGTAAAAATGTCATGGGGCTAGAGGGCTGTCACCGCAGCGATCG
>NZ_JACYUG010000008.1 GCF_014841615.1 Sphingomonas sp. CFBP 8760 | reverse complement strand
CCTCATGATGAAGCAGGCTACCACGCTCGCTGTAGGTTCATAACAGCCTCTAGGGCAGCGATAGCCGAACCATTATCCATATATCCAGCATAGCGGATATGCCGGCTGCTACTAGGCCAAGCGGACGTTCCGAAATTGAAACCACTTGCAGCAAATCAGGATTGGAAGCCGTCAACGCGCTTGCCGGCGGTTATAGCCTTAGCCGACGTTAGCTCTTCTTCTCGCAGTTACACGAGTATCTGCCGCATCAATCTAGTCCAACGAACCTACCACTCTGGTCGAATTGGCATGTGAAGAACGTCGTCCTCTTCCCCACGTCGAACCAGCCACGAACGACTGCACCATCGCGCTGGCGAACGACTCCTGCCAAAGTCAGTTCACTGGGCCGTCGATCATACCGACCCGATGCTTCGATGCGGCAGATCGATTGCAGCTCAGAAGTGTCGCTCACGCCTCGCACGGGCATGTGCTGACGAGACCGATGTGCATCGCCCGAGAAGCGTTCCGGTCGATACCTGTCATAGTTCCTGCCGTCCCGATCAGCAGCCGGTCGACCGCGATCATTGGCTGACTTGCCGCAGTCTGGAGCAGTGGTCGCAGTAATCGAGTTGTATCGTCCGTTCATCGTAGCGATAGTCACGCACTGACGTCGATTGGCATTCCACCAGTTGGAATAGCTACGGTCGTCACCCCTCTGGGAGCCAGTGTTGACATACCCTCGACGCTGCAACTCTGCTTCTGCCTGACCAGCGCGGGCACCAACCATGTCTTCCAGCCCGGTCGATTGAGCTTGCACGATTGTCGGCGAGGCCGTGGCCACTAGCAATGCGGCAGCTAGTGCGCTTCGGTTGCTCACGAACGACATGCTTGTTCCTACTCGTCCAGAGGTGGTCAGGCGACCGGGTGAAGCCTACGGCGACGGTGACGCCAAGTCTACGATTGTGAGCCGCTTGGCGGAATAGCCTGTGGCGCCCGCCGAAATCAGACATTCCGCTTGCCACCACATCACGACATTCGAGATCGCAGGGTCAGGTGCCAAAAGCGGCCATAACGCGGAGATGAATGAACGGCCGAAGTTGGGTAGCGAGGAATGGCGTGCGAACGTCTGCTTGTGTGAAGGAAATCAGGCACCGGCAGGTGTATGATTTCCTCCAAGGCAGGAGGCCGCGGGCCACGGGCGATGGCCTATGGGGAAAGCGGTTTTCGGGTGGTTGGGCGGTCGGCGCGCTGTTGGGCGGGATGCGCCGTAGCGGGCCGTGATGCGGCACTCGGGAAGAACCTTGGCCATGGATGTCGGGCAAGACCTGCGGTCTGGGCGAGCGTCGATGTGGCTGACGATGTGGCCGGCGCGAGCGGCCGGAACGCCGAAAGCGCGGTAATCGCGTGGCGGGACTGGATCGGGCCATGCCGGGTCATGGCGTCGTGGCCCCGGTCGCGCTGGTGCCACGCGGCGGTGCGCGGGGTTGTCGCCAGCGTTCGAAGGTCTCGATGACGAGCATGCGTCCGCCGCAGCATGGGCATGGCGGGCGGGCGTCATCGAGTTCGATGGTCGGCGGGGCATCGACTGGCAATGGCGCAACG
This sequence comes from Sphingomonas sp. CFBP 8760, assembly GCF_014841615.1. Taxonomy (GTDB): domain Bacteria; phylum Pseudomonadota; class Alphaproteobacteria; order Sphingomonadales; family Sphingomonadaceae; genus Sphingomonas. The sequence continues at coordinate 167,233 of NZ_JACYUG010000008.1, read as the reverse complement.
CCGAGCAGTTCGCGGGCACGTTCGAGATGCGCCTTGCGGGTGGCACCGGCGAGCAGGCCGTAGTGGCGGATGCGGTGGAAGCCCTTCGGCAGGACGTGGAGCAGGAAGCGGCGGATGAACTCGTCGGCGGTCAGCGTCATAACCTGCTGGCGGTCGGCGCCACCCCGGCGATAATCTTTATAGCGGAAGGTAACGCCGGTCTGGTCGAAGCGCAGGATCCGGCTGTTCGAAATCGCCACACGGTGGGTGTAGCGCGACAGATAGGCGAGCACTGTTTCCGGCCCGGCAAACGGCGGTTTGGCATAAACCACCCAGCGCTTCTTCAGGACCGGCGCCAGGTGCCGCAGGAACGCGCGCCGGTCGGCAAGGTGCGCGAGGCTGCCGTGGAAGGCGAGCCGCCCGGCATCGTGCAGCGCCATCATTCGGGTCAGGAACAGGCGGCGGAACAGCTTGCCGAGAACACGGACCGGCAGCAGGAACGCCGGGCGTGACGAGATCCAGCGACTGCCGTCCCGCGACAACCCGCCGCCCGGGACAATCATATGGATGTGCGGATGGTGGGTCATCGCCGAGCCCCAGGTGTGAAGCACTGCGGTGATGCCGATGCGCGCGCCGAGATGCTTCGGGTCGGCGGCGATGGTCGTCATCGTCTCGGACGCTGCCTGGAACAGCAGCCCATACACCGCCGCCTTGTTCTGCCACGCTACATCGGCAACCTCGGCGGGCAGCGTGAAGACGACATGGAAATAAGCGACCGGCAGCAGGTCGGCCTCGCGCTCGGCAAGCCATGTGCGCGCGGCCGCGTCCTGGCACCGCGGGCAGTGCCGGTTGCGGCAGGAGTTATACGCGACCCGCCAGTGCCCGCAGTCGGTGCAGGCCTCGACATGCCCACCCATGACGGCGGTCCGGCAGGTCTCTATCGCCGACATGACCTTGAGTTGGTCGAGGCTCAGATGCCCAGCATGGGCAGCGCGATACGCAGGACCGGCGGTGCGGAAGATGTCGGCGACCTCGAGCGAGGCGCGCACTTGGGCGTCACCCGGCCGGCGTCCTGCCCTCCATCAGCGCCATCAACCAGTCGAGCGGGCCGGTGACCGCCCGGATCGTCCGGGTGGCGACCTTTGTGTACAGCGCGGTGGCGAAACTGTGGCGCAACGTGTGCGGGCTGACCCGCTTGCGGATGCCCGCCGCCTCGGCGGCCTCGCAGACCGCACGGTGCAGCTGCCGCGTCGAGATCGGGTCGGTGTAGCTGCGTCCCGGGAACAGCCAGCCATGCGGCAGCAGGACGCTGCGCCGTTTGCCCTCGCGCCACCAGAGCCTGAGCAGTTCGAGCAGCTGCGGCGACAGCATCGCGTTGCGGTCCTTGCGGCCTTTCCCCTCCTCGATGCGGATCAGCATGCGCTTGCTGTCGATATCGTCGGCCTTGAGGTGCGCGACCTCCGACACACGCAGGCCGGCACCGTATGCCACGCCGAGCGCCGCGCGGTACTTGATGCCCGGCGCCGCTTCCAGCAGCCGTGCGACCTCATCGACGCTCAACACGTCGGGCAGCTTCCGGGCGCGCGGCGCCAGCACCAGCTTGCGCGACAGGTCGGGCCGGTCGAGCGTCACCCCGAACAGGAAGCGCAGTGCCGACACCGTGGCGCCGATGACGGACTCGCTGATGCCGTGCTCGCGCTGGTGGACCTGAAAGCGCCGCCCGTCCTCGGCGGTCGCCGTGTCGGGAGAGCGCCTCAGGAAGGCCGCGAAGGCGCGGACGTGGCGGACATAGTCGTGCTGCGTTCGCGCTTTCATCGCGCGCATCGCCATATCGTCGAGCATCCGCTGGCGCAGCGGGGTGGTGGGCAGTTCGGTCGGTAACGTCGCCATGACAGGGTTCCTCTTGCTGAAGGAACCCCATCGTCTGCCCTTGCCGCCGCGGGGCCAAACCTCAGCGCCGACGCGCTACTTCACCGCCAACACCACTGCCGCGCAGCGGCTTCGTGCTGTGGGTCGACGCCGGCGCCGGAGTCGGGGCGTTACCTTCACACGAGGTCTAATGCGCAATGGCGGGAGTGACCGCTGATGAGTTCTTGAACGTGACGAGGTTGACCGACCTGGACATAGTCACCGACGAGGCGGTGCGCTGCCGCAACTTCTACGTCCACGGCACGCCGGGCAGCTTCAGCTACGCCGAGCATGGCGGCGTTTTCACGTTCCTGACCGGTGCTCTCGAGTTTATTTTTGCCGCCGCCGACCTGGTGGAGGCGGGGTGGGACATCAGGAAGTGGCGCGGGCACGCGGCGTGTTCGCCCATCCGTTCAACCGGGTGCTGTACGAGTGGGATCAGCAGGTCGCGCTGATCCGAAGATTGCGGGAAGGCGCTGCGCCCGATACCAGCGAATGAGGGCCCGGTCAGCCCGTCATGCCTCGGAGTTCCAGTCTAAGCGCAGGTAGTCGAACAACGTCTTCACCAGCTGGCAGCACGCACGGTGCAAACGCGCTGGCTGCTTCTGAAGGAGTGGGAAAAGTTGGGAAGGACGTGTGAACGTCGAACTTTGAGTTAGGTCGCCCACGCAGGAAAGGGGAAAGTCAGGGGCGGCCCAAAGCAAAACGGCTTCGCATCACTGCGAAGCCGTTGAAAACTCTGGTGGACGCACTTGGGCTCGAACCAAGGACCCGCTGATTAAGAGTCAGCTGCTCTACCAACTGAGCTATGCGTCCATATCCGGGCGGTTCAAGTGGCGCTTGGTGGGCGGCCGCCGCATCGGGGAAGCGCGTCTTTAGCGATGGTTCGGGGTGATGCAAACCCTTTTTTGCCTCACCATGCCGTGGAACGACGATTTTGTCGGTCGATCGCCATCAGAACGCCCAGGCACAAGAGTACCGTCATTTGCGCCGATCCGCCGTTGCTGAACAGCGGCAGCGGGATACCGACGACGGGCGCCAGCCCCATCACCATCGATAGGTTGATCGCGACGTAGAAAAAAATCGTCATCGACAGCCCCGCCGCGGTCAGCCGGGCGAAGCGCGTCTTCGCCTGCTGGCCGACCTCGATCCCCCAGCGCACCACGATCAGGAACGCGGCGATCAGGGCAATGCCGCCAACCAGCCCCCATTCCTCCGCCATGGTGGCAAAGGCGAAATCGGTATGGCCTTCGGGCAGATAGTCGAGATGGCTTTGTGTGCCGTTGAGGAATCCCTTGCCCCAGACACCGCCCGATCCGATCGCGATCTTGGACTGGCTGATGTGATAGCCGGTGCCGAGCGGATCGCTTTCGGGGTCGAGGAAGATGAATACCCGGTTGCGCTGATAATCGTGGAGCAGGAAACTGACCGCGAGCGGTGCGGCCACCGCCACCGCCAGCGCCCCGCCAACGAACAGGCGCAGCGGGATGCCGGCAAGGAACATCACCGTGGCACCGCCCGCGCAGATCATCAACGCAGTGCCGAGATCGGGCTGAAGCATTACGAACGCGGCGGGGATCGCGATCAACACGATCGGCGGCCACACGGCCGCAAACCGGCGTGTCTCCCCCGGTGGCAGCATCTCGTAGAAGCGGGCGCACGCCAGCACGACCGACAGCTTCATGAATTCGGATGGTTGAAGGCGGATGACACCCAAGTCGAGCCAGCGTCTGCTGCCCCCCCCGACTTCGCCGATCGCATCGACGGCGATCAGCGCCAGCGCCAACGCGACATAGGCCGGAAAAGCGAACCGCCTGAACCATTCCACGGGTATGCGCGACACCACGATAGCGCCCGCCAAAAAGGCGCAGAACCGTACGCCCTGGGGGATCACCCACGGACGCAGACTGCCGCCCGCAGCGGAATACAGCATCACCAGACCGAACCCCTGGATCGCCGCGACCAGCAGCAGGATCATCCAGGGCAGCTTCGCCAGCGGTTCGGGGACAAGGCTGCGGCTCATGGATTTGGCTCCGTCGTGCCTTCGTCGGCCGGCGTATCGATGCCGTTCGCCATGGCGGCCTGGGTCTGGTTGGCGAGATCGGTCGCCGCCTCGACGGCGGGGGCATCGCTGGGCACGACGGCATCGGTCTTGGTCGCCGCCGCTGCCGGGGCAGGGCGGTGCGCGGCCCGATAGGCGGCTTCGTCCGCCGCCATGCGGGTGGCGATGTCGCCGCCCCAGCTCGGTTCGATCGTAGCCAGGCTGGCGATCGCGCGGTCGCGATCGAACAGCCAAGTCATGATGTCGCGTCCGATCATCGGCGTGTCGAGATTGCGGACGGTATGGCCATTATGCTCCAGCACGACGGAGATCGCATAGCGCGGATTATCCGCCGGCGCGAAGCCGACGAACAAGGCGTGGTCGCGCATCTTGAACGGCAATTGCCCGTTGGTGAGCACGCCGCTGCGCCGTTCGGCCATGGTGATGCGGCGGACCTGCGCGGTGCCGGTCTTGCCCGCCAGGCTGACGCCGGGAACGTTCATCCTCGCCGCACCGCCGGTACCACCGCCGTTGACCACGCCCCACATCGCCTCCCGCACCAGTTGCAGATGTTCGGACTGGAAGGGCAGGGCAGGGACATCGTGATGTACCTGCGACGCCAGCAGACTGGGTTGCAGCGCCCGCCCGGAGGCAAGACGCGCGGCCAGCACCGCCAGCTGCAGCGGATTGGCAAGGACGTAACCCTGCCCGATCGAGGCGTTGAGGCCGTCGGCGACGGTCCAGCGATCCTTGTACTTCGCCAGCTTCCACGCGCTGTCGGGTACGGTGCCGTAACGCTGGCTGCCGAAGGGCAGGTCGAATTTCTGGCCCAGCCCCACCGCCCGCGCGACCGGCGCGATCCGGTCATACCCCATGCGGCGGATCATCTCGTAGAAATAGATGTCGCAGGACTGGGCGACCGCGCCCTTCATGTCCAGCGGGCCATGTCCATGTCGCTTGTGACAATGGAACACGCCGGTGCCGACCCGCATCGCCCCGGTGCAGTTGATCCGGTCGGTCGACGCGACCCCGGCTTCCAGCAATGCCAACGCGTTCATCGGCTTGACGGTGGAACCGGGCGGATACAGCCCCTGCGTCACCTTGTTCATCAGGGGAACGTGATCGTTGTCGGACAGCATCTGCCATTCGAGATGGCTGATCCCGTCCGAGAAGCTGTTGGGATCATAGGCCGGCATCGACACCATGCACAGCATCTCGCCGGTGCGGCAATCGATCACCACCGTGGAGCCGGAGTTGGTGCCCAGTCGGCGCGCGGCATATTCCTGAAGCCCGGCATCGATCGTCAACCGGGTGTTCTTGCCCGGCACGTCGGGCCGGGTGGCGAGTTCGGCGACCAGCTTGCCCCGCGCGGTCACCTCGACCCGCTTGGCGCCGGCCTGACCGCGCAACCGTGCCTCCAGCGACTTTTCCAGCCCGTCCTTGCCCAGCTTGAAACCGGGGGTGACCAGCAGGGGATCTCGCGTCTCCTTGAATTGCTCCGCGGTGGGCGCGCCGACATAACCGGTCAGATGCGCGACCGCGGCGCCACCGGGATAATGCCGGGCGAAGCCGCGTGTCGGCTGTACGCCCGGCAATTCGGGCAGGTGGACGCTGACCGCGGCGAACCGTTCCCAGTCCAGCTTTTCGGCGACCTGCACCGGCTGGAACCCGGCGGCGTGGCGCAGATCGATCCGCACCCGCTCGACCTCTTCGGGGGGCAGCCGCAAGATGCGCGCCAGCGCCTGCAGCACCCGTTCGGCCTCCTCGTCACGCAGACGGTCAGGGATGATGTCGACGCGGAAGTCTGTGCGGTTGTTGGCGATCGGCACCCCGTGCCGGTCAATCAGCCAGCCCCGCCGCGGCGGCACCAACGTGGCGTTGACACGGTTGCTCTCCGCCATCGCGGTATAGCGGTCGTTTTCGGCGATCGCCAGCCACCCCATGCGACCGACCAGCATGGTGCCGAACCCCGCCTGCACGGCACCCAGCAGCCACGCCCGTCGCGAGAAACTGTACGCCTGCATCGCCTCGGTCACGATCGTCGGCGAACGCCTCATGCCATGCCCCGCTTGCGATCGATCCAGGCGACCAAACGTGCCGCGGCGGGGAAAAGGCAGATCGTCGCGGCGGCCTGCATCAGCAGCGCGGCATCGACCTGCGCCCGAACCGGCACCGCCAGTATCCGCCCCAGCGCGAGGCAGAACAAGATCGCCCCGCTCGCGATCAGCCAGTCCTGTCGAAAGTCGCGAAACACCAGCCGACGCTCCATCAGATCGATACCGATGAAGCACAGCGACCACAGCAACACCGCCGAACCCAGCGGCTGGCCGCTGACCAGATCGTCGAAGAAGCCGAGCGGCGCCGCGGCCCAAGGCCGGAGGGCGAACCGGGCCAGCAGCCGCCACGTGAGCAACATCAGCAGGCCGAAGGGTGGTATGATCGGCACGGTCGCGACGATGGGCAGGATCGTGACCAGTGATCCCGCCATCACCGTCGCCCAGGGCAGGGCGCGGGCGCGGCCGGGCGGCAGGGTGGGGGCGAAGGGGTTGCTGTCCGCTTCGGTCATCGGGCCACCCCCGTCATCGGGCAGTGGCGGTAGGCAGGCCGGCGGGCGGTGGCACCGGGATGAAGGGCCGCTCGACTAATGCGAAGTCCAGCGTATCGGGATGCGCGAAGGTCCGGGCCGATACCGTGTCCGCCCCGCTCGCGATCACGCGTGCCACCGGGGCGCCGGGGGTGTACAGCCCGCCGGTCCCCGAGGTGACGAACACGTCGCCCGCATCGAACCGAACATTGGTGGTGTTGACCGACCGGATATCGACCAGCCCGTCGCCGCGTCCGGCGGCGATCGCGGGCAGGCCGTCACGGGTACGCCGCACCGGTACGATGCTGTCGGTGTCGCTCAACAGCAGCACACGCGCGGCGTTCGGCCCCGTCTCCGTCACGCGACCGATCAGGCCGTCCGGGCCACGCACGGGCATGCCGATCTCGATGCCGTGGAGGCGCCCGGCGTCGAGCAGGGCGAAACGCCGGCCGCTCGACGCGGTGGAACTGACCAGCCGTGCCGCCACCACGGGTTGCGCCGTGCGGTCGCGTACCGCCAGCAAGGTCCGCAACCGGCGATTGTCATAGGCGATCGTCCGCGCCTGCATCAGCAACGGCCGGGTGATCGCCAGTTCGCGCTTCATGGCGGCATTCTCGGCATGGGCGAACACCCAGCCGTTGATCGCGCCGCTCACCGTCGCCCCCGCCGATCCCAGCGCGGCGAGGCCGGACGATACCGGCGCCGTCACCGCCGCCGCCGTCATCCGCAGGCCCGCGAACAGCGGCGGGTTGAATGTACTGGCGACGAGCAGCACCGCACCCACCACCGCACCGGCGATGGCGAGCACATAGCCCAGGAACATCCCGTATTGCCGTCGCCGCGAAAAGCCTGTGCGCCGGTCGTGGGCAGGCGCCATGCGCCATTCCCCCCTAGTCTGGTTGGGGCCTGGTGGCGTCAGCCGTTCTGCAACACGCCGCGGAACATCGGATCTTCCAGCGCGCGCCCGGTACCGAGCGCGACGCAGGTCAGCGGGTTCTCCGCCACGGTGACGGGCAGGCCCGTCTCGTCGCGCAGCACCTCGTCCAGCCCCTGAAGCAATGCGCCGCCGCCGGTCAGCACGATGCCCTGATCGACGATGTCCGCGGCCAGTTCGGGCGCCGTGTTCTCCAGCGCGACCCGCACGCCTTCCACGATCGTCGCGACTGGCTCGGACAGCGCTTCGGCGATCTGGCCCTGACTGATCTGGATTTCCTTGGGCACGCCGTTCACCAGATCGCGGCCCTTGATGTAGATGATCTGGCCGATCCCGTCCGCCGGCGGCTTCGCGCAGCCCACCTGATGCTTGATCCGCTCCGCCGTCGCCTCGCCGATCAGCAGATTGTGGTTGCGGCGGACATAGCTGACGATCGCCTCGTCCATCTTGTCGCCACCCACCCGGACGGACGTGGTATAGGCAAGGCCTCGCAGGCTCAGCACCGCCACTTCGGTGGTGCCGCCACCGATGTCGACGACCATGCTGCCGATCGGTTCGGTCACGGGCATGTCTGCGCCGATCGCGGCGGCCATCGGCTCCTCGATCAGCCACACCTGACTGGCACCGGCGTTGGAGGCGGCATCACGGATCGCGCGACGTTCCACCTTGGTCGATCCCGACGGCACGCAGATCACGATTTCCGGCCAGCGCGCGAACTTGCGGGGGCCATGCACCTTCTGGATGAAATATTTTATCATCTGCTCGGCGACGTCGATATCGGCGATCACGCCGTCGCGCAGGGGGCGGATCGCCTCGATATTGCCGGGGGTCTTGCCCATCATCAGCTTGGCGTCGTCGCCCACCGCCTTCACGCGCTTCTGTCCGTTGATCGTCTCGACCGCGACCACCGACGGTTCGTTCAGCACGATACCGCGACCGCGAACATACACCACCGTATTGGCGGTACCGAGGTCGATCGCCATGTCGTGCGACATGAATTTGAAGAAACGGGGCAACTTCATTGAGCGCAGGTCCATCACATGCCGCCGGAGTACCGGCGACCGGTCGCAGGGCATCCCACGGAACACCGCCTGCACATGAGCTGCCGGATGGATCGTCATGGTTAGCGGGGTCGCGGGATGCCGTCGCTTGGGCTACAGCCTTGCCCGTGTCAATACGCCGCCTCCCCGAGCATCTCGTCAATCGCATCGCCGCCGGTGAGGTGGTGGAAAGGCCCGCCAGCGCGTTGAAGGAACTGGTCGAGAACGCCCTCGATGCGGGGGCGAGCCGTATCGCGGTGACATTGGCGGAAGGGGGTCTCAACCGCGTCGAGGTGGCGGATGACGGTTGCGGCATGACCCCGCCCGAACTGGCGATGGCCCTGCAGCGGCACTGCACATCCAAACTGCCCGACGAGCGGATCGAGGCGGTCGAGACGCTGGGGTTCCGGGGTGAGGCGCTACCCTCGATCGCCAGTGTCGCACGGTTGACGATCGAGAGTCGCCCGGCCGGGGCCGATGGCTGGCGCCGGGTTGTCGACAATGGCACCGTGGTGGCGGAGGGGCCGGCGGCGCTACCGCCCGGCACGCGAATCGTCATGGAGGAGCTGTTCGCGCGGGTGCCGGCGCGGCGGAAGTTCCTGCGTTCCGCCCGCTCCGAATATGCCGCGTGCCTGGATGCGGTCCGCCGGCTGGCGATGGCACGCCCCGATGTCGCCTTCTTGGTCGAGCATGACGGCCGCCGGGTCCTGACCGTCGCGGCGGCGGACAGTCGGCCGCAGCGCGTCGCCGCGCTGACCGACCGGGCGCTTGCCGACAATGCCGTGACGATCGACTGGGTACGTGACGATCTGGTGCTGGGCGGGGTTGCCGGTTTGCCGACCTTCCACCGCGGCGTGGCCGACCATCAATATCTGTTCGTCAACGGGCGGCCGGTGAAGGACCGGTTGCTGATCGGCGCGATCCGTGGCGCCTATGCCGAGATGATGCCACGTGATCGCCACGCGGTGGTGGCGTTGTTCCTCGACCTGCCGCCGACCGAGGTCGACGTGAACGTCCATCCCGCCAAAACGGAGGTGCGGTTCCGCGATCCCGCGCTGGTCCGTGGCCTGATCGTCTCCGGCCTTCGGCGTGCACTGGACGAGGCGGGGCACCGGGTGGCGCAGCGACCGGCCGGTGCGGCGCTGGGCATGTGGCAACCCGAACCCGCAATGCCCAACAGCCCCAGTCCGGCGTCGTGGCCCGCGCCGGCGCAGGGCAGCGTGTTCGAACGCCGCACGGACTTCTTCACCGCCCCGCCGCAGGCGCGCGCCGAGCCGGCCTGGGCGCCGCCGCCCGAAACCGCCACCCATCCGCTTGGCGTCGCGCGCGGGCAGGTGGCCAAGACCTATGTCGTGGCCGAGGCGGAGGATGGGCTGGTGCTGGTCGACCAGCATGCCGCGCATGAACGCCTCGTGCTGGAACGGATGCGCGCCGCGCTGGCCGGCGGTCGCATCGCCGCCCAAGCGCTGCTGCTGCCGGAAGTGGTCGAACTCGACGAGGCCGCGTGCGACCGGCTGGAGGCGCGCGCGCCGGAACTTGCGGAATTCGGGCTGGAACTGGAGCGGTTCGGCGTTCACGCGATGCTGGTCCGCACCACGCCGGCATTGTTGGGGCAAGCCGATCCCAAGGGCCTCGTCACCGATCTCGCCGACGAACTCGCCGCGTTCGACGAAGCGCTGTCGCTGCGTGAACGGCTCGATCACGTCGCGGCGACGATGGCCTGCCACGGCTCGGTCAGGGCGGGCCGCACCCTGTCGGTCGCGGAGATGAACGCGCTCCTGCGCGAAATGGAGGCGACGCCCCATTCGGGCCAGTGCAATCACGGCCGGCCGACCTGGGTGAAGCTGCAAATGGCCGATGTGGAGAAGCTGTTCGGGCGACGGTGACCGCAGCAGGACCGATCTGCGGGACGGTGGGCGTCAATACGGAAACAGGGCGTCATCCATAAGGAAGACGCCCTGTGGCTATTCGAGGATCGATCGGGACGATCGGATATCAGGCGAAACGCACCACGGTCCGACGCCGCCGATAGCGAGCCACCGCGCCGACCATGCCGAAACCGACCAGCATCATCGCCCAGGTGGCGGGTTCCGGCACCGCGCTCACCGCATCGGTTCCCGACAGGCGTGCGGTGTCGAGCGAGAAGGCATGATTGCCGTAGATGCCCGTGGTCCTGACCCAGCCTGGGGTCTTCTTTTCCGGCGCGAACAGATTGACGTCCGTCACGGTATTAAACGACGTGGCGATGAAATAGGCATCGTCACTGGCGTCGCGTCGATCTGCGGTTTCCCAATAGATCGTGCCCGGACCATCGAACTGCAGCGCAAGCCAGTATTTCTGGCCGGCCGCCACGGCGAAATCGGCGGCGAGATTGAACTCGACGATGCTGCGGGGATAATTATTGGCCTTTTCGACCTGATAGCCCTGCTGTCCGGTGGCGGTGAAGCGTAAATCTTGCGCCGCTGCCTGTGCCAACACCTGTCCAGGCTTGCCGGCATTGTCCGCAATGATCCAGTAGGTCAGCGACCGCTGATCCATGGCCGGTCCGAGCGTATCGATCGATGGCTTGTATTGATACGCTGAAAAACTGATCGAGCGCAGCGTCTGAGCGCTGCCGACCGTGAAATCATCGGCGGTGATATACCACTGGTCCATCCGGTCGCCGATGACACCGTTGGGCTTGTTGCCATCCAACACTATTGCCGCCTGCGCGGGCATCGCTGCGCTTAGGACCAAGCCGAATGCCGCACTGTATAGAAAATTCATCATGCCCCCTGACACGCCTGCCGAATTGGACAGGTCTATGGGCAGGCCATTTATTCGGTTGTGCTGATGTGTAAAGCCTGACGGTAAGTTGAATCTGTGTTCGTATCAAATCGGTACGATGCAAATAAGATGTCAGACAAAGCAGATTTCGGGAATTTCACGTATATTTCATGGTGATGCGTATGGATGCCGATAGGTTTACCATTCGACGAGGCGGCCGGACCGGAAAGTTATTTACGAAACTGTCCAATCCAACCCCGAAACCGGAAAAGTGGTTAACGTGATCGAACGTCGCCAGCCGCCTGGGGGGAGGGGGCAATCACCTGCGGGATACCCCTGCCCGGTATCCGGCTCGAACGGATGACCTCCCGATTACAAATCGGACGCACTACCAGCTGTGCTAACCGGGCAGGGCGGCCGTTTAACCGTTTGCGCCCGACGATTGCAACACCACGACCGCCGATCATCCGCTTTTCCATTCGCCATCGTCATGCCGGCTTCGCCGTTCCCGTTTGTCCGGTCGTCAGGGTTGACGGCGTATCGATCGGCGCCGGTGTGATAGCCCCCGGTTCTGAAACAAGTCAGGTCCGGCAACGTCATGGACGTCGAACGGTCACCACGCCGGTGGACGAACGGGTAAGGCGATCCGGATCAACGGACAGGCGGGGAACACGTCATTCTCCGCGTCGTTGGCTCAGGTATCAAGGAGAGCGATCATGACCGACCCGATCAAGCCCACTACCGAGACGGATCGTCCCAACCTGTCCACCGAACATCAGAACGACGGTGATGCGCGCCGGCCGAGCGATACGCTGGACAAGGGACAGACCAGCACCGAAGGCGAGGAGGCGCCCAAGCGGAAATCCTCTCTGATATAGATCGCGACCGGCGCCCGATCGGCGCCCGGCCGGCGTTGAGACGACGTGGGCGCCCGTCGTGAGGCGGGTAGCCGGCTGAAAATCTATTGTTTTCCGGGTTTGATCGACGCTAATGTTCGTGGCGAAATTCGGCGATAGGGCGCAGCGCCGTCTGCGTATCCATCCCCTGTCCGTCCGGAACCCGTCATGCCCATGGATCGCGTTAAGAAGGTGTCGGCGGCATGACGGGGCGTCGGCACTTCGCCATCATCGCCCCGCCGACGCCGGGTCATGTCAATCCCTTGCAGGTGCTGGGATCGGCGTTGATGGATCTGGGGCACCGCGTCACGATCGTCCACCAGTCGGACGTCGCGCCGCTGGTCACCGATCCCCGGATCGGTTTTGCCGCGATTTCTGATGTTATCGAGGTCGAGCGATCGCTGCGGCGCTTCAACGCCACGCTCGCCGCCCCGACCGGGCCGGTCGGGTTGACCCGGATGATCCGGGCGACGGCGGCGATCAGCGAACGGCTGCTGAACCACGCGCCGTCCGTCCTGCGCCATATCGGTGCCGATACGGTGATCGCGGATTCGGCAGAGCCGGCGGGGGCACTGATCGCCCAGACATTGGGCTTGCCGATGATCGTCAGCGTGACCGGGCTGCCCCTGCTGGGTGAGGAGGATGTTCCACCGCCTTTCCTCGGATGGCGGTACCGTGACGATGCGATCGGCCGGTTGCGCAACCGGGGCGGCTACCGGGTATCCGAACGGCTGATGCGGCCGGTCGCCGATGTCCTGAGCAGGCATCGTGCGGTCTGGAACCTGCCGGAGGCCGCGCCTGTCCCCCGCCTTTATGTGGCGCAATGCCCGCAGGCGCTGGATTATCCCCGCCGCAGCCTGCCGCCGCAGTTCCGCTACGGGGCACCGTGGCGCAACCTCGCGGACGAACCCGTCGAACTGCCCGACGATGGCCGGCCGCTGGTGTTCTGTTCGCTCGGCAGCCTGCAGGGCGCGAGGCGATCGCTGTTCGTGCTGATGGCGCAAGCCTGCGCCGCGATCGGGGCGCGGGCGGTGATCGGGCATGGCGGTGGCCTGAGCGCGGCGGAGGCGGCAGGGTTGCCCGGCGATCCGCTCGTCCGGGCGATGTGGCCGCAACAGGCGGTGTTGCGTCATGCGGCGGCGGCGATCCTGCACGGCGGCTTCAATACCGTCCTCGATGCGCTGGCCGCCGGTGTCCCGATCGTCACGCTGCCGATCGCGTTCGAACAACCCGGTACGGCGGCACGGGTCGCATGGACCGGCGCGGGAGAGGTGCTGTCCCCCCGGACCGCGTCGGTCCGCCGGCTGGCGCTGGCGCTGGAACGGGTGATCGACCAGCCGCGCTACCGGGAGGCGGCGTCCCGGCTTGCCGCCGCCATGAACGCCGCCGGTGGTGCCTCCTCGGCCGCCGGGGCGATCGATGCGGCGCTGAACTGACGGGACGACCCGGCCGGTCCGCTGGTACCGGATGCCGTGCCGTTGCGCACGAGGGTCGGCACGATCTTGAGCGCCATCACGGCAAGCGCGATGCCGGCCACCACGTCGACCCCGTAATGCCCGCCGAACAGCGGCGTCGCCACGATGGTCAGCCCCGCCCAGACCGGCGCGACCAGCCGCCATCCCCGTATGTCGCGCTGGGCCCAGGTCAGGATCACCGGCAAGGTGGCGTGATAGCTGGGGAAGCTCACGATCCCCATCAGTTGGGTGAGGTCAAGCGTCCGCCAAGTGCCGACGCGCAGGCCCCGCAGCATGTCCTGCTCGATCCACGCGACCGAGGGCCAGAGATGGCGATAGCGGGCAGGGTCGAACACATTGCCCATCGCCGGCGTCACGCCGGAGATCAGGATGGTGACGAACCCGCTCAGGATCGCCGCGGCGATGGCGATGCGCAACCGGTCGTTCCGGCCGGTGGCGCTCAACACCACGATGGCGACGATCATCTGCACGGTCAGGCTGTGATAGGCGATGCCGCCGATCCACAGCGCCGCGACCGATCCGTCGGCCGTGTGGAAGACCGCCGGCCAGTCGAACCCCAGCGCCCGGTCCGCCGCGGCAAGCCGATCGTCCCACAGCGGCCCTGCGCGCGCCGCCAGCGCGTAGGAAAGGACCACGCCGATGATGGTGAACAGCGTCATCTGAAGGAAGGCGGTCGCCCCTGCCTCCAGACGGGGGCGGCCACCGACCCTGCCGATCGCAACCGCGGCAGCGAGGATCGCCAGTCCACCGGCGGGAAGCATCGCGCGTCCGGGATCGACCTGAAAGCCCAGTCCATCGATCGCGAGAAGGCAGGCGACCACCATCGCGACGATCAGCCCCCATGATATCCGGTCGGCAACGGGGATCAGGGTTCCGTTCGCCATCGACCACCCAGCGCCCGATCGATCGCGATCATCCCTCGCGCGTGGGGAACACCGGCCCCCGTACCGTCATCCGCGCCGCGGGGTAGGGGCGCTGCAACGCCCGCGCATCGTCGTAATCGCCGGTCAGCCAGCGGTCGTGATCTTCGGGCGCCAGGATCGTGATCATCGCCTTGGGATGGATGGGGGCGACGAGATCGTTCGCATCGCATGTCACCATCGCGAAATACCGTTGATCCCCGACCTGCCGCCAGAAACCGGCGACCGCGAACATCGGCTGGTCGGTGACGGAGAACCACATTTCGCCCTTGATCGGCTTCTTGCCGTCACCGAGGTCGGTGGGCTTGCGCGCCCATTCGCAGAATTCGGTCAGCGGGATCAGGCAGCGGTTGGCGGGGTCGGCCACCAGCGAGCGCCATTGCGGCAGGTGCAGGCTGCGGACATTGGTCTGCGCCACCTTGCGACCGGCCTGCTTCGCCTCGCCCGCCAGCACATCCCATTCCATCACGTCGAGCCCGGTACGATCGTCCTCGCGACGGATGGCATAGGCCCGGCCGAACGGGCGCAGTTCCCGCGGATCGAACCGGTTGTCCATCGGCTTGGGCGTCAGCCAGTCGATCCGGAATCGCTCGAACAACTCCTCCGGCTCGCCGAGATTGCGGGCGCGATTGCACATCTGGTCAGTCTTTCACTGCAGGCGGACGTGGTCCACCTCGTCCGGCGGTCGTCAGGCGAGATCGCCCAGCTGGTCGACGATCGCGTCCTCCCGGGTCGGCGGCGCGGCCGCGGCGATCAGGGCCAGAAGATTGTCGGCGGTGAAGCCGGTGGCCTCATCGATCACATGGCCGGCATCGACCGTGGCGGCAAAGGCACGGGCGCGGTCGATGGCGGTGGCGAGCGGGTCGATATCCATGTCCTGCATCTAGGCCATGCAGCCGCCCTTAGTCCAGCCGGCCAGCCAGTGACCGACCGGTGACCGATCGGGGTCACGGTTCGCGCCAGATCGGATAGACATGATGGAACCGGTCGCGACCGGGCAGGCGTTCGCGCAACCAGGCCAGGCGTCGCGCGCCATCGGCCGCGAACGCCGGCTCCGCCGCCACCTTGGCGGCGAACGCGGCCCGGATGGTCGCATCCCGTTCGAGCAATGCTTCCGCCAGCGGTGCCTCGACGAAATCCTCGGCGCGGGATGGTGCCCACAATATTTCGGGAAAAAACCCCCAGGCGAGCAGCGAATCCGGCGCCTCCGGTTCCAGCAACGCTGCCGCCAGCAGACCGAGCGGCTGGTCGGCGGGAACGCGGATCGTGCCGGCGGGCAGGGTCTCGACCACGGGCTCATGGACGAACGACGCCTTGATCGGCAGCCGGCCGTCCTGCGCCGGTTGCACCACCACGTCGCGCAACCGAACCCGGTCGAGGGGCAGGCGTCGCGGACCTGCCGTCGTCTCGAAACGGATACCGTGCAGGCGCAGCCGATCGATCACCTCGGCCTGTTCGCCCGGCACCCACCATGCCCTGGGTAACGTTACCGTCTGGACCGGTTCCTGTCCGATGATAGGCATTCGGAAAGTCACCGGCCGGCCCGTCCATCGCTGTTCCATCCGGCCCGTCGCGGGTGAGCGATAGGTATCGAACGCGATACCCCGGAACCGTTCGACCCAGCCGACCGGCTGCGCGGCCGGTCGCCAGCGGGCCAGCATCGTCGCCGGCCGGCTGGAACGGTCGCTTGCCTTGGCGGCGGCGATGCGATCGCCATCGCGTGCCGCCAGCGCCAGCGCCGCCTCCAGCAGCACATAAGTGCCCAGCACGCGCTGCCGATAGGGTTTCAGCATATGGTTCTCGACCAGCACGGTCGGCACACCGATGAAGTCGCCGTAGCCGGTCGAATAGCGGGGGCCTTCGGGGGCCTGGCGGACGCCGCTGGCCGGTCTCCGCGTGTCGACCGGGCTGGGGTAGATCGTGGGGATATGCCCGGCGCGGTCCAGCACCTGCATCACCTTTGGGCCGAACCGTTCCGTCAGCCAGTCGGCGGTCGCGCGGTGATAGGCATAACGGCCCCAGCCGGCATAGGTGAAGGTGATGTCGTACTGCATGTCGAAGCCGTCGCTGACATGGCAGTCGATATAGAGGATCGGGTCGAGCCGGCGGAGCAGGGCGATCATCGCGCGCGTTTCGGGCGCGTCGGCCTTGGCGTAATCGCGGTTCAGGTTGATGTTGCGGGCGTTGCCGACATATCCCTTTTCCAGCGGGCCCCGCAGCGCCGGGAAATTCCATCGGCTCATCCGCTCATGCCCGTCGATATTGTAGATCGGCACGAACACCAGATCGACGCGGTCGAGCAGCGCGTCCTTGCCGCGCGACGCGATATCGCGCAGCAGCATCAGGCCGGCATCCTTGCCGTCGATCTCGCCGGCATGGATGCCGGCCTGCACCAGCACGACGGGTTTGGGCCTGCCGTCCTTGCCGGCCCCCTTGCTCGCACGGACCAGCAGCAGATCGCGGCCTTCGCCCGTGCGTCCGAACGTCTCGATCGAGATGAGCGGCGAGGCGGCATCCAGCCGTTCGAGCCATGCCCGCGTTTCGGCCTGGCGCGGTGTCGTGACGAAACCGCTGCGCTCCGCCGGCGTGATCCACGGATCGTCTCGCGCCACGATCAGCCGCTCGCTCGCACCGGACCAGGGTAGCACCGGCGGCAGGATCGCGGCGGGCAGGCCGGGAAGCGGGGCAGGTGTCTGCCCCGACGCCGCCGCGCAGGCGAACAGGGCAGCGGCGAGGATCGGTCGATGACGGATATGCACAGGATCTCCGGGTCAGAAGCCGGCACGCAGCCCGATGGTGGCGGTGCGCGGTGCGCCGGGCTGCACCCAGACGGGCGAGTAGCTGTTGGCGTACCAATGGTCGTTGAACAGGTTGGCGACGGTGCCGAACAGTTCGACGCCCTCGGTCACCTCCACCTGCCCGAAGACGCGGGCCAGCACGTGCGACGGCAAGGTGAAGCCGGTACCCGTCTCGCCGTTGCGCTTTCCAACATATTGCACGCCGGCCCCCAGCGACGCCTTGCGCGTGCCGACCGCGAACCGCTTTGCCGCCTGGGCATTCAGATTGTGACGGGGAATGTTGATGAGCGGATCGCCCGGCCTGATCTGAAAGGAGAAATTGGGGTCCAGCACGCTCGACCGGGCTTCGGCGTCGGTATAGGCATAGCTCAGCAGCATATCGACACCGCCGGGAAGGCGGCCGTTGAGGTCGAATTCGATCCCGCGGCTGCGCGCCTTGCCGATCGCCACCGAAAAGCCGGGGTTGAGCGTATCGGTGGCCAGGACGTTCGATTTCCGGAGCTGGTATACCGACAGCGTGCCGGTCAGCCGGCCGTCCGCCGACGCCAGCTTCAGGCCGATTTCCATCGACCGGCTTGTCTCCGGTTCGAACACGTTGCCGGCGGCATCGGCGCCGATATTGGCGCGATATCCCTCGCCATATGCCGCATAGACCGACACCGGATCGACGAGTTCGTACACGATCCCCGCCTGCGGGCTGAACCGGCTGCGCTGGCGCTTGCCCGTCACGCCGGTCAGGCGATTGTCGACGCGCAGCAGGAAGTCGTCGTATCGTCCGCCGATCCGCACCTGCAGCCGGTCGGTCAGGCTGATCTGATCCTGGACATAGCCGCCCATGGTCCGCTGCACGTCCAGCCGGTTGGTGATCGGCGCGGTGACGGGGACGGGATAACGACCATATACCGGGTCCAGCAGGTCGATCACGTAACCCGCCAGATCGGTCGTCGCCGATGTCACCACCGGTCCGCGAAAACGGGTGAAGAACTGGTCCGTGTCGAAATGGTCGTAATCCCCGCCGATCAGGACCCGGTGGCGCAACGCCCCCGTCTCGAACTCGCCGGCGATCTCGGCACGCAGCACGCTGTGTTCGGAGGTATAGCGCCGCGTCCGCCGTTGCCGCGACAATGATCGACCATCGAGATACAGCTTCTGCCGGTTACGCACCGTCTCCGCATCCGACGATGCCCCGGTCAGGCGGGTGTCGCGATGGCTGGCCCCGATCGACACGCTCCAGCCATCGCTGAAATCATGTTGCAGCCGCAGTTGATGCCCGGTGGCCCGTGCGACGGTATCGCCGTCGCTCGGCTCCCCGAGGAAGCGGGTACGCGGCACCGTGTCGAACTCGCCGTTCAGGACGACGATGCCGCGATCGAACGGCACCTCCACCCGTGTCCATTCGAAATCATAGGTCAGCCGCGTCGCATCACCGAGGCCAAGGCCGATCGACGGCAGGAATCCCCAGCGTTTCTGGGCCACCGTATCGCGGAACGTATCCCCCGCCTCGGCATAGCCGATCAGACGCGCGGTCAGGTTGCCGGTCAACGCCAGGTTCGCATCCGCCTCCGCCCGAACGGTGTCGAAACTGCGATACTGGACGGCGGCGCTGCCGAAGCTGCGCCCCAGTTGCGCCTGCTTGGTGACCAGGTTGATCGATCCGCCCGGCTCGCCTCGACCCAGCACCGCCGCCGCGGGCCCTTTCAGCACCTCGACCCGCTCGATCCCCGCCACGTCGCGCTGACCGCTGAACCCGCGCCCGGCGTTGAACCCGTTGACCAGATAGCCGCTGGGCAGGTTCTCGTCGCCCGCGAACCCGCGCACGGCGAAGCTGTCCCACAGCCCCCCCAGCGTGTTCTGCCGCACCACCGAGGCGTTCAGGTCCAGCGCGTCGGTCAGACGGACGATGTTGTTGTCCCGCAACACCGCCTCGTCGATCGTCGTGATCGCCTGGGGCGTCTCGCGCACCGCGATGTTGCCGCGATACGACTGGCGGACACCGGTGATGGTGATCTCGTCGCGATCGGGTTCGGCGGGCACGTCGCCATCGGGCTGCGCCCAGGCCGCCGAGCATGACAGGGCGACGGCAAACGGAAAGGCACCCGCCGCCGAGGCGGCGCCCATGGACATACGCAAGTCGATTTCCCCTTCGCACGACACGGCGACGCCCGGGGCGTGGCCAGAACCCGGCGGCTTATGACGGTAATGATGTATCATCGTCAATGATATCTTGTTACATCGCTCCGGATGTCGCATGGGGTCCGCCCGCGACGCTTGAGGTACGCATGCCGACGACGATCGATCCGATCCTTATCAACGACTTGACCCTGATCTATGATCGCCACACCGTGCTGGATGGCCTGTCGCTTGCCGTTCCCGCCGGCAGCATCACCGCCTTGCTGGGTGGCAACGGCGCGGGCAAGTCCACCACCCTGTCCGTCCTGCTCGGCTTCGCCCGCGCGCAATCGGGGACGGTGACGATATGCGGGATCGATCCCGTCGCGCAGCCCGATGCCGCCCGGCGGCGCATCGCCTATCTGCCGGAAAACGTCGCGCTCTATGATCATCTCTCGGCGGTCGAGAACGCCGATTACCTGCTGGCCCTGTCAGGCGAACGGCAGGGGCGGACCGCCATCGTCGATGCGCTGGCGGCTGCGGGGTTGCAGGAACGTGCCTGGGACCAGCGGCTCGGCGGCTTTTCCAAAGGGATGCGGCAAAAGGTCGCGATCGCGGTCGCGCTGTTGCGGCAGGTGCCGGTGCTGCTGCTCGACGAGCCGACCTCCGGACTGGACCCCCGCGCCACCGCCGATTTCAACGCGTTGCTGATCGCGGTGCGGGAACGCGGTACCGCCGTCCTGATGGTGACCCATGATCTGCTGTCCGCCGCCGATATCGCCGATCACATCGCCTTCCTCGAACACGGGGGCGTCGCCCATGCGGTGACGGCGGACGGGCCGGAGCGGTTCGACGTGCGTGCCCTCCATGCCCGGTTCCAAATCGGCGACGGGTGGGCGGCGGCATGAGCGTCGTTCGACTGATCGCCCGCGACGAGTGGCGGATGATGGCCCGCAACCGTGTCGCGTTCATCGCGATCGTGCTGCTCGTGCTGTTGACGCTGGTCGCCACCGCCAGCTCGTTCGCGCACCAGCGCAGCATCGCCGCCCTGCGCGATCGCCACGCCCATGCCGCCGACACCGCATTCGATGCCCAGCCCGACCGGCACCCGCATCGCATGGTGCATTACGGCACCTTCATCTTCCGGCCGCTCGGGCCGCTCGCCGCCTTCGATCCGGGGGTGGACGCCTTTACGGGCAGCAGCATGTTCCTAGAGGGGCATCGACAGAACACCGCCAATTTCGGCGACGTCCGGCAGAGTTCGCTGCTGATCCGGTTCGGCCAGTTGACGCCCGCCTTCATGCTTCAGGTCGTGGCGCCATTGCTGCTGATCTTTCTGGGCTACGGCGCACTGGCGCGGGAGACGGAGCGCGGTACGCTGCGGCTGCTGATGTTGCAGGGCACCAGCCGGGGGCAGGTGGTGCGCGGCAAGCTGCTGGCGCTGGGCACCGTGGCGCTGCTTGCCGCCACGCCTGCCGCGATCGGCCTCGTCGCGGTCGCCGGCCAGCCGGGCGCGCTGGCCTGGCCGATACTGGCGATTGTGCTGGGTTATGCCGCCTATCTCCTGCTGTGGACGGTGGTGATCCTGCTCGTCTCCACGCTGGTCCGTCGCGGCCGCGATGCGTTGCTGGCGCTGCTGGCGATCTGGGCGGTCGCGGTCGTGCTGCTGCCCCGTGTCGCTCCCGATATCGCCAGTGCCGCGATCCCGCTGACGAACCGGTTCCAGACCGACGTCGCCATCGCCCGCGACCTGCGGCGGATGGGGGACAGCCACGATCCGGACGATCCCCATTTCGCGGCGTTCAAGCGATCGGTGCTGAACCATTACGGTGTGGCGAAGGTCGAGGATCTGCCGGTCAACTACAAGGGCGTGGTCGCGGTCGAGGGCGAGCGGATGACCTCGTCGTTGTTCGATCGCTATGCCGCCGCCAGCTTTGCCGCGCAGGCCGGTCAGAACCGGCTGGTGGCGGCGGTCGGGTTGGTCAGTCCCACGATCGCGCTGCGCTCGCTGTCGATGGCCGCGGCGGGTACAGACGTCGCCGGGCATCGCCGTTTCATGGAGCAGGCGGAGGCGTATCGCTATGCGCTCGTCCAGCGGCTCAATCACCTGCAAGCCGCCGGCGTCAGTTATGCCGACGACAGCGCCACCGACGCCGATGCGGATCGTCGTAAGCGGATCGGCGCCGATCACTGGCAGGCGATCCCCGATTTCCGCTTCGTTGCCCCCGGCGGCGGCACGCTCGCCGCGGCGGCGCTGCCGGGGCTGGTCGTCGTGATCGGCTGGCTGGCGGTTGCCTCCACGCTGTTGATGCTCGCCACCCGTCGGCTGGGGGCAGGGCGATGAACCTGCTGCGCCTCGAACTCCGGCTGTTGCTGCGACAGCGTCTGATCGTGATCGCGCTGATCCTGCTCGCGTCGCTGACCGCGGCCGCACTGGCCGCCGGGATGGCGGAGGTGGCACGCCAGCGCGCCGCCATCGCGGCGATCCCGGCGGCACAGGCGGAGGATATCGGTGCGGTCGCCGATGATGTCGACCGCACCGGGGATGCCGGCAGCGCCGCCTATTACAGCTTCCATCCGACCTGGGACGCGCCCGCTCCGCTGGCCTTCGCGGCCCTGGGGATGCGTGACGTCTCGCCCTACATCCTTCGCGTCCGGGCGCTGGGTCTGGAAGCACAGATATACGACGGCGATATCTTCAATCCGGAGGCGGCGCTGCCGGGCCGGTTCGATTTCGCCTTCGTGCTGGTGTTCCTGGCACCACTGTTCGTGATCGCCCTGTTCCACGATCTGGTTTCCGGCGAGCGGGAGGCGGGTCGGCAGCGGATGCTCGATGCGTTGGCGCACGGCGGACGGCGATTGTGGCGGCGGCGCACCGCCCTGCGACTGGGATTGTTGTGGATCGCGTTATGCGCTCCGTTCGTGATCGCATCGGTGATCGAGGGCGTGTCGGCGGTCGCGATCCTGACGGTATCCGTGGTCGCTCTCGGCTATCTGCTGTTCTGGGTGGGGCTGTCCGCGCTGATCGGGCGGTGGCGCTGGAGCTCAGTCACCAACGCCGCGACGCTGGCGGCAGCGTGGCTGGTGCTGGTCCTGATCGTCCCGACTTTGGCGAACGTCGCGATCAACACCGCCATCCCGGTCGATCAGGGATCGGAGATCGCGCTGGCGCAGCGGGAGGCGGTGAACCACGCATGGGATATCCCGCGCGAGGATACGATGCGGCGCTTCTATGCGAATTATCCCGAATGGTCCGATACTGCGCCGCTCGGAACGGCATTCCATTACAAATGGTATCTCGCCTTCCATCAGAACGGCGATGACAGCGTCGCGTCACGGGTGCGGGCCTATCGACAGGGTCTGGAGGCGCGCGATGCCGCCGGTCGCGCACTCGGCTGGCTGCTGCCGTCGGTCGGCGTCCAGGCATTGCTGATGCGGCTCGCCGATACCGATCTGACCGCACAACTCGCCTATCAGGACCGGGTGCGAGTATTTCACCGCCGCTTGCGCCAGTTCTACTACGGCTATCTCTTCCGCGATCGCCCCTTCACGCGCACCGATTTCGATCGGGCGCCCTGTTTCGCGCCACCGTGCCGCTGATGCGGTCGATCCCGTCCGGCGGCGAACGCTATGGACGGGGCGGCGCGATCGACCGGCGCAGCGTGGTCAGGTCGATCCCCAGCCGCTGCACCTTGTAATAGAAGGTCTTGCGGGGCAGGCCGAGTTGCTGGATCGCGACCCCGATCTCGCCCCCGGCCGCCGTCACGGCATCGATGATCGCCTGTCGTTCGAAGCCGTCGACGCGTTCGGGCAGCGTCGCGGCGGCGGCCAGGTGGTCCGCCTCCACCCCTTCGAGCCCGATCACCACCCGGTCGGCGAAATGCGCCAGTTCGCGCACATTGCCCGGCCAGCGATGCGTCGCCAGATGCTGTCGCACGGCATGGGTCAGGGGCGGGATCGGTCGCCGCAGCCGTGCGGCAGCGGTGTCGACCAGATGCGCGAACAGCAGCGGCACGTCGTCCAGCCGCTCGCGCAGCGGCGGGATGCGCAGGCGTACCGCCGCCAGCCGGTAGAACAGCGCCGGCAGCACCCGGTCCTCCGCCTGATCGTCCGCCGTCGCGATCAGCCGCAGATCGACGGGCATCGCATCATGCCCGCCGGCGACCCGCAACGTCCGATCCTCCGCCAGCGGGACGAGCCGTTCCTGGAGGGCGGGGGAGGCACGGTCGATATCGTCGAGGAACAAGGTGCCCCCGCGCGCCGCGGCGACGGTACCGCGCGCGGCGAACATCTCCTCGTCCAGCAGGGTATCGGGCAGCGCGGCACAGGCGACCCCGACGAACGGCGCCCGCGCCCGCCGCCCGCCACGATGGATCAGCCGGGCGACCAGTTCCTTGCCGGTCCCGGTTTCCCCCTCGATCAGGATATCAATATCGGTCTGTGCGACCACCGCGATGGTATCGCGCAGCCGTTCGATCGCGACGGAGCGCCCGACCAGCGGCGAGGCATCCGTCACCAGCGCCAGCGCGCGCAGCCGGCGGTTGTCGAGCACCAGTGATCGCTGCGCGACGGCACGCGCCAGTGCCGCGAGCAGCGCTTCCGGATCGAACGGCTTGGTCAGGAAATCCCACGCCCCCGCCCTCAACGCGTCGACCGCCATCGGCACGTCGGCATGACCGGTCATCAGCAGCACCGGCAGGTCGGGATCGCATTCGCGCAGCCGACGGAACAGCTCGATTCCCCCGATCTGCGGCATCCGCACATCGGTGACGACCACCCCCGGAAATGCCGGATCGATCGCCGCCAGTGCCGCTTCCGCTCCCGTGAACGGTACGACGCGGTATCCCGCCAGATCCAGCGTCTGCGCCAGTGCGGTGCGCAGATCGTCGTCGTCGTCGACCAGTGCGACCACCGGCATGTCGTCCGCGTCGGTTGCGGTCATGCCGGGCGCCTCAACTTCAACCGGAAACAGGCGCCATGGTCGGACGGGATCAGTTCCAGATTGCCGTCCATGTCGGTCATGATGTCCAGGGCGATCACCAGCCCCAGCCCCAGTCCGGACGCCCGGCTGGTAACGAACGGGGTAAATATCCGGTCCGCCACCGTCGGTGCGATGCCGGGGCCGTTGTCGGCGATATCGACCAGCAGATACGCGCCCGCCTGACGGATAGATACCGTGATCGTCGCATAACGCTGACCCGCCAGCGCCTCCGCCGCGTTCTGGAGTAGATTGACCAGCACCTGTTCCAGCCGCACCTTGCCCGCCATCACCCGCAACTCCGGCGGGATCGGGGGAATGGACAGGTTGATCCCGGCCAGCCGCCCCTTCAGGATCAGCAGCGCGCCGTCCATCGCCTCGGCGAGTGCGATCGGCTGTATGTCGCCGGTTCCCTTGCGGGCGAACCCGCGCAATTCGGCGGTCACGGTGCCGATCCGGTCCGCCAGCCGTCCGATCGCCTGAAGATTCGCCCTTACCTGATTTTCGTCGCCCCGGTCGAGCAGCCGTTCGCTGTTGACGGCATAGGTCCGGATCGCCGCAACCGGTTGCGCGGTTTCGTGCGCGACACTGGCGGTGATCTGGCCCAGCGTCGCCAGGCGGTTCGCCTGCCGCAAGCCTTCGCGCAGCGTCTCGGCACGTGCCTCGCTGGCGACCCGTTCGTCCATCTCGCGGCGCAGTTCGCCGGTCCGCGCGGCGACGGCGGCTTCCAGTTCGATCGTCCGCGCGGCGGCGGCGGCAACCTGCACCGCGCGTCTGCGCCAGCGCTCGGCGATACCCCAGGCGACGCCGATCAGCGCGAGCACCGCGAAGGCGGCGGCGAACTGGGCACTGCGAACCGCACCGCGGACCTGCCTGGCCGCGGGCGCCAGCAGGTGCAGCCGCCATCCGTCCGCCGGCGACAAGGCGGCATGCACCATCTGTTCAGACGACGGCGACAGGCGGACGCGACGCCGTTCGTTGGCCAGACCGAAGGGCAGGGGACGCAGCGATCCCGGCCCGGACTTGAGTTCCGCCTGCAACCGCTTCGTCACCGCCGGGGACATCGGCCTGGTCGTCCGGAACCGCCAGTCCGGCCTGCTGGTGACCAGGATCACGCCCATGTCATCGGTCACGAAGGTGATGCCCTCCGCCTGCCGCCACTGGCGTTCGATCCGGTCGAATTCCAGCTTCACGACGATCACCCCGTCATGATCGACCCGGCGGCTGAGATACAGGCCGGGCTTGCGGCTGACTGTGCCCAGCCCGAACTGGCTGGCGGCGCCGTCACGCTCGGCCAGCCGGTAATAGGGACGAAAGGCGTAATCCTGCCCGACGAAACTGCGCGACGTACGCCAGTTGCTGGCCGCGATCGCCCGCCCCTGACGGTCGAGGACGTAGATCGCCGCCGCCCCGGTCGTGGTGGCCAGCCCTTCGAGCTTGCGGTTCAACGCCAGTCGCGCCTCCCCCGCCGCGACCAGCGCGGCGGGCAGATCGCGATCCCCCGCCAGTGCCAGCGGCAGCAGGCGAAACCGGGCGACCTCGCTCTGGAACAAAGCCTGGCGCAGCCGCGCATCGGTGCCCGCCTGCATCTCCAGCGCGTTCAGCGCGCGTCGTTCGGCGATCGACCCGACGATCCAGGCCGCCGCCACGGGAAGCAGCAGCGCGACCAACGTCCAGCGCCACCAGCGACGAAGTGGATCGATCAGCATCGTGCCTGCCTAACGCGCCCCGCCGGCATGTGCAAATTTCGGCACTTTCAGCGTTCGGGTATGCCGCATGACCGCTGTGTCCATTCCATTTCCACAGATAATATTGTCTATATTCAACATTATAGCGCGGCTTGGCATGTCGCTTGCTCCATCACGGCGATTCGATCCACAATCAGGCATCACGCAACCATCCGCAGAGATGGCACTGCCCACCACGAGGATGAAAGGCCCGACGATGACTCTCGATATACCGTCCACCGCCACGCCACCGGTCGCCCGGCCATGGTATCGCCATCTCTACGCGCAGGTGCTGGTCGCGATCATCGCCGGCGTGTTGCTGGGCCATTTCTATCCATCGACCGGTGAAGCGCTGAAGCCGGTGGGCGACGCCTTCATCAAGCTGGTGAAGATGGTCATCGCCCCCGTCATCTTCCTGACGATCGTCACCGGCATCGCCGGAATGCGCGATCTGGCGTCGGTTGGCCGCGTCGCAGGCAAGGCCTTCATCTATTTCTTCTTCTTCTCCACGTTGGCGCTGATCGTCGGCATGATCGTCGCCAACGTCGTCCAGCCGGGCGCGGGCCTCAACATCGATCCCGCGACGCTCGATACCACCAAGATCGCCGATTATACCGCCAAGGCGCATGACACGACGATCACCGGTTTCCTGACCGGCATTATCCCCGACACGCTGCTGTCCGCCTTCACCGAAGGCAACATCCTGCAGGTGCTGCTGGTCGCGATCCTGTTCGGCATCAGCCTGGCGATGATCGGTGAGCGGGGCGAGGGCGTCCTGAACTTCTTCGAAGACGTGTCGATCGCGTTCTTCAAGCTGGTGTCGATCGTCATGAAGGCGGCACCGATCGGTGCGTTCGGCGCGATGGCGTTCACCATCGGCAAATATGGCGTCGGCACGCTGGCCAATCTGGCGATGCTGGTCGGCACCTTCTATCTCACGGCGCTGCTGTTCGTCATCGTCGTGCTGGGCGTGGTCGCTCGGCTCGCCGGGTTCTCCATCTTCAAGCTCATCAGCTATCTGAAGGCCGAATTGCTGCTGGTGCTCGGCACCTCGTCGTCGGAAAGCGCACTGCCCTCGCTGATCGAGAAGATGGAGCGGGCGGGTTGCCCGAAGTCCATCGTCGGGCTGGTCGTGCCGACCGGCTATTCGTTCAACCTCGACGGCACCAACATCTACATGACGCTGGCGGCGCTTTTCATCGCGCAGGCCTGCAACGTCGACCTGACGATCGGCCAGCAGCTGCTGCTGCTCGGTGTCGCGATGCTCAGTTCGAAGGGTGCGGCGGGCGTGACCGGCGCGGGCTTCATCACGCTGGCGGCCACGCTGTCGATCGTGCCGACGGTGCCGGTCGCGGGCATGGCGCTGATCCTGGGTGTCGATCGCTTCATGAGCGAGTGCCGCAGCCTGACCAACTTCATCGGCAACGCGGTCGCCACCGTCGTCGTATCGCGCTGGGAAGGCGCGCTCGATCGCGACCGGTTCGATGCGGCGATGCGCGGCGAGATGCCGCGGGTCGATCAACTGCCGGCGGGCGCGATCCCGGCCGAATGACCGACGGATACGTCCGACGTCGTTGATCACCGCATTAGTGGAACGGAAAGACCGGTCGATTAGAGAGCGCGCTCTATGAAGAGCATTTGGTACGGGCATCGCATCCCGACAGCGCACCGACCGGTCATTTCCTCCGCCTTCGATCCCAAGGATCCCATCGCCATGAAGACCATCACCCGGCCGCTCGGCGCGGTCGCCCTGTTGCTGTGCCTTGCTACACCGGCAGCCGCCGCCACCGCCGCCACCGCCGATCAGCCTGCAACCGCCACGGATCTACCCTCCACGCCGGCACAGACCCAGAATCCCAAGGAACTGGCCAACCCGACCGCCGCCTCGCCCATCGCGGAATCGTACCCGGCCGAAGCGGCGGGGGACGGCGTGACGACGGGCGGCTATAACCAGTCGCGCTGGGCAGAGGACTGGACCCGCTATCGCGATCCCAAGAAACGCGACGATTTCCTCGATCGGCTGAAGTTCATCCCTTTCAGCGACAAGGGCGACATCTACCTGACCCTGTCGGGCGAACTGCGCCTTCGCGTCAACGAGACGACCAATCCCAATCTGCGTGAAAGCGATGCGCAGCGACAGGACATCAACCGGATCGTCGGGGGTGCCGATCTTCATCTGGGCAAGCATGTTCGGCTGTTCGGCGAACTGGCGCATGGCGGTCTGGCCGGGCGTAACCTCGGCACGGTCGCCGCGACGCTGCGCAACGATCTGGTCGTGCAGCAATCCTTCGTCGATGTGACCGGCGATGTCGCCGGCGCCAATCTCGGCGTCCGTTACGGCCGCCAGACCTTTGCCGACGGACCCAATCTGATGGTGGTCCCGCGCGACAACAATACCATCTTTTTCGTGTTCAACGGCTTCCGTGGCTGGGCGCGGGGTAAGACGCTGCGCGCGGACGTGTTCGACTTCAAGACCACCCGGCTGGGCGTGGGCGGCACCGGCGACGATATCACCGACGATGGCCGTCGCTTTTCCGGCATCTCCAGCGGCGTAGTGCTGCCCACCACATTGTTCGGCAAATCGAAGCTGTATCTCGATCCGTTCTTCTGGCGGCTGCGCAACAGCGCGGCAGTGTGGGGCACCACCACCCGGCGCGAGGAACGCAATTTCTATGGCTTGCATTTCTGGGGCGATGTCGGGCCGGTCAACCTCGACTGGACCATCAACCATCAGAGCGGCAATTACGATGGCCGACCGATCGATGCGTGGCTCGTCCTGCTGGCGCAGACCTACAAGCTGGGCAAGGATCGCACCGCGCCGCGGGTCGGCATCCATGCCGATTATGCCAGCGGCGGCGGTGCCTATGGCACCGGCAAGCTGCGCAACTCGCTCGCGCCCTTCGGCAACAACATCTATTACAGCTATCAGTTGTTCGCGACCCCGACCAACCTGATCGCGGTCGCCCCCAACTTCACCTTCACCGCACTCGGCAAAATCCGTATGACTGCGGAATACCAGTTGTCGTGGCGGGATACGACGACCGACGCGGTCTACCGTGCGAACGGCACTGCGTTTGCCGGCACGCAGAACGTCAGTGGTCGCAAGATCGCCGACACGCTGCGCTTCCAGGCGGTCTATCCGATCACCTCCCGGATCAGCTTCACCGGCCGCTACGAGCATCTGATCGCCGGACCGGCCCTGACCCGGGCGGGCTACGCCAATTCGGACTTCTTTGCCGGCTGGCTGTCGTTCCGGTTCTGACCAAATCCGGAACGACGCGGGGGAGGGCGTTCAGTCGATCCGATACTGGATGGGCTTGAACGACCCCCCGTTCGACTGAAGCGCCGAACACGCCGTCAGCGCCATCACCAGATCCATCTCGGCACGGAAGGTGATGAAGTCGCCCGCCTTGCTCAATGGCGGCTCGACCGTGAAGCTGCCCGTTGCTCCGTCGACGGGCACGTTCATGAAACAGTTGAACGCCACCGGGATGGCATCCGGTGCAACGCCGTAAGGTTCGAGCGCCGCCGCGAGGTTGCCGAAGCAGCCGCGATGCGGGTCGGTATCGCCATAGATGATCCGGAACGTGTCCTTCGAACACGGTGTCAGCAGGAAATCGTGGCGCCCGACCCGATCCTCGATGATGTCGAGCATTACGTTACTGCGGTTGGAATAGAGCCGGTCGCCGGTCGTCAGATAGATGCGGTTGGCATAATCCAGCGTCCGTCCCGACGATATCACCTCGCGCAGGTCGTCACGGGCGAAAGCGAGCAGATCGGACACCTGCCGCCCTTCCGGATCGATGACGGTCAGCGTCTGGCCCCGGTCGAGCGTAAAGGCGGCACCCGATCGTGGCGGGATGACGACGGGATCACCCATGCGACGCACCCCGCTGGAACGGGCATTTCCACGACGCATCGACCGCGCGGCCGCTATACTGGCGCGCTTCGCTCAGTTCGCCGTGGCGGGCCAGCATCGGGTTCGCCGAACCGGCCAGCCGTTCGTCTCGCGTCAGGATCGCCGACCGCAGCTTCTCGTATCGCTGTTGTTCCCGCAGCACCTGAAACTGGTCGTGCAGGTTGAACACCATCGCCGGGGTTTCGAACCGCCGGGCCGGCCGGCTCGCCTGAGGATGAAGGCCGACGACGAAAAACGCCTCGCCCGCGAAACTGAGAGAGAAATGCGGATCGTCGGGGTCGGAGGAAACGGTGGGATCGGGCAGATAGCCCAGCCATTCGTCCTTGTCGGACAGCGACTGCGCCCGCGCCCACAGGTGACGTTCGAACTCGGTCTCGCTCAACTCCGACGGCCCCTCGAACAGCACGATCATCGTCCGGAACAGCGCGCGGTCGGCCCGGTAGCGGGCGACCGTGGCCGCCAGCGCCGGCATGATCCGCATGTCGTCCCAGGCGGAGGTGATATCGCGGGCGACGAGGATATCCATCTGGCCCTTGCCCAGCGCCGATTTGGCGCCGACGCACGGGAAGTCGGGACGCTCGACCGATGCGATGAAGGATCGCGCGAGCGGATGATTGTTCTGGAACGAAATCGGGTACATGATGGCAACGCAACCATTGGGAAACATGGCGGTTGCACGAATAGACACGGATCAATCCGTTTGTCGGTCGGAAGGCATGGAGGATCGATGAGGGCTGATACGACCGAACGCGTCACCGACAAATTCTTGCGCGGACGTGGCCGGCACCGGTTGAGCGAGGAGGAACTGACCCTGCTCGATCAAACCATGGACCGGGTACGGGATTTGCCGAACCGTCATACCCTGGTCCGGGCCGGTGACCGGGTCAGGACCAGCACCCTGCTGCTTGACGGATTCATGTGCCGGTACATGGACGATCATTCCGGCTATCGGCAGCTGGTGGCGATCCATGTGCCGGGAGATTTCGTCGACCTCCACGCCTTTCCGATGGAACGGCTCGACCACGACGTCGCCACGTTAAGCCCGGCGAGGATCGCGTCATGGACGCACGACACGCTGGAAGAGATCGTCGAGACGCGCCCGCATCTTACCCGGATGCTGTGGTTCTCGACGTTGCTCGACGCGTCGGTTCATCGCGAATGGATATTCCGGATGGGGCGGCTGGATGCCGAGGCGCGGATCGCCCATTTCATGTGTGAGCTGAAGGTGCGGCTCGACATGGTGGGCATGGTCGAAAACGATCGCTTCCTGCTGCCGTTGAAACAGGCCGACGTGGCGGAGGCGTGCGGCCTGACCGGGGTACACGTCAACCGTGTCCTGCGTTCCCTGCGTGAACGCGAGTTGATGATATTCCGCGCCGGGCAGGTCACCATCGTGAACTGGAAGCAATTGACCGCGTTGGGACAATTCGACCCCGCCTATCTGCGCGGCGGGTTATGACACATACGCAATGGTGGCAGCGATGATTTCGGAGGACGGGGAGATGGCCAGGCTCGAACCGGAAACCGTCGCTGGAAAGGCGACCGCCGAAAGCGGTGTGGTCCTGCTGGATGGCCCCGGCGGCGTTGCCGTCGCGATGACGCCGGAGGCGGCGCGCGAAACCGGACACAGCTTGATCGCGGCGGCGGATCAGGCCGATTTTCAGCCTCATGATATCGTGCAGGAAACGACCTGAGGCGGCATAGCCATCGCGCCGTGCCGCCTTACCTGCCTTGCGGATGGATGTTGCGTCACTCGTAAGGACGACATGGCGACCAGGATGCCATGTCGCGCCGATTTCCGTCAGCGTCCGGCGGTCGAGCTTACCGCCTGCCGCAACGTCGCATGGGCATAACCCTCTTTCGCGACACCGATATCCGTCATCAGGAACAAAGCGGCCGACACCCCGCCAATCGCTATACCGGCACCCAGTGCACGGGAAAGCGGGTTTGTAACGCGGGCAGCACGAACCATCATCGAATCCTCTCAGGGCCAGCCTCTTCGTGCTGACGCTTAAACCGATATACTGAATATGCGGTATGGTAAAGGAAATGCAATAAACAATTAACGGCGTCGCCGCCGAAACGGTGCTATCGCGGCAGGATGATGGTGGCGGTCAATCCACCCCCGGCCCGGTTGGCCAGAACGACTTCTCCCCCCGCGTCCCGCACGATAGCACGGGCCAGGGCAAGGCCCAGGCCGATCCCGCCGGTATCGCGGTTCCGCGACGTTTCCAGCCGGGTGAAGGGATCGAATACGTCGTTCAGCCGGTCATCGGGAATGCCGGGACCGTCATCGGCCACCATAATCGCCACCCGTTCCGCGCCGTCCTCCACCGACACCGCGGCCGATCCGCCGTATTTCACCGCATTCTCGATCAGATTGCGTACCGCGCGCCGCATCAGCGTGGGCCGCAGCCGCATCCGCAACCGCGCCGCTTCCTCGAACGCGACGGGCGCACCCAGATCGTGGAAATCCTCCACGACGGCATCGACCAGCGCGGCGAGATCGACATCGGTCATCGGTTCGCTGGGCCTGCCCAGCCGCGCCAGCGACAGGATGTCGTCGAGCGTCCGGTTCATGTCGGCGATCGTTTCCGCCATTCGTGTCCGGTCCGCCTCGTCCTCGACCGATTCGATCCGCACCCGCAGCGCCGCCAGCGGGGTGCGTAGGTCGTGGCCGATCGCACCCAGCATCCGGTCCTTCTCGTCCAGCATCGCGGTAACGCGCAGCCGCAGGGCGTTGAACGCGGCGATCAGCGCCGCGACGTCGTCCGGCCCGGTCACGGCGACCGGCACCACCGGCGTGCCCGACCCGAAACGCTCCGCCGCGGTGGTCAGATCGCGCAACGGACGCGATATGCGCCGGGCCGCCCACAGCACGGGTAGCAGCACGATCACGAACAGGATCAGCGTCTGCCCCGCCAGCCGCCAGATCAGCCCCATGTCGCGGTGCCCCCACGGCATCCGCTGCACCAGCCAGCCGAGCCCCGGCCGCTCCACCGCGATCGTCAGTTCGTCGGCGACCCGCATCATATAGCGTTGGCGGTCGGCGGGCATTCGCCGCAACAGCGGGTTGTCCGCGCGCAACGGCGCCAGCCCGGTGACGATCCTGCCCACCTTAACCCCCGATTCGGCGAAGGCGGCTCGCAGGTTCGATTCCACCTCTGGTTCCCGCTCGCGCCCCACGGGCACCGGGTTGCGTGGCACCAAGCGTACCCGGCCACGATCCGCCACCGGCGGACGCCCCTGCGACCCGCGCTCAATGGCATCGGCGAAGCGGGTCGCGGCCGGGCCGGTGATCTGGGTGAGAGCGAAATAGCGCCGTTCGCGCAGCAGCATCGTGAAGTTGATTGCCTGCGCCACGAACAAGGCCAGCGCGATCAGCAGCGTCATCTGCCCGGCCAGCTTGCGCGGCCACATCCGGGCGGCGGCCGTTCGGGCCATGCTCACAACCGCGTCACTTCCGCCGCCAGCGTGTAGCCGCCGCCCCAGACCGTCTTGATGATCTCCGGATTGCGCGGGTCCGTCTCGATCTTGCGGCGGAGGCGGCTGACCTGATTGTCGATCGCCCGGTCGAATGCCGCCGCCTCGCGCCCCTGCGTCAGGTCGAGCAACTGATCGCGGGTCAGCACCTGTCGGGGCCGGGCGACCAGCGCAAGCAACAGGTTGAATTCGCCCGTCGACAGCGGCACCGACACGCCTTCGCGATCGATCAGCGCCCGCTCACCCGATTTCAGCACCCAGCCGGCAAAGGCATGAGCGCCGCTGTCCGGTGCCCGTTGCCGGGCGCCGCCCGCCTGTGTCCGGCGCAGCACCACCTTCACCCGCGTCGCCAGTTCGCGGGGGGAGAAGGGCTTCACGACATAATCGTCCGCGCCCATCTCCAGCCCGACGATGCGATCGGTTTCCTCCGCCTTCGCGGTCAGCAGGATCACCGGCACCTCGCTGGTCGCGGCGATGTGGCGACACAGGCTCAACCCGTCTTCGCCCGGCATCATGATGTCGATGATCGCCAGATCGATGGCATAGGCGGCGAGCCGCGCGCGTGCGCTTTCGGCATCTCCCGCCTGGGTCACCCGGAACCCCTGCTTGGTCAGATAGACCGCCAGGGGTTCACGGATCGAACGCTCGTCATCGACGAGCAACAGGTGCGGCTGATCTCCCATGGCCACGGGTTCTAGCATCGCGATGTCTCCTGCCAACAGCCGCCCGTGCCGGACGGCGGCGATCGTTACCGGTTCCCGTCATCGCGGCGTCGGTCGCCGCGCGGGCCGGTGGGCGCGGCGGCGAGTTCGGCGGCATCCAGCTTGCCGTCGCCGTTCGCATCGACCCGGTCGAAGCGCCGGCCGGCCATCTCGCGCATCCGGGCCGCCGTCAGGTCGCCATCGTCCATCCCGCCCCGTCGGCCGCCCTGCGGCGATCCGCCGTCAGCCGTCGCGGCCTTGCGTTCGTCGACGGAGACGGTGCCGTTGCGATCGGTATCCATGCGGGCGAACAGGGCATCGGCACGGGCCAGCGACTCCTGCCTAGTGACGATACCGTCGCCATTGGTATCCGCCGTGCGCAGGTCCATCATCCGTCCGGCGGGCGGCGGGGCAGGGGACGTGGCGGCAGGCGTGGCAGGGGCGGCCTGCGCCAAGGCAGCGAGCATGAGCGAAAGGATCATCGGTCGGTCTCCGCAAGGATCGGCGGGACCGTCCCGCCGCCAGCCGATATCGGCGCCCGCTGTCGCGTCGGTGTGTCAGCGCGATGCTTCAACTGTCGCAATTTGTACGAAGGGAAGCGGGACCGACCGCCGCCGGCCCCGCCTGCCGTCAGCGCGTACCCTGCCCGAACAGGATCTTGCGGGCCTCATCGTCGGCGATCTCGTTGTCGCTGATCTCCTTGCCCCTGGCATAGGCGGCGATCGTGGCGGGCCGGGCGGCGATCGCGTCGAACCAGCGCTGCAGGTGCGGATAATCGGACAGCGTCTGGCCCTGCACCTCATGCGGGACGATCCAGGGATAACAGGCCATGTCGGCGATCGAATAATCCCCGGCGATGAACGGCCGCCCCTCCAGCCGTTTGTTCAGCACGCCGTACAACCGGCTGGTTTCGCGGACATATCGGTCGATCGCGTACGGAATCTTTTCCGGGGCGTAGCGGTTGAAATGATGGTTCTGGCCGAGCATCGGGCCAAGTCCGCCCATCTGCCACATCAGCCATTCGGTCACCGTCACCCGACCGCGCGGATCGGCGGGCATGAACTGCCCCGTCTTGTCGGCGAGATAGAGCAGGATCGCCCCCGATTCGAAGACAGACTGCGGGGCGCCGCCATCGGCCGGATCGTGATCGACGATCGCCGGCATCCGGTTGTTGGGGGCGATCGCGAGGAAATCGGGCTCGAACTGCGCGCCCTTGGCGATGTTTACCGGGACGAGGCGATAGGGCAGGCCCGCCTCTTCCAGAAACAGCGTGATCTTGTGTCCGTTCGGGGTGGGCCAATAATGAAGGTCGATCACGAGCATGCTCCTGTTGCGATGACCGCCAAGATGGTGGCGGCCCCGGCCGGGCGCCATCGGAAAGTCACGAACGTCGCATCCTACAGGGGTCCGTCGCGACCTTTCGCCCGATGGCGGCGGCGATATGCCGTCCCGGAAGCAGGCATCGTCCCGCACCATAGCGGGATCGTCAGGCTGTAGGACAGGGGTGGCGGCTACTCGGCCGCCATCCGGTCGTCGAACAGGCCATAGAGCAGGGTGGAGGCATACATCGCCACCGCGCGATCCCGGGGCATCGTCGCGGCCCATTTGCGCATGTCGAACGCCGCGTTCTGCAACGCCATCAGCGCCTGCGCGGCGACCAGCGCATCGACCGGGCGGCACGATCCCTCCGCCACGCCGTCCATGATCGTGCCGGCATAGCGGCGGGCGATGCGGTTCGACCGATCGACCATCGCATCGCGCACGCCCATCGGCAGCCCGCTGAGCGCGGTGGTGCGCAACAGCGGTGTCGTCTCCGCGAACTGCACGTCGAGCAAGGTGGCGACGGTGCTGGCGAGACGCTGCCAATGCGTGACGTTCCCGGCGTCGGCCAGTGCCTGCGCCTCCGCGATCGTATCGAACGAGCGGCGATAGCAGGCGGTGACCAGTTCGTCCTTGGCATCGAGATGGTGGTAGAAGCTGCCCTTCGTCACGTTCAGCTCCGACGCGATCCGCTGGACCGAGGCGCCGCGATAGCCCAGCTGGTTGATGAGCCGAGTCGCCGCCAGCAGGAAGGCCGCCCGCCCCGGCTCCGCTTCGTCATGGCTCAGGTCGAGCATGGTCGGCGCCCAGCGGGCGTCGGGCTGCGCGATGCCATGGTCGAAGACGTCCATCAGCCGCTGCTCGATCCGGCCATATTGATCGGCGTCGTAACGCCTGATCCACATCGGCAACCAGAAGGTGTTTTCCAGCAGCACATGCGCCCGCGCGCTCGCCAGGTCCTTCAGCGGCTTCGCGACCGGATCGCCCCACAGCCGCCGCGTGGTGCGGAACACCTGCTGCCAGCCGGCCATCAACCGGGTCCGGATCGGGTCTTCGGTGGCGCGCAGGTCCGACAGCACGGCAAACGCGGTTTCGTCGCCCCGCTCGATCCGTTCCAGCCGATCGATGTTCAGCCGCAGATAGCGGGCGACGCGTTCCCGGGGGGTCGGCTCCGCCAGCGCCGTCTCCAGCATCTCCATCAGCCGGTCGAGCGTGTTCTCGAACGCGGCGGCGGCCAGATCCTCCTTGCGCTTGAAGTAATAGGTGACGCTGGTGGTGTTCAGCCCGACGCGTCGCGCCACGTCGGCGAAGGTCATGCCCTTCGCCGATTGCTCGTTGATCGCCTCCGCCGCCGCCGCCAGGATCGCATCCCGCTTGGCGCGGAACCGCCGCGTACCCGTTTCGCCCGTATCTCCTGCCTGCATCCTGCTTATCTATCAGCTTCGCGTCATCGGACCAGTCCCTTTTCGGGTATTGTCGAACCTGCTTGCTGTGGCTCGCTTTGTCGGCCTTTACCGAAGATCGGGTACGGTCTAGGGGTCGTCCGTCACGATCAAGCGGAGCAACGCGGTGGATTTCACCCTGACCGAACGCGAAACCCATTTCCGGGACCGGGTAAGGGCGTTCATCGACGCCGACATCCGCCCCCGTCACGGCGAGTATCTAGCGCAGAGCCATGAAGGCGAGCGGTGGAAGGTGCTGCCGGTGATCGAGGAGGTGAAGGAACGCGCCCGCGCGGCGGGCCTCTGGAACCTGTTCATGCCGCCCCGTTCGGGCCGCCCCCCGGTGGACGACAGCTTCGCGTTCGAGGGGACGCAGCTCACCAACCTCGAATATGCGCTGTGTGCGGAGGAGATGGGGCGGATCGGCTGGGCGTCGGAATGCTTCAATTGCTCGGCGCCCGACACCGGCAATATGGAGGTGTTCCTGCGCTACGGTACGCGCGAGCAGAAGGAACGCTGGCTGCGGCCGCTGATGAATGCCGAGATCAGGTCGGCGTTCCTGATGACCGAACCGCAGGTCGCCTCGTCCGACGCGACCAATATCCAGACCGCGATGGTGCGCGACGGCGACGATTACGTCGTCAACGGCCGCAAATGGTGGTCCTCCGGGGTCGGCGATCCGCGGTGCAAGGTCGCGATCCTGATGGGCAAGACCGATGTCGACGCCCCGCGCCACCAGCAGCAGTCGATGATGATCCTCGACATGGACACGCCCGGCGTGACGATCGAGCGGATGCTGTCGGTCTATGGGTACGACCATGCGCCGCATGGCCATGGCGAGGTGGTGCTGGACAATGTCCGCATCCCCGCCGCCAACGTGCTGCTGGGCGAGGGGCGCGGGTTCGAGATCGCGCAGGGGCGGCTGGGGCCGGGGCGCATCCATCACTGCATGCGGACGATCGGGGTGGCCGAAAGCGCGATCGAGGCGATGGCCAAGCGGTTGCTCGGCCGGGTCGCGTTCGGCAAGCGGATCGCCGACCACAGCGTCTGGGAACAACGGATCGCCAAGGCGCGGATCGATATCGAGATGACGCGCCTGCTGTGCCTGAAGGCCGCCGACATGATGGACAAGGCGGGCAACAAGGCGGCGCAACTGGAGATCGCGATGATCAAGGTCGCCGCACCGACGATGGCGTTGCAGATTCTGGACGATGCGATCCAGGCGCATGGCGGCGGCGGTGTCAGCGAGGATTTCTCGCTCGCGCACGACTGGGCCTCGGTGCGGACGCTGCGCTTCGCCGACGGGCCGGACGAGGTGCATAACCGATCGATCGCGCGCGCCGAGTTCGGCCGGCACACCAACCACGTTCCGCAATGACGTCGGGGGGCGAGGGGGATGTCGTCGATCGCGACCGGATCGACGTCGATCGGCTGGCGGACTGGATGACCGCGCATGTCGCCGGGTTCGCCGGGCCGGTGACGGCGCGGAAATTTCCCGGCGGCCAGTCCAACCCCACCTATCGGCTCGATACGCCCGGACGCCCCTATGTGCTCCGGCGCAAGCCGTTCGGGCCGATCCTTCCTTCCGCCCATGCGGTCGAGCGCGAGTATCGCGTGATCGCCGGATTGCATCCCACCGGCTTTCCGGTGCCGCTACCTCATGCGCTGTGTGAGGATGCGACCGTCATCGGTTCACCCTTCTACGTCATGGAGCTGGTGGAAGGGCGGACGATCTGGGACGGGACGATGCCGGACGCCACCCCGGACGAACGGCATCGCCATTACGAGGCGCTGATCGATACGCTGGCGGCGCTTCATCGGATCGATCCGGTGGCGGCGGGGCTCGGCGATTACGGGCGGCCGGGCAATTATTTCGAGCGGCAGGTCGCCCGCTGGACCAAGCAGTATCGCGCCGCCGAAACCGAACGGATGGAGCCGGTGGAGCGGTTGATCGACTGGTTGCCGCGCACCTTGCCGCCGCAGACCCGCACGGCGATCGTGCATGGCGATTATCGTATCGACAACATGATCTTCGCCGCGGATGCCCCGCGCGTAGTCGCGGTGCTCGACTGGGAATTGTCGACGCTGGGCGATCCGCTCGCCGATTTCTCCTATCTGCTGATGAACTGGGTCACTGCGCCGGAGGGGCGTTCGGGGGTGCTGGGCATGACCGGCCCCGCCACCGGCATCCCGACGCTGGAGGAGGTGGTCGCCCGGTACTGCACCGCCACCGGGCGCGACGGCGTGCCGCAACTCGACTGGTATTTCGCCTACAACCTCTTCCGGCTGACCGGGATCGTGCAGGGGATCAAGCGCCGGATCATCGACGGCAACGCCTCCAGCGCCAAGGCGCACGAGACGGCGGCACGGGTCGGCGATCTGGCGGCGGCGGCATGGGGTTTCGCGGAAAGGGCAGGGGCATGAGGTTTCAGGGCAGATCGGTCATCGTCACCGGCGCCGGATCGGGGATCGGCCGCGCCGCCGCGATCGCCTTCGCCGCCGAGGGCGCCCGCGTGATCGTCGCCGACATCGGTGCGGGCGCGGCGGACACCGCCGCCGCGATCGGCGACGCCGCCCACCCGATCAGGATGGACGCGGGATCGGAAAGCGACGTGATCGCCGCGATCGAACTGGCCTGCGACCGACATGGCGGGCTGGACGTGATGTTCGCCAATGCCGGTATTTCCGGCGGGATGGCCAATATCTTCGATACCGACGTTGCGTTGATGACGGAGGTGTTGCGCGTCAACCTGATCGGTCCGTTCCTCGCGATCCAGCACGCCGCGCCGCGCATTGCCGAACGTGGCGGCGGCGCGATCGTGCTGACCGCCAGCGTCGCGGGGCTGCGCTCCGGTGCCGGATCGCCGGCCTATTCGGCATCGAAGGCGGGGGTCATCAATCTGGCGCAGGTCGCCGCGCAGCAACTGTCCGGGTCGAACGTCCGCGTCAACGCGCTGCTGCCCGGGCTGACCGAGACGGGCATGACGCAGCCCGTGTTCGATCACGCCCGCGCCGTCGGCAAGGGTGACCGGATCGGCCGCCTCAATCCCCTGCGCCGCGGCGGGCAGGCGGAGGAACTGGCCCGTGTCGCGCTGTTCCTCGCCTCCGACGATGCGAGCTACGTCAATGGTCAGGCGCTGGCGGTCGATGGTGGCCTGTCGTCCAGCCATCCCGTCATCCGA
The DNA here is from genome assembly GCF_014841615.1 of Sphingomonas sp. CFBP 8760. Taxonomy (GTDB): domain Bacteria; phylum Pseudomonadota; class Alphaproteobacteria; order Sphingomonadales; family Sphingomonadaceae; genus Sphingomonas. Next base: position 127,031 of record NZ_JACYUG010000008.1, on the reverse strand, counting down.
CAGGAATATGGGCAGACCGCGGCCTGACGGGCGCCCGGCGGCCATGACGGGTCAGTCCCGCAGCCGGATCAACCCTTCCTGGGCGACGCTGGCGACCAGTCGACCGTCCTGCGTGAAGATCGAACCGCGATTGAAGTCCCGTGCGTGCCCGGCCCAGGGGCTGTGCATCGCATAAAGCAACCACTCGTCCGCCCGGAACGGCTCGTGCAGCCACAGCGAGTGATCGAGGCTGGCGACCTGCATCTTGGGGTGCAGCCAGCCGACGCCGTGCGGGATCATCCCGGTGCCCAGCAGCCCAAGGTCGGATGCATAGGCCAGTACGGCACGGTGCATCGCCGGATCGTCGACGATCGGGGCGCACAGCCGGAACCACAGATGCTGCACCGGGTCGCCGCGACCGGGATCGATCCAGCTGCGCGGGCTGACGGGCCGCACCTCGATCGGCCGGGGGCGGACCAGCACCGCCCGCGCGGCCGGCGGCAGTTGCGCCGCCATCGCCTCCCTCATCACCTGTTCGTCGGCCAGTTCCTCGGGCGGGGGGACGACCGGCATCGCATCCTGATGCGCCAGACCTTCTTCGGGGCGCTGGAACGAACAGGCCATGTTGAGGATCGGCTGGCCACGCTGCGTCGCGATCACCCGGCGCGTCGCGAAGCTGCGTCCCTCGAAATCGCGCACCACGCGGAACACGATCGGATGATGCTCGTCGCCCGGCCGCATGAAATAGGCGTGGAGCGAATGCGCCACCCGGTCGCCCCCGGTCGATCGCTGTGCCGCCTGCAACGCCTGGGCGATCACCTGCCCCCCGAACACGCGCCCCTCGCCCCCCGGCTGGCGGGCGCCCCGGAACAGGTCGACGTCGATCTCCTCCACGTCGAGCAGGGTCGTCAGGCTGGCGGCCAGTGCGGCGGGGCTGGGATCGGTCATCACCGGCGCTGCCTAAAGGGCCGTCGGCCCCCGCTCAATAGCCGGCCGTCACCGCCAGCCGATCGGCATGGAAATTGGCGTCGCCCCACCATTCCGCCAGCGCGCGCGCGCGCTTCATGAAGAAGCCGATGTCGTAATCGTCGGTCATGCCGATCCCGCCATGCATCTGGATCGCCTCGTTCACCGACAGGGTGGTCGCCATCGTCGCCATCGCCTTGGCCACCGACACCGCCTCGTCGGCCTCCGCCGATCCGGCGTCGAGCGAATGCTGGGCATGCAGTACCGCCGCCCGCGCGACCTCCATCTCGGCATAGAGGTGCGCGGCGCGGTGTTGCAGCGCCTGATAGCTGCCGATCGGTACGCCGAACTGCTTGCGGTCCTTCAGATAACCCAGCGTCATCGTCGCGGCGCCATCGCCGACGCCGATCAGCTCGGCCGCCGATCCCGTCCGGCCGGCCCGCAATATCCGGTTCAGAAGGTCGCGGCCGCCATCGACCGAACCGATCACCGCATCGGCATCCACCGTCACGCCGTCGAACCGCAGCCGTGCCGCCAGTCCGCCATCGGCCAGCCGCTCGGCCGTCGCCGACAGCCCCTCGGCGTCCGCCGACACCGCGAACAGCGTCACCCCGTCGCGATCGTCCGGCCCCCCGGCGGTGCGCGCCGCCACGATCAGCAGGTCGGCGACATGGCCATGCACCACGAAGTACTTTTCGCCCGACAGCCGGAAGCCGTTGCCCGACCGCACCGCCGCCATCGCGATCCGGTCGCGATGCTTGGCCGTCTCGTCGATCGCGATCGCCGCCACCGTCTCGCCGGCGACGATTCCGGGAAACCAGCGGTCTCCCTGCGCGCTGTCCGTCAGCGCGGTCACCGCCGCGACCGCCGTGGTCAGGAACGGGGAGGGGGACAGGTTGCGGCCGATCTCCTCCAGCACGATCCCCGCCTCGACATGGCCAAGCCCCAGCCCGCCATGGTCCGCCCCGATCAGGATACCGGTGAAGCCCATCTCGGCGAAGCGGCGCCACAGGTCGCGGCTGAACCCCGTCGTATCGTCAGCATCGCGCAACGCCCGCCGATGGGAAACCGGGGCGGTATCCGTGACGAAGTCGCGTGCGGCGTCGCGCAGCATGACCTGCTCGTCGGTCAGATAGAGCGGCATTGTCTCTCCCCCGTCCTCTTGGGACGTTTATCGTTATGCGCCGGGCAGTTGCAGGATATGTTTGGCAATGATGTTGAGCTGGATTTCCGACGTGCCGCCCTCGATCGAGTTCGCCTTGCTGCGCAGCCAGCGCCGCGCCGCGGCACCGGTATCGGACGCCGCGCTGTCCCATTCCAGCGCATCCGACCCGCCCGCCGCCATCGCCAGTTCCTGACGCTCCTTGTTCAGCTCGGTGCCGTAATATTTCATCATCGATGGCTGGGCGGGGTGCGCCTGTCCCGCCTTCAGTTCGTCGATGAAGCGTTCGGACATCGCCGCAAAGGCGCGAGCCCGCACCTCGAACCGGGCGATCGCGGCGCGCAGCAACGGGTCGGCCAGCCGTCCGGAACCATCCACGCCGATCGTAGCGATTGCGCTATCTATCAATGGGTTACGCCCGGTATCTCGCAGGCCCATGCCGGAAATCATCTCCCGCTCATGACCCAGCAGATATTTGGCGACCTCCCAGCCCCGGTTCTCGTCATGGATGCGGTTCGCCTTGGGAACCTTCACCCCGTCGAAGAACGTCTCGCAGAACGGGGAGTAACCGCTGATGAGAAGGATCGGCCGCGTCGACACGCCTTCGGAGGCCATGTCGAACAGCACGAAGCTGATCCCGCCCTGCTTGGACTCCTTCGACGTCCGGACGAGGCAGAATATCCAGTCCGCCTTGTCGGCATAGCTGGTCCACACCTTCTGCCCGTCGACGATGTAATGATCGCCGCCGTCCCGCGCGCTGGTGGCCAGGCTGGCCAGATCGGAGCCGGCATTGGGTTCCGAATAGCCCTGGCACCAGCGGATTTCACCGCGCGCGATCTTCGGCAGATGCTCCTGCTTCTGCGCCTCGGTGCCGTATTTCAGCAGCGCCGGCCCCAACATCGAGATGCCGAAGCTGTTGAGCGGCGACCGCGCGCCGATCGCCGCCATCTCCTCGCGCAGGATCTTCGTCTCGGCCGGTGACAGCCCGCCGCCGCCATAGGCGGTCGGCCAGTCCGGGACGGTCCAGCCGCGCTGTCCCATCCGGTCCAGCCAGTCGCGCTGTGCCGGAGACGACGGCACGAACCGCCGCCCGCCCCAGCAGACATCGTCCTCGGTCCGGACCGGGCAGCGCATCTCGGGCGGGCAGTTCGCCGCCAGCCAGGCGCGCGTATCCTGTCGGAAACGGTCCGGATCGTCGACGGCCGCCGCAGCGGTCACTTGATCTGCCCGCCGGTTGCGGCCGCTTCCTTCAACGACCTGGCAACCGGGAAGCCATATTGCTCCAGCCCGGCGACCACCTTCTTCAGTCCTTCGGTCTGCGCCCAGAACATCGGGCCGCCGCGATAGACCGGCCAGCCATAGCCGTAGATCCACACGACATCGATATCGGAGGCACGCTGCGCCTTCCCTTCCTCCAGGATCAGGGCGCCTTCGTTGACCATCGTATAGAGCGTGCGCGCGACGATCTCATCATCGCCGATCTCGCGCGGGGTCACGCCTTCCTTGGCCCGGAACTGGTCGATGATCTCGGCGACGCGCGCGCTGTTCGACGGCGTCCGCTTCTCGTCATAGTCGTAGAAGCCCGCCTTGGTCTTCTGGCCCCAGCGGTTTTCGGCCGCCAGCGCATCGCGGATATTCTCGATCCGGCTCGGGTCGCGATGCCAGCCGATGTCGACGCCCGCCAGGTCGGCCATCTGGAATGGCCCCATCGGCATCCCGAACCCGACATGGACGCGGTCGATCTGTTCGGGCGTCGCGCCCTCCAGCAGCAGCTTGGTCGCCTCCACCTGCCGGGGCATCAGCATCCGGTTGCCGATGAAGCCATAGGTGACGCCCGCCACCACCGCGACCTTGCGGATTTTCTTCGCGACATCCATCACCGTCGCCAGCACGTCGCCCGCGGTCTTGGCCCCGCGCACCACTTCCAGCAGTTTCATGACGTTGGCGGGGGAGAAGAAGTGCATCCCCACCACGTCCTGCGGCCGCGAGGTGACCGCCGCGATCTCGTCGATATCGAGATAGGAGGTGTTGGACGCCAGGATCGCGCCGGGCTTGGCGATGGCGTCGAGCCGGGTGAAGATATCCTTCTTCACCGACATCTCCTCATACACCGCCTCGATGATCAGGTCGCATTCGGCCAGATCGTCGAAGGTCAGCGTCGGGGTCAGCGCGGCCATCGCGGCGTCGACCTGTTCGGGCTTCATCCGCCCCTTGGCGGCGGTCGCCTCGTAATTCTTGCGGATGGTGCCGGTGCCGCGTTCCAGTGCCTCGGCCTGCATCTCGACGATCGTGACCGGGATCCCCGCCGTCAGGAAATTCATCGCGATGCCGCCGCCCATCGTGCCGGCACCGATCACGCCCACGCGCCTGATCGGGCGCAACGCGGTATCGGCGGGCACGTCGTCGATCTTCGATGCCTGCCGCTCGGCGAAGAAGATGTGGCGCTGCGCGGCGGACTGAACACCCATCATCAGCCGCATGAATTGCTGCCGCTCGAACGCGATGCCGTCCGCAAAGGTCGCGCCGGACGCGGCCTTCTCGATGCACGCGATGTTGGCGGCGGGCGCCTCGAACCCGCGAAAGCGGCGGGCGTTTTCCTTCCTGAAGGCCGCCACGGCCTCGGGATCGGCGGTCACCGTCTTTTCCGACGCGCGAGGAATCGGCCGGATATCCTTGATCTCGTTAGCAAACGCCAGAGCATCGGCCACCAGACTATCCTCGCCGGCAATCCGGTCGATCAGCCCCGCCTCATGCGCCTTCTTCGCCGGAATGGGATCACCCTTCGCGGTCAGTTCCAGCGCGACGCGGACGCCCGCGACACGGGGCAGCCGCTGCGTGCCGCCCGCACCGGGGAGCAGCCCCAGCTTCACCTCGGGCGTGCCGATCTTCGCGGAGGGGACGGCGATCCGGTAGTGGCATCCCAGCGTGACCTCGCAGCCCCCGCCCAGCGCGGTACCATGGATCGCGGCCACGACGGGCTTGGTCGATGCCTCGATCATGTCGACCAGTTCGGGCAACAGCGGCGATACCGGCGGCTTGGTGAACTCGGTGATGTCGGCGCCGGCGAAGAAGGTGCGTCCGTCGCAGCGGATCACCATCGCCGCGACCGAGGCGTCGGCGACACCGTCCTTGATCGCCGCCTCGATCCCCTGCCGCACCGCCGCGCCCAGCGCGTTGACGGGTGGATTGTCGGAAATGATGACGAGGATATCGTCGTGGCGCTCGGTGCGGATCGGCGAGGCGGTCATGATCGTCTCCTGAACGGGTGGGCGGGATCGGTGTCCCATACCCCTGCTTCTAATATTGCCCCATCCTATTGCCGCACACTCGCCCTAAATCAACAGGATTTGGTCTGCCACATGGGCAATGCGGCAGACCCGATATTCAAGTCGCGGTTTCCCTAGCGGCAGCGGACCTGCTGGTTCTGATCCACGGCCCGTCCCGCCAGCGCACCCGCCGCCGCGCCCAGCAGCGTCCCGACGGTGCGGCTGCGACCGCCGTCGATCACGTTGCCCAGCACCCCGCCCGCCGCGCCACCGACGATCAGGCCGGTCGTCCCGTCCGATCGCTTGCAGTAATAACGGCCATCATAGCCGGCATAGACGCGGTCTTCGGATGCCAGCACCCGTTCGCGATACTGCGTGCCCCCGCGATAATCGCGGGCGGGGTCATAGGCCGCCTCGTCGTCGTAACCGTCACGGTAGCGGTCGGGGGCCTGACGATAGGGTCCGGTATCCTCGTCGCGCTCGTCGTAACGAGCAGGGCCGGTGCGGGCGGCCTGATACCGGTCCACCTCCTGCCGGTAGAGCTGGTATTCGCGATCGAACCGGTCCTGCGCCGTCCGGAACCGCTGCTCCTGCGCGCCGGTCTGGGCGAGGGCAGGGGCCGCCACCATCGTCGCGGCAAGCAGACCGAGCGGGATCAAGCGGGAAAGCATGGCAATATCCTCCGGCCTGCGAATCATGCAGAATATTGCATTAAGCGGATGAAGCGAGACGATTGCTGAACGCCGATTGGGCTAACCGATAATCAATCTAGCCGGGATAGCAGCCGCACCAGCGCCGGTATGCCCTTCGTTCCCGTCTTTGCCAGTAACCGCGCAACATGCGTACGCACCGTGTGATAACTGATGCCGCATCGCAGGGCGACCACCGACAGTGCATCGCCTTCCGTCATCAGCGCTTCCGCTACGCGGCGTTCTGCCACGGTCAGGTTGAACAGAAGCCGATAGGATTCGCCCAGGGATGGCTTTGGTGGCGCCGTGGTATCAATTATCTGCACTCGGGCGCCATAGCTTCGCTGTCCCGCCGCGTTGGCGAGGCGGACGGTGGTGATCGCGGCGATATAGGGCCGGTGGGCGAGACGACGTGGCACCAGGACGAACCGTGGCTCTGGAGATTCATGGAGCGCAGCAGCAGCGGCCACCGCCATTTTTAACTTCGTGCTGGCATCGACGTCCTTACAGAACAGCTTTTTTCCTGCCGTCCTGAATCCGTCGTCTGCCAACAACAATCGTTCCGCTTCGGCGTTAACGTGATGCACACGCATCCGGCTGTCGATCAGGAATATCGGATAGTGTACGGCGTCCGCTTCTTGAACCGGGCGATCGGTCTCCAGCCGTTTTGCCAATAGTACGTGACCGCACAGAATGCGTAATGTCGTGGCGTCGGCCTGGGTGAACCGTTCGGTCAGCGGCCGATGTAAAGCGAAGCCGTGGACAGCTTGATCCTCGACACGCCAGTCGACGATCCAGTGGGTGCGCATGCTGTCACGATGCCAGCGCAGATGCTCGACTGCTTGAGGCAATGCGAAGTCGTCGCAACCCAACGTTCCGTGATTAGCGCTTGCCATTGCGCGGTTCAGCAGGCCGGGGGTCGGGTCCGTCAGAAACGCACCGCCTACATAAGTCTCCCACATTCGCATCACGACTGCTTCGTCGCGTGGATGGGTGACCGGCCCCATCATCACGGTCTCTGCCGCAGAGTTCAGCCCGATCGTGCCACCAAGCAGTCCCATGCCGCCCAGTTGAATATTGACGAGACGTAACGCCTCACTCCCGTCGCCGATGCGCTCATGCACCGCCGGTATTAAGCCCCATGTTCCATCAGGCGTTCTAATCACACGTCGTCGATGCCCCCCGGCATACCTGTCCCAAACCATGATAGGCGATTTCATGCTGCACCGCATCATTCGATTGAGTGATGCGCGCCCATCATTGGATCGCAATGAGGATGGCAGCGAATGGCAACGATTACCATTCGATTAATGGGGGTAATCATTATGCGGAATGTATTTGGCAGAATATATTGGCCAATGTCTTTGGCCAGGGTGGGAGGTTGCCTATTTGCCGCGATAGCCGGGATCAGCACGGTTGAAGCACAGAGTTTCGGGGCGGATAGCAGGGCCTATACACTCATCGGCGGCTTTCAGTATGCTGGCGGCTACACCAATGATTTTCAGGAATTCATCAATACCGGCAATGGCGCTGCGTCGAGCGCGATAAGCGGGACTTTTGCCGGCAATGTCCGGGTCGATTGCGGCGATGGCACGGCGATCGGGTCACGACCGTGCGATGTTGCGGTGGCGTCGCCATACAGCGCCAGCGCCAACCTCGCTACCGGCCAGCTCAAGGCCTATGCCGAGAACTATGCCATACCGACCGGCGGATATTGCTGTACGACCAGCCAATCGGGATCGAATGCCAGCTTGATCGACACGCTGACCTTTGCCTTCGACCCCAGCCTCAATGAACAATATCTCAAAATTGGCTTCCGCACGACGGTGCAGGGTGTTTTTACACCATTATACCCAGGCGGTACCGCGACTATGGAGTCGATGCTGACTGCAACGTCCAGTCAAACCAACTTTACCTATGGCGGATCGACAGTAGATTATTTTGGCATCGATAATCCCGTAGGGGGTGGTTTGACCTATTACGGTCGCGGCACATACGGATTCGATATGATGGTCAGGGCCGGATCGCCGTTCGATGTGACCGTGCGCAATGGACTCTCGGTACGCGCTTATGGCGCGGCGATAGATTACAGCCATACGTCGACCTTGGGGATCATCCTTCCCGATGGGGTCAGTTACACCTCCGCATCGGGTGTCTTGCTAAGCCAGGCAGCGGTCGTGCCCGAACCGGCGACCTGGGCGCTGATGATCGGCGGCTTTGGCATGGTAGCCGGTGCCATGCGGCGGCGCGAAAGGCGGGTCGTGGCGGCGTAGGACGCGTATTCGATCGGGATCGGCTTCACCGGCCGGTCCTGATCGGCGCTGCATCCGGAATGTGTGTCACCCCACCGTGACGAAGCTGTCCATCACCCGCTTGCGGCCGGCATTCTCGAAATCGATCTCCAGCTTGTTGCCCTCGATCTCGGCGATCGCGCCGTAGCCGAATTTCTGGTGGAACACGCGCTGACCGAGCGACAGGTCGTCGCGGCCCTTGTTGCCGATGCTGACCGCGCTCGCCCGGCTTTCGACGATCCGCTTGGGCGCGGTGGTGAAGCTCGACGCGCCGGTTTGTCCCGCCGCCCGTTGCCAGCCGGGGCCGCGTCCGGTGCCGCGCGCCACGTCCGCGAACGGATCGGCATGTTCGGACCAGTTCGCCCGCCACAGGCTTTCGCCGCCGGACATCGTCGTCTCGCTGTCGACATGGTCGCCCGGCAGTTCGCCGACGAAGCGGCTGGGGATGGACGAGGTCCACTGGCCATAGATGCGGCGATTGGCGGCGTGCAGGATCACCGCCCGCCGCCGCGCCCGCGTGATCGCGACATAGGCGAGGCGGCGTTCCTCCTCCAGGCTCTTGGTCCCGCCCTCGTCGATCGCGCGCTGCGACGGGAACAGCCCTTCCTCCCAGCCGGCAAGGAACACCGTGTCGAACTCCAGCCCCTTGGCGGCGTGGATGGTCATGATCGTGACCTGCGGCTCCTGCACCGCGCCCTCTTTGTCCATCACCAGACTGACATGTTCGAGGAACGCGCCGAGCGAGTCGTATTCCTCCATCGCGCGGGTCAGTTCGGTCAGGTTCTCCAGCCGCCCCGCCGCCTCGACCGACTTTTCCGCCTGCAGCATCGCGGTATAGCCGCTCTCGTCCAGCAACTGCCGCGCCAGTTCGGCATGGGGAAGCTGGCTCGCCCGGTCGCGCCAGCGGGCGATGTCGCCGACCAGATTGCCCAGCGACCGCCGCGCCTGCGGGGTCAGCTCGTCGGTGTCGAGGATGCGCGCCGCCGCCGTGGTCAGCGGCGTGCCCGTGGCGCGGGCGAGCTGGTGGATCTTCGCCAGCGCCTTGTCACCCAGACCCCGCTTGGGCACGTTGACGATCCGCTCGAACGCCAGATCGTCCGATGGCTGGTTGACGATGCGCAGATAGGCCAGCGCATCGCGGATTTCGGCGCGTTCGTAGAAGCGGAAGCCGCCGACGATCCGGTACGGCATGCCGATCGCGATGAACCGGTCCTCGAACTCGCGCGTCTGGTGCGAGGCGCGGACGAGGATCGCGACATCGTCCAGCCCGGTGCCGCGCCGCTTCGCCGCCTCGATCTCCTCGCCGACGCGGCGGGCCTCCTCGGGGCCGTCCCACACCCCCAGCACGCGCACCTTCTCGCCCACGTCCAGTTCGGTCCACAGCGTCTTGCCCAGCCGGCCGCTGTTGTTGGCGATCACCCCGCCCGCCGCGCCCAGGATATGCGGCGTGGAGCGGTAATTCTGTTCCAGCCGGATCACCGTGGCGCCGGGGAAATCCTTCTCGAAGCGCAGGATGTTTTCCACCTGCGCGCCGCGCCACGAATAGATCGACTGGTCGTCGTCGCCCACGCAGGCGATGTTCTTGCGTTCCTGCGCCAGCAGCCGCAGCCAGAGATACTGGACGCTGTTGGTGTCCTGATACTCGTCGACCATGATGTAGCGAAACCGCTGCTGGTAAAGTTCCAGCACGTCGCGCTGCGTCTTCAGGATCACCAGCATGTGCAGCAGCAGGTCGCCGAAATCGCAGGCGTTCACCGACCGGAGCCGCGCCTGATACTGCGCATAAAGCTCGCCGCCGCGCCCGTTGGCGTAACGCTCGCTCTCGCCCGCATCGACATCGCCGGGGATCAGCCCCTTGTTCTTCCATTCGTCGATCAGCCCGGCCAGGCTGCGGGCGGGAAACCGCTTTTCATCGATATCGGCGGCGAGGATCAGCTGCTTGAGCAGGCGCAGCTGGTCGTCAGTGTCGAGGATGGTGAAATTGGATTGCAGCCCGACCAGTTCGGCATGGCGGCGCAGCATCTTCGCGCCGATCGCATGGAAGGTGCCCAGCCACGGCATCCCCTCCACCGCATCGCCCACCAGCCGGCCGACCCGCTCGCGCATCTCGCGCGCGGCACGGTTGGTGAAGGTGACGGCCAGTATCTCCGATGGCCACGCCTTGCGCGTGTACAGCAGGTGGGCCAGTCGCGCGGTCAAGGCCGCGGTCTTGCCGGTGCCGGCACCGGCCAGCATCAGGACCGGGCCGTCGGTCGTCAGCACGGCCTGGCGCTGGGGTTCGTTCAGGCCGCGCAGATAGGGCGGCTCTTGCATCGGGGTGGTGGCATCGTTCACCGACGAACAGGTAGGGAACGGCGATGCCGGGGGCAAGCATCCTCCGCCGTCATCGCCCTGACACGCGATCGTCGCGCGGGCGTAACGACAGCGGCGCAGAGGGCGTGCAGCCAACGGGGGGTCGCGGTCGGGATCGACCGGGGCATGTCTCCGTGGGCGATGATGCGCACCCGGATACCGGGGCGCCCCCCGCAGGAGCCCAGTCATGAAGATCATCCAGAACGTCGCGACCGCGGCGGTCCTCGCCATGTGCGCGTTGTCGCCCGTGGCGGCCGCCGCGCAACCTCGCGTGCCCGTCACCGCGCGGATCGCCACCGCCGACCTTAACCTGTCCACTCCCGCCGGGCGGGCCAGTCTGGAACGTCGCTTGGCCGCCGCCGCCCGTCATGCCTGCGGCCAGGACAAGGCCCGCTGGCACGAACTGGCCGATGCGCAGCGCTGCTACCGCGAAATGATGGCGGACGGCACCCGCAAGATCGCCGCGATCGTCGGCGGTCGCACCGTGCAGCTCGCCAGCGTCGATCATCGCTGATCGCCGCAGGGGTCAATCGGGGCAGGACCCGCCCCGATTGACTCCACTCCCGCCGGCAGAGACGTTGCCGCGATGACCGATCCGATTCCCGATCCCGCCGCCATCCGTACCGGCGGCTGCCATTGTGGTGCCGTGCGCTATGTCGCGACCGGGCAAGCGGCGCATCATGCCCTGTGTCATTGCAGCGATTGCCGCCGCTGGTCGGGGGCGCCGATGGTCGGCTGGATCGCGTTTCGCGAGGAACAGCTGACGGTGACGGGGGATACGCGATCCTATGCCTCGTCCGCCCTTGCGACGCGTGACTTCTGCGGGCGGTGCGGAACCGGGTTGTTCTATCGCAACCCCACCTATCTGCCCGGCATCGTCGATATCCAGTCGGGCACGCTCGACGACCAGGCCGGCGATCCGCCCGGCGCGCACATCATGGTGAAGGACCGGGTCGGCTGGCTCGACGATATCGACGCATTGCCCCGATTCGTGACCTATCCGGGCGTCGATTGATCCGATGACGGCAGGCCCGTCGGGTTGACCGGGCAGGGCGGGGGCGTGAAACGGGCGCATGACCCATCATCCGCCGTCCCATGCCCGCGTGCTGACCGCCAGTTTCGTCGGCACGACGATCGAATTCTACGATTTCTACGTCTATGCCACCGCCGCCGCGCTGGTGTTCGGGGAATTGTTTTTTTCCGTCGGTTCGCCCGGTACGCAGCAACTGGCGGCGTTCGCGACGCTGGCGGTGGCGTTCTTCGCGCGGCCGGTGGGCAGCATCGTGTTCGGCCATTTCGGCGACCGGATCGGCCGCAAATCGACGCTGGTCGCCTCGTTGCTGACGATGGGGGTGTCGACCACGCTCGTCGCCTTCCTGCCGACCTATGCCAGCGCCGGCTGGATCGCGCCGGTGGCGCTGTGCGTGCTGCGGTTCGGGCAGGGCTTCGGCCTGGGCGGGGAGTGGGGCGGGGCGGCGCTGCTGGCGGTCGAACACGCTCTCCCGGGCTGGCGCGCGCGCTATGGCAGCGCGCCGCAACTGGGGGCGCCGGCCGGCTTCATCCTGGCCAACGGGCTGTTCCTGCTGCTGGGCATGTGGCTGTCGCCGGCCGAGTTCCGTGACTGGGGCTGGCGGGTGCCGTTCGCGATCAGCGCGGTGCTGGTCGCGCTTGGCCTGTGGATCCGCCTGAAACTGACCGAGACTCCGGAATTCGCCGCCTCGCTCACCGAATCGCCGCCGCCATCGGTCCCGCTGTTCGAGTTGTTCCGGCATCATGGCGGTGCGACGCTGGCCGGCATCGTCGGCGCGATCGCGTGCTTCGCCGCCTATTATGTCGGCACTGCCTTCCTGCTCGGCTACGGAACCAAGACGCTGGGCTTCACCATGCAGCAGTTCCTGCTGATGCAGCTGGGGGCGATCCTGTTCATGGCCGTCGGCATCTATGGTGCCGCGTGGCTCGCCGATCGGCGCTGGGACGAGCGTCGGGTGCTGGCGGGGGGATGCGTCGCGACGATCCTCGTGGGCTTTACGATCGCCCCGCTGATGAACGGGTCGGCGGCGGGGGCGTTCGCCTTCCTGTCGCTGACGTTGTTCGCGATGGGGTTCGTCTACGGGCCGCTCGGCGCCTGGCTGCCCGGCCTGTTTCCGCCGCGGGTCCGCTATACCGGGGCGTCGATCGCCTTCAACGTCGCGGGGGTGATCGGCGGCGGGCTGACGCCGCTGGTGGCGCAGGGACTGGCGATGGAACACGGCCTCGCGGCGGTCGGCCTGTACCTCAGCGGTGCGGCGGCGCTCAGTCTCGTCGCGTTGCTGGCCCTGCGCCCCCGGCCGGCGCGAACCGCGCTCGACCAGACGTTGTAGGCACGGAAAAGCCGGAGCCACCACGGGGGTGACTCCGGCCATGTCGTTCCGGCGAAGGATCAGCGGCGGTTGGGCTGGTCCGGCAGCTGCACGGACGGACCGACCGATTCGACGACCTTGCGGGCATCGAAGGCGCGGATGTTCTCGCGCGGGATCGGTCCCTTGCGCATCACGATCTCCGCTGCGGCCTCGTACCGGTCGATGGTGCGGACGTCGAAGCCGCCGCCCCAGGGGCCGAAGCCACCGCCCCACGGGTCCCAGCTGCGCCAGCCGAAACCAGCCCCGCGATACCGCCACGATGGCCCCCAATAGCCGCCGAAGCCGCCATAACCGAAGCCGCCGCCAAATCCGCCACCGAACCCCGGCGTGGAATAGGTGCGCGACTGCAGGTTGGTGTCGCGATCGGCCATCACGAAATAATCATATCCCTGCTGCAACGTCAGCTCGGCGGCCCGGAAGAACAGATACCGTTCGACGGTATCGCGCGATGTCACGCTGTTGCCGGCAAAGCTGATGAGGAAGCGATTCGGCTCGATCTGCCGGTCGCTGTAGCCGGACCGGTAGAAGCCCTGCCCGGTGGCGGGGCGGTAGCGGGTTTCCGTCGCGCAACCCGCGACGAAAAGGGTGCTGGCGGTCAACGCCGCCACGATGGCCTTGCGGCCGAAGGAAAGAAACATTTCAGCGTCTCCGTTCGCGGCAGATGCGGCGAAACGCCCCGCAATAACCGTCAATGGTGGAACGAGCGATGAACGACTTGGCTCCCGTTCAGCAAAATGACGGGTTGGGTCATTCGCCGATCAGATGCAACGCCATCGTCCGGCGATGCGGGGCGTGGCGATGCTCGAACAGATAGATGCCCTGCCACGTCCCCAACGCCATCTCACCACGGATGACGGGAATCGACAACTGTACCGTCGTCAGGGCGCTGCGCAGGTGCGCGGGCATGTCGTCCGGTCCCTCGTCGTCATGCTCGTAACCGTCGCTCTCCGGCGCGATGCGCGCGAAATAGCGTTCCAGGTCGCGTCGGGCGGCCGGGGCGGCATTCTCCTGGACCAGCAGCGAAGCGGAGGTGTGCCGGCAGAACACCGTCAGCAGCCCCTCGTCGATCCCCGCCCCGGCGATCCAGCGGACGATCCGGTCGGTGATCTCGTGCAGCCCCGCGCCGGGGGTGGCGATCGTCAGCATGGTGGTCGTCTGTCGCATTTACCCCCAATGCATCGCCGCGATGATCGCTCCATGATCGGATAGGGGGTTGCATCCTCTTTTCCGCCGGTTATAGAGCCGCCACCGGCAACGATCCCTGATAGCTCAGCGGTAGAGCTCTCGACTGTTAATCGAGCGGCCGTAGGTTCGAATCCTACTCAGGGAGCCACCATCCGATATGACGCGGATGATGATGGCAGACCGGTACCCGTCACCTGCTTTCCACGATCATCCCGGTCTACGTTAACACCGCGCCGTTCAGCGCGATGGATCGATCTGGCCGGCGCGCGTCAGCAGCAGCGGCATGTCCTCCGTCACGAACGTATCGGTCGAAACCGGCCAGGTCGCCCGCAGCAGCAACCGGGCAGTGGCCAGCCGCTCATCGGCGTCCTGCGCGACATTGCGGGTATCCCGCTCGCACAGCCGGAACTCCTCGAAAGGAGAATGCGGCAGGTCATGGGCATCGATGCGGGGATGAACCGGGACTGGATGGGGCATCTCGACCTACTCGAACCACCGCGCGCCAATCATGCGGCTTCTGTCCTGTAGGGACGATCGATGACGGTTTTAAGCGGATAATGATGATGTTACCGGTGGAATGCCGCGTATTCGCGGCATGTCGTCACGCCATATCGATGGTGGCCGACGCCCCCATCGCCAGGGTCCGTGCGTTGGCCACGCATGAACAGGAGAATGATCGATGGCCGATGACAATGGCAACAAGCCGGCCCGGGGGCTGGTGATCGGGATGGCGTGCGCGCTCGCCGGTGCGATCCTGCTGGCGATCCTGTTCGTGACGAACGTCGCCGGCACCGACAAGCCGGTCGAATCCGTGCAGGCGCAACGGGAGACCCAGCGCTGAACCGACGCCCCCCGGCGCTGACGCGGTCAGGCGATGAACTGTTCCATCGTGATCCGCTCGTCCAGCGCATGTTCGGGATCGAACAGCAGGGTCAGGTCGCGGGCACGGTCCATCGAGATATCGACCTGCGCCACGTCACGCATCTCGCGCTGGTCCGCGACCGCGGAGACGGGGCGCTTGGCGGGGTCCAGCACCGTCAGCGAGATGCGGGTCTTGTCGGGCAGGATCGCCCCGCGCCAGCGCCGCGGCCGGAACGGACTGATCGGGGTCAGCGCCAGCATCCCGGAGCCGAGCGGCAGGATCGGCCCTTGCGCGGACAGATTATAGGCGGTCGATCCCGCCGGTGTCGCGCACAGGATGCCGTCGCACGCCAGTTCGGGCAGGACGATCCGGTCGTTGACCCGCACCTCCAGCTTGGCGGTCTGCCGCGTCTCGCGCAGCAACGACACCTCGTTGATCGCGGGGAGGGTGCAGATACGACCGTCCACCGCCGTCGCGGTCATCTGGAGCGGGGTGACCTGAAACCGGCGCGCGCGGGCCAGCCGTTCCTGCAGGCCGTGCCGGCGCCACTCGTTCATCAGGAAGCCGACCGTACCCAGATTCATGCCGAACACCGGCACCGGCGCCGCGCCGGGGGCCATACGCCGTTCCAGCATCCGGTGCAGCGTGTGCAGCATGAAACCATCGCCGCCCAGGGCGATCACCACGTCCGCCTCGTCCAGCGGCACCCAATCGGCGGCATCGGCCAGTTCGGCGGCCGCGGCCTGCGCCGGGCCGGTGGGTGAGGCGGCCAGCGCCCACCGCTGGTAAACGGTCATCCGCCCGTGACGCTCATATGCCGGGTCACCGCCGGGGCCGATCCCGCCTCGATCCGGAAATCGTGGCGCAACGGCTTCTCGCGCAGGCCACGGTCGATCGCGGCGTCCAGCGCGCCGATGCCGCCATCGCGCAGCGCCGCCTTCAGATCGACCTGATCGTCATGACCCAGGCACATGTACAATTTGCCCTCGGTCGTCAGCCGCACCCGGTTGCACCCGTCGCAGAAATTCGCGGTCAGCGGCGAGATCAGCCCCAGCCGCGTGTCCGTTCCCGCCACCCGCCAGTATCGCGCCGGTCCGCCGGTGCGATGCGAATCGCGCTCCAGCGGGAAACGCGCCGACAGATCGTCGAACACCCGCGTCAGCGGCAGGAAGCGATCGACCCGGTCCTCGTCGATCGCGCCCAGCGGCATCGTCTCGATCAGCGACAGGTCCAGCCCCTCGTCGGCACACCATTGCAGCATGGGGCCGATCTCGTCCTCGTTCAGCCCTTTCAGCGCGACCATGTTGATCTTGATGCGCAGGCCGGCATCGCGCGCGGCCCGGATACCGCCGATCACCTGCGCGACGTCGCCGTGGCGGGTAATATGCCGGAACCGGTCGGCATCGAGGCTGTCGAGGCTGACGTTGATCCGCCGCATCCCGGCGGCGAGCAGCGCGGGCGCATGATCGGCCAGCCGCGTGCCGTTGGTGGTCATCGTCAGTTCGTCCAGCCCGTGGCCGACCAGATCGCCCAGCCGCCTGACCAGTTCGCCGACATCGCGGCGCACCAGCGGTTCCCCGCCCGACAGCCGGATCTTCGTCACGCCGCGCGCCACGAATCGCTCGGCGATGATCGCGATCTCTTCCAGGCTCAGCAGCGCCGATTTCGGCAGGAACGTCATCTGTTCCGCCATGCAGTACCGGCAGCGCAGGTCGCAGCGATCGGTCACCGAGATGCGGAGATACCGGATCGCCCGCCCGTGCGCGTCGACCAGCCTGTCGAAAGCGGGCGTATCGGAAGGGGATAGGACCGTCGCCATCGTACCGCCCCAGCTAGGGTCTGCATCGTCGATCGGCAAGAGCGTGACCGACAGGACGTGACCGATGCGTAACGGATTGAGGGTGCGTCCACGCACCGCTAGGGTCTGCGGACATGGACAGCCCCGATCAGCACCGCGCCATCGTCATCATCGACGCCCGTGGCCGCGAACCGGCGGCGCTGTGCGAGGTTCGGGTCGCCGCCGCCGCGGGCAGGGCGGTGCTGGTCCTGACCGATACCGCCGAGGCGGCCGTGCCGTTCGTCGCGGCAGGCGCCGCCGGCTTCCTCGCCGGCCCCCATGGCGAACCGGCGATCGCCACGATGCTGTCCACCATGCGGGCTGCCGGCCCCGTCGACCGGCGTGAAACATCGGCGGTCGACGGCGAGGAGGGGCGGCGATTGCGCGCGTGGCTCGACGCCCGGATCGCCGCCGGCGGCAGCTGCGCGCTGGTCGCCGTCACGCTGTCGCGACTCGACCTCGTCAACGCCGCGCATGGACGTGAACGGGTGGATGCGGTGATCGCGCTGGCGCAGGCACGGATCGCCGACGCCGCCGGCCCGGACACCGTCGTGGCGCGGATCGCGGGCGATCATTTCCTGATCGGGCTGGACGGCCCGCCCATCACCCGGCTCGGCGCGATCGGCGCGGCGCTCGCCCGGCCCTTCGCGGTGGAGGGCGGGCCGATCCTGATCGGCCACCGCATCGGCGTCGCTGGCCAAGCACCGGGGGAGGATGCCGATGCCCTGCTGCGCCGCGCCGACGCCGCCTTGGCACAGGCGCGGGTCAGCGCCGGCGCGACGGTGCGGATGGCCGCGCCGGAGGAAGCCGGGTCGCTGGATGCGCTCGCCGCCGATCTGCACCACGCGGTGACGGGCGACGGCATCGCGATCCTGTTCCAGCCACAGGTCGAGATCGCCAGCGGCCGCATCGTCGGAGTGGAGGCGCTGGCGCGGTGGCAGCATCCCCGGCTCGGCTCGCTGGGGGCCGACACGCTGTTCGCCGCCGCCGACCGGGCCGATCTCGGCATCGCGCTGTCCGATCACATCCAGGAACTGACCTTGCGATGTGCCGCACGCTGGCCGCGATCGCTGGCGACGCTGCGGCTGTCGTTGAACCTCACCGCCGCCGATCTCGCCCGGCCCGGTTTCGCGCGCCTGTTCCTCGACCGGGTCGATGCCAGCGGCTTTCCGCGCGGACGGCTGACCGTCGAGGTGACGGAAACCGGCCTGATCCTCGAACTCGATTGTGCCGCCACCGTCCTCGCCGAACTGCGGGGGGCGGGGTGCCGGGTCGCGATCGACGATTTCGGGACGGGCTATTCCAGCCTCGCCTATCTGAAGGCGTTGCCGCTCGATTATCTGAAGATCGACAAGGCGCTGGCCCGCGACATCGTCGGCAACCCGCGCGACCGGGTGGTGGTGCGCGGCGTGATCGATATCGCCCGTGGGCTGGGACTGGCGGTGATCGCCGAGGGGGTGGAAACGGCCGAGCAACTCGCCCGGCTGACGGCGGAGGGGTGCGGCTCGTATCAGGGGTTCCTGCGTGCCGGCGCGCTGGACGAGGCGGCGCTGATCGCGATGGTGGAGAACGAACGATGATCGCGGCGATGGTGCAACTGGCGGAGGCGACGACGATCGCCGCCGCGATGGCCGCCAGCGCGGCGGGGTGGAACGCCGGCGACCTCGATCGTTTCATGGCGGTCTATGCCGACGATGCGGTCTACGTCACCGCCAGGGGCGTGGTGCGCGGCAAGGCGGCGATCGCCGCGCGGTATGCGCCCGGCTTCACCGGTGGCGGCAACACCCGCGGCAAGCTGTCGTTCGCGATGCTGGTGAAACGCCCGATCGATGCCACCCACCGCGTCCTCATCGCGCGGTGGACGCTGACGGGCAAGGAAACGCAATCGGGCTATACCACCCTGGTCTTCGCCCGGCGGGACGGCCATTGGCGCATCGTCACCGACCATAGCAGTTGAGCATAGGTCACCGGCCGGGCGGTGTTCCGGGAGGCCGCGCCGCGGGAAACGGTGGAAAGGCCAGCGGCGCCACCGTCTCGCCCGCCGCGCCGGCCGTCACCGCGCGATAGACGGTCAGGCCGAACGGGCTGAACGCGACGATGCCGATCGCGAGCTGCAACGCCGCGATCGTGCCTGCACCCCACCACCATGCGCGGTGGATCGTGCCGTACCGCCTGATGTCCGCGATCATGCCCGCGATCGGCAACAGCATCACGCACAGGGTCACGCCCCATGCCGCGAACGGGATCAGCAGCGGCATCGGCAGCAGCCGCCCGAATGCCGGCCCGGTCAGGATCGCCATCCCGCACAGCATCAACCGGCGATGCCAGTCGGTCCGCCGCCGCAGCCGGATCGCCACCGCCGTCAATGCGCCGAAACCCAGCACGGTCAACCAGTTCATGACCAGGAAATAGCCGGGCTGGAAGAAGAACGGCGTCCTTCCCTGACGAACCATCATTGCGGTCATGTACAGGCCCAGTATCACCACCGCGACGGCCCAGCCGGCCCCGATCCAGCCCAGTCGCCGATGCACCGCCACCGATCCCCGCCCGACCAGATGGTTCTGGACGACATATAATATCGTCCATCCCATGAAGACGACGGCATGGATATGCAGCATCGGCGGTGACCGAAAACTCGATCGCCCCATCAGCCATTGCATGCCGAAACCGGCAACGATGATCCCGGCCATGATATACGCCGTGATCACGAAGAATCGGTGATCGGATGTTCGCGTTCTATCGTAAATAGTTGCCATGCCGCCCCCCGGTCTTGACGGGGCGATGCTATCCTACCCCCACCGGGGAGTCGATCGCGGGATCATCATCAAAAGACGGGGATCGCCATCGCCCGATCCACGGCGGGGTGGCGACCGACCGTCAGGCCATCGCCTTCGCCAGCCCCTTCGACAGTTGCAGCGCGCCGTGCAGCCGCGACTTCGCATCGGGCCAGGCGCGTTGCAGCACCAGCTTCGAATCCGGCCGCAGCTTGGCGACGCCGCCCAGCCGGTCGACATAGGCGATCAGCCCGCCGACATTGGGCGGCTTGTCGTCGTGGAACGACACCAGCACGCCCTTCGCGCCGACATCCATCTTGGCGATGCACGCCTTCTTGGCGTTCAACTTGATCTCGATGACGCGGATCAGGTTCTCGGTCGCATCGGGCAGCGCGCCGAACCGGTCAATCATCTCGGCGGCGAACGCCTCCACCTCGCGCGCGTCCGCCACGTCGTTCAGGCGGCGGTACAGCCCCATCCGCAGGTCGAGATCGGGGACGTAATCCTCCGGGATCAGGATCGGCGCGTCGACGGTGATCTGTGGCGAGAAATCGCGCGGCCGGGTGGCGAAACCGCCCGCCTTGGCGTCCATGATCGCCTCTTCCAGCATCGACTGGTAGAGTTCGTAGCCGACCTCCTTGATATGCCCCGACTGTTCGTCGCCCAGCAGGTTGCCCGCGCCGCGAATGTCCAGATCGTGGCTGGCCAGCTGGAACCCCGCGCCCAGCGTGTCGAGATCGCTCAGCACCTTCAGCCGTTTGTCCGCCGCCTCGGTCATCTGCCGTTCGGGTGGCGTCACCATATAGGCATAGGCCCGCGTCTTCGACCGGCCGACCCGCCCGCGCAACTGGTACAGCTGCGCCAGCCCGAACCGGTCGGCGCGGTTCACGATCATCGTGTTGGCGGACGGGATATCCAGCCCGCTCTCGATGATGGTGGTCGACACCAGCACCTCGAACCGTTTCTCGTAGAAGGCGCTCATCCGCTCCTCCACCTCCGACGCGCTCATCTGGCCATGCGCGATGACGTAGCGGATCTCCGGCACCTCGTTGCGCAGGAATTCCTCGATATCGGGCAGATCGGCGACGCGCGGCGTGACCATGAAGCTCTGTCCACCGCGATAATGTTCGCGCAGCAACGCCTCGCGCAGCACCACCGGGTCCCACGGCATCACATAGGTGCGCACCGCCAGCCGGTCGACCGGCGGCGTCTGGATGACGGACAGTTCGCGCAGGCCCGACATCGCCATCTGCAACGTGCGCGGGATCGGCGTCGCGGTCAGCGTCAGCATATGCACGTCCGCCTTCAGCGCCTTCAGCCGTTCCTTGTGGGTCACGCCGAACCGCTGTTCCTCGTCGACGATGACCAGGCCGAGCCGCTTGAACTCGACATTCTTCGCCAGCAGGGCGTGGGTGCCGATCACCACGTCCAGATCGCCCGACGCGGTGCCCTCCTTGGTGGCTTTCGTCTCCGCCGTGCCGACCAGCCGGCTGATCCGGCCGATCTTGATCGGGAAGCCCTCGAACCGGGCGGAGAAATTGTTGTAATGCTGGCGGGCGAGCAGCGTCGTCGGACACACGATCGCCACCTGCATCCCGCCCATCGCCGCCACGAAGGCGGCACGCAACGCCACCTCGGTCTTGCCGAAGCCGACATCGCCGACGATCAGCCGGTCCATCGGCTTGCCCGCCGCCAGATCGCCCAGCACGTCGTCGATCGCCCGGTCCTGATCGTCGGTGGGATCGTAGGGGAAGCGGTCGACGAACGCCGGATAGCCGCTGGCATCGGGTTCCGCGACCTCGCCCGGGCGCAGCGCGCGTTCCGCCGCCACCGCGATCAGCTCGCCGGCGATCTCGCGGATGCGTTCCTTCATCCGCGACTTGCGCCGCTGCCACGCCTCGCCGCCGAGACGATCAAGCGCGGCGCCGTCCTCACCCGATCCGTAGCGGGTCAGCACCTCCAGATTCTCGACCGGCACGTACAGCTTGTCGCCACCGGCATAGGACAGCGCGACGCAATCGTGCGGGCTCTTGCCGACGGGAATCGAGGTCAGCCCCTCGTACCGGCCGATGCCGTGGTCGCTGTGGACCACCAGATCGCCGGGGGACAGCGTCGCCAGTTCGGCGAGGAAGGCATCGGCGGATTTCTTGCGCTTGTTCCGCCGGATCAGCCGGTCGCCCAGCATGTCCTGTTCGGTCAGCACCGCCACGCCCGGCGCGGTAAAGCCATGGTCCAGCGGCAGCACGACCAGCCCGACACCGAAGCTCTTGGTGGTGTCGGCGATGCCCAGCGCCTCCGGCCAGGTCTCCGCGTGCTTGCCGCCCTTCAGCCCGTGGTCTTTCAGCAGGCTGCCCAGCCGGTCGCGCGCGCCCGCCGAATAGCTGGCGAGGATCGGCTTGCGCCCGTCGCGACGCAGCTTCTCGATATGCGCGACGACCGCTTCGTAGACATTGCTCTGCGCCGCCCGCTCCGCGCCGAAATCGCGCGGGCCGTCGACGCCGAAATCCAGCACCCGGCTCGATTCTGGTTCGTGGAACGGCGTCGTCAGATGCGCGGTCGCCCCCGCGATCCCGTCCGTCCAGGCATCGAGGTCGAGGTACAGCGCCTTGGCGGGCAGCGGCCGGTAACTGCCCGGCTGCGCGGCCTCGGCGCGCTTGCGGTTCTCGTAATAGTCGGCGATCGCCTCGAACCGGCCTTCCGCGGCGGCGGCGGCGGAGGCATCGCGGATCACCACCGCCTCACCGATATGGTCGAACAGCGTCGCCAGCTTTTCCTCGAACAGCGGCAGCCAATGCTCCATGCCCGCCTGCCGCCGCCCGTCCGACACCGCCTGGTACAGCGGATCGCCCGTCGCGGTCGCGCCGAACGCCTCGCGATAGCGGGTGCGGAACCGCTTGATCGATTCGGCATCCAGCAGCGCCTCCGACGCCGGCAGCAGCGTAAAGCCGTCGATCCGCCCCGTCGTCCGCTGGTCGGCGGCGTCGAAGGTCCGCACGCTCTCGATCTCGTCACCGAAGAAATCGAGCCGCAGCGCGTGTTCCTCGCCCGACGGATACAGGTCGACCAGCCCGCCGCGCACCGCATATTCGCCGTGATCGTGGACCGTCTCGGTCCGGACATAGCCATTGGCCTGCAACAATGTCGCCAGATCGTCGCGCCCGATCCGCTCGCCCGGTGCCAGCGTCGCGACCAGTTGCCGGATGCGGAACGGCGTCAGCACCCGCTGCGTCGCCGCATTGGCGGTGGTCAGCACCAGTTGCGGACCCTTGGCCTTCCCCTGCAACCGGTACAGCGCCGCCACCCGCTCCGCCATCACACGCAGCGTCGGCGAGGCGCGGTCATAGGGCAGGCAGTCCCAGGCCGGGAACGTCACCACCTCCAGTTCCGGCGCGAAGAACGGCGCGGTCGACGCTATCGCCCGCATCGCCGCATCGTCGGGCGCGACGAACACCACTCGCCCGGCGGCCCGCGCCAGATCGGCCAGCAGCGACGGCTGGAACCCGGTCGGCACCCCCGCCAGCGTCAGCGGCGCCTTGGCCGTCAGGATCGATTTCAGATCGGGCATCGGGTTCTTTCTTCGTCCTGACGGGGTTTCACCGCACAACTTGCTTGCTTCCCCGGCGGAGGTCGGGGCCCAGTTGGGATGGCTTCGGTGAAGTGCTTACTACCCTCACCCAACTGGACCCCGGCCTTCGCCGGGGAGAAGATCACTCCGGCAACGGCACGAAATCCAGCGACCGCATCGTCTGCATCATCGCCGTGTCCCATTCGGGCGGGCAGGGGATCGATCCGATCGCCCAGCCCATGATATCGACGTCCTGTTCCTCCAGCAGCGCCTCGAACCAGTCGAGATCGGCGGCGGACCAGTTGGCATGGTGCGCGTCGAAGAATCCGCCGATCATCAGGTCGGCCTCGCGCGTGCCGCGGTGCCACGCGCGGAAATAGGTGCGCTTCAGGCGTATGTCGTGATCCATCGCGCCAAACTCCAACGGGATATGGCCGGCGGACGCTGGCGGCGGCCGTCGGCTGGTGTATGCGGTCATGTAGTCATGCGTCCCGATATCCTCAATCCGCTGTTCGCCGAGATCACCGCGCTCAAGGGCGTCGGCCCTGCGCTCGCCCGCCCGCTCGACCGGCTGGGGCTGCGCCGGGTGATCGACATCGCCTTCCATCTGCCGACCGGCTGGGTCGACCGGGTGCCGCGCACCGAACTGATGGCGTCCGATGCCGGCCGCATCATCGCGATCCCCCTGACGCCGCAGAGCATCCGCGACGGCAACGGCCGCACGCCGACCCGGGTGCAGGCGGCGGACGCGCACGGCAACATCGTCAGCCTCGTCTATTTCGGCGGCCATCCCGGCTGGGCGAAGAAGCTGCTGCCGATCGGCGAGACCAAACTCGTGTCGGGGCGGCTCGACCAATATGGGCAGGACCTCCAGATCGTCCATCCCGACCTCGCCGATCCCGGCGACCCCTTGCGCGAACGCGAGCCGATCTATCCGCTGTCGGAAGGCGTCACCTCCCGCCGGCTCGCCGGGTTCATCGAACAGGCGATCGCCCGTACCCCCGATCTGCCCGAATGGATCGAGCCGACGCTGAAGGCGAAGCGCGACTGGCCCGACTGGCGCGCCGCGCTGGAACGCATCCACGCCGACCCCGCCGATGCGAAGGCACGCGAACGCCTCGCCTATGACGAGGTGTTCGCCAGCCAACTCGCGATGACTTTGGTCCGCGCCGACACCCGCAAGCGCAAGGGGCGCGCGCTCACCGGCGACGGCCGCCTGCGCGACCTGCTGCGCCTGCCCTATACCCCCACCGGCGCGCAGACCCGCACCGTCGCGGAGATCGCAGGCGATCTGGCGCAGGAGGCACCCATGCTCCGCCTGCTGCAGGGCGATGTCGGATCGGGCAAGACGCTGGTCGCCGCGATGGCGCTGCTGATCGCGATCGAGGCGGGGGCGCAGGGCGCGTTGCTCGCCCCCACCGAAATCCTCGCGCGCCAGCATTATGATTCGCTACGCCGAACCCTGTCCGGCCTGCCGATCGAGATCGGCGTGCTGACCGGCCGCGACAAGGGCCGCGCGCGCGAGGCGACGTTGATGGCGCTGGCCGACGGATCGATCGACCTGCTGGTCGGCACCCACGCGATCTTTCAGGAGGCGGTCCGCTACCGCGACCTCGCGCTGGTGGTGGTCGACGAACAGCACCGTTTCGGCGTCGCGCAGCGGATGCTGCTGCAGGAAAAGGGCCGCAGCCCGCACCTGCTGGCGATGACCGCGACGCCGATCCCGCGCACGCTGACGCTGGCGCAATATGGCGACATGGACGTCAGCCGCCTCGACGAGATGCCGCCCGGCCGCGAACCGATCGAAACCCGCGTCCTGTCGGAGGACCGGCTGGACGAGGTGGTGAACGCGCTCGGCCGGCATCTGTCCGAAGGGGGGCAGGCGTACTGGGTCTGCCCGCTGGTCGAGGAGAGCGAGAAATCCGATCTCGCCGCCGCCGAAGCGCGGGCGGAGGCGCTCACGGCGCGGTTCGGCGAACGGGTCGGCCTGATCCACGGCCGCATGAAGCCGGCGGAGAAGGACGCGGTGATGGAGGCGTTCGCGGGGGCGCGCACCGGCGTGCTGGTCGCGACGACGGTGATCGAGGTCGGGGTCGACGTGCCCAACGCCACGCTGATCGTGATCGAACATGCCGACCGCTTCGGCCTGGCCCAGCTTCATCAGTTGCGCGGGCGGGTCGGGCGCGGCGGCGGTCGGTCGATCTGCCTGTTGCTGCGCGGCAATGCGCTCAGCGAGACGTCGCGCGCCCGCCTTGCCCTGATGCGCGAATCGAACGACGGCTTCCGGCTGGCGGAGGAGGATCTGCGCCTGCGCGGCGGCGGCGAGATGCTCGGCACCCGCCAGTCGGGGGAGGCGGGCTTCCGCCTCGCCACGCCGGAGATGCTGCCGGACCTGCTGCAATGCGCGCACGACGATGCGCGGCTGTTGATCGACCGGGACGGTGGCCTGTCGGGGCCGCGCGGACAGGCGGCACGGGTGGCGTTGTACCTGTTCGAACGCGACGCGGGCGTCGCGCTGTTGCGATCAGGCTGACGGCGCCGTCATGCCCCGCATCATGATCTGGAGCATCAGGATGTAGTCGGTGGGGTCGATCGGCCGCAACAGCCGACAACCGATCCGCCCGCCCAGCGACCAGCGGACCTCCGCCTCCAGCGCGCCGATCACCGGCATGTGGATCGCCAGCAGATCGCCCGCCTCGTGCGGTGCCTCGCTGCGCGCCATGAAGCCGCGGGGCGAGATGTTGACGACCACCACCGGCAGTTCCGCGCCGTTCACCTGCGCCGCGCGGGTGCGGTGCAGCACGGGCTGCCGCGGCTCGCGCCGATCATCTTCCGGTAATCGTTGCGCCAAGCCCGTCCCGTCCTATCTTCGCGCGCCGACGTTATCATGACGGTGCGATCCGAACCGGTCCTATCGGATCGCGCATTGATAAAGGGTTAGGACGGCACGCGCCCGCATCGGGCCGGTATCGCGACGGGATAAACGGATCGGCAACATTGCCGGGCTATTCGGTGATGATGACCGCGACCTTCTCCATCACGGCCGATGTGCCCCGTGATCTGATCTGCCTGACGATGGCCGGATTCTTTACGGTCGATGATATCGCGCGCTTCGTCGCAGAGCGTGACCGCGCCCATATGCAGTTGCGCTGCCTGCCGAACCGCCACCTCACGCTGGTCGACATCCGCGGCATGGTCATCCAGTCGCAGGAAAGCGTCGACCGGTTCCAGGCGATGCTGGTCAATCCGGCCACCCGGTCGCGGCGGATCGCCTTCGTCGTCGCGCGGTCGCTGGCGCGGATGCAGATCAAGCGGGCGGCCGCCAGTCGCGACGCCGCCTATTTCATGACGATCGAGGAAGCGACGGCGTGGCTGCTGGACGATGGCCTGCTTCCGGCCGATCATTCCGTCCTGCCGGTTATGCCCGCACCAGCAGCCCGTGATGCTTCTTGCCCGCTGACACCTTCACCGGCGCCGCATCGACGGTGATCGTCGCGGCCTCGTCGCTCACCTTCTCGCCGGCCACCCGCGCGCCGCCGCCCGCGATCAGCCGCCGTGCCTCGCCACGCGACTTGGCGAACCCCAGCCCGACCAGCGCATCGACCAGCGCCACTTCGCCCGTCACCGCGAACCGGGGCAGGGCATCGCCGCCCTGACCTTCCTCGAAGGTGCGACGCGCGGTGTCCGCCGCCTCGTCGGCTGCGGCGCGCCCCCGGCACATCGCGGTCGCCTCGGTGGCGAGAATCTTCTTCGCCTCGTTGATCTGCGCGCCCGGCAGGGCCTCCAGCCGACGGATCTCGTCCAGTGGCAGGTCGGTGAACAGGCGCAGGAACCGGCCGACGTCGCGGTCGTCGGTGTTGCGCCAGAACTGCCAGTAATCGAAATGCGGCAACTGGTCCTCGTGCAGCCAGATCGCACCCGCCATCGTCTTGCCCATCTTGCCGCCGTCGGCGGTCGTGATCAGCGGGGTGGTGATCCCGAACACCTCGGTCCCGTCCATCCGCCGCGCCAGTTCGATGCCGTTGACGATATTGCCCCACTGGTCGCTGCCGCCCATCTGCAACCGGCACCCGGCGCGACGCGAAAGCTCCATGAAATCATAGGCTTGCAGGATCATGTAGTTGAATTCGAGGAAACTGAGCGACTGTTCCCGGTCCAGCCGCAGCTTCACCGAATCGAACGACAGCATCCGGTTGACCGAGAAATGCTGCCCCACCTCGCGCAGGAACGGGATATATTCCAGCGCGTCGAGCCACTCGGCATTGTCCAGCATCACCGCATCGGTCGGCCCGTCCCCGAACGTCAGGAACCGTTCGAAGATGCGCCGGATCGACGCGACATTGGCGGCGATCCCGTCCTCGCCCAGCAGCTTGCGCGCCTCGTCCTTGAAACTGGGATCGCCGATCTTGCCGGTGCCGCCACCCATCAGCACGATCGGCTTGTGGCCGCTCTGCTGCAACCGCCGCAGCAGCATGATCTGGACGAGGCTGCCAACATGCAGCGACGGCGCGGTCGGATCGAACCCGATATAGCCGGGCACCACGCCCTTCACGGCCAGCGCGTCGAGCGCGACCGCATCGGTCATCTGATGGATATAGCCGCGCTGCGACAGGAGGGTGAGAAGCTCGGACCGGTAGGACATGCCCGCCGGTTAGCAAGCCGCACGGCTCCCGTCACTGTCCTACAGGCGCGTCTCGTGCCATGTAGCTGCCTCGTGGATGGCGAAAGGGAGCGACCGCGGGCCGCACCCCTGTAGGATAGGACTTTCGTGACTTTCCGGCGTGACTTTCCGCCGCCCCGGCCGGTCGTCAGCGCTGTGGCAACTGCGTCTGCGGATCGACCGGGGTCCGGCCCTTGCGCAGTTCGAAATGCAGTTCCGGCCGGTCGGCGAAGCCGGTATCGCCCGACAGCGCCACCGCCTGTCCGCGCTTCACGCTCTGCCCCCGGCTGACCAGCAGGCGCGAGGCATGGCCATAGACGCTGGTCCAGCCGCCGCCATGCTTGACGATCACCAGGCCGCCCAGCGCCGCGATCCCGTCGCCGGCATAGGCGACGACGCCGTCCGCCACCGACCCCACCGGGGTGCCGATCGGCACCGCGATCTTGATCCCGTCGTTGCGCTCGCCGCTGGCGCCCGGCCCGAACCGCTTCACCACGCGCCCCTGCACCGGCCACACGAAACCGCCGCCCGCCAGCCTGACCGGCGGCGCCACCGCCGCGCTCGACGGCAATGGCCGGGTCGGGCGGGATACGGGGCGGGTCGGGGCCTGATTCGCCGCCAGCGCCGGCTCGCCCCCGGTCAGGATGCTGTCCACGTCGAGCCGGAACGCCGCCGCCCGTTCCGCCGCCCGACTGGGGCCGGCCGGCTCGTCACCGGGGATCAGCACGCGCTGTCCCGCATTCAGCAGATACGGTTCGGCCAGCGCGTTGGCGGTCACGATGCGTGGCCATGGCACGCCGTAGGCGCGGGCGATGGCGATGCCGCTCTGGCCGGGGCGGACGAGGTGATAGCGCCCGGCCGGCACCGTCAGCCGCTGTCCCACCCGGATCACATAAGGGGGGGCGATGCCGTTGGCCCGCGCGATCGCGTCGACGCTTGCGCCGGTCCGTTCCGCCACCGCGCGCAATCCCTCGCCACGGCGGACGGTGACGGTGGATTCGGGCACCTCCTGCGCATCCGCCGCGACCGGGCGCGTCTCCCACGATGGCCGGGCGGGGCGGGGGGCGGGCACGTCGACCACGCCGCGCGCGGGGCGATCGTCGTCGAGGGGGGCGGGCGGCTCCTGACCGGCAGGTCCGATGGGGCGGGGCGGCGGATCGACAGCGGGAATGCAGCCGGCCAGCGCCAGCGCCATTCCCACCCCGATCGCCGCTGCCCGCATCTTATCCGTAGGCCCGGGCCAGCATCGCCAGCGACGCCTCGTGCGTCAGGTCGAGGTGCAGCGGCGTGACCGCGACATAGCCGTCCGATACCGCCGCCAGATCGGTATCCGGCGCGGCCACCTGTTCCATCTGCCCCAGGGCGAACCAGTGATAGTCGTAGCCGCGCGGATCCGTGTTGGTCACGATCCGCAGCCGCCCGTAATCGCGCAGGCCCTGTGCCACCACCTTCACCCCCTTCACCCGGTCCGCCGGCACGGCGGGGAAGTTGACGTTGACCAGCGACCGGGGGGCCAGCGGTGCCGCGATCAGCGGGCGCAGCACCCGCTCGCCCCATGCCTCCGCGACCGAGAAGGGCACGGCATCGCCCATCCCCTCGCGGCTGTAGACCTGGCTGAGCGCGATCGAGCGGATGCCCGCCAGCGCCCCCTCCATCGCGGCGGAGACGGTGCCCGAATAGGTCACGTCTTCCGCCAGATTGGCCCCGCGGTTGACGCCCGACAGGATCAGGTCGGGCGGCGTATCCTTCATGATCTTGGCCACCGCCATCATCACCGCGTCGGTCGGCGTGCCGGATACGGCAAAGCGCTTCTCCCCGAACCGGCGCACGCGCAGCGGCCGGGTCAGCGTCAGCGAATGGCCCGCCCCCGACTGTTCCTCGGCCGGCGCGACGACCCAGACATCATCGGAAAAGGCCGCCGCGATCCGCTCCGCCACCGTCAGGCCCGGCGCATGATAGCCATCGTCGTTGGTGACCAGGATACGCATCAGCGCGGCCGCTCCAGCATCGTCAGCCCGCCCAGATAGGGCTGGAGCACCGTCGGCACCGCGACCGACCCGTCCTCCTGCTGGTAATTCTCGATCACCGCCACCAGCGTGCGGCCGACCGCCAGGCCCGAGCCGTTCAGCGTATGCACGAACTGCGGCTTGCCGCCGTCTGTACGGAATCGGGCATTCATCCGCCGTGCCTGGAAATCGGTGCAGGTCGAGCAGCTGGAAATCTCGCGATACCGGCCCTGACCCGGCAACCACACTTCGAGATCATAGGTGCGCGCGGCGGAGAACCCCATGTCGCCGGTGCACAGCAGCATCCGGCGATAGGGCAGGCCCAGCGCCTCCAGCGCGCCTTCGGCCACGCCGGTCATCCGCTCATGCTCGTCGTCGGAGGCATCGGGGGTGACGATGGACACCATCTCCACCTTGTCGAACTGGTGCTGGCGGATCAGCCCGCGCGTATCCCGCCCCGCCGCGCCGGCTTCCGACCGGAAACAGGGGGTCAGCGCGGCGAAACGCAGCGGCAACTCGCCATCCGCCAGTACCCGCTCGCGCACCATGTTGGTCAGCGATACCTCGGCGGTCGGGATCAGCCAGCGGTCGTCGGTGGTGCGGAACAGATCCTCGGCGAATTTGGGCAACTGCCCGGTGCCGAACAACGCTTCCTCGCGGACCAGCACCGGCGGCGCGACCTCTTCATACCCGTATTCGGCCACCAGCCGGTCGAGCATGAACTGGCCCAGCGCGCGGTTCAGCCGCGCGACCGGGCCGCGCAGCAGCGTGAAGCGGGCACCGGCGATCGCGATCCCCGTTTCGAAATCCATCCCCAGCGCCGGGCCGATCGCGTCGTGTTCGCGAATGTCGGTAAAGGCGAAACCGGGTTTCTCGCCGCGTTCGTGGACCAGCCGGTTGCCGTCCTCGTCACCCCCCTCGGGCACGTCGTGGGCGGGCAGGTTGGGGATCGCGGCGAGGGCGGCATCCAGTTCCGCCGCGATCGTCCGCTCGTCCTGCTCCAGTTCCGGCAGCCGCGCCTTCAGGGCCGCCACCTCGGCCATCAACGCCGTGGCCCGCGCCTCGTCCTTCGCGGCCTTGGCCTGGCCGATCTGCTTCGACAGGTCGTTGCGGCGGGTCTGTGCGTCCTGCGCGGCGGCGATCGTCGTGCGTCGACGTTCGTCCAGCGCGATCAGGTCGACGGATCGGGGGGGAAGCCCGCGCCGGGCGAGCCCGGCGTCGAAGGCTGCGGGATTCTCGCGGATCAGGCGGATGTCGTGCATGGCGATGGGCTATGGCGGCAGGGGCGGGGCGGCGCAACCCGTGCCGCGGGCGGCGCGTTATCCCCGCAGCAACCACCATGAAGGAGACATCCCTTGCAGCTTCCCCATGACGCCGTCGTCCTCGTCGCCGATGGCCGCAAGATGCTGTTCCTCCGCAACGAAGGGGATGCCCAGAACCCCAATCTGGTCGTCGAACATGCCGAGGAGCAGGCGAACCCCGCCGATCGCGAACAGACGACGGACGACGCCGGCCGGGCATCGTCGCCGCAGGGCGCCTCGCAGAGTTCGATGGGCCGGGCCGACGCGCACCAGATCGAGGAGGATCGCTTCGCCGCCAGTGCCGCCGACCTGCTGAAGCGCCGTGCGCTCGGCAACGAATTCGAACGACTGATCGTGATCGCGCCGCCCCGGACGCTCGGCGAACTGCGCAAGCATTATCACAAGGCAGTCAGCGATCGCATCACCGGCGAACTGGCGAAGGACCTGACCGGGCATCCCGTGCCCGATATCGAAAAGGCGATCGCCGACGCCTGATCGCCTGGTTCCGTACCGCGACGGCAGTCGAATCCATCACGGGAAAAGCCTGACGTGATATCGACGCAACATTCCATCCTAAACGGTACGGAACGGCAGGGCTGTCGCTTGTGACGCGGGTTTTGTGCCTCTATAGGCCCAGCATCATAAGGGGGCGGCTCAGGCGATACGGAACCAACCGTGCCACCGGGCCCTAGGGAGAACGATATGGCGACGGTTCTTGATCGCGCAGACGTCCTTTCCACTGGCCGACGGGCGGCCAATGACGATGGCTACCGGCCGTCGCCCGATGAGCCGTTCATGAACCCGCGGCAGCAGGCCTATTTCCGCAACAAGCTGATCGACTGGAAGGAAGCCATCCTGCTGGAAGCGCAGGGCACGCTGTCGCAGCTTCAACTCGACTCACTGCGCGAATCGGACCTGACCGACCGGGCGTCGAGCGAAACCGACTGGTCGATCGAACTGCGCACCCGCGATCGCCAGCGCAAACTCATCAGCAAGATCGACGCTGCGGTTCGCCGCATCGAAGAGGGCGAATACGGATATTGCGAAGTCAGCGGCGAGCCGATCAGCCTCGCCCGGCTGGAAGCCCGACCGATCGCGACGATGACGGTCGAGGCGCAGGAACGCCACGAACGCCACGAAAAGATCTCACGCGACGAATAGGGCCTGCCGCCCATATCCCTCAGGGCATGTTTCCGGTATGTTAAATCTTTGACGCGATGTCGGGGCGCAGGGCATCGACCGCGGCAATGGCAGGAAACAGGATGGGCACCAATGGCTCGACGCGCGATCCGGGCAGGCGGACGGATCATATCCGCGTGGTGAACCCGGCCGATCAGCGCGCGCATCAGCGTAGCCCGGCGATGATGACCGCCTGGCTGCGCCTCGATGACGATGAAGAGGGGCCGCAGGAGGTTCGCATCCGTAATCTGTCCGATCGTGGGTTGATGGCGGAACCGGGCTATCCGGTCATGGCGGGTACCCGTGCGGTACTGACGCTGCCCGGGATCGGCGAGGTCACCGGTCAGGTCGCCTGGTATGCGGAGGGACGGATCGGTGTCGCACTGGACACGACGATCGATCCCGAACAGGTTCAGCGCGCGGTGGCCGGAGAATAAATCCCGCACCCGGAATACCGTCGCCCGTTACCGGGCGACGGCACGATCGATGCTACAGGCTGATGATCTCTTCCTTCAGCCGTAATTTCTGCTTCTTCAGGTCGGCGATCGTCGCGGTATCGGGAAGGGGACGGTTGGTTTCCTCGGCGATGCGCCGATCCAACGTGGCATGTTTCGCTTCCAGGGCGTGCTGGTGCGGTGTGGACTGCATGGGCAGATCTCCTTTCATGCTTTGGGACAGGAAGTAGAACACGCCAATCACCGATTGTCGCCCGGTTTTTCGCCGAACGCGATGCCCCGTGTCGTTTTCTCCGCAGGCCGTTTGCCCTCGCCCGCTGCCGCCCTTCTGCGCTACAGGGGGCGGGATAGCGGAGGGCATCGGTGGACGAGGTACAGATCAGGGGACGGATGGATGCCCTGCGGCAGGAGCATCGCGATCTGGACGCGGCGATCGCGGCACTGGCCGACCACGGCGTGCCCAACCAATTGCAGCTCGCCCGCCTGAAGAAACGCAAGCTGCGGTTGCGCGACGAGATCGCGATGCTCGAAGATTATCTGCTGCCCGACATCATCGCCTGATCGTTAACGCGGCCGGGCGGATGCTCCGCGACGGGACAGGCGGGACGGCCGCACCGGCTGGGCAGGGCGGCGATGCCATGCGACGACATCGTCATGATCGAAACCGACGCTGCCCGTATCCGCCGCCCGCTGCTCGCCGCGCTCTACACCGATGCGATGCTGCTCGCCGACGACACGCGGGCCCATATCGAACATCCGGACGAGCAGGGCGACGGTCGTCTCGATCCACTGGGGCGCGTATTGCTGTCATGTGAGCAGTTGCGGATGACGACGCGGCTGATGATCGTACTGGCGTGGCTGTTGGCATGGCGCGCGATCGACGCGGGGGAGATGGACGAAAACGCGCGGCCACGGCTGGAGGCGATGCCGCTGCCCGACATCGCGGCGCTCGCCGGTTTCCCCGATCAGGCGCGGGCGTTGATCGACGATGGTATCGCGCTCTATCGCCGGGCGGCATTTCTGGACGAGGCGATGGCGCGGACCCCGGCCGTCAGTCCGGCACTGGTGATGCAGCGACGGCTGGCGGCGGCACTCTGAACGAACGGTCGCCGCCGGTCAGGCGATCAGGCGCGCCCGCGCCGTATCATACTCGCGCGCGAACCGCTCGACCCGGCTTGCCACCGATTCCACCGCATCGATGGCGCCGATGCCCTGGCCCGCGCCCCAGATGTCGCGCCATGCCTTGGGCTTGCTGCCGTTGCCGCCGCCGAAATCCATCGTCTTCAGGTCGCCCTGCGGCAGATGGTCGGGATCGAGGCCGGCGGCGACGATCGATGCGCGCAGGTAATTGCCGTGCACGCCGGTGAACAGGTCGGAATAGACGATGTCGGCCGCCCGCGAATCGACCACCGCCTGTTTGTAGGCGGCATCGGCATTCGCCTCGTCCGTCGCGATGAAGGGAGAACCGATATAGGCGAAATCCGCCCCCATCGCCCGGGCCGCGAGGATCGCGCCACCCGTTGCGATCGCGCCGGACAAGGCAAGCGGCCCGTCGAACCATGCCCGTATCTCGGATATCAGCGCGAAGGGGGACTGGCGCCCGGCATGGCCACCCGCACCGGCCGCCACCGCGATCAGGCCGTCCGCCCCCTTTTCCACCGCCTTGCGGGCAAAGCGGTCGTCGATCACGTCGTGCAGGGTGATCCCGCCCCAGCCATGGGCGGCGGTGTTCAGGTCCTCGCGGGCCCCCAGTGACGTGATCACGATCGGCACCTGCCATTTCGCGCAGACCGCCATGTCCGCCTCCAGCCGGTCGTTGGACCGGTGGACGATCTGATTGACCGCGAAAGGGGCGGCGGGCCGCTCGGGATGCGCGCGGTTATGCGCCGCCAGTTCCTCGGTGATGCGGTGCAGCCATTCGTCGAGCATTGCCGCCGGCCGGGCGTTGAGCGCCGGAAACGACCCGACGATACCCGCCTTGCACTGGGCGATCACCAGCTCCGGGCCGGAGATGATGAACAGCGGCGACCCGATCACGGGCAGGCGCAGACGATTGAAGATGGCGGGAATCGACATGGGATGAAGCTTGGCGGGGCAGGGCGACGCTGTCCAGCGCCGCCCTGCCGATCACGCAGCCATCCGTCGCAGCAACGTCAGCCGCGCCTTGCCGTGGACGCGCGTGACATCGATGTCGAAGCCCGCGATCGTGACCTCCTCGGGCTTGGCCGTCTCGATGCTGACCCAGGTCGCCGGGCCGATCCAGCCCAGCCGGGCCAGCTTGTCGATCGCGACCTCACCCGCGCCGCTGCCATAGGGCGGATCGAGCATCATCACGTCGAGCGGCGCGGGCGCCGGCCCCAGTGCCATCACCGACGTGGCGCGTACATCCGCCCGCGTGCCCAGCTTGGCGAGATTGGCCTTCAACGCATCCAGCGCGGCGCGGTCCTGCTCGACGAACAGGCATGTCGCCGCGCCGCGCGACAACGCCTCGATCCCCAGCGCCCCCGATCCCGCAAACAGATCCGCTACCGACAGGCCGTCGAAACTGCCCAGCCGGCTGATCAGCATCGAGAACAGCGCCTCGCGCGTGCGATCGGCGGTGGGGCGCGTCGCATCGCCCTTGGGGGCGACGAGCGGGCGGCCCCGCCATTGTCCTGCGATCACCCGCATCGCTCAGCGCTTTCCCTTGGGGGCGCGGGGCGGATGTCCGCGGCCGCCGGCCGGCCCCTTGGCCGATCCACCCTTGCCGGGCGGCTTGCCACCGGGACGGGCGGCACCCGGCGTGCGGTTAGGGCCGGCGCCGGCGCCGGCGCGGGCAGGCCCGCGTGGCGATGCGCCGTTCCGGTCGTCGCGACCATAGGCCGGGGCTGCGCCACGGGGCCGGTCGCCCGTCGGGCGCGGCGGTGCGCCATCATCGTCCCGGCGATCGCGAAAGTTACGCGACCGGTCGGCGCGCGGCGACGCCCGATCACTCTGAGGCCGGGCATCGCCACCGGAGAAGGTCCCCCGAAAGCCATTGCCGGCCGGGCGGCTACCATTGGCCTGACGCGGACGATCGCTGCGACCACCCTCCTGACGAGGCGCATCGACCGCTGACCGGTCGGCGCGGGGTGACGCCCGATCGGGCTGCGGCCGGAAATCGGTGCCCGAGGATGCACCGCGAAAGCCATTACCGGTCGGACGTCCGCCCGCCTGACGTTGTCGGTCGCTGCGGCCACCACCCTGACGGGGCGCATCGACGGCTGGCCGGTCGGGGCGCGGCGATGCGTCCCGATAAGGCCGGTCGCTGCGGACATTGCCCGGGGCATTGCCGGGGCGCGGGGCGGTAGCACCGGTCTGATCGGAGCGTGGTCCATCGCCGCGCGGCCGGTCGCTGCGAAACCGGTCGGTCGGGGCGGGGGCAGCGTTCGCCGCCGGCCGGCTGGGCCGCGTCCGGCTACCCCAGCCACCGCCGGCCGCAGCGGGCCGGGCCGACGCGGTCGGTGCTGGTCGTGGTCGTCTTGCCTCCTCCACCTGGGGTGCCGCCGGGGGTGGCGGCGCGGCGGGGGCCGGGGCCGCCGTCTTGGCGCGGGCTTCCACCTCGACATTGGCCATCGGCTCGCGCGCGCGACGGGGGCTGTCGAGCGTCCGGCGGAAGGCGCCGATATCCGCCCCGCGCACCTCGCCGACCTCGCCCGGCATCAGATCGCCCAGCACGAAGGGGCCATAGCGCGTCCGGATCAACCGGCTGACCTGCAGCCCGAGATGTTCCAGCACGCGGCGTACCTCGCGGTTCTTGCCTTCGGTCAGCGTCATCTCGATCCAGACGTTCGCACCGGTGCGGCGTTCCAGATTGGCGTCGATCGGGCCGTAGCGCATGCCCTCGATCTCGATCCCCTCGATCAGGTCCTCCAGTTGCGCCTGCGTCACGTCGCCGTAGGCACGGGCGCGATAGGTACGCTCCACGCCGGTGGCGGGCAGTTCTAGCTGCCGTTTGAAGCCGCCATCGGTGGTCAGCAACAACAGGCCTTCGGTGTTGAGATCGAGCCGGCCGACCGGCACCACCCGCGGCAGGTCGCGCGGCAGGTGATCGTAGATGATCGGGCGGCCCGCCGGGTCATGCTCGGTCACCAGCAGGCCGGGCGGCTTGTGATAGAGGAACAGCTGCGCGGGCGGTGGTGCGGCGACGGCGTGGCCGTCAACGGTGACGCCGTCCAGCGTGGTTAGCACCGTGGCGGGCGTATCGAGGGTGACGCCGTTCAGCGCGATGCGCCCCTCGTCGATCATCCGTTCGATATCGCGGCGCGAGGCGATACCTGCACGGGCGAGGAGTTTGGCGATGCGATCGCCCTTCGGGGGCTCTTGGTCGGTCATGACGCGGCGAATACAGCGTCTGGCGGGATCAGGCGAAAAATCTTTGCGACCCTTGGCCCCGGTACGCGTTATGTTCGGGTTGCGTAACAAAGGGCGGGCGCCATGCTGTTCGGGAAGAAGAAGCGGCAGATCGTCCGGTTGCTGCTGGTCGAGGACGAGCCGCTGGTCGCGTTCGATAACGAGCACGTCCTGACGGAGGCCGATTACAGCGTGGTCGCCACCGTCGACCGGGTCAGCGACGCGATCGACATATTGGCGGAAGGCGGGGTCGATCTGGTGCTGGTCGACGTCAATCTCGCCGACGGATCGGGGGTCGATGTGGCGCGGGCTGCGCATGCACGCGGCGTGCCGGTGATGTTCGTGACCGGCGCCTGCCCGCCCGAGGCGATCGAACTGGCTGCGGGTTGCCTGTCGAAACCGTACAATCCGCGCACGCTGCTCGCCGCGATCGGCGCGATCGAGGCGGGGTTGCAAGGCAATCCCCCCAAACGCCTGCCGCCTGGCTTTCGCCTGTTCGCCGTGTGATCGCTTCCCTCGCCGTCACGGGGCTGTATGGTCCGGCGGCGAGCGAGGAGCGGGAATGAACGACACGGTACGGCAGGGGAATTGGTGGGACGGCATTCGCCCCTATGTCGAGAAACAGCCGCTGGCCGCGCTGGCGCTGGGTATCTCGTCGGGCTTCCCCTACGCCATGATCGGCGCGACGTTGACGACCCGGCTGGCGCAGGACGGGATCGACAAGAAGACGGTCACGGCGTTCAGTCTCGCCTTTCTCGTCTACAATTTGAAATTCCTGTGGGCGTGGGTGGTCGATGGCGTGAAGCTGTCGCTGATCGGCCGGCTGGGCCAGCGCGTATCGTGGCTGATCGTCGCCGGCGGGCTGGTGATCGCCGCCGTGGTCAATCTGGCGCTGGTCGATCCCGCCGCCAGCATCGGTGCGGCGGCGACGGCGGCCATTCTGGTCGGCGCGGCCGGCGCGACGTTCGACATCGTGATCGACGCCTATCGGATCGAGATACTGGAGCCGCGCCAACTGGGCATCGGATCGGGGATGAGCCAATATGGCTGGCGGATCGGTTCCGCCGGTGCGGGCGCGCTGGCGCTGGTCATCGCCACACGGGCGGGATGGAGCGTGGGCTATCTCGCCTGCGCCACCTTCGCGCTGCCGGCGATGCTGGCGGGACTGGCATTGGGCGAACCGCCACGGCGGCGCAAGCCGGTGGCGCGGCGTGGATTTGCCGAGGGGCTGCAAGCGATCTGGGGTCCGTTCGTCCAGTTCTTTGCGCGGGAGGGGGCGTTGCTCGTCCTGCTGTTCATCCTGATCCACAAGATCGGCGATACGCTCGCCAACCTGACGCTGCGGCTGCTGTTCGACGATCTGGGTTTCACCGGGGACGAAATCGCCTTCTACGACGTCGGGATCGGCTTCTTCGCCTATCTGATCGGCATCTTCATCGGGGGCGTGTTGTACGCGCGGATGGGGATGAAGCGATCGGTGCTGCTGGCGCTGATCCTGATGGCGGTGTCGAACCTGTCGTTCGCGGCATTGGCGGCGGCGGGGCACAGCAATTGGGGCATGGCGGGCGCGATCGGCTTCGAGAACGCGGCCAGCGGGTTCGGCGGCGTCGTCGTGATCGCCTATTTCTCAGCGCTGTGCGACCTGCGCTTCACCGCCGCGCAGTTCGCGCTGATCTCTGCGGCGGCGAGCATCGTCGGGCGGATCGTGACGGGTACGACCGCCGGCGCGCTGATCGAACGGTTCGGCTATGTCGATTTCTATCTGCTCACCACCGCGCTGGCATTGCCGGGCGTCGCCCTGTTCTGGTGGATGAGCCGGTCGGGGATGATCGATCGCTCGATCGGCAGCGCGGGCGTCGCCGGGGAAGGCGACGCCCGCACCGGTGACGCCGCCTAGCCCGCGACCGGCCGCCCCTCGTCGGCAAAGGCGGTCGCCACCGCCCCCGCCGCCATCAGGACGTGCTCGACCCGGCGCACGCCGAGCAGGTCGGCGGTCAGCAGACGGGCGGTGTCGGGCGCGGATTCCACCCGCGCGACAATCGCGATCAGCGCCGCCTCGGCCGGCGTCATCCGGGCGCAGCAGCACGGCGCGATGGCGATCGTGCCGGCAGCGGAGCTGGCGAGTTCCGCCATCAGCGCGCGCATCAGCACCAGTGGCCGGCGGAATCCCTGCCCGAAGGCGGTGAACATCACATGCGCCGCACGGGCATCGGCCAGCCCGTTCGCGCCCATGCGCCGCATCGCGAACAGCACGATGCGCGCATTGGCGCAGGCCGGCAGGCTGTGGGGCAGGATCGTCATCGTTTCGGTCATCACGCGGCTCCGCTCGGGAATGCCCGAAACTCGCGCGTTAGTTATTGCAAGTCAATAGCAACTAGATGGGTGGTTCACCATTGGCGGCCAGCGCGGTGCCGGCGAGATAAAGCGAGCCCGCGATCATCACCACGCCCGGCATCGCGACCTGCGCAATCGCGGCTTCGATCGACGCGGCCGATTGCGAGTCGATCCCGAAAGAGGCGGCATGCCCGGCCAGATCGGCGGGGGCGTGGTGTTCGTGACCGGGAACCGGCACGGCGATCAGCCGGTTCGTCGACGCGGCAAGCAGCCGCAGCACGCCATCGGCATCCTTGTTGGCGAGCATCCCGAGGATCACGGTCACCGGCCGGCCGAGTGCGAGGCCTCGCATTGCCCTGGCGACCGGGGCGGCGGCGGAGGGGTTATGCGCGCCGTCCAGCCACAATTCGCTTCCCGCCGGCAGACGATCGGTAAGCTGGCCGGCACCCAGCCGCTGCATCCGCGCCGGCCACTGCGCCCAATCGGCGGCGGCCCGCATTGCGGCTTCTGGCACGGTGACGGTGCCCTGATGGCGCAGCATCGCGATCGCCAGCGCCAGATTGCGCGACTGGTGTGCGCCCACCAGGCGCGGGCGGTGCGTCACCACCGAAAAACCCGGGTCGCGATATCGCGTCGTCGTCCGTGCGGTCTCACTGTGCCAGTCGCGGCCACGCGCGATCACCGGCGCGCCCGCCGCATCGGCGACCTGCGCGATCCGGCCACGCAAGGGGGCAGCATAATCCATGGTGACGAGCGGGATGCCGCGTTTGGCGATACCCGCTTTCTCGCCCGCGATGGTGGCGGCGCCGCGCCCCAGAAACGCCTCGTGATCGATACCGAGCGCAGCGATGCCGGTGACGGCGGGATCGGGGATGACGTTGGTCGCATCCAGCCGACCACCCAGACCGACCTCGACGATCGTCGCGGCAGCGGGCGTGCGGGCGAAGGCGAGGAACGCGGCGGCGGTCGTCACCTCGAAGAAACTGGGATGGATACCCTCCGCGACATCCAGCACCTCGGCGAGCAGGCCGGCCAGCGCCTCGTCCCCGATCAATGTACCGGCCAGCCGGATACGCTCGTTGAACCGCACCAGATGCGGGCTGGAGTAAACGTGAACGGACAGCCCCGCCGCCTCGATCGCGGCGCGCAGAAAGGCACAGGTCGACCCCTTGCCGTTGGTGCCGGCGACATGAAAGACGGGCGGGAGCGAGCGGTGCGGATCGCCCAGCCGCGCTAGCAGCGCCCTGATCCGCTCCAGCCCCAGTACATCCGCACCGGGTGACAGCCGCGCCAAACGGTCTAGCTGCGCCTGTACGGCGGGATGGGACGAGATCGCGTGATCGGCCATGGCAACGACGCGGAGGCGGATCAGGCCGCCGCCGCGTCCCGGTTGCCGCACAGATATCCGATCACCTGCGCCAGCCGTTCGCGCAGATCACGGCGATGCACGACCATATCGAGCATCCCGTGCGCCAGCAGATATTCCGCCCGCTGGAATCCTTCGGGAAGCTTTTCACGGATCGTGCTCTCGATCACGCGTTGCCCCGCGAACCCGATCAGCGCGTTGGGCTCGGCGATCTGCACGTCCCCCAGCATCGCATAGCTGGCGGTGACGCCGCCGGTGGTGGGATCGGTCAGCACGACGATATAGGGCAGGCCGGCATCGTGCAGCATCTGGATCGCGACGGTACTGCGCGGCATCTGCATCAGGCTGAGGATACCCTCCTGCATCCGCGCGCCGCCGGCGGCGGTGAAGATCAGATAGGGGCAGCGATCCGCGATCGCGTTCTCGACGCCACGGACGAACGCCTCGCCCACCGCCAGCCCCATCGACCCGCCCATGAAGGCGAAGTCCTGCACCCCCATCACCACCCGGTGGCCGAGGATCGTGCCGCGCGCGTTCAACAGCGCATCGGCTTCGTTGGTGGCGGTGCGCGCCGCCTTGATCCGGTCGACATATTTCTTCGAGTCGCGGAATTTCAGTGGGTCTTCCGGCACCTTGGGGCTGGGCAGTTCGGCATAGCTGCCCTGATCGAGGATCTGCGCGAACCGGATCTTCGGCCCGATCCGTTCATGATGCTCGCATCGCGGGCAGACGTGGAGGTTCTCCTCCAGTTCCTTGGTGAAGACCATCTGGCCGCAGCCCTTGCACTTGTGCCAGAGATTTTCCTCGGGCTGTTCCTTCTTGGATTTGAAGGCGAGGGCGTTGCGGACGTTGTTCAGCCAACTCATCGGCCGGATTCCTCGTTGACGGGATGACGCGCGGAGGCGACCGCCTCTGCCAGCGTCCGGATATAGGCGGTGACCGGGCCGGGCGCATCGGCGCCGTGCTGCGCGACGACCTCGACGATCGCGGAGCCGACGACGACCGCATCGGCGACACGGGCGACGGCAGCGGCCTGATCGGGGGTGCGGATGCCGAAGCCGACCGCGACGGGCAGATCGGTCGCCGCCTTCAGCCGGGCGACCGCCTGCTCGATCGATCCCGCCGCCGCCTGCTGCAGGCCGGTGATCCCCGCGACCGAGACGTAATAGAGAAAGCCGCCCGCACCATCCAGTACCTGCGGCAGGCGCGCGGCATCGGTGGTGGGGGTGGCGAGCCGGATGGGTGCGATGCCGTGGGCGCGCAGATCGGGGCCGAGCGCGTCGTCCTCCTCGGGCGGGATGTCGACGCAGATCACGCCGTCGACGCCCGCCGCGGCGATCGCCTGCGCGAACCATGCCGATCCACGCCGCAGCATCGGATTGGCATAGCCCATCAGCACCAGCGGCACGTCGGGATGACGCTGCCGGAAACCGGTCGCGATCGACAGGATGTCGGCGGTGCGGGTGCCGGCGTCGAGGCTCCGGATATTCGCGTTCTGGATGGCGGGGCCGTCCGCCATCGGATCGGTGAAGGGCATGCCCAGTTCGATCACGTCCGCCCCGCCCGCGACGATTGCATCGAGGATCGCCGGCGTCGCCGCCGGGGTCGGATCGCCCGCGGTGACGAACGCGATCAGCGCGGGCCGGTCATGCCCGAAGGCGGCACTCAGCCGTGCGGTCATATCGCCACCCCCAGCGCGGAGGCGACGGTGAAGATGTCCTTGTCGCCGCGTCCGCACAGATTGGCGAGGATGATGGCATCGGCGGGCATCGTCCGCGCGCGGTGGGCGACGGCGGCGATGGCGTGGGCCGGTTCCAGTGCGGGAATGATGCCCTCGGTACGGCAGAGCAACTGGAACGCATCCAGCGCCTCGACGTCCGTGGCGTTGGCATATTCTACCCGGCCGATATCACGCAGCCACGCATGTTCGGGACCGATGCCGGGATAATCCAGCCCGGCGGAGATCGAATGACCCTCGGCGATCTGCCCGTCCTCGTCCTGTAGCAGATAGGTCTTGTTGCCGTGGAGGACGCCGGGGAAACCACCGGCCAGGCTGGCGGCATGTTCGTTGCCTTCCAGCCCATGGCCCGCCGCCTCGACGCCTAGCATCGCCACCTCCTTGTCGTCGAGGAAGGGGTGGAACAGTCCGATCGCGTTCGATCCGCCGCCGATCGCGGCGACCAGCAGGTCGGGCAGGCGGCCAGTGCGGCTAAGCATCTGCGCGCGGGCCTCGCGCCCGATGATGCTCTGAAAATCGCGGACGAGCTCCGGATAGGGATGCGGGCCGGCGGCGGTGCCGATGATATAGAAGGTGTCGTGGACGTTCGCGACCCAGTCGCGCAGCCCCTCGTTCATCGCATCCGACAGCGTCTTCGCACCCGAGGTGACGGGCCGGACCTCAGCGCCGAGCAGCTTCATGCGAAACACGTTGGGCTGCTGCCGCTCGACGTCCTTGGCACCCATGTAGATCACGCAGGGCAGGCCGAAGCGTGCGCAGACCGCGGCAGTGGCGACGCCGTGCTGGCCCGCGCCCGTCTCCGCGATGATCCGCGTCTTGCCCATGCGGATCGCAAGCAGGATCTGGCCGATGCAGTTGTTGATCTTGTGCGCGCCGGTATGGTTCAGCTCGTCGCGCTTGAACCAGACCTGGGCGCCCATGCCTGGTTCCGCACCGGTGCGCAGCGCCTCGCTCAGCCGTTCGGCGTGATAGAGCGGGCTAGGGCGGCCGACATAATGCTCCATCAGGTCGTCGAACTGGGCCTGGAACGCCGGGTCGGCCTTGGCGGCGCGGTACTCGCGTTCGAGTTCGAGGATCAGCGGCATCAGCGTCTCGGCGACGTAACGGCCGCCGAACTGGCCGAAATGCCCGCGATCGTCGGGCTGGGCGCGGAAGCTGTTGGGGACGGTGTTCATGACCGGGCGGCCTTAAGGAATGCGGCGATCTTGTCCACATCCTTGACGCCGGGGGCGCTTTCCACACCCGACGACACGTCGACCAGGGAAGCGCCGGTACGGGCGATGGCGTCGGCGACATTGGCGGGATCGAGCCCGCCGGACAGCGCCCAGGGCAGGGGATGACGGAAGCCGTCGAGCAGCGACCAGTCGAACCGCAATCCCATGCCGCCGGGCAGGGCCGCGCCGGGCGGGGTCTTCGCATCGTAGAGCAGGCGGTCGGCCGCGCCGACGTGGCCGGTGGCCTCCGCCAGATCGGCCTGTGTCCGAACCGCGATCGCGACCCAGGTTTCGCGTCCGAAGCGGGTGCGGATGTCGGCCGCCCGCGCGGCGGTCACCTTGTGCACCTGCACCACATCGACCAGCCCGACGGTACGCTGGAGCAGGTCCTCGTCAGGGTCGACATAGACCCCGACGCGGGCGATCGATCCAGGGACGCGCGCCGACAACCCGGCGGCGGTGTCGTGCCCGAGATGCCGGGGGGAGGGGGGGAAGAACACGAAGCCGACATGGCTCGCGCCATGGCGCAACGCCGCATCAAGCGTGGCGGGGGTGGTCAGTCCGCAAATCTTGGCAAGGGTCATGACGGGCGGCCTACTCCCCCGGCGTGGCCGGGGCAAAGGCCATGTCGCCCGGCGGTGCTATAGCGTGGCGGCGATCGCCCGTGCCGCGGCATCGGGATCGTCCGCCTGCGTGATCGGCCGGCCGATCACGAGGATCGAGGCACCGGCGTCGGTCGCCGTGCGCGGGGTCACGACGCGTTTCTGGTCGCCGACGCTGCCGCCCGCCATCCGCACACCGGGCACGACGA
Organism: Sphingomonas sp. CFBP 8760; assembly: GCF_014841615.1. Classification (GTDB taxonomy): domain Bacteria; phylum Pseudomonadota; class Alphaproteobacteria; order Sphingomonadales; family Sphingomonadaceae; genus Sphingomonas. Next base: position 82,269 of record NZ_JACYUG010000008.1, on the reverse strand, counting down.
AGAACCCCTTCGGCCAGCGGGCATGCGCCGCGCCCACTTCCTCGCCGGAACAGACGATGCCGTCGATGCCGGCCTCCCGCGCCAGGTCGGCCAGCCGCAGGACCTGATCGTGGGCATTGCCCGCCACCCCGGTCGCGACAAGATCGGCCGTGTCCAGGCTGGTCAGCATCGTCACCGCCACCACCTTGGTTCCCGGTGCGGCGGCGGCCTTCGCATCTTCCAGCATGGCGCGGCCACCGGCGGCATGGACGGTCAGGATCGCCGGCTGGAGGGGGGCAAGCGCCTGCACCGCCTTGGCCACGGTATTGGGAATGTCATGCAGCTTCAGGTCGAGGAAGATCGGCAGACCGAACCGCGCCATCTCGCGCACCCCCGGCTGCCCATGCGCCACGAAGAATTCCAGACCGAGCTTCAGCCCGCCGACATGGCGGCGAACCCGATCCGCCATCGCCTTCGCGCGGTCGAGATCGGGGGTGTCGATGGCGACGTAGATGGGATTGCTCATGATACGATCGGCGCCGGGCCGGAGGACGAGGTGCGATCGTCCGCCATCATCGCGGGGCCGGGCATCACCAGACCGGCGGGAGGCGCCACCAGGGCGGCCGCACGGGTTTCGGCCAACACCCGCTCGCAGGCGGTCAGCCGCTGCCGCAATCGCCAGCGGCGCGCACCCTGCCAGCCGAGCGTCGGCAACAGTCCGAGCAGGAACGTGATGGCGAGGAGGAAGGGCAGGTTCACGTCCGCGATCAGCCCGCCGGGCAATCGGATCGGCACCGACGTCCAGTTGCCGAGCGTAAAGACCGCCGCCAGAAAGGCGAGCAGGCACCAGAACAGGATTTTCAGGAACTGCATGCGGTTCTCCCTCGGGGGGCGCAAGCTAGCGATTGCGGCGGGTTTTGGCCAGCCTACCCCAGTTCGGTGCGGAGCGACGCGATCAGCGGCTGGATCGCGGTCAGGCGCGCCTGCTCCTCGTCCAGAATAGCGAGGAAAGCGCGACGCTTGATCGCCGATATCCGGCCCGGCCCCAGTCTGGCCGGCGACGGCATGGTCGAGACGACGATGTCGATCAACCGCTCGGCGCCATGCAGCCGCCCCCACAGATAGTCGTTCTCGCGATAGGCACGGCTGAAGAATGCACCAAAATTGCTGAACTGGATGCCCTTCAACGTCGCCTCCGCCCCGCCGGGGCGAATCGCGACGGCGTCATCCGGAGCGATGCGGTCGACCCTGATCGCATCGAACTCATCCAGACCCTCTCCCTGCAACAACGGCAGGGTCGCGGCATCGAAGAACGGAAAGCCGAGATAGGCGAGGATCAACGGCCGCTGCGCGTCGCGATCGAGCCCTGCCAGCGCCGTCGCCAACCGGGCGTCCGCCTCCGCGTCCAGTCGCGGCAGATCGAGTGACGCCGCCAGCCCTTCGAGGAAGGTCGTCGCGTCAGGCTGCATCGCCTTTGCCGCGGCCGTCAGCGGTGCGTGCGGTTCGCTACGTTGCGCATCGAGATAGGCCGCGAGGGAGTCGTAGATCGCATCCCGCATCGATCCGAGCGAACCGGGATCCCGGCTTTCCTCCAGTTCCCCGAGCCGCCTCGCCAGCAGTCGCAGCCGGCGGATGCGATAGCCGGTATCGAACCGGCGCAGGAAGGCGACCGCCACATCACCGCCAGCATCGCCGGGCGCGACGGCACGGATCGCCTCCGCGCGGTGCTGGGCTGAAGCGGGACGTTCGCCCGCGATACCGTCGGCGATCCGGCCGAGCAGATCGACCACACCCGCCAGCTTGAGATGGCCATAAGCGACAAAGCCATATCCCGCCTGGGCCGCTGCGGCGGCCTGCGCGCGGCGACGCCATGTCGCAAGCCGCCTCCGCGTGGGTCGATTGAGGAACAGCGTGTGGCCGAACAGCAGATCCACCTGCGTCTCCACCGCGGGTCGGATCGCCTCGACGATGGTGGCGAGCCGTTCCACCCGGCGCGACCGGTCGGCCAGTGTATCGAGGTTGTCGCGGATAGGCTGCTGCCGGGGCAGTTCGCTCAGCGCGCCGAGGATCGTCTGGAAGAATCCCGGCGGCCCCTGTTGCGCCGACAAGCGGAATTTCATGCCCGGTGACGGATCGATGTAGACGAACCGCCGGTCGATCTGGCGCCGGGCGGGGCGTTCGCGCAAGGCATCGATCGCCGGACGGAACGGCGCGTTGGCCAGAACCGATCCGTCGATCAGGATCGCCCGCTCGGCCTGACCGGCAGCGGCATGGCGGGGCAGGGCACGGGCGAGGAAGGCCTGCCGCTCCGGCCAGTCGATCGCGCGGTCGGCCAGCACCCCGTCCAGTTCGCCGACCGAAAAGGGTGGGAAGGCGCCGGGGAAACTGGATGTCGCCCTCGCGGCAAAAGCCAGATCGGGCATCGACGCCAGCGTATCCGCGGCCGCGCCGCCATCGGAGAACCCGATGACGATGCGGTGTTCGGTTTCCACCACCTCCGGCGGCGAATTGAGGGCCAGCCGTTCGGGATGACCGGCGAAGTCTGTGACGGTCACGAACAGGTCTAGCGGCTGCCCGGCCGGGAGCAGCCGTGGCCCGCGCTCGCTGGCGGCCATCGCGGTCAGCGCATCGAGCAGCAGTCCGGTAAACGTCGCGCCGCCGAAAGGCGGCTCGAACCAGCGCGAACGCACGAAATGCGACAGCTTCGCGCGCACTTCATCGCGCGTCGCCGCCTCGTCCAGATGGTCCACCGCCTCCGCACTGCGTCCCGCCGCCATCCAGGCGATCGGCAGGGCCCAGACCTTGGCGAAGCGCGACGCCGGCGCGGCCGCAGGATCGATCAGTGCCTCCACATCCGCGGAGGCCAGCCAGAGGTCGGTCAACGGGTCGAGCGACTGGCCGGTGGCGATCGCCTGCGCCAGAAACACGCCGTTGATCCCGCCCGCCGAGGCACCTGCGACGATATCGACCAGCACGCGCAGCCGCAGATCACCCCGTTCCTCGATCTCGGCCAGCAGCGCGCGATAGACCGTGGCCGTGCCACCCGCAGGATCATCGCCTGCGTGATAGGCGTGGCTGGCACGCGCCAGATGCCAGATTTCCTTGGTGATGCCGTGCATGTAGACGGCCAGACTGATCCCGCCATAGCAGACCAGCGCCAGTCGAAGCTCCTTCTCGCGCATCAGCCCCGCATCATCCCGCCCCCGCCGTTGCCGGCATCATTGCCCGCATCACCGGGCCGGTTCCAGGATAGCCCAGATCGGCAGGTGATCCGATGCCTTGCGTGCCGCCGGGCTGGCGTGGACGCCGCAATCGACGATGGTGAGGTCGGTGGATGCCATGATGCGGTCAAGCCGTCCGATCGGGCGCCGGGCATGAAAGGACGGCCCGGTGGCGGCGAACCGGAAATCCCGCCCGAAATCCCGCAAGCACCCCGCCGCGGCGGTCCATTCGTTGAGGTCGCCCATCAACAGCGTGGGAGAGGGGGTATTGCGATGCGCCAGATGGGCCAGGATGGCGGCGGCCTGCCTGCGCCGCCACAGCCCGGACAGGTCGAGATGCATGCCCACCACGCGGATTGCCGATCCCGCCAGCCTGATGTCCGCCGTCACCGCGCCGCGGGGTTCGAGCGCGGGAAGGTGGATGGCATCGCATTCCACCACCTCGGCCGATTTGCGGACCAGTATCGCATTGCCATGCCAGCCCATCGATCCGATCCGACGACCGACCGCGACCGGTTTCCAGTCGCTCTGCTCATCGAGAAGGTGGAGCGGGATCACCCGTTCGCGCGTACCGAACCGTCGATCCGCCTCTTGCAAGGCAATGATGTCCGCATCGATCTCGCGCAGGACGTCGACGATCCGTTCGGGGTTGCACCGGCGATCTGCACCGACCCCCTTGTGCATGTTGTAGCTGGCGACCTTTATCATTACGCCATCGAAACGCCGCGCGAAGGCGCCGGTTGCAGGTCAGGCTGCGGAAATCAGCCCTGGGGTGGTTCAGGCGGTCGTTTGCGCCGCGCCCAGAAGTCGAGCCGCTTCCTGATGTCCCGCTCGAATCCGCGTTCGTTGGGTCGATAAAAGACGGGGGCCTCGGGCCGGGCGATCTCGTCGGGGAAGAATCCCTGGCCCGAAAACGCATCGGGGTGATCGTGATCATATTGATACCCGTCATGATAGCCGAGTTCCTTCATCAGCTTCGTCGGGGCATTCAGGATGCGTTTCGGGGGCGGCACCGATCCGGTGGCACGGGCGAGCGATCGTGCCTGATCGAACGCCAGATATGACGCGTTGGATTTCGGGGCGGTCGCGACGTAATTGATCGCCTGCGCCATGAACAGGCGCCCCTCCGGCAGGCCGATCCGCTCGAACGCCTGCCACGCGGTGACGACCTGGATCAGCGCCTGGGGGTCCGCCATCCCTACATCCTCCGACGCCGCGCAGGCCAGCCGTCTGAAGATCACGTCCGGTGCCTCGCCGCCTTCCAGCATCCGGGCGGCCCAGTACAACGATGCGTCGGGATCGCTGCCTCTCAGGCTTTTATGGAAGCAGCTGAGCAGATTGAAATGCTCCTCCTGACCTCGATCGTAGAGCGGCGCGCGTTTCTGGAGGAATTCGACCAGATCCTTGGGGGTGAGATCGCCTTCCCGGTCGAGCGCCAGTATCTCCTCGCACAGGCCGAGCAGATAGCGCGCATCGCCATCCGCCATGCCGATCAGCGTGGCGCGCGCTTCGGGCGTGAGGGGCAGGGGGCGGGCGCATCGCGCCTCCGCCCGTTCGATCACGCGGGCGAGTTGCGGACCGCTCAACCGGTCGAGCGTGTAGACCTTGGCACGGGACAGCAATGCCGCCACCAGGCTGAAACTGGGATTTTCCGTGGTGGCGCCGACCAGCACGATCGTGCCATCCTCGACCGCCGGCAGCAGCGCGTCCTGGACCGGTCGGGAGAAACGGTGAAGCTCGTCGATGAACAGGACGGTGGCCTTGCCCGCCGACTCCCGCGAACGGACCGCCTGCGCCAGCACCTTCCTCAGATCGGCGATCCCGGTCGATACCGCCGACAATTGAACGAATTCATACCCCGCCTCGTCAGCCACCAGCCGGGCGATCGTGGTCTTGCCCACGCCGGGGGGGCCCCACAGGACGAATGAACTCAACCGCCCGGTCGCGACCATCCTGCCGATCGATCCGCCGGGCATCAGCAAATGCTCCTGCCCGATCACCTCCGCCAGCGTCTGCGGGCGCAATTCCTCGGCAAGGGGCCGGGGAGCGTGATGGGCGAATAACGTATCCTGCATGATATCACCGTTCTGACGGGCCGAGACCATCGTCCGCCGCCAACAGGCCGGCGATGGCCGCCGATGTAGGACCTGCCGGCCCATCCGTCACCTGTTCGGCTCCTGTCCGGTAACAAAGATATATCTCAAACGATCTTGACGTTATGAATACAAAATATATCTTGGCAGCATCTTGAAGAGATAGGAGTGATATGTTCGCAGATATGCATGGCCACGACCGTGGCATTCGCGGCGGCGGCGGACGAGGACGACGGATGTTCGATGGTGGCGAGTTGCGGCTCGTGCTGTTGAAGCTGATCGCCGACGAACCCCGCCACGGCTACGACCTGATTCGCCGGATCGAGGAACTGACCGGCGGCGCCTATGCGCCGAGCCCCGGCGTGATCTATCCGACGATCGCGCTGCTCGACGAGATGGGCCTGATCGCCGCTCGGGAAAGCGATGGGGCGAAGAAGCGTTTCGCCGTCACCGATGACGGCATGGCCCACCTGACCGATCATGCCGGACAGGTCGCGGCATTGACGGCCCGGCTCGCCGCGCTCGCCGAACATCACGAGCGGACCGACAGCGAGGCGGCGCGCCGCGCGATGCGCAATCTGGGCGAGGTGGTACGCGGCAAGCTGCGGCGTGAGGAATTGTCGGAGGAACGCCGCTACGAGATCGTCGCCCTGATCGACGAGGTCGCACAGAAGATCGAGCGCCTGAAATGAGTATCTCCATCGCCCATGTGCCGACCGGGTCGGCCAGCCGCTATCTCCAGCAACTCGCCAAGCACTGGAGCCACAAGATGGCGGTCGTCGTCACGCCGGAGGAGGCGACGATCGACTTTCCGAACGGCGCGCGACTCACGATGGCCGCCGCTGCCGAGATGCTGGAGGTCGTGTTGACGGTCCCTGCCGACGGCAACGTGGCACGGATGCGGGAAGTGGTGGCAAGCCATCTCGACCGTTTCGCGTTTCGCGAGGCGCCGCTACCGTTCGACTGGCATGACGGGTAGGCTACCCCCGAGCGGCAATCGTCGACAGATAGGTATCCAGCACCGCGCTATTGATCCGATCCCAGCGATAACCCGCGGCCTTTGCGTGACCGGCATCGCCCAGGGTATGCCGCAGACCGGGCTTCGTGACGATCCGGGCAATGGCGTCGGCATAGGCGGTCGCGTCGCGCGGGGGGACGAGGAAGCCCGTTCGCCCTTCCTCGACGAGATCGATGGCACCCGTCGCGCGGGCGGCAACGACGGGAACCCCGGCGGCCATCGCCTCCAGCGTCACGTTGCCGAACGTTTCGGTGACCGACGGGTTGAACAGCACGTCCATCGACGCGACCGCCCGGCCCAGTGCCTCGCCGCGCTGGAAACCGGCGAAGCGGGCGCCCGGCACCTGCGCGGCGAACCATTCGCGCGCCGGGCCGTCACCGATCACCAGCACCTCGTGCGGCACCCCGCGCCTGGTCAGCGCTTGTGCGACCTCCGCGAAGACGTCGAGCCCTTTTTCCTTCACCAATCGGCCGAGGAAGCCGATCGCGACCGCATCGTCGGTAATGCCCAGCTCACGACGCCAGCCAAGATCGCGGCGGTCTGGGTTGAAACGGTCGTGATCGACGCCGCGCGACCAGATCGATATCGGGGCCCGCACGCCCCAATGGCGCAAGATCGTCGCCATCGACTGTCCCGGCACCAGTACCGCGTCGCTCCGGTCGTAAAAGCGGGTCAGCAGTCGCTCGATCGGCCGTTCCAGCACCGACAATCCGTAGTAGCGCGGGTAGGTTTCGAACCTGGTATGGAGTGAGGCGATCGCGGGGACGCCGTGCCGTCGCGCCCAGCTCAACGCACGGTGGCCGAGCAGCTCGGGGGCGGAGACATGGACGATGTTGGGGGCGAACGCCGCCAGATCGCGGCGGATCGATCCCGGCATTCCCCATGCGACCCGATACTCGCCACGCCCGCCCGGCAATGCGATCGCGGGAACCCCGACAAGGTCGCCCGTGGCGGGAAAGGCCGGTCGGGCGACCGTGGGCGAATAGACCCTCACCGTCACCCCCTGCGTCATCAGATAACCGACGAGCAGATTCAGCGCCTGGTTGGCTCCGTCGCGCACATAATTGTAATTGCCGCTGAAAAGCGCGACGCGAAGGTCGGATGGCTGCATGGAGACCCGCCGATAGCGCTGCGGCGAACCGAATACCACCGCGGATCGGGTGGAACCCGATGCACGGCCGTTGTTGTTCCCGTCCCGTTCCGTTATATCCCATGCATGGCAAAACCGCAGAAGCGATATGTGTGTCAGGCGTGCGGCTCGGTATCGTCGCGATGGCAGGGGCAGTGTGCCGACTGTTCCGAATGGAACACGCTGGTCGAGGAGGCAGGCGCGGCCGTGACGCCGTTCGCCGCGAAGCACCACCTTCAGGGGGGCGGACGGACCATCCTGCTGTCGTCGCTCGACGCCGACGTCACGCTGCCGGACCGGATGGCGACCGGCATCGCCGAGTTCGATCGCGCGCTGGGCGGCGGCTTCGTCGAGGGATCGGCGACGCTGATCGGCGGCGATCCGGGCATCGGCAAATCGACGCTGCTGTTGCAGGCAGCGGCGCGCATGGCGATGGCGGGCAGGGGGGTGGCCTATGTCTCGGGCGAGGAGGCGGCCGATCAGGTCCGGTTGCGCGCACGCCGGCTCGGGCTGGGCAATGCGCCCGTGCAACTGGCATCGGCCACCTCGACGCGGGATATCCTGACGACCTTGTCCAGCGCCACACCGCCCGACCTGCTGGTGATCGACTCGATCCAGACGATGCATTCGGACCTGATCGAGGGCGCCCCCGGCACCGTCAGCCAGGTTCGTGCCTCGGCGCAGGAACTGATCCGTTTCGCCAAGGAACGGGGTACCGCGCTGGTCTTGGTCGGCCATGTCACCAAGGACGGCACGATCGCCGGCCCCCGCGTGCTGGAACATATGGTCGATACCGTGCTGGCGTTCGAGGGTGAGCGGTCGCATCAGTATCGCATCCTGCGCGCGATCAAGAACCGCTTCGGCGGGACCGACGAGATCGGCGTGTTCTCGATGCAGGCCGAAGGGCTGGCGGAGGTTGCCAACCCCTCCGCGCTTTTCCTCACCCACCGTGAGGAGGGAGTGACCGGCGCGACCGTGTTTCCCGCGCTGGAGGGGACGCGGCCGGTGCTGGTCGAGATCCAGGCTCTCGTCGTCCGCCTCGCCAGCGGGGCCACCCCGCGTCGTGCGGTGGTGGGCTGGGATTCGGGTCGGCTGGCGATGATCCTGGCGGTGCTGGAGGCACGGTGCGGTCTCAGCTTTTCGACCGCCGAGGTCTATCTCAACATCGCCGGCGGCTACCGGGTACAGGACCCCGCCGCCGATCTGGCGGTCGCGGCGGCGCTAGTGTCCGCACTGTCGGAACGGCCGGTGCCGCCCGAGTCGGTCGCGTTCGGTGAAGTCGCGCTGTCCGGCGAACTACGCCCCGTCGCGCATGGGCCGTTGCGGCTGAAGGAAGCGGGCAAGTTGGGATTCGAGCGCGCGCTGGTGCCGATCGGCGTGGCGAAGGATGCCAAGGGGGAAGGCCCGCTTCGCCTGACGGGGTTCCGCACGCTCGGACAGTTCGTTGACCATATGCTGGGGCGGGGCTAGGCGGGTCCTTAGATGGGCCTGACCTCACTCGACATCATCGTATTGCTGGCGGTCGTCGGAGCGGCGGTCCTGGGGCTGTTGCGCGGCTTCGTGACGGAGGTGCTGTCGCTGTTCGCCTGGGTCGCGGTGGTCGCGGCATTGAAGCTGTTCCACATCGCGGTCGCGCAGACATTGACCGGCTATGTCGGCACCGCCTCGGGCGCGGCCGTGCTGGCCTTCGCGCTCATCGCCGGCGTCACCTGGTTTGGGGGTCGACTGGTCGCTCGCGCGATCGGGGCGCGGACGCGGACCTCGATACTGGGCCCGGTCGACCGCGCACTCGGCTTCGGGTTCGGCGCGCTCAAGGGGTTGATCCTGTCCAGCCTCGCCTTTCTTCTCGTCGCCCTGGTGACCGACACGGTCGGCGGCGGTCCGTCACGACGGCCGGCATGGATGACCACCAGTCGCACCTATCCGCTGCTGAATGCGACCAGCGCGGGTATCGCCGATTTCGTCGATCGCCGTCGTCGTGGCCTGCCGGTATTCGGCGCCCGGTCGACCATGGTCGGTGAAACCCCGGACAGCAGCACCCGCACAGGCAACGGTCGATGAGCGCCGCTCTATACAATACCGATATTCTGCGCCTCGCCGCCTCGATCCCGCATCATCGCCGCCTCGACGCGCCGATGGGGACGAGCGAGCGGCGTTCGCCGATCTGCGGCAGCCGTATTACCGTCGACGTCAGCCTTGATGCGGACGGCCGGGTCGAGGAAATCGGGCTGCTGGTCCGCGCCTGTGCCCTTGGTCAGGCATCCGCATCGCTGCTGGCGGCGGAAGTGATCGGCCGGACCCCTGCGGAACTCGCCGTCGCCCGCGACGCGATGACGGCATGGCTGACAGCGGGCGAGGGCGACGCACCCGACTGGCCGGGTCTCGCCATCTTCACGCCGGCCCTGTCCTACACCGCCCGCCATCCTTCGATCCGCCTCGCGTTCGAGGCGGCGGCCGAAGCGGCGGCGCTGGCGGCAGAGCATATGTCGGCCCATACCTGATGCATGAAGAGGCGGGCTTCTCGCTGTTGCGCGACGGCGCGGTGCTGCTGGGATCAGGACTGTTGTTCGTCCTGCTGTTCCGGCGGCTCGGTCTCGGGGCGACGCTGGGTTATCTCGTGGCCGGCGCGGTGGTGGGGCCGCATGTGCTGGGGCTGGTCGGCGATGCCGAATCCAAGATGGGCATCGCCGAACTCGGCATCACCCTGCTGCTGTTCATCGTCGGGCTGGAGCTGAACCCGTCGCGATTGTGGCGGATGAAGCAGGAAATCTTCGGGCTTGGTCTGTTGCAGGTCGTGCTGTGCGGGCTGGCGATCACCGCGATCATCTGGATCGCCGGATTTTCACCGGCCGCCGCACTGGCGTTGGGGCTGCCGTTGGCGCTGTCGTCGACCGCGCAGGTGTTGCCGATGCTGCAATCGGCCGGGCGGATGCGGACGCCGTTCGGCGAGCGGACCTTCGCCATCCTGCTGTTCCAGGACCTGTCGATCGTTCCGCTCATCACCATCATCGCCGCGATGAGCCGGAACCCGGCCGATGCCGGGGCACCGCCGGGCTGGCTGCTCGGCCTCTACACCGCCGCCGCCGTCGTCGGACTGGTACTGGCCGGGCGCTTCCTGTTGCGACCCTTCTTCCGCCTGATCGGCAATCTGGGCGAACGCGAGATGTTCGTGTTCGCCGCGCTGTTTACCGTCATCGCCAGCGCCGCCGTCATGGAAGTGCTGGGCCTGTCGACCGCGCTGGGTGCATTCATTGCCGGGGTGATGCTGGCCGACAGCCCCTATCGCCATGAACTGGAGGCGGATGTCGAGCCGTTCCGGTCGATCCTCCTCGGTCTGTTCTTCCTTGCGGTGGGCATGATGCTCGACCTTCAGGCGATCGCGGATCGGCCGTTGTTCGTGATGGCGATGGCGTTCGCCCTGATCGCGACCAAGGCGCTGGTGGTGTTTGGTATCGGCCTTGCCTTCCGGATGCCGTGGCGCGGCGCCCTCGCGCTGGGCCTGTTGCTCAGCCAGGGCGGCGAATTCGGGTTCGTGCTGTTCGCGCAGGCGCAGATCGGGCTGCTGATCGAGCCGGAGGCGGCCAGCCTGTTCGGCGCGATCGTCACCCTGTCGATGGCGACGACGCCATTCCTGATGAGCGCCACCCGCCGTTTCCGCACCGCCCCGATCGTGAAGGCGGACCAGCATCGCGACGGGCCGCAGACCGATGGCGCCAATGCGATCATCGTCGGCTATGGTCGTTTCGGGCAGACGGTCGCGCAGATGCTGATCGCGGAGGGGGTGCCCGTCACGCTGATCGATCGCGATATCGAGATGATCGACATCGCCGGCGAATTCGGGGCCAAAGTCTATTACGGTGACGGGACCCGGCTCGACCTGTTGCGACAGGCCGGCGCGGCGGAGGCGGAACTGATCCTGTTCTGCCTCGACGGCGACCAGATCGAGCCGACCATGCTCGAAGGCGTCCATGCCGCGTTTCCAGACGCGACGATCTTCGTCCGCGCCTTCGACCGACGCGCGCTCATCAAGCTGCGCGGTGCGCCGGTGGAATATGTCGTGCGTGAGGTGCTGGAATCGGCGGTGTCGATGGCACGACGCGCGCTGGGGGCACTCGGTGTCGAAACGGGGCAGATCGACCGGACCGAACAACTCTATCGCGCCCGCGACAAGGAGCGGCTGCATGCCCAGGTCGAGGCGGGTGACCTGAAGGCGGCGAGCGACCAGATCATCACGCAACCGTCGCGGCCGGTATGATGCTGGCGGTGCTTGCCGCATTGTCGGGGGCGCTGGCGGTCGCCGCTGGAGCGTTCGGCGCCCATGGTGCTTCCGGCCCGGCGGCGGAATGGCTACGCACCGGCGGGCAATATCAACTGATCCATGCCGTCGCCGCCCTCATTGCCTTGCGCTGGGAAGCGCGCGGCCCCGCGACGTTGTTCGTGACAGGGGGGGCCGTCTTCGCGATCACGCTCTACGCGATGGCCTTCGGCGCGCCACGCTGGCTGGGGGCGGTCACCCCGATCGGCGGGGCGTTGCTGATCGGCGGCTGGCTGTGGCTGGCATGGAGCCTGCGCGCGGGCTGATGGCGTGTCATCCGTCATCCCCGCGTGACGTCGCCGTGATGCGTCGCTATGCCGGTCGCCGTTCCTGTGCCACCGACCGATAACGGACCTGCCGCCCCATGAAGACGCCGTTCGCTACCCCCATCAAAACCCTCGTCATGGCCCCCGTCATGACGGCACTGCTCGCCTGTCCGTCGACCGCGGCCGCGCCGCAATTCCAGACGGCTGCGCCGGTCGCCTATCTCGAAGACCTGTCGACGGGCGCCGTACTGTTCGCACGCGATCCCGACCGGCGCATGCCGCCCGCGTCGATGGCAAAGATGATGACGGTCTATGTCGCGTTCGACCTGATCCGTCGTGGCGAACTGAAACTGACCGACACGGCGACGGTGCGGCCGGAAACGTGGAAGCGCTGGCACGGACCGGCTGCCGGATCGACGATGTTCCTGTCGGTGAACGAACAGGTCAGCGTCGCCAATCTGCTCTACGGTATCGTCACCCTGTCGGGTAACGACGCTTGCGTCGTGCTGGCCGAACACATCGCGGGCTCCGAGCAGGCGTTCGTCGAACGGATGAACCGCGTCGCGCAGCAGATCGGGCTGAAGAACAGCCAGTTCGGCACGTCGAACGGCTGGCCCGACAATGGCGTCACCTATGTTACCGCCCGCGATCTGGCGCGGCTGGCGCAGCAGACGATCACCAACTATCCGCAGTTGTACAAGCAGTTCTATTCTCGCCGGGATTTCACCTGGGGCAAGACGATGGGCGGCAGCGCGATCACCCAGGCCAATCGCGACCCCTTGCTGGGTCGGGTTGCCGGTGCAGACGGACTGAAGACCGGGCATACCGAGGAGGCCGGTTATGGCTTCACCGGATCGGCCGATCAGAACGGCCGGCGGCTGGTGATGGTGATGGCGGGGCTGACCAGCGCCAATCAGCGGATCGAGGAATCGGTCCGTTTCATGGACTGGGGTTTCCGTGCCTGGCAGGCCAAGCCAATCGCCACCAAGGGCAAGCAGGTCGAAACCGCCGAGGTGCAGGCGGGCGATGCCGGTAGCGTAGCGCTGATCGCCGGGCAGGACCTGAAGGTCACGCTGCCCGCCGGGCTGGCCCCCGAACTGTCCGCCAAGGTGGTCTATCAGGGCCCGATCAAGGCCCCGATCAAGGCGGGCCAGCATATTGCCGACCTGGTCATCACCTCGCCCGATGTTCCCGAACAACGGCTGCCGCTGGTCGCCGCGACCGACGTGGGCGAGGCGGGGTTTTTTCGTCGGGCCTGGAACGGACTGACCTCGTTCTTCGCCTGACGGAGAAGGGGTGTGACGGTTCCGATTGGCAATGCCGCTGCCCATGCCGCCTTTCTTGCGGCGCTGGACAGTGGCTCGCTCCATCATGCCTGGCTGATGGTGGGGCCGGAAGGGGTCGGCAAGGCGTTGTTTGCCAAGGCCGCCGCCCGGCGGATGCTGGCGGCAGCAGTCGATCCGATGTTGCCGCCCGGGCTGGACGTGCCGGCCGGGCATCGCATCGCTTCGCTGCTCGATGCAGGCTCCCACCCCGATTTCCGCATGCTGGCGCGGCTGGCCAAGGATGCCGAAAAGCCGGATGGCGAGCTGGCCCGTTCGATCACCATCGCACAGGTTCGCACGCTCCAGCCGCTATTCGCCACGATGCCCGCGCTGAGCAAGCGGCGCGTCGTGGTGATCGATGCGATCGACGATCTGGAACGCAACGCCGCCAACGCCTTGCTCAAGAATTTGGAGGAGCCGCCGGCCGGCACGATCTTCCTGCTCGTCAGTCATGCCCCCGGCAAGCTGCTGCCGACGATCCGGTCGCGCTGTCGACTGCTCCGGTTCGAAGCGATGCGTGAGCCGGAGGTTGCGCAGGCATTGCGGGCGGCATTGCCCGATGCCGACGACGCGGAGATCGCGGTCTTAATGGCTGCGGCGGACGGAGCACCCGGGCGAGCATTGCGCTTTGCCGGGCTCGATCTAGGTGCGGTGGATCAGGCGATCGCTGCGATCGCGGGTGATGGCGACCGCGACAATGGCCGTCGCACGGCGCTGGCCCGGCAACTGATGGGAAAGGCGGCACAACCCCGATACGAGGCGTTTCTGGACCGGGTCCCCGGGTTCATCGCGCGGCAGGCGCGTATCCGTACCGGCCATGCCCTGCTCACCGCGCTGGATGCCCATGTCGCTGCCCGCGATCTGGCCGGCGCGGCACGCGGTCTGTCACTCGATCCGCAGGCCACGGTCATCGAGATGGCGGGGATCGTCGCAAGGCTTCACGACGGCACCGCGATGCATTAGGTGCGCGCGGATGGGCGAACCCTTCTACATCACCACCGCGATCAGCTATCCCAACGGTCGGCCGCACATCGGCCATGCCTATGAAGCGATCGCAGCCGACGCCATCGCGCGTTTCCAACGACAGGCGGGGCGTGACGTGCGCTTCCAGACCGGTACCGACGAACACGGACTGAAGATGGTCCAGACCGCGCGCAATCTGGGCCGCGAGGTACGCGACTATGCCGCAGAAATGTCGTCACATTTCAAGATGATGTGCGACACACTCAACATCAGTTACGATCAGTTCGTCCAGACCACGGCGCCGGACCATCACCGTGCCAGTCAGGCATTGTGGGAGCGCATGGCGGCCAGTGGCGACTTGTATCTCAGCCGCTACGAGGGCTGGTACTCGGTGCGCGACGAGGCGTTTTACGACGAGACGGAACTGGTCGACGGAACGGACGGCAAGCTGTCGCCGCAGGGTACCCCGGTGGAATGGACCGCCGAAGAGACGTGGTTTTTCCGCCTGTCGAAATATCAGCAGCCCCTGCTCGATTTCTACGCCGCCAATCCCGATTTCATCCGCCCCGACAGCCGCCGCAACGAGGTTGTCCGCTTTGTCGAGGGTGGCCTGAACGACCTGTCGGTGTCGCGGACCAGCTTCGACTGGGGGGTGCCGGTGCCCGGTAGCGATGGGCATGTCATGTACGTATGGGTCGATGCGTTGACCAATTACCTGTCGGGTCTGGGTTTCCCGCGGGAAACTTCTGACATGCGGTACTGGCCAGCCGACCTGCATCTGATCGGCAAGGATATCGTGCGCTTCCATGCCGTCTATTGGCCTGCTTTCCTGATGTCGGCGGATATTGCCCTGCCGAAGCAGGTGTTCGGCCATGGCTTCCTGCTCCACCGGGGCGAGAAGATGTCGAAATCGCTCGGCAACGTGGTCGATCCGGGCGAATTGGCAGGGGCGTTCGGCGTCGATGCGCTGCGGTATTTCCTGCTGCGCGAGGTGAGTTTCGGGCAGGACGGCAGCTATTCGGCCGACGCCATCGTGACGCGGATCAATGCCGAACTGGCGAACGCCTTCGGCAATCTGGCGCAGCGGACGCTGTCGTTCATCGCCAAGAATCTCGATGGCACGCTGCCGGCAGAGGGCCGGACCGACCCGGCCGACGCGATACTGGTCGAAGAAGTGCTGGTGGCTTGCGCCGCGATGAAGGCGGCGTTCGGCGATCTGGCGTTGAGCCATGGCATCGAGGCGTGGCTGCGCGGGGTCCATGCCTGCAACCAGTATATCGATGCGCAGGCGCCATGGGCCTTGCGAAAGGCCGATCCCGAACGGATGCATGCCGTTCTCGGTACGCTCGTCCGGGCGATCCGGATGCTGGCGATCGCGATCCTGCCGGTGGTACCGGAAGGGGCGGGGCGCATTCTCGACCTGCTGGGCGCCGAGACGCGGGACCATGCCGCGATCGACGACGATGACTGGTACGATCGGCAGGCGGCATCCGGCTTTCGGCTCGGTACGCCGACACCCGCTTTTCCACGCCTGGAAATGCCCGCCGTGGTGGAGGCGGGCTGATGCTTGCGGACAGCCACTGTCATCTGAATTACAAGGGCTTGGAGGAGGATCAGCCGGCCATACTGGCGCGCGCACGCGCACGCGGCGTCACCGCGATGCTCAACATCGCGACGCGGGAAAGCGAATGGGATGCGGTGATCGCAACAGCGGAGCGCGAGCCGGATGTGTGGGCGACGGTCGGCATCCATCCGCATGAAGCGGATCAGCACCCGCATGTCGACCGGGCCATGCTGGTGGATCGCGCCGCCCATCCCAAGGTAGTCGGGATCGGTGAATCCGGGCTGGATTATCATTACGACCACTCCGATCGCGATCGGCAGCGTGCGAGTTTCCGCGCCCATATTGCCGCGTGCCGTGACACTGGTCTGCCATTGATCGTCCATACCCGTGACGCCGAAGACGATACCGCGGCGATCCTGACGGAAGAGATGGGGAAGGGGGCCTATCCCGGCGTCATCCATTGTTTCACCGCCAGCAGGGCTTTCGCGGACAAGGCATTGGCACTTGGCCTGTACATCTCGATCTCCGGCATCGTGACGTTCCGAAATGCGACCGATCTTCAGGTGATCGCCCGCGATCTGCCGGCCGATCGGCTGCTGGTGGAGACGGACGCGCCTTTCCTGGCACCGGTGCCACACCGGGGGAAGACTGGGGAACCCGGCTTCGTCGCCGATACGCTTGCCTTTCTCGCGCAGTTGCGAGGCGAGGAGCCGACCGCGCTGGCGGCAACGACCGCGGCCAATTTCCACAGACTGTTCGGCAAGACCACCTCGTGAGGGTCCGGATCCTTGGGTCCGGCACCTCGTCCGGCGTGCCGCGGATCGGCAACGACTGGGGCGCCTGCGACCCCGCCGAACCACGTAACCGGCGTAGCCGAGCGTCGATCCTCGTCGAGGAAGGTGCGACGCGTCTGCTGATTGATACCGGTCCCGATATGCGGGAACAGCTGCTTGCCGCCGATGCTTCAAGGGTCGATGCGGTAATCTGGACGCACGATCATGCCGATCATTGTCATGGCATCGATGATCTGCGGCAATTGTTTCACGCGATGCGGGCACCTGTTCGCGGACTGGCGCGAGCATCGACGATGCAGACACTGGAGTCACGCTTCGCCTACGCCTTTCAGGGGCGACCTGGGTATCCGCCGACGATCACGGCCGAGACGCTACCGGATAGCCTGTCGATCGGCGGGATCGAGCTGGACGTCACCGACCAGCCGCATGGCAATATCTTCAGTGCGGGCCTCCGGTTCACCGCGTCGGGCAAAACCATCGGTTACGCGACCGATTTTCACGACATGACGCCGGCGATGCGGGATCTGTATTCCGGGCTCGACCTGTGGGTCGTCGATGCGCTGCGTTATGCGCCGCATCCGGCCCATGCCACCGTCACGGCCGTACTGGGCTGGGTAGAGGAACTCCAGCCGCGCCGGACGATACTGATCCATATGGACCAGAGCATGGATTACGTGACGCTATGCCGATCGCTGCCCAAGGGAGTCGAACCCGGATACGACGGGATGGTGGTGGAGTTGTGAGCGACGGACCGGCGCTGCTGTTTTATGCGCTGTTACTGATTCTACCGATCACGGCGCTGATAGCACGACGGGTACCTGCAACCACGCTCATCAAGTCGGCCTTGGCTTGGGTCATCATATTCGGCTTGGGGATGCTCGCTATCCATGTCGTTCGATAACCCAATTTAACATAATATATATTATCGAATAAATGGGCTGACGGAGTTGGGAGGGTAATCTCCCTCCCTTCGTTACCTAGTGGTGCGGACGGCGGGACTCGAACCCGCACTCCATAAGGAAACCGATTTTAAGTCGGTAGCGTCTACCATTCCGCCACGTCCGCCGCGCATCAACCCGAAAGCGTGGCCGCAGCCCAGCGTCAAGCCAGAACGACGTCAGACGTTGAGCCGAGCACGCATTTCCTTGCCGGGCTTGAAATAGGGAACGCGCTTGGCGGAAACATCGACGGTTTCGCCGGTGCGGGGATTGCGTCCGACACGGGCCTCGCGCGGCCGGGTCGAGAAAGCCCCGAACCCGCGAATCTCCACCCTGCCCCCTTCAGCCAGGCGCATGGTGATCGTATCGAAGAAGGTGGAAACGATTGTTTCGACTTCCCGCGGACTTAGCGTCCGGTGGTCTTCCAGCAGCGACTGCACGAGTTCTGAACGAATCAAAATCGACCCCCCGGTCTGAATGTGACCAGGTTGATACAGATTAACATGTGTTTCGAACAGATCATTCGGTAAAAATTATACCGGTGCGGACATAAAAAAGGGGCCGGGAATGAACCCGGCCCCTCGCATAGGAGTGCTGACGCTTACTTCTTTTCGTTCTGGGCCTTCAGCGCGGCACCCAGGATGTCGCCGAGCGATGCGCCCGAGTCGGACGAGCCATACTGCGCCACGGCCTGCTTCTCTTCGGCGATCTGCATCGCCTTGACCGAGAAGGTCGGCTTCTTGGAACGGTCGAAGCCCGTCACCATCGCATCGAACTTCTGCCCGACCTGGAAACGCTCCGGACGCTGCTCATCGCGATCACGGCCGAGATCGGTACGCTTGATGAAGCCTGCCGCGCCATCGTCGCCCGCCTGCACTTCGAGGCCCGCATCGCGAACTTCGAGGACGGTGACGGTGACGACCTGGCTCTTGCCCAGACGATCACCCGCGGCCGCAACGCCACCGGCCGACGGGCCACCGCGCTCGAGCTGCTTCATGCCGAGCGAGATACGCTCCTTTTCGGCATCGATGTCGAGAACGATGGCCTGCACGGTCTCGCCCTTGCGGTGCAGGTTGAGGGCATCCTCACCCGACACGCCCCAAGCGATATCCGACATGTGGACCATGCCGTCGACGTCGTTGTCCAGGCCGATGAACAGGCCGAACTCGGTGGCGTTCTTGACTTCGCCCTCGACGGTCGAGCCGATCGGATGGGCGGCGGCGAATGCCTCCCAAGGGTTGGCCTGTGCCTGCTTCAGGCCCAGCGAGATGCGCCGCTTGTCCTGATCGACTTCCAGCACGACGACATCGACTTCCTGCGAGGTCGAGACGATCTTGCCCGGATGGACGTTCTTCTTGGTCCAGGACATTTCCGAAACGTGGACAAGGCCTTCGATACCGGCTTCCAGTTCGACGAACGCACCATATTCGGTGATGTTCGTGACCCGGCCCGACAGCTTGGCGCCGACCGGATACTTGGCGCTGGCGCCATCCCACGGATCGGACTCGAGCTGCTTCATGCCCAGCGAGATACGCTGCGTGTCCTTGTTGATGCGGATGATCTGCACCTTCACCGTATCGCCGATGTTGATCATCTCGGACGGGTGGTTGACGCGCTTGTAGCTCAGGTCGGTGACGTGCAGCAGGCCATCGATGCCACCCAGGTCGACGAACGCGCCGTAATCGGTGATGTTCTTGACAACGCCGTCGATGATCTGGCCCTCGGCCAGGCTCTGGATCAGGCCCGAACGCTGCTCGGCGCGGGTTTCTTCCAGTACGGCGCGGCGCGATACGACGATGTTGCCGCGCTTGCGGTCCATCTTCAGGATCTGGAACGGCTGGGGAATGTCCATCAGCGGCGTGACGTCGCGAACCGGGCGGATATCGACCTGCGAGCCCGGCAGGAACGCGACGGCGCCCGACAGATCGACGGTGAAGCCGCCCTTGACGCGACCGAAGATCGTGCCTTCGACACGGGCCGACTTGGAGAATTCGAGTTCGAGCTTGTCCCATGCAGCTTCGCGACGGGCACGGTCGCGGCTGAGCATCGCTTCGCCGTGCATGTTCTCGACGCGGTCGACATAGACCTCGACTTCGTCACCGACCTTCAACTCGGCCTTCTGGCCGGGGGCGGGCGCGAATTCGCGCAAGGGTACACGACCCTCGGACTTCAGGCCGACGTCGATGACGGCCATGTCGTTTTCGATTGCGGTAACGGTGCCATGCACCACGCGCCCCTCGAAGCTGTCGGCGCCGCCGAACATGTCATCGAGCATCGCCGCGAAATCGTCGCGGGTGGGCTGAACCTGGGTAGCCATAAAGAGCAGTATTCCTCGGTCGTTGTTTCCGGCCAATCGGTTGGGTCCGATGGTCTTGGCCAAAACGCCGCGTCGACCCCGTGCCGGTCGCGGCATCCTTCGGAAAGGCGGGTGGAGAGTCAAGACGCGTATGCGAAAAGGGCGCGTGGAGGATTACCCTCCCGCGCCGGACCTCCACGGGCGCCTGCCCATCGGATGGTTCATCATAGCAACAAAGCCGGCACGCCGCAATCGGGCGCACCGGCTTCGTCAGAAGACCGGCGTCAATCACCGGCCGATCGCTATTGTTGGTATTGTCAGGCGATGACGGCGGTCGTCTTGCGACGGCGATAGCGGGCGGCGGCGCCGACCATCGCGAATCCGACGAGCATCATCGCCCACGTCGCCGGCTCCGGCACCGGGGAGACGACGCTCGTCCCGCCGACGGTACGGACCGTGAGGCCCGCCAGCTTGAACGCATCGTTCCGCCAGTCGGGGCCGTCGATCGACGCGCCGATGAGCCACGTGTTGCCGGACGCGGTACCGAGGTTCAGCTTCTGATAGGCGGTGCCATCGGAATTGGTGTTCATGCTGCCGGAAAGCTGACCGAACACCGTTTGCTGATTGTAGCTGTTCAGACCCAGATTGCTGTTCCAGCTGACCGGGCTGTTGCCCCACCCTATGAAGGCGTCGTTATCGATATAACCGCGGCCGATCGTATCGCCGCGCCAGTTCAGCTGCAGGGTACCGTCGGGGTTCGTTGCAGCCAGCTGGTAGGAATTGAACACGCCGGACGTCAGCGTTACCGCCTTGCTGAACTGGAACGACAGAAATTCCCAGCCATTGACGTTATCCACCTGGTGCAGCGCGCCGCGATCTGGTTCACCCTGCTGAAAGATGCCGAGACCATTCGGGTCCCAGGATGCGACCGCGCCCTGCTTGATCGTATTGTCGAACTGACGCGACCAGCCGCTGACCATGACGTCGAGCGTTTCGTTACCGACCGTCGCCTGATATTTAAAGGCGTTGCCCCATGCGACGGCTGGCGTGCCGATGCCGTCATTACGCAGATCGAACGTGAATTCGGTCGCGCTAGCCGGTGCGGCTGACAGCAAGGTGCCAGTGGCGATTGCAATGCAAATAAGCTTGTTCAAGGATCGAACCCTCATGATGATGAGGGGCTATTCCCGATATTCGCGTTCACGATCAACAAGCTGGTCGGGACCAACAATCCCATAGCGATACAAATTATGGTTAAAGTTCAGCCGGTAACGAACTTTTGCCCAGTTTGTTCTGTCACGATCTCGATCGCTCGTTGGATAGACGCTTCGATCGACAGGAAACTCGTATCGAGCGTAGCCGCATCCACCGCCTGCACCAGTGGTGCCGAGGCGCGACCGGAATCACGCAGATCACGCGCGCGGATGTCGGCCAGTACCTTGTCGAAGCTGAGCACCGATCCGTTTGCCTGAAGCTCGGCATGGCGGCGTCGGGCGCGAATTTGGGGCGTCGCGCGAACGAACAGCTTGGCATCGGCATCGGGCGCGATCACCGTGCCGATGTCACGACCGTCCAGCACCGCACCACCCGGCTGCGCCGCGAAGCGCCTCTGCCGTTGCAGCAGCGATGCCCGGACCAATGGATGGGCCGACACGATCGAGGCCATTTGCCCGGTCTCGTCGTCGCGCAGGGTCGGATCGGCCAGCAATTCCTCGTCGAAATCGCACGCGGCCACCGCATCGGCCTCGATCGTCGGGTCCAGTGCCATGTGCCGCACGGTCGCCGCCACGGCGCGGTAGAGCAGCCCCGTGTCCATGTTCGGCAAACCATAATGCCGCGCCAGCGCACGTGCGATCGTTCCTTTCCCGCTTGCGGCGGGACCATCGACGGCAATGATCACGCATCCGCTCCGGTTATGCCGGTCAATCGATCGAGCGATGTGAAGAACCGTGGATAGCTGGTCGCGACCGGGGCCGCATCATCGATCGTGACGGGACGGGCGGCGTGCAGGCCGGCCACGACCATGCTCATCGCAATACGATGATCCAGCCTGGAGGCGATCGTCGCGCCGCCCGGTATCGCGTCGCCGCCGGACCCGTCGATCGACAGTCCGTCTTCATGTTCCGTCACCGCGACACCGCACGCGGACAGCGCTGCGGCCATCGTCGCGATACGATCCGATTCCTTGACCCGCAGTTCGTGAGCGCCGCATGCGATCGTCCGGCCCGATGCAAACGCAGCCGCTACGAAAAGCACTGGATATTCGTCGATCATGCTCGGCGCCAGATCGGGTGGGACCTCGATCGCGGTCAGGGGCGCATGCCGGACGCGAAGATCGGCCACCGGTTCGCCGCCGACGGTGCGGGCATCCAGTTCGACGATGTCGGCACCCATCATCCGCAACGCCGCGATCAGTCCGACCCGCGTCGAATTGAGGCCGACGTTGCGCACGATCATGTCCGATCCCGGCACGATCGACGCCGCCACCAGCCAGAAGGCAGCGGATGATGGGTCACCGGGCACGGTGATCGTCTGCGGCTTCAGTTCCGCCTCGCCATGGATGCTGATGATCCGGCCGGCCGGTGACGGTTCGACCGTCAGTGCCGCCCCGAAGCCCGACAGCATCCGTTCCGAATGATCGCGCGTTGCGACCGGCTCGATCACCCGGGTGATACCCGGCGTGTTGAGTCCCGCCAGCAGGATCGCGGACTTCACCTGCGCGGACGCGACCGGCAGCGTATACTCGATGGGAACAGCCGGGACGAGGCCGCGTACCATCAGCGGCAATCGGCCACCCGGCGACGCGGTGATAACAGCCCCCATCCGTTCCAGCGGTTCGATCACCCGCCCCATCGGCCGCCCAGAAAGGGACGCGTCGCCGATGAAGGTCGCGGTGATCGGGTGACTGGCGACGAGGCCCATCAGCAAACGGGTGGATGTGCCCGAATTGCCCATGTCGAGCGCGGTGGCGGGTTGCAGCAGGCCACCCACCCCTACCCCGTCAACCTGCCAGCTGCCGCCCGCCTGCCGTTCGATCCGTGCGCCCATCGCGCGCATCGCCGCCGCCGTGGCCAGCACGTCCTCCCCTTCCAGCAGGCCGTCGATCCGACTGGTGCCGATCGCCAGGGCGGACAGCATCAGCGAGCGATGGCTGATCGATTTATCGCCAGGCACCGTGATCGTGCCGGTCAGCGGGCCACGGGCGTCGACCCGATACGGTTGGGAAGGAGGATGGGACATGGGAGGCGCGCTTTGACACCGCCCCCCCGCTATGGCAAGGCGCGGCCACGTCACGGACGAGGGGCCACCTTCGGCCGCGTCTACCAATTCCGAAAGGCACGAACGGCATGATTAAGCCGGAATGGGGCACGAAGCGTACGTGTCCGAAATGCGCAACGCGCTTCTACGATCTCGCCAAGGACGATCCCGTCACCTGCATCAATTGCGGGTATGCGTGGGAGCCCGAACCGATCCTGAAATCCAAGCAGCCCCTGCCCTTCGAGCAGGCCAAGCCCGATCAGGCCAAGCCCGATGCGGACCTGGAAGGCGATGACGAGGATATCGAGGCGATCACCGGCGAGGACGAGGAACCCTCGGCCGACGACGAGGTCGATCTGGGCGGTGACGACGATCTCGGCGTGGAAGCGCCGACCGAAGACGACGATCATTGATCTGAAGAAATAAAAAAGCTGGCAAGCGGTGGAAACGCCGCTTGCCAAGCACTCGGAGGCCCGCTAGTTGGGCCGCCTTCCCGAGACGGATGGGGCCGTAGCTCAGCTGGGAGAGCGCTGCAATGGCATTGCAGAGGTCAGGGGTTCGATCCCCCTCGGCTCCACCATTCGGGAAATATTCGCATTCGTAGCGAACAGAATATACGCGTTCCGCCAGCCGAACGCGAGATGTAGCAAGATCGTAACGATCTAGCATGACGTCATAACAAACTTTGAACCGACACAACGCGCCTGCCCGCCCGGCAAACTGAATTGCCGGACAGCGGGTATTCGGCGTGTGG
This sequence comes from Sphingomonas sp. CFBP 8760, assembly GCF_014841615.1. GTDB lineage: Bacteria > Pseudomonadota > Alphaproteobacteria > Sphingomonadales > Sphingomonadaceae > Sphingomonas. The sequence goes on along the minus strand of NZ_JACYUG010000008.1, from coordinate 58,356 downwards.
ATTGTTCGCCTAGACGACGACTCGGGCGGCTTCGCGACTTTCGCGGAGAGCAACGGTACGTTCGGCGCGGTCGGCCATTTCACCCCAAGCCTTGGCGGAGCGTTCTGCGCGATCGCGAACGTTGCTCAGCGTCGCAGTGGCGGCGTTGGCGAGTTCCTGCTCGGCGCGGGCACGGAAGATGGCGGCTTCGGACAAGGGCAACTCCTAGACGATAGAGACGATACGAAAACGGCGGCTCCGTCAGGAGCCGCCGCAACGTCGAATCAATCGGCGGGCTGCAGATTGACCGCGGCCATCTTGCCGCGGCGATCCTCTTCCAGCTCGTAACCGACCCGCTGGTTCTGGTTCAGCGTGATCATGCCGGCGCGCTCGACGGCCGAGATGTGGACGAAGGCGTCGGTGCCGCCATTGTCCGGTGCGATGAAGCCATAGCCCTTGTCGGCGTTGAAGAACTTGACGGTGCCGGTCTGGCTCATGGTGACTTCCTTCTTGTCGGCCCGCATCCGACTGCCGGACGCGGGGTCGCGTGGGAGGCAGGGAAAGAAGGAAGAAGGTGCCGCATGGCGCCGTAGACCGTCGATATGCGACTGTAGCATCACCCATATAGGCCAAGTGCCCCGGAATTGTAAGCCATCGTGGCCACGGACGATCTCGGGCCGCGCGGTTGCCATCGTCGATGATGTGCGGGCAAGACGATATCATGACTGATCCTATCGCCCCTGCCCGTCCGCCACTCGCCCGGCTGCTTGCAATCATGGCGCGGCTGCGCGATCCCTTGAGTGGCTGTGACTGGGACCTGGCCCAGCGTTGGGAGACGATCGCGCCCTATACGATCGAGGAAGCGTATGAAGTCGCGGACGCGATCGAGCACGGCGATCCAGACGCTGTTCGCGACGAACTGGGCGATCTGTTGTTCCAGGTGGTGTTCCAGAGCCGCATCGCGGAGGAGGCCGGCCTGTTCAGGTTCGACGATGTCGCAACGGCGATCGCCGACAAGATGGAGCGTCGGCATCCGCATATCTTTGCGACTGCAACCGAACGCCCCGATTGGGAGGCGATCAAGGCAGCGGAGCGAACTGAGAAAAAGGAAACGGCTGGTGCGCTGGCCGGTGTCGCGCTTGGCCTGCCCGCCCTGCAACGGGCGGACAAGCTTCAGAAGCGCGCCGCGCGCGTCGGGTTCGATTGGCCCGACACCACCGGTCCACGTGCGAAGATCGACGAGGAACTGATCGAAGTAGCCGAGGCAAACGAGGCGGAGCGCGCAGACGAGATCGGCGACCTGCTGTTCAGCGTCGTCAACTGGTCGCGCCATCTGGGTATCGACGCAGAAGCCGCGTTACGCCGCGCGAATGCCAAATTCGAGCGGCGCTTTGCGGCAATGGAACGTCAGGCCGGTGCCGACTTTGCCGGACTGGACCTGGCGGACAAGGAGGCGCGGTGGCAGGACGCTAAACGAAGCGTCGGATGAAGCGCCCGTAATCGCCCTCATCAAGGCGCACGTCATACACCTCGTCGTCACCATCCTGATGATGGCCGATCACCTCGCCATGGGCATGTAGCCATGCTGCGCCCGCCCCGTCGCCGGCGGGAAGCGCGATGGTGTACCGACGATGGCCCTGGGTCAGCCGGCCCGCAACGGAGGCGATAAGATCGTCGATCCCCTCCCCCGTCAGCGCCGAGATCAGTCTTACCCCGTCACGCCGTTCCGCCTCGCTCAGCATCGCCTCACGATGCTCGTCTTCGAGGAGGTCGAGCTTGTTCCACACCTCGAACCGGGGTGTCGCCTCCGACACACCAATCTCAGCCAGCACCGTCTCGACGTCGGCGCGCTGCGCCTCGGTATCGGGATGGGCGATATCGCGAACGTGGATCAGCAGGTCCGCCGATACTACCTCCTCCAGCGTCGCCTTGAACGCAGCGACCAGCTGGGTCGGAAGATCGGACACGAAACCGACCGTGTCGGACAGGATCGCCTTGTCCAGCCCCGGCAGCGAAATCTGCCGCAGCGTCGGGTCCAACGTCGCGAACAACAGGTCTTCGGCCATCACGGTCGCGCCGGTCAGCCGGTTGAACAGCGTCGATTTACCGGCATTGGTATAACCGACCAGTGCGATCACGGGCCATGGCGCTCGCTGGCGCCGCTCGCGATGGAGCCCGCGGGTACGTGACACCTGTTCCAGTTCGCGGCGCAACCGTGCCATGCGATCGCGGATCAGCCGGCGATCCGCCTCGATCTGGGTTTCGCCGGGACCACCGAGAAAGCCGAAGCCGCCGCGCTGACGCTCGAGATGGGTCCAGCTGCGCACCAGCCGCCCCGCCTGGTAGTCGAGATGCGCCAGTTCGACCTGCAACCGCCCTTCGGCCGTCGCCGCGCGTTCCCCGAAGATTTCGAGGATCAAGCCGGTACGGTCGATCACCTTGGCTTCCAGTCCGGTTTCCAGATTGCGTTGCTGAATCGGCGACAGCGCGGCGTCGACGACGACCAGGGTCGCCTCCTCCATCCGTACCCGCGTCGCCAGTTCCTCCATCTGGCCGCTACCGATCAGCGTCGCCGCGCGCGGCTGGCGGACACGCAGGGCGACGCGGTCGACCACTTCCACGCCGATTGCCGCCGCTAGCCCGGCGCTCTCCTCCAGACGAGCGTCCGCGTCGCGGGACGAATCGCCCCGGTCCGGCAGCACAACGATCGCCCGTGCACCACGGGTGAATTCGTCACGATCGCGTTCGAATCCGGTACTCAATCTTCAATCGATCCTTGTTCCTCGGCCAAGTTCAATGGCCGGGCGGGCTGAATGGTGGAGACGGCATGCTTGTAGACGAGCTGCACCATGCCTTCGCGCTGCAACAACATGCAGAACAGGTCGAACCCCGCGATCTGCCCCTGCAACATCACACCGTTGATGAGGAACATCGTCACGCTGTCCTCAGATTTGCGGACGGCGTTTAGAAACAATTCCTGCAACAATGGCGTCTTGCGCTGCTGTTCGCCGACCGCATCGATCACCGCATTGGCATCGAACGCCCCACCCGGCATGATCGTCGAGATGGCGTGCTTGTAGATCAGCTGCGACTGACCATCGCGGCGTAACAATACGGAGAAATTATCGAACCAGGTCACGATACCCTGGAGTTTCACACCTTTGACCAGGAACATGGTCACCGGCGTCTTCGAGCGCCGCAGCGCGTTCAGGAATAGATCCTGCAAGGATGTCTGCTTTTCGGCCATTGCTACAGCCCTTTTATTGGCGGATGATAATCCACGATGCGCCGTTTCCCGACGTCGGAGCGCCGCCCGGCAAGGCGACCGTCATAATCTAGGGTGCCGTACCCCGAGCGTCCAGCCGTGCGACGATCATTCGTCGCGGGTTTCGGTAATCCCCAACAGCTTCAGCTTCCGGTGCAAGGCCGATCGCTCCATGCCGATGAAGCTGGCGGTGCGCGAGATATTGCCGGAAAACCGCCTGATCTGGACCCGTAGATAGTCGCGCTCGAAACTTTCGCGTGCCTCACGCAGCGGCGTTCCCATGATAGCGGTGGTACCGCGATCGCCGCCTGCCTCGCCGCCCAGCACTTCGGCGGGCAGGAGATCGAGTTCGATCCGCCCCACCCGGTCGCCCGGCGCCATGATGATCGTCCGCTCCACCACGTTGCGCAGCTGACGGACATTGCCCGGCCATTCGTAGCTTTGCAGCGCGACCATCGCATCGGGTGCGATCTCCGGTGTCGGCACGCGTCGCTCGCCGGCATAATAAGCGAGAAAGTGCTGGACCAACGGTGGAATATCCTCGCGCCGGTCGGCCAGTTTCGGGATCACCACCGGCACGACGTTGAGCCGGTAATACAGGTCTTCGCGGAACCGACCCGCCGCGATCTCCTCGGCCAGGTCACGGGAGGTGGCGGAGACCACGCGGACGTCGACCTTCACCACCCGCGATCCGCCGACGCGGCTGAAACTCTGGTCGGTCAGCACGCGCAGGATGCGCGCCTGCGTGGCCATCGGCATATCCGCGATCTCGTCGAGGAACAGCGTGCCGCCATGCGCCTGTTCGAGCAGCCCCGGGCGAACCAGATCGCCACCTTCCTCAACACCGAACAATTCCTCCTCGACGCGTTCGGGCGTCATGTTGGCGGCGCTGACGATGACGAACGGGGCGGCCGCGCGCGAACTCCAGCCGTGGAGCAGGCGTGCCGCCACCTCTTTGCCATTACCGGCCGCGCCGACGATCAGCACACGGCTGCCGGTGGCGGCGACGCGTTTCAGGGTGGCACGGACGCCGTTGATCGCCCCCGAACTGCCGGTCAGGTCGGCATCGCGCCCCGCCACCGCGCGCAAAGCGGCGACCTCACGCCGCAAACGCTCGGTCTCGGTCGCCCGTTCGACCATCAGCAACAGGCGTTCGGCTTCGAACGGCTTTTCGATGAAATCGACCGCGCCCTTGCGGATCGCGGCGACCGCAGTGTCGAGACTGCCATGGCCGGAGATGACGAGCACCGGAATCGATGGATCGCGCCGCTTGATCTCATCAAGCAGTTCCAGCCCGTCCAGCCGCGATCCCTGCAGCCACACATCGAGCAGCGCCAGTGAGGGGCGGCGGGTGGCGATCGCCTCCAGCGCGGCATCAGCATCGGCGGCACTGCGGGTTTCATAGCCCTCGTCTTCCAGCACTCCCGCAACGAGTTCGCGGATGTCCTGTTCGTCATCGACCACAAGAATATCGAGAGGCATCAGTTCATGTCCGATTCGATGTGAGTGCGGCGAGCTGGTCCTCTCCGACCGGCTCGCCCATGTCGTCGCCCTGCTCCAGCGTTTCCAGCCGGGCGGCGTCGAACGTCATCGTCACCACCGTGCCGCCGCCGGGCCGGTCGGTAAAGGCGATCGTCCCGCCATGTTCCTCTACGATCTTCTTGACGATCGCGAGACCAAGGCCGGTGCCGCGCGCCCGTGTCGTCATGTAAGGTTCGACAATGCGTTCGCGGGCGGCGGGCAGGCCGACGCCATTGTCGGTGACGACGATGCAGGTCTGCCCGGGTTCGGTGCCCGACGCCAGCGTCAGGGTGACGATCCCGTCTTCCCCCGTGCCACGTGCCTCGATCGCCTCCACAGCATTCTTGATGATATTGGTGAGCGCCTGCCCGATCTGGCGGCGATCGCACACCAGACTGGGGCCGGGATCGTCGCCGTGGATCGTAAAGCGGATCGAGGGGTGCGCCACTTCATGGAGGAACATCACCTGTCGCGCCGTGTCCGCCAGCGCCTCCCGCTGGAACACGGGCTTGGGCATCCGCGCGAACGAGGAGAACTCGTCGACCATTCGGCGCAGGTCGCCGACCTGACGGATGATCGTTTCGGTCAGCCGGACGAACGTGCCGTCGTCCGCCTGGATCTTGCTGCCGTAGCGACGCTGAAGCCGTTCCGCGGCAAGCTGGATCGGGGTCAGCGGGTTCTTGATCTCGTGCGCGATGCGGCGGGCGACATCGGCCCAGGCGGCACGGCGCTGATCCGACAATTGCTGCGTCACGTCGTCGAAGGTCAGGATCGGGCCGCGATCCGTGGTTGCGAGCCGCACCGCCAGCGTGCGCGCCTGCGTCCCCTCACCTACCTGCACCACCGCCTCGCGCTTGGCAGGTGTGACTAGGGCGTCCAGTTCGGCCGAGACGTCGGCCAGCCGGCGGCCGACCATGCCCTCGCCATCGACGCCCAGCAGCCGGATCGCCGAGGCGTTGGCGATGCTGATGACGCGATCCGGCCCGGTCGCGATCACCCCGGCCGATACTCCCGCCATCACCGCCTCGATCAGCGCGCGCCGGCTTTCGAGCTGGTCGTTGGCGGTGACCAGCGCGGTATTCTGTTCCTGCAACCGCTCGGTCATGCGGTTGAACGCGTTAGCCAACGTACCGACCTCGTCGCGTTCACGCGTATTCGCCACCCGCGCCGACAGATCGCCGCTCGCCACCCGTCGCGCAGCATCGACCAGTTCGCCGACCGGCCTCACCAGCCGGTCAGCCACCGCCAGCGCGATCCACACGGCCACCCCGACGATCAACAGCGAGATGATGAGCAACGCCGCGTTGAAGCGGATCTGGAGCGATCGCGCGCGAACCAGCAGGGCGCGATAGTCCGCCTGCGCAGCCATCGCACGCTTGGTCTGCGCGGTCATTTCTCCGGGGTTGCTGCTGACCCGTGCCGCGTAGAGGAAAAGGTCCTCAGACCCCGGCATCCGCGTGAATATCTGAATGCGATCGCCGGTGACGATAACCGGACTACGCTGCCCCCGTCGCAGCTTGGCGATCGACGCGGGGGTGATCTGGCTATCGAAATCGGTCGCGTACGGATTCACGATCGCCAGCGTCTGCACGTCACCGTTTGATGTGACCGTAAACAGCGCGCCTTCGGACAGGCTGCGATAATAGACCTGACGAGCGAAATATGCCTTGAACCCCGGGCTGTCGATCGGATCAGTCCTGAGCGTGAAGGCCAGATCGTCGGCCATCGTGAGGGTCGCATCCTCCCATCGCCCCAAAATCATGTTGTAGGATGCCATGGTCAGCTGCGTCGCGTTCTCGAACACGCCGCGCGCCCGGTCCGAATACCAGAACTGAACACCGTACTGGAACAGCAGCGAGGCAAAGATCGTGACGAGCAGCATCGGCACCGCCGCCACGACCGAAAACAACGCGACCAGCCGGACGTGTAACCGCCCCTCCCCTCCCACCGGCGACCGGGCGGCGCGACGCCGTGCCACGCGCCGGCCGAACAGCATGAGCAGGAGAATACCGGGCACCAGATTGGCGACCAGCAACAGCGCTACGAAAGGCGGGGCGATCAGCCGCTGCGGATCGTCCGCCCCGGCCAATAGCATGTAGCTGCCAGTGGCTACGCCAATCGCTACCACCAGCACCAATGCCTCGATCGCGGGCGTGACGGTGAAGCGCCTGACCGGGGCAGTATCGGATTGGAAGAGTGCCGGGGTGGCGGTCATTACCGCTCCCTCTACAACCTGTGCTGTTGCATTAAAACCACATAATCACATCGATCAGCCACGACCTGTCCCGATCCCGAGCAGATCGAGTCTTTTCTTCAATGTATTGCGATTGATACCCAGCGCGCGGGCCGCGCGCAGCTGGTTCTGACCGTGTCGGGCCAGCATCGCCTCGATCAGCGGACGCTCCACTTCTCCGATCACGCGATCGTACAGGGTGCCGTCGTCGATGGCCTCAGGCCGTTCGCGTGCGATACGATCGATCAGTGCATGAACGGCGGCAGCCATCTCGATATCCGGCGCGCTGACGGTTGCCCCGGCGGGCACACCCAGCATCGCCTCGACGACATCGACCGCGATCACCTCGTCACGCGTCAATGCGGCGAGCCGGCGCATCAGGTTTTCCAGTTCGCGGACGTTGCCTGGCCAGTGATAGGCTTCGAGCGCCGCCACCGTATCCGCGGCCAAGCGACGGCGCGGCAGCCCCTGATCGGCGGCCCGGCCCAGGAAATGCTGCGCCAGCAATGCCACGTCCTGTCGTCTTTCCCGCAATGCCGGCAGAGCGATCGGCACGACATTGAGCCGATAGAACAGGTCTTCCCGGAACAACCCCGCCGCCACCTGCGCGGTCAGATCGCGGTTGGTGGCCGCGACGATCCGGACATCGGCGCGGATGGTTCGCGTACCGCCGACGGTGGTGAACTCACCGGTCTGGAGAACGCGGAGCAGCCGGGTCTGCGCCTCGATCGGCATATCCCCGATCTCGTCGAGGAACAGGGTGCCGCCACCGGCCTGTTCGAACCGGCCGGCGGTGCGCGTCGCAGCGCCGGTGAAGGCCCCGCGCTCGTGCCCGAACAGTTCGGCCTCGATCAGGTCGCGGGGTATGGCGGCCATGTTGATCGCCACGAAGGGCGCCGCCCGGCGTTGCCCGAGATCGTGGATCGCACGGGCCACGAGTTCCTTGCCCGTGCCCGATTCGCCCGACACCAGCACGGTCAGGTCGTTCGACACCACCCGCGCGATCACGCGATATACATCCTGCATCGCCGACGAACGCCCGATCAGCGGCAGTGCCGTATCGTCCGCCGGTGCCTCTGCCTCGGTGACGCCGCCACCGCGCGCCAATGCCCCGGCGACCGCACGGACAAGTATGTCGAGATCGAACGGCTTGGGCAGATATTCATATGCACCGACATCCGCCGCGCGCACCGCCGTCGTCAGCGTGTTGCGCGCCGACAGGATGATGATCGGCAGATCGGGAAAGCGGCTCGTCACTTCACGCATCCGCTCGATCCCGTCACCGTCGGGCAGCACCACGTCGCTGATGAGAACGTCGGGCGTGCTGGTCGCGAGCAATTGATCGAGGCGCGTCAGGCTGTCGGCGGTAACGACGGCGTATCCGGCCCGGCGCAGCGCCTGCGCCACCACGGTGCGGATCGCGGCATCGTCGTCGCAGACGAGAATCGTGCTCATGTTCCCGCCCTTGGCAGCAGCAGCCGCAGAACGGTCGCCGCCGGCGTACCCTCGCGGCCATATTGAACGATGCCGTCCATATCGCGGACCAGCTTGTCGACGAGCGCCAGCCCCAGCCCCTGCCCCTCGGGACGACTGGAGACGAACGGATCGAACAGATGGTCGGCGATATCGGCCGGCGCGCCGGGGCCATTGTCGATCACGCAGATTTCGATCGGCAACGGCACCCGGGCATGCCCCTGTCCGGCGGATCGGGTGAAGCCGTGCCGATAGGCGGTGGTGATCGTGATGCACGGCGTACGTTCGTCCCGCACCGCCTCACACGCATTTTTCAGCAAGTTGATGACGATCTGGGTCAGCGCATCCCGGTTGATCCGCGCAGGGGGCAGCGAGGGATCATACCGCTCGTCGATGCGGACTCCGCGCGCGAACCCCGCCAGCGCCACGCCCCGGGCATGACCCAGAAGCGGATAGATGTTCTCGGCGGCGACCGGCAAGGGACGGGTATCGCCGAACTCCTGCATCCGGTCGATCAGGCCGGCAATCCGGTCCACCTCCGTGGTGATGAGCCGGGTCAGTTCGCCAGCACCCAGCAGTTGCGCCGCGCCGCGGATGCCCGACAGGGGATTGCGGATTTCGTGGGCCAGCATCGCGGCCGCCCCCACCGCGGCACGAGCAGCCGAGCGATCCGGCGCCTGTCCCAGTCGGCGCGAATTGGCGGCATGATGCAGCGTTACCGCCCGCCAACCGTCATGATCGGCAATCTTCGCCTCGACGAAATCGACCCGCATCCGCACCCCGCGCGCCGTAGCGATTTCGGTATCGTAGACCGCGAAACCATAACCGTCCCGCGCCTCCACCCCCTCTGGCGGCGGCAGGATCGCGACCAGCGGCTGCCCGGTCATCACCCGCTCCGACAGGTTGAGCATCTGTTCGGCCAGTGCGTTGGCATGGGCGATGCGGTCGTCGGGACCGATAACAAGCACCGCGACGGGCAACGCGGCAAACAGTTCGGCAAATCCTGGCCGCCGGTTCAAGCCGCCGCGCGCCGGAGATACGGCGCATAGAATTCCGCCAGCATCGCCTTTACGCGGTTGGCATCGGGAATCTGGTTCACGGCGTTGCGGAATTCTGCCGATCCGGTCAGCCCCTTGGTGTACCAGCCGATATGTTTACGGGCCATGTTCACACCCGTGACGTTCCCGTAATGCTCCAGCATTGCCTCGTAATGCTCGACGATCGTACGATATTGTTCGTCGAGATCGGGGTCGGGAACGCGGCGCCCCTCATCCAGCCACGTCATCACCTGACCGAGCAGCCATGGCCGGCCATACGCACCGCGACCGATCATCAGCCCGTCCGCCCCGGACTGGTCGAGCGCGGCATCGGCATCCTCGATCGAACAGATGTCGCCGTTAACGATCACCGGGATCGATACCGCCTGCTTGACCCCGGCGACGAAGCGCCAGTCCGCCTCCCCCTTGTACATCTGATTGCGAGTGCGCCCGTGCACCGTCACCATGCGAATACCCAGATCTTCCGCAATGCGCGCAAGGTCAGGGGCATTCAGGCTGTCATGACACCAGCCCATTCGCATCTTGAGCGTGACGGGCGCCTTCACCGCTTTCACGACCGCCTCGATCAGGGTCGCGGCCAGTTTCAGATCGCGCATCAGTGCCGATCCGGCGTCGCCGTTCGTCACCTTGCGGACCGGGCAGCCCATGTTGATGTCGATGATGGCGGCGCCACGTTCCTCTGCCAGCTTCGCCGCCTCGCCCATTTCATACGGCGTGCAGCCGACGAGCTGCATCGACACCGGCTCCTCCGACAGATGCCACGCCGCCTTCTGAATCGATTGCCGCGTCTCACGGATCGCGGCCTGACTGGCGATCATCTCGGTCACGTTGAGGCCGGAACCATAGCGACGGACGACGGTGCGGAACGGCATGTCCGTGACACCCGTCATCGGGGCGAGCACGACGGGGCAATCGATCCGGACGGGGCCGATCTGGATAGGAGCAAGCTTACGCATGAATGTGCCTGAAATTTAGGCATCTACTTACGCGGAACTGCACCGACTGGCAAGCATGGCGCCATCCCGCTAGGCCCCGTGGCGATGACCCGTCCCCGTACCGCCGCCCTGATCGTCGCCGCCGGCCGTGGCCTGCGTGCCGGCACCGCCGTGGCCAAGCAATATACCCCGATCGCGGGGCGAGCGATGCTGGCGCACGCTCACGCCGCCTTCGCCGCGCATCCGCTGATCGACGAGGTGGTGACCGTGATCGGAGACGGTCAACAGGAACTCGCGCGGGTTGCGCTGGGGCGGGCGGCGCGAATCGTGATCGGCGGGGCGCTGCGCCGCGACTCGGTGGCGATCGGCATGGCCGCACTGGATCCCGCGATCGAGCGGGTGCTGGTGCATGATGCCGCCCGGCCATTCGTTCCCGTGGAGGTGATCGACCGGGTGTTGTGCGCTCTCGACGAAGCAGACGGCGCGGTACCGACGCTGCCCGTCGCCGATACGTTGACCCGTGGCGACGGCGCCCTCGTACGCCGTGATGACCTGCACCGTATCCAGACGCCGCAGGGATTTGGCAGGGCGATACTCGCCAGTGCACACGCGGCATGGCCGATCGATGAGGATGCCAGCGACGATGCGCAGATGGTGCGGCGGCTTGGCGGACGCGTCGCATTGGTGCAGGGCGACATCATGCTCGACAAGGTCACCTACCCACAGGACTTCGCCGCGGCCGAAGCCCGCCTGACATGGGAAACCCGTTCCGCGATGGGTTTCGACGTGCATCGGCTGGAGTCGGGTGAGGAATTATGGCTCGGTGGCATTCTGATCCCCCATGACAAGGGGCTGTCCGGTCATAGCGACGCGGATGTAGCGCTGCATGCGATCACCGACGCGCTGCTCGGCACGATCGCCGCCGGGGATATCGGTACGCATTTCCCGCCCAGCGATCCCCAATGGCGCGGTGCCTCATCCGATCATTTCCTGGCGCATGCCGCGTCGCTGATCGCCGATCGTGGCGGCCGGATCGATTTCGTCGACCTGACGCTGATGTGCGAGGAACCCAAGATCGGCCCGCATCGCGCGGCGATGACGGCGCGCATCGCCGAGATTCTCCGCCTCCATCCCGATCGCGTCAGCCTGAAGGCGACCACGACCGAACGACTAGGCTTCACGGGCCGTGGCGAAGGGATCGCGGCACAGGCGATAGCGACGGTCAGCCTGCCGGGACAGCTGCGATGAGAATCTCCGCCCTGCTCGCTGCCATCGCGCTGCTCACGACTCCGGCCACGGCGCAGCGACTATGCTTGTCGGATGACGAGGCGCAGACGCTGGCGCTGGTCGCGCTTCCCGAGATCATTCGTGAAACCGGTCGCGTCTGTGCCGACCGCCTGCCGACGGCCAGCCTGATCCGGCGCGAGGGCGGACCGGTGATCGCCAAGTATCAGGCGGCGGCGGACCGGGCATGGCCCGCGGCCCGCGCGGCGATCGTCAAACTCAGTGATCCCGCCGTCGATCTGCTGCTGCAATCGGATTATGCCCGCCCGGTGCTGACCAGCCTGATCGCTCCGCAGATCGTGGGGCGGATAGAACTGACCGACTGTACCACGATCGACCGGCTGGTCACCGATCTCGAACCGCTGCCGGCGCGCAACACCGCCGACGCGATCGTGACGGTCCTGCGCTATTTCAAGGAAAGCAAGGCACGCGGCGGCAAGGTCGCGGTGCCGGAATTACCGCTATGTCCGAGTCCGCGATGATCGACACGTTGCTCCCCCCCGAACTGATCGCGGCCGCGACCCGCGTGGTCGAGGCGTATCGTGCCGCGAACCGCCGCATCGCCTTGGCGGAAAGCTGCACCGGCGGGCTCGTCGCGGCGGCCTTGACCGAGATACCGGGGTCTTCCGATGTCCTGGAAGCCTCGATCGTCACCTATTCCAACGAGGCGAAGGCGGCGCTGTTGCGCGTCAGCACCGATGTGCTGGAGACGTTCGGCGCCGTGTCGGTGGCGGTGGCGTGGAGCATGGCGCGCGGCGCGCTGGAAAAGACGGGGGCGGATACCGCCGTCGCGATCACCGGTGTCGCCGGCCCCGGCGGCGGATCGGAAAAGAAACCGGTCGGCACCGTCGTCTTCGCCCGGGCGGACCGGGGTGGCGAGGCGACCGACATCCATGCCGATCGCCGCCAGTTCGACGATAATGGCCGTGGCGGAATCAGGCTTCAGGCGGCACTGTGTGCGCTGGAATTGTTGCTGCCGCCCCCGCCGCCCGCCGGGTTGGAGCCGTAAAGAGCGGCCGCCCGCGTCTCGAACGCGCCGATCATCCGGCGCAACGCCTGCCCGAATACTTGCCCGGCCAGCATCTCGAACACCCGGTTTTTGAAGGCAAAGTCGACGGAGAAGTCGACCGCGCAACCCCCATCGCCCTCAGGCCGGAACCGCCAGTCGTTGCGCAGATGCTTGAGCGGCCCGTCGACATAATCGACCACAATCCGGTTCGACCGTTCTTTCTCTACCCGGCTGGTAAAAGTCTCGCGCAACCCCTTGAAGCCGACGATCATGTCTGCCAGCGTCTCCGTCTCGCTGTCTTTGCGAACGCGCATCGCGCTGACCCATGGCAGAAACTCCGGGTAGCGTTTCACGTCGGCAACGAGGTCGAACATCTGCTCCGGCGTATAGGGCAGATGGCGGGTTTCCTGATGCTTGGGCATCAGACCGCGACGGGCGCCCGCCCCAGCTTGACGTCGCGCGCGGCACGCATCCGCTGGAAGTCATCACCGGCATGGTAGCTTGACCGGGTCAACGGCGACGAGGCGACCAGCAGAAAACCCTTGGCCCGCGCGATGCTGGCATAGGCATCGAACGCCTTGGGCGTCACGAACTCGGCAACCTTGGCGTGCTTCGGCGTCGGCTGCAGATACTGACCCATCGTCAGGAAATCGATATCGGCGGAACGCATGTCGTCCATCACCTGATGGATTTCCAACCGCTGTTCCCCCAGCCCCAGCATCACGCCGGATTTGGTGAAGATCGACGGATCGAGTTTCTTGACGCTCTCCAGCAGCCGGATCGACGCATAATAGCGCGCACCGGGCCGAATCGTCGGGTACAGCCGCGGCACGGTTTCAAGATTGTGATTGTAGACGTCCGGCCGCGCAGCGACGATCGCCTCGACCGCGGCTTCGTGCTTGTTCCGAAAATCGGGGGTGAGGATTTCGATCGTGGTTGTCGGATTCGACCGCCGGATCGCCTCGATCACCTTCACGAACTGCTTCGCCCCGCCGTCGGGCAGATCGTCGCGATCGACCGAGGTGATGACGATGTGCTGCAATCCCATCTGCGCGGCGGCATCGGCGACGTTGTTGGGTTCCATCGGATCGACGGCACGCGGCATTCCGGTCTTGACGTTGCAGAAGGCGCAAGCGCGGGTGCAGGTATCACCCAGAATCATCACGGTTGCGTGCTTTTTGCTCCAGCACTCACCGATGTTCGGGCAGGCCGCCTCCTCGCACACCGTCGTCAGGCTTTTCGACCGCATAAGCTCACGGGTCGCCGCGAATCCGGCCGAAGTGGGCGCTTTTACGCGAATCCAGTCGGGTTTACGTTGCCGGACGGGAGCCGAAACAGATGACAGATCGTTCATGTCGTCTAAGATAGCGTGTCACGTGGCACGAAACAACGAAGGGCTGATATCGAATGCGAAAGTTCAAGGACCTGATCGACGGCTACTACCGCTTCCGCGGGAACGAATGGATCGACGAGCGGGAGAAGTGGACCGAACTGGCCGGCGGGCAGACGCCCAAGGTGATGGTCATCGCTTGCTCCGACAGCCGCGTCGACCCCGCTACCATCTTCGGCACGCGTCCGGGTGAAGTGTTCGTGGTTCGCAACGTCGCCAATCTGGTACCCCCGTTCGATCCCAGCGGCGGCCTTCACGGCGTTTCCGCCGCGATCGAATTTGCCGTCACGGTCCTGAAGGTCGAGGAAATCCTTGTGCTGGGTCACGGCCAGTGCGGGGGCGTGAAGGCGTCGCTGTCGGGTGCGCTGACCGATGCCAAGCCCGGCGAGGGCGGCTTCGTCGCGGAATGGATCAAGCTGCTGAAGGATGCGCGCGAACGCGTGGTGGCCGAGCATGGGACGGGCGCCGAAGGCCAGACTGCGCTGGAGCAGGAGGGTGTGAAGGTTTCGATCGAGAACCTGAAGACCTTCCCGTTCGTTCAGGCGGGCCTCGACGACGGTACGCTGGCGCTGAAGGGCGCGGTGTTCGCGATCGCTGATGGCAAGCTGCGCGTGCTGTCGGACAACGGCACGACCTTCGAGGCGGCCTGAAGAACCTGCCGCACCACCCGGTCGGGTGGTGCGGCAACGGCGCCGGTCAGCCGGCAGCGGGCGTGACGATCGTCGTCACGTCCTTTTTCGGCTCGGCGGTCGAGCGCAGGTTGAGTTCGCGCAACTGCTTGGGCGTTGCGAAGTTGGGCGCGCCCATCATCAGGTCCTCCGCCTTCTGGTTCATCGGGAACAGCACGACCTCCCGGATGTTCGGCTCGCCCGCCAGCAGCATCACCATCCGGTCAATGCCGGGTGCGGAGCCACCATGTGGCGGCGCACCGAACTTGAAGGCGTTGATCATGCCGGCGAAATTCGTGTCGACATCGGCCTGGCTGTAGCCGGCGATCTCAAACGCCTTGTACATGATCTCCGGCCGATGGTTCCGGATCGCCCCTGACGACAGCTCGATGCCGTTGCAGACGATATCGTATTGATAGGCGAGAATATCGAGCGGGTTCATCGTCTCCAGTGCGTTCATCTCGCCCTGCGGCATCGAGAAAGGATTGTGGCTGAAGTCGACCTTCTTGTTGTCTTCGTCATATTCGAACATCGGGAAATCGACGATCCAGCAGAACTCGAAACGATTCTGGTCGATCAATCCCAGCGCCTCGCCCACGCGCGTACGGGCAAGCCCTGCCAGTTTGGCGGCCTGCGCTTCCTTGCCGGCGGCGAAGAAAATTCCGTCGTCGGGGCCGAGGCCGAGCGTCTCGGCCAGCTTCGCCATGCCTTCTTCGCCATGGTTCTTGGCGATCGGTCCACCCCATTCGCCACCCTTGCGCGTGGCATAGCCGAGACCGGCGAAGCCTTCGCCCTGCGCCCAGGCATTCATGTCATCGAAGAATTTTCGGCTGCGATCGGCGGTGTTGGGTGCCGGGATCGCGCGGACGACGTCACCCGCTTCCACGATCGACGCGAAGCGCCCGAAGCCCGATCCTGTGAAGTGATCCGATACGTCGGAGATCAGGATCGGATTGCGCAAATCCGGCTTGTCGTTGCCGTATCTGAGCATCGATTCCCGGTACGGGATGCGTTTGAACGGCAATGCCGACACCTGCCGGCCCTTACCCTGCCAGTTCGCAAATTCCTCGAACAGACCGTGCAGGACGGGCTCGATGGCCTGGAAGACATCTTCCTGCGTGACGAAGCTCATCTCGAAATCGAGCTGGTAAAACTCACCCGGCGATCGATCCGCCCGCGCATCCTCGTCGCGGAAGCAGGGGGCGATCTGGAAATAGCGATCGAACCCGGCGACCATCAACAGCTGCTTGAACATCTGCGGCGCCTGCGGCAGCGCATAGAATTTGCCAGGATGGACGCGGCTGGGCACGAGATAGTCGCGCGCACCCTCCGGGGACGATGCGGTCAGGATCGGCGTCTGGAATTCGGTGAAGCCCTGCCCGATCATCCGGTTGCGGATCGAAGCGATCACCTGGCTGCGCAGCATGATATTGGCGTGCAGCCGCTCGCGCCGCAAATCGAGGAAGCGATAGCGGAGGCGGATGTCCTCCGGATATTCGGCATCGCCCGCCACCGGCATCGGCAGTTCGTGCGCCGCGCTCTGTACCGTGACGCCGCGCGCGAAGACCTCGATCTCGCCGGTCGCCAGATTGGTGTTGGCGGTGCCGTCCGCGCGCGCCTTCACAGTGCCGTCGATCGTAACGACCGATTCCGTGCGCAATGCCTCCAGCACCGGCAGCGCTGGCGAATCGGCATCGGCCACCACCTGCGTGATGCCGTAATGATCGCGCAGATCGACGAACAACACGCCGCCATGATCGCGCTTGCGATGGACCCAGCCGGACAGGCGGACGGTTTCGCCGACGTCGGCGGCGGTCAGGCCGGCGCAGTGGTGGGTACGATAGGCGTGCATGGTGTCTTCTCGCATATGCCTGTCCGCGCGAAAGCGGGGGGAACGGCCAAAGGGATCGCCGGTCACTCCCCTTCCCGCCCCCTCTTTGTCAACCCGCGCGAGACCGCTATGGATGGACCGATGCATATCCATCCCCTGATTACCGACAGTGCCACGCTCGCCGATCTGTGCGCGCGGCTTGCCAAGGCCGACTTCATCACGGTCGATACCGAGTTCATGCGCGAAAGCACGTATTGGCCCGAACTCTGCCTGATCCAGATCGCCGACGTGAACGAGGCGGCGGCGATCGATCCATTGGCGCCGGGCCTCGACATGAAGCCGTTGCTCGACCTGCTGGTCGAGAACGAGGAGGTGCTGAAGGTCGTCCATGCCGGCGGTCAGGATATCGAGATCGTCTATAACCTTACAGGCAAGACCCCCCATCCCCTGTTCGATACGCAGGTGGCGGCGATGGCACTGGGTCAAGGCGAGCAGATCGGGTATTCGAACCTCGTCGACAGCTGGCTGGGCATCGTCGTCGACAAGGGCGCGCGCTTCACGGATTGGTCGCGTCGGCCCCTGGACGCGCGCCAGATCGAATATGCGATCGGCGACGTCACCCATCTGGCGGCGATCTTTCCGAAGATGCTGGAAAAACTGCGGAAGACCGGCCGCGGTGCATGGCTCGATCAGGAGATGGAGCGGCTTGCCGATCCGTCCAATTATGCGAATGATCCCGATCTGGCGTGGAAGCGCGTGCGGGTGTCGGGGCGCAAACCCGACATGCTGGGGCGCCTCAAGGCACTGGCGCGCTGGCGCGAACTGGAGGCACAGGCCAAGGACCTGCCACGCGGACGCATCGTCAAGGACGAAACGCTCGGCGATCTCGCCGGCAACCCGCCGCGCAAGCAGGCCGATCTGGCCAAGGTGCGCGGTCTGTCCGCCACCTGGGCCGGCAATGATATCGGTGCCCGACTGATGCAGGCGCTGGCCGATGCGACGCCGCTGTCGATCGACGAGCTGCCCCCGCGCGACGATCGCAAGCCGGGGCTGGGCAAGGAAGGGTCGCTGGTCGCGGACCTGCTCAAGCTGCTCCTGAAAATCCGCTCACGCGATATCGATGTCGCGTCGAAGCTGCTGGCCCGGTCCGATGAACTGGAGGCGCTGGCTGCTGGCGTACGAACCGGGCTGCCGATGTTGCAGGGCTGGCGTTACGATCAGTTCGGCCGCGACGCGGTCGATCTGGTCGAAGGGCGCCTTGCCTTTGCGGTCAAGGGCGGACGGTTGAAGATGACCAGGGCGGAGGATGACGCGTGAGGATGATGACGATACCGGCGCTCTTCGGCCTGATGGCCGGATGCACGACGATGACCGGACCGGCCGAACCGACTGGCCCGTGCCGCGTCGATATGAGCTTCCAGATGCGCTATGTCGGCAGCGAATTCAAAATGCCGCTGCGCGAGGAAATCCAGTACGCGGCCAATGCCCGGATCACCCGCATCCTGCACCTGGACGATCCGGTGACGAAGGATTTTCGCACTGACCGGCTTAACATCCTGCTCGGCGAGGATGGCAAGATCAACGCGCTGACATGCGGCTGATCTGATCGTTCCAGGGCAAGTGGTCAGCCTTTGACCACTGCCCGCCGCCCGAGAAAACCAGCCAGCGCGATATGGCGCTTTTCCGCGGTATCCGCGTAAAGCGCCCGATCCGCGGGCCGCATGTGCAGCGTCACCGTCTGCGGATCGATCGACAGTTTGGTGCGCGTCAACGGCCCCGCCAATCCGCCACTCAGACGCTGGCCGAACCGGATTGCCAGCCCCCACGCGACCGCCCGTCGCAATCCGGTTTCATCGGTCAGTCGCGGCAGGGGATCGGGAAACGCCAGCCCCCCGCCCAAGCAGGTGAACAATGTCTGGGCCAACTGCCCACGCTCGGACGGATCGATCGCAACCCATTGGCCATGCAAGGCGATCTCCAGCCCCCGCTCCGCGCGGAACTCCGGATTGGCGCGCCAGCCCACGTCCGCCAGCAGGCAGGCGGCGTGGCGAACGCGCGCTTCCGCCACCGGATCGTTGACGAACAGCGGCGCGACCCAACGATCGAGCAGATCGCCATGTTCGGGAAACCGGCCCAGCACCCGCCCCTCGTCCCGCGTCGCCACGATCAGGGGATCGGCGGCACGAGTGTCCCCATCGAGCATTCCGAACATCAGCCCTTCGCGCAGGCCGAACGCCGACACGATCGTCGTGCGGCTGCCAAGTTGGCGCAACAGCACGCCAAGGAGCGCCGCCGCATCCGCCACCGTACCCGCGCGTGCCGTCGACAGACCGGGGATGCTCCGCAACTTCGGTTTGCCAAGATGCGGGATCGTCCGGCCCAGCCGCCGCACCGTTTCCGCAGTCATGGTGTACTGGTGGGCGATCGGCAGCGGATAATCGGACAGGCCGATATCGATTCGCGCCAGCGCCCGCCACGAGCCACCAACCAGATAGAGCGGCAAACCACTGCCACGCCCCAGCCAGCCTGCCTGTTCCAGCAGACGCCCGACCATCCGGTCCAGCGGCTTGCCACGCTTGCCCGCGATGCGCAGCACGCCGAGGGGGAAAGACACGCGATCACCAACCCTGCCGTCCTTGATCCGCACCAGTTCGAGACTGCCGCCGCCAAGATCGCCGACGATACCGTCCGCATCGGGGATGCCCGACAATACCCCCTCGCCCGCGCCGATCGCCTCCTGTTCGCCCGACAACAGTTCGATCGACAGGCCCAGCCGCTCCGCCCAGGCAATGAATTCAGGCCCGTTGGCGGCATCCCGGACGGCCGCGGTAGCGACCGTCCGGAGCGAGGTGACCTCCATCTCCCGCGCGACGGCGGCGAAACGCGCCAGCGCCGTCCGCGCAAGGATGACCCCGGCTTCCGGCATCCGTCCGGTGGCGGCGAGGCCGCGACCAAGCCCCGCCATCACCTTTTCGTTGAACAGCACCGCCGGGATTCGGGCCGGCCCCTGATAGACGACGAGACGGACGGAGTTGGAGCCGATGTCGATGATCCCGGTCCGGGGCAGCGCGTCTGCCGGCTTGCGTCCGAACAGGTTGACGGCAAGGCTCATGGTGCCGCCCTGAGCGACAGCGTCGGTACCTTCTTCAGGGCAGCGCCACGACCGGACAGCGACGGATTGGTCATGAAGTAGCGGTGGAGATTGAACGGCCGCTCGCCCGGTATCACCCGCGTATATTCTCCATCCGGGCCCAGCACCCAGCTCTGTTCGTCATCGAGCAATGTCGCGACCATTACCTGATCGAGAATCTGGTCATGTACGGTCGGGTTGGTGATCGGCAGCATATATTCGACCCGCCGATCGAAATTGCGCGGCATCCAGTCCGCCGAGGATATGTACAGCCGCGCCCCGTCATTGGGTAGGCGCTTGCCCGATCCGAACGCCCAGATGCGGCTGTGCTCCAGAAACCGGCCGATCACCGATTTGACCCGGACATTCTCAGACAGACCCGGCACTTGCGGACGCAGGCAACAGATGCCGCGGACGATCAGATCGACCTCGACGCCCGCCGCGCTTGCTTCGTACAATTTGTCGATGATTGCCGGGTCGACCAGACTGTTCATCTTGGCCCACATCCCGGCCGGACGGCCGGCGCGCGCGTGGCCGATCTCGGCATCGATCAGTTCTACCAGCCGTGCCCGCAGGTCGAGCGGCGACAGGCTGATGCAATTCATGTCATGCGGCTCGACATAGCCGGTCACAAAATTGAACATCTGTGCGGCATCGCGACCGATCAGAGGATCGGCCGTGAAGTAGCTGATATCCGTGTATATCTTGGCCGTAACCGGATGGTAGTTACCGGTTCCGAAGTGGCAGTAGGTACGGAACTGGCCATTCTCCCGCCGAACGACCAGCGACACCTTGGCATGGGTTTTCCAGTCGATGAAGCCATAGACGACCTGCACCCCGGCCCGTTCGAGTTGCGAAGCCCATAGTAGATTCTGCTCCTCGTCGAAGCGTGCCTTCAGTTCGACCACGGCGGTCACCGACTTGCCCGCCTCCGCCGCCGCGACCAATGCGTTGATGACGGCGGACTGCTTGCCGGCGCGATACAGCGTCTGTTTGATCGCGATCACGTCCGGACCGGCGGCTGCCTGTTTCAGGAAGGCCAGCACCACCTCGAACGTTTCGTAGGGGTGATGGACGACGATGTCCTTGGCTGCGATCGCAGCAAAGCAATCGCCGTCAAACTCCCGGATTCTTTCTGGAAAACGTGGTGTGAAGGGCAGGAACTTCAGGTCGGGCCGATCTTCGTCATACAGCGAATCAAGGTCGGTGATGCCCAGCAACTGGCCGCTCTCGGTGATGATCGTGCCGCTGGCGCCCAGTTCGGTCTTCAGGACTGCGGCGAGCGAATCGGGCATTCCCGTTTCGAGTTCCAGCCGGATGACCCGCCCACGACGGCGACGCTTGATCGCGTTCTTGAAGTAGCGGACGAGATCCTCGGCTTCTTCCTCGATCTCTATATCGCTGTCGCGCAGCACCCGGAACGCCGCCGCCCCGTGGACGATATAGCCGGGGAAGATCAGCGGCGCGAACCGCTTCACCATCGTCTCCACCGCGACGTACCGGGCGACCTCGCCCGGCAAGCGCACGAACCGCGGCGTCGCCGCCGGCAGCATGACGAGTTCGCGGATCGGCTCCTTGTCGGAAATCCGTTCCAGATCGAAGATCAC
The DNA here is from genome assembly GCF_014841615.1 of Sphingomonas sp. CFBP 8760. Lineage (GTDB taxonomy): Bacteria > Pseudomonadota > Alphaproteobacteria > Sphingomonadales > Sphingomonadaceae > Sphingomonas. The sequence goes on along the minus strand of NZ_JACYUG010000008.1, from coordinate 36,973 downwards.
CGACAGCCCGCGATTCGGGATGAAGGGAAACGGGTGGGCGGGGTCGAGCGCCTGCGGCGTCAGGATCGGGAAGACCTGATCGCGGAAATGCTGCTCCAGCCACTCCTCGACATTGTCCTCGATCGCATCGCGTCGCAGCACCCACAGCCCTGCCTCGTCGAGCAACGTGCGCAGGTCCGCCCATACCGCCTGCTGGCTTTCCATCAGGCGATCCGCCTCGGCGATGATCGCGCCGAGCTGCTGACCGGGGGTCAGACCATCGGCGGAACGGCGATCGACCTCGTGCGCCTGCTGCCCCTTGAGCCCGGCGACACGGACCATGAAGAACTCGTCGAGGTTCGATCCGCAGATCGACAGGAAGCGTAGCCGTTCGAGCAGCGGATGCGCGCCGTTGCACGCCTCCTCCAGCACCCGTCGGTTGAAGGCGAGCCAAGACAGTTCGCGATTGAAATATCGCTCTCCGTCACCGGCTGGCGAGAGATCGTCGTCGGCCCGGTCGAGATGGGCGATATGCGCTGGGCGGGTCATGCGTCCTCGGCTTTGCCGGGAATCAGCCCGGCCTGGATCAACGTGATGCGAGCCAGGGGAATGGTCAGCCGGCGATGGCGTTCCAGACTTCCCTGATCCAGTGCGTCTACCACGCGTTCGATGGCAAGATGACTACGCTCGATCCGCGCAACCAGCCATTCGATCAGATCGGACCTGGCATCGAGGCCGCGGCGGGCGAACAGCCGGTCGAGCAGCGCGATGGCGAGGGCATCGTCGGGCGGATGGAGTTCGCCATGAGGGCTGGCCGCCAACCGGGTCCGAAGGTCGGGCAGCGTCACCGCCCAGATCGGCGGTGGCTGGTCCGCGACGATGACGAACGGCCGCCGCTCCTCCTGCGCGCGGTTCCAGAGATGGAACAGGTCGGTTTCGTCGACTCGCTCCGCGTCGTCGACGATCATGCCACCGCTCTTCGCGGCAAAGATACGGGCAAGCAGGCTTCGGCCCGAACGGCGCGGCCCGGTAAGGATCGCGGTGCGGACCGGCCAGTTGCCCCAACGTTCGAGCAGTTGCACCGCCTGCGCGTTGGAGGGGGTGACCAGAAAGGCGTCGTCGCGGGGATCGGCCGGCCAGCCGAGCGGCAGCGCCATCTGGCTCATCCGTCGGGTCCGGTCGCCGGCACGGCAGCCGGACGGCTGATCCGGAGCGTCGTGCCCGATCCCGCGACCTGATAGCCGCGCGACTGCAGATCAGCGGCGAACCCTGCCGGATCACCGGCAAGTTCGATCCGCATGAGGGATACGCCACCGAGCGCCAGACTGGTGGTCGCAGCGCTGCGGACACCCGGCAATGTGCGGATCAGGGCTTCGGTATTGGCGACACTCGATGCGCCGGGGGTGTCATATTGCACCGTCACCGTCGTCGTATTTGCCGCAGGATCGTTGAGGTCGGCGATGATCCCATCGATGCCCTCAAGCGCCACCGGCGTCGGCGTGGCAGTCGGATCGGGCTGGGGCGACAGCGCGATGTCGGGCGATAGCAGTCCCTGCCGCAGCGCCTGCTGATACAACCCATCGAGTCGCGCGACGCCGGCATCGAGCAATTGCGCCAGACCCTGTGCGCTGCCGACCCTGAGCGAGAAGCGACCGAGCAGTCGATTATCGGGACCATGGCGCGCCTCGAACTGACCGATCACCGGACCACCCGGCCATTGCCGGTAGAGGCGCACCGACGGGATCAGGATGTCTGCCGCCCCATACTGGTCGATGATTGTCCGCCACCAGCCGCGCCCGGGCCGGTTGGTCTGGCCGATCGTCAGCAGCAGGGGATCGATGCCCGCCCCGGTGGGGCGGATATAGTCGACGCTGGAATTGCCGGTGCGAAACCGGGCCCAGGCCAGTTGCCAGTCGGAGCGCCGTTCCACGACCTGCCCTACCCCTGCAGACCATTGCACCGGCATCACCAGCATCGGTGGCGAGCGGTCGGTATCCGTCGCCACACCCAGCAACGCCCCTGCCCGGTTGCGGTCGAACAGCACACCCAACCGCGCGACATAGCGTGTCGTGCCGATCTGCTCATTCTCGACGACGATGCCCGACACCAGTTGATCGAGCGTGCCATCCGACACCAACGTACCGCCACCACCCAGTCGCCGCGACAGTTGTACCCATGCCTTGCGCTGCGCCAGCCGCCAGCCGCCATAGCGCGCGGCATCGGCGGTCTTGCCCGCAAAGTCGACCGCAACACCGCTCACCTCGAACGCGCCGCCACTGTCGACTGGCGCGACGCCGCGGCCCGATCCTTCGATCTGTGCGAGCGTGGCACTGCCCGCGACGAACGCCACGGCGGCAAGGGAAACGAGAAGGGCGCGGCGCATGTCGGCGTCTTTTGCAGAAGCGGGCGTGGAAATCCAAGCGCGATGTGGCTAGGCGCTCGGGAATGACCGATACGCAACCCTATACCTATGCCGATGCCGGCGTCTCGATCGCCGCGGGCAACGCGCTGGTCCGCGCCATTGCCCCGCTGGCCCGCGCGACGCGGCGGCCCGGCGCAGATGCCGATCTGGGCGGCTTTGGCGGACTGTTCGACCTGAAGGCGGCCGGCTTCGTCGATCCCTTGCTGGTCGCGGCGAATGATGGTGTCGGCACCAAGCTCAAACTGGCGATCGAATGGGACCGGCACGAGGGCGTCGGCATCGATCTGGTCGCGATGTGTGCCAACGATTTGATCGTGCAGGGCGCCGAGCCGCTGTTCTTCCTCGATTATTATGCCAGCAGCAAGCTGGAGGCGGGAATCGCCGAACGTGTGATCGCTTCGATCGCGGAGGGTTGTCGGCAGGCAGGCTGCGCCCTGATTGGTGGCGAGACGGCGGAGATGCCGGGAATGTATGCGCCGGGTGACTATGATCTTGCCGGCTTCTGTGTGGGCGCGGTGGAACGGGAGCGGCTGCTGACCGGCAGGACGATCGATCACGGCGACGTGATCCTCGGCCTCGAATCGTCCGGGGTACATTCCAACGGTTTCTCCCTGGTCCGCCGACTCGCTGCGGATCGTGGATGGAAGCTCGATCGGCCGGCGCTGTTCGATCAGGATCGTCTGTTGATCGACCATCTGATGGCGCCGACCCGGATCTATGTCGCCAGCCTGCTGCCGCTGCTGCGCGACGGCCGGATCAAGGGGCTGGCGCATATCACCGGCGGTGGCCTGCTGGAGAACATCCCGCGCGTATTGCCGGACCATGTCCATGCGATGGTCGATGCCGATGCCTGGGAACAGCCACGGCTGATGGCGTTTTTGCAGGCGCAGGGTGCGATCGAGCCGGAGGAGATGGCGCGCACCTTCAACTGCGGCATCGGCATGGCGGTGATCGTCGCGGCGGACGAAGCGGAGGCGGTGACCGCCGCGCTGGTACAGACGGGCGAGACGGTCGCGACGATCGGCCGGATCGAGCGTGGCACGCGCGGCTGCACCGTCACCGGTTCGGTGGAAACATGGAGCGCCCGGCAGGGTTGGACCGCCACGCATGAGCAATGAACAAGCGGTCGCGATCCTGATCTCTGGACGGGGGTCGAACATGATCTCGCTGATAGAACAGGCCCGTGGCTACCGTGTCGCCTTGGTCGCCTCGGACAAGCCGGAGGCGGCGGGACTGGTCTGGGCCGCTGCGCACGGGCTGGCGACATGGTCGCTGAGCCCGAAGGGCATCGGCAAGGCCGCCTATGAAGCCCGTCTCGATGCGGCATTGCACGCGGCGGGAGTCGGTACGATCGCGCTGGCCGGTTATATGCGGCTGTTGTCGGATGATTTCGTCGCGCGCTGGCGGGGGCGGATCGTCAACATCCATCCCTCTTTGCTGCCGCTTTACAAAGGGCTCGACACCCATGCCCGCGCGATCGCGGCAGGCGATGCGGAGGCGGGTTGCTCGGTCCATGTCGTTACCGAGGAACTGGATGGGGGCAAGGTGCTCGGTCAGTCGCGCGTGCCGATCCTGCCGGACGACGATGCCGACGAACTCGCCGCCCGCGTGTTGGCCGCCGAACATGCCTTGTACCCTCGAATCCTATCGGAGTTCGTCATGACCCCCTTCGACCGTGTGCGTGACGTGGCGCTGACGCTGCCCGAAACCGAAGAACTGATCGGCAAGTCCGTCTTCACGGTAGCCGGCGAGGCGTTCGTCAAATTCGATGGCGATGCCACCATGACGGTCCGCCGCGTCAGGGACGGCGCGGATGGCTCGACAACATGGATATCGATCGATCTTACCGGGGATATCGACTGGATTTCGGTGGAAGACCGCATCGCCCGCAGCTGGGAACTGACGGCACCCGCGCACCTGCTGGAGGCCGGCGGGCGATGAAGGAGACGTCGGACCAGCAGACCAGGCGGCGCTGGGTCACGTTGGCCGAGGTGCTGGCGGTGGCCGGCGTCGTGATCGCCGGGCTGACGCTGTACAACAGCTGGCAGGAACGCCGTGACAGCGCCACCACCAGGATCGAGGAACGAGCCGCCGCCGCCCGGGATCGCAGCCGCTTCGAACTGCGCGGGGTGCCAGCGTCAGGGCATAGCTCGATCCTGCTGACCAGAGACGAGGCCCATCCGCTGGGTGATGTCCGCGTCAGCTTTCCCACCGCGCTGGGCGTCGCATCGCAGGACGCGGTCGGTCATACGATCGAGGCCGACTGGTTCGAACGGCCGTTGCGCGAACAGACCGACGGCGGTGAAGACGACGTGACCGGGCGGTTGCCCGTACTGGTCGATTATTCGTTCATGGCCGACGACAAGCCGATCGCCCGCCGCGCGATCTACGACATCGTGTGGAAGACCGAGGGCCAGTTACTGCGAGGCCGCCGGGTGACGCTGGTCGATTTCCGATTACGGGAGGCCGGGGGCAGCCAGCGGCGGATCGATGTTCTGTGGGCGAGGGACAAGCCGAAGCCGCCGGTAAAATAGCCGGGGATCAGAGCGATCGGGCGTAGACCAGATCGTCATGCCACGTCGCCCCGACCTTGAACCGGCGAGCTTCCGACACGGTAAAACCCTGACGTTCGTAAAACGCGCACGCCCGCTTGTTGCCGGCGAAAACACCCAACAGCAGCCGGCTTGCGCCCAACGCTCGCGCATCGCCGATCGCCCGCGCCATCAACATGGTGCCGAGACCGGTCCCGCGGGTCAGGTCCAGCGTATAGATGCGCCGAAGCTCAAGGTCTCCGAAGGTGGTCTCGCCAACCTCGGCGGGGGTGGTCAGCACCGTGTAGCCGACCGGAGCCGCACCATCGGGATGCTCCGCCAGCGTGACGACGCTGCGGGGATCATCAGCCCAACCGACGAAAGCGGCGGGCGAACTCTTGCCGGCCAGATGCGCGACGATATCCGCCGCTGCCAGTACGCCGGCAAAGGTTTCGAGAAAACTCGCCCCCGCGACGAGCGATACCATCGGCGCATCCGCCGCGGTCGCCCGTCGCAGGGACCAGCGCATCAGCCGACCAGTTCTTCGGGCTTGAAGAAATACGCGATTTCGGTTGCCGCGTTTTCGTCCGAATCCGAGCCGTGAACCGAGTTCGCCTCGATCGACTCGGCCAGTTCCTTGCGGATCGTGCCCGGTTCGGCATTGGCGGGGTTGGTCGCGCCCATGATGTCGCGATTGCGCTTCACGGCGTCTTCACCCTCTAGCACCTGCACGACGACCGGGCCGGAGATCATGAAGGACACGAGGTCGTCGAAGAACGGACGCTCACGGTGAACGCCGTAGAATCCTTCGGCCTGTTCCTTGGTCATCTGGATGCGCTTGGACGCGACGACGCGCAGGCCGGCTTCCTCCAGCATCTTGGTGACCGCACCGGTGAGGTTGCGGCGGGTGGCATCGGGCTTGATGATCGAAAAGGTACGGTTCGCGGCCATGATGGTCACGGGCTCCTGAAGTGAACGGGATGGGATGCGCGTCGCCCTAGTCGGGCGGGACCGATCTTGCAACGCCGGTGGGGAACGCCCGCCGTCAGGCCGCCTGCTCCCAGCGACCCGCGTCGTTCTGCTTCCAATAGCGTCGCTCGACGCCGTCACGGTCGGCCAGTGCCTTCCATGCCAGCCGTGCCTCGCGGATGCTGTCGTCGTCGAAGAAATGGAAAGCGCGATCGAAGGTCAGGGCCTCGTCGCGCCAGACGCCATCGACCAGCGCGATATGACGCGCGCCGTTCGCCGCAGCCACATCGGCGCCGATCAGGATCGGCTGTCGTTCGTCGTCTCCGGAACCCGCCTGACCATGCGGCAGGAAACTGTCGGGGGCGTAGCTCCACAACAGCCGGTCGAGATGCCGCCGCCGCTCGTCCTGTGCCGTTACGATCAGCAGACGCGCGCCTGATGCCACCACTTTTTCGGCGATCTGCGGCAGCGCGCGATCGAGCGGGGTCAGGGAGAGGTGATAGAAGTCGACCTGCATGGCCGGAGTGTAGCCGCTGGGATCGCGACCGTCACCCCGACCAGGCCAGGCCGATCACCCCTCGAAATTGTCCGCGACGAACCGGTCAAGCAACTTCACGCCGTAACCGGTCGCGCCCTTGTCCCACGTCGCGCTGGCCTTGTCCGACCACACCATGCCCGCGATATCGAGATGCGCCCATTTGACGCCCTCATCGACGAAGCGCTTGATGAACTGCGCCGCGGTGATGGATCCGGCCCCGCGCGGACCGACATTCTTCATGTCGGCGATCGGCGAGTCGATCATCTTGTCGTAGGTGTCGGACAGCGGGAACCGCCACAGCTTGTCACCTTCGGCCAGCCCGGCCGCCAGCAGCTGATCGGCCAACGCGTCGTCGTTGGCGAACAGGCCACCATATTCATTGCCCAGGCTGACGATCATCGCCCCGGTCAGGGTCGCTAGATCGACGATCGTCTTTGGCCGGAACGTCTTCTGCGTCCAAGTGATGACGTCGGCCAGCACCAGGCGTCCCTCGGCATCGGTATTTAGTACCTCGATGGTCTGCCCGGACATGGAGGTCACGACATCGCCGGGCCGGGTGGCCGCGCCATCGGGCATGTTCTCGACCAGACCGCAGACGCCGACGACGTTCGCCTTCGCCTTGCGTCCGGCGATCGCCTTCATCGCGCCGACCACCGCGCCGGCACCGCCCATATCCCACTTCATGTCTTCCATGCCTGCCGCCGGCTTGATCGAGATGCCGCCGGTGTCGAAGGTCACGCCCTTGCCGACCAGCGCCAGTGCGGGATCACCCTCGCCCGCCCCCTGCCAGCGCACGGCCAGCACGCGCGCCTCGCGCACGGAGCCGAGGCTGACCGCCAGCAACGACCCCATGCCCAGCTCACGCATCGCCGCCTCATCCAGCACGGTGATGTCGAGGCCCAGGCCTTCCGTTTCCGCCCGCACCCGCTCGACGAAGCTTTCCGGATAGATGATGTTCGCCGGCTCCGCGACCAGCGTCCGCGTCAGTGCCAGCCCCTTACTGACCGCTTCCTGCGGTATCCATGCCGCGTCGATCCCCGTCGGGGCGCCGGCAATCGTGACGGTCTTCAGAGTCGGCCGGGCGGTATCGGGCAGCTTGGTACGGTAGATATCGTGCCGCCACGCTCGCTGGGTCGCGGCGGCGGCGAAGCGCGCCACCGCCGCTGCGGTCGGGGCAGCGGCCAAGGCACCAAGGTCGACCGTCGCTTCAATCGTACCCGATGTCAGCAGCTTGGCGACCAGCGCACCCCCCGCCTTGGTCCAGTCACCCTCCGCACCAGCGCCGATACCGAGCAACAGTACGCGGCGTACGGTGTCGCCCGGCACGAACAGTTCCGCGCTCGTTCCCGCCTCTCCCGCAAAGCGGGCGGCAGACGCCGCCGCCGCCGCGATCGAGACGCCACCTTCGCCGACCGAGGTCCAGATCGTCCGTGCCAACCCGTCCTTGGCCACGGGCATGACGACGAGCGCGGCGTCGCGCGAAACGGCGGGGATGAAATTGATCTGCATGGCGTCCTCTATTTGCCCGATCCATCTAGGGCGCCGGGCGCGAACGACAAGCGCAGCGTTGCGGGCCGCGCCGCACGATGCGATAGGCGCGGGTTCGAAGCGGCCGTATCGGGGCGGGCGCGGACCATGAAGGGTCATCACCACGTGTCGCGTATCGGCCTGCCCTTCGGCTGCGCTCTAGCCATCGTCCTTGCCGCACCCGCGCTGGCGCAGGATTTGGGCGACCGCCCCGTACCACCGCCTGCCCCGGCGGGAGCCGCCGACGCGCCATCGTCGGACAATCAGGTCCGGTTCAGTGCGGCAGCGCTGGACTATGACTACGAGGCCGATATCGTCACTGCGACCGGCGATGTGCGGATGGTGCGACAGGGTGAGCGGCTGCGCGCAAACAAGGTGGTGTGGAACCGCAAGACCGGCAAGGTGGTCGCCACCGGCGACATCGCCGTCGCCAACCCGCAAGGCGATATCGCATATGGCGACCAGATAGAGTTGACCGATTCGCTGAAGGACGGCGTGGTCGACAATATGCTCGTCGTGCTCGAACAGGGGGGACGGCTGGCCGCGGTGCGCGGCACGCGGGAGGAGAACGGCACCGTCCGGCTGGATCGCGCCGCCTATACGCCGTGCGCGGTCGAAACGGCGGCGGGATGCCCCAAGGAGCCGAGCTGGAAGATCACGGCGGTCCGCGTCACCTATCGCCCCGACCGGCAGCGGGTGTTCTACGACGGTGCGCGTATCAACCTGTTCGGTCTGCCGACCCTGCCCCTGCCCCGATTCTCCCACCCGGTCGGCGGCGGCAGCGACAGCGGCCTGTTGAGCCCCAATGCGCAATATAGCCGGGTCAACGGGCTGGAACTGGCGCTTCCCTATTACATCCGCCTCGCGCCAAACCGCGGGCTGACGCTAACCCCGCATATCTATTCGGGCGTGTTGCCGATGGCGGACGTGGCCTACGAGCAGCTGAGCGAGACCGGCGCCTTCCGCCTGCGCGGCTACCTGACCGAAAGCCGACGCAGCGACGATCTGAATACGACCGATCTGGGCGATACCCAGCGTGCGTTGCGGGGCTATATCGATGGCACGCTGCGCTATCAGTTCACGCCCGAATGGAGTGCCAGCGCCTCGCTGCGCCTGACCACCGACCGGACCTTCCTGCGCCGCTACGGCATTTCACGCGACGATCGGCTGCGCAATACCGCCAGCCTGCAACGCATCGGCACCAACAGCTACTTCGCGTTGACCGGCTGGGCGGTGCAGACGCTTCGGGTGAACGATGCGCAGGGTATGCAGCCGATCGCGCTGCCGGAAATCGACTGGCGCAACCGCTTTTCGGACGGACTGATCGGCGGCCGGTTCGATCTCCAGGTCAATACGCTGGCGCTCACCCGCCCGGCTGGACAGGATACGCAGCGGGCATTCACCAGCCTGCGCTGGGACCTGCGTCGACTGACGACCTGGGGGCAGGAAGTGACCTTCACCGCGTTTGCGCGGGGCGATGCGTATAACGCGCGGGATACGCTGGCGACCACGGTCGCCAGCTACCGCGGCGATGCCGGCTTCCAGGGGCGCGCGATCGGTGCGGTTGCCATCGACGTCCAATGGCCGTTCATCGGCCAATTCGCCTGGGGGACGCAGCGGCTGACGCCACGGTTCCAGATCGTCGCCGCCCCGCGGATCAAGAATTTCTCGATCCCGAACGAAGATTCGCGCGCGGTCGATCTTGATGACGCCAACCTCTTCGCGCTCAATCGCTTTCCCGGATACGACCGGTTCGAGGATTCTACCCGCGCGACCTATGGCGCGCAGTGGGCGGTGGACCTGCCGGGCTTCTCGCTCGATGCGGTGGTGGGGCAAAGCTATCGTCTGACCCAGCGGGAATCGATCCTGCCAGACGGTACCGGCCTGTCCGATCGCTGGTCCGATTATGTCGGGCGCACCGAATTGCGGTTCCGGGACCTCGTGTCGGTCATACATCGCTACCGTCTCGACAAGGATGGATTCGCGGTCCGCCGCAACGAGGTGGATGCGACATTGGGATCGCGCAGCACCTATGCGCTGATCGGCTACCTGAAGCTCAACCGCGATATCACCACCGTCGAGGATCTACGTGATCGGGAGGAGGCACGCGTCGCCGGCCGGCTGCAATTCGCCCGCTTCTGGTCGGTGTTCGGGTCCGCGATCGTCGACCTGACCAACCGGGACGAGGACCCGCTGTCGCTCGCCGACGGGTTCGATCCGATCCGCCACCGGCTGGGGGTGGAATATGAGGACGACTGCCTGCGCCTGGGCGTATCGTGGCGGCGTGATTATCGGCAGATCGGTGATGCGCGAAAGGGGAACAACTTCCTCCTGACGCTGGCATTCACCAACCTCGGCCGCTAAGCGACGGTTCAGCAAGATGCGGATAGTCGCGTCGGTTTATGCCGGTATGGCTGAGTGGGATCGGGTTTACGTGAAGCATGATCGTCGACGGGCCATGACGGGCCGATTGCTGGGAATGGTGGCACTGGTCGCGGTGGCCACCGCCGCCATGGCGCAGCAGCCTGCGGCCACCGCGCCCAATTCCGCCGAAAATCTGGATATTCCTGCCGATGCGCAGATTTTCGGCAAGTTCGATCCCGATGTCCGCAAGCCAACCGCGATCGTCAACGAGACGGTCATTACCGGCACCGATGTCGATCAGCGCGTCGGGTTGATCCGTGCCGCGAATCCGCAGGTCGCCCAGCTGCCGCCCGCCGAACTCGATCGCCTGAAACTTCAGGTCCTGCGTCAGTTGATCGACGAGACATTGCAGATTCAGGAAGCGAAGAGCGCCGATATCACGATCACCGCGGACGAATTGAAGCAGAGCTACAATGGCGTAGCCCGCAATTTCAACCGCACCCCCGCGCAGATGGCGGTGTATCTCCGCGAATCGGGATCGTCCGATCGCTCGCTGCGTCGCCAGATCGAAGGCGAACTGGCATGGCAGCGTTATCTACGCCGCAAGGTCGAGCCCTTCGTCAACATCGGCGATGCCGAGGTGAAGGCAATTCTCGACCGGCTGGAAGCCTCGAAGGGCACCGAGGAGTTCAATCTCCGGGAAATTTATCTGTCCGCCAACGACGCGACGAAGACCCAGGTGTTCGCGACCGCCAAGCAGCTGATCGCCGAAATCCAGAAAGGCCAGCAGCCCTTCGGCTATTTCGCGCGGCAATATTCGGAAGCGTCGACCCGCGGGGTCGAGGGCGATCTGGGCTGGGTCCGCGCGGCACAGCTGCCTGCGGAGCTGGCGGCCGCTTCGCAGCAGATGCAGGTCGGACAGGTCGCGGGGCCGATCGAGATACCGGGTGGCTATTCGATCATCTATCTGACCGACAAACGGCAGGTGCTGACCGCTGATCCGCGCGATGCGCGACTCAGCCTGAAACAGCTTACCCTGCCCTTCCCGCCCAAGATCACGCAGGCCGAGGCGTCCGCCCGCGCGGCAGCGTTCGGCAAGGCAATCAAGGAAATCCAGGGTTGCGGCACGGTTGAAAAGATCGCCGCATCGGTCAACGCGGAAGTCGTCGACAACGATACCGTCCGCGTTCGCGACCTGCCCCCGCAGCTGGCCGACATCATGCTTCAGCTTCAGATCGGCCAGTCGTCGCCACCCTTCGGGTCCGCGGAGCAAGGGGTGCGTGCCCTGGTGCTGTGCGGACGCGACGACCCCAAGACCGGTCAGCTTCCCTCATCGGATCAGGTCGAAAACCAGTTGCAGCAGCAGCGGGTAAACCTGCGCGCCCAACAGAAGCTGCGCGATCTGCGTCGCGACGCCGTGGTCGAATATCGCTGACGGAGGGGCGGCCGTCATGACGCTGCCGATCGCAGTATCACTGGGCGATCCCGCCGGCATCGGGCCGGAGGTGACGGCCAAGGCGTGGGATGCCCGCCATGCCCGCAGGCTGCCCCCCTTCTTCGCGGTGGGGGATGCCCGCTCCGTATCGCGAGTGTGGCGGGGGCCGATTGCGGAAATATCCGATCCGCGTGCCGCCGCGGCGGTGTTCGGCGATGCGCTGCCGGTACTGACCGTCGAGGATGCTGGCGACATCCTACCGGGATCGCCCGATCTGGAAGGTGGCCGATGCGCCCTGCGTTCGCTGGAACTGGCGGTCGGCCTTGTTCGCACCGGCGCCGCAAGCGCCCTTGTCACCGGGCCGGTATCGAAGTCACAACTATACGCGGTCGGCTTCACCCATCCGGGGCAGACCGAATTCGTCGCCGAGCGGTGTGGCATCGCCTATAAAAATGCGGTGATGCTGTTGGCCGGCCCCGATCTGCGGGTGGTGCCGATAACGACGCATGTGCCGCTGGCGGCAGTGCCGGCGTTGCTGACGATCGATCTGATCGTGGCGAAAGCGCGCGCTACCGCGCGTGGGCTACAACGCAACTTCGGGATCGATCAGCCGCGCCTCGCCATTGCGGGACTCAACCCCCACGCCGGTGAGAACGGCGCGCTCGGTCGTGAAGAGATCGACGTGATCGAGCCGGCGATTGCCCAACTGCTGGCCGAGGGGTTGTCGGTAACGGGGCCTCATGCCGCCGATACGATGTTTCATCCGCGCGCACGGGCGAGATACGATGTCGCGCTGTGCCCCTATCACGATCAGGCGCTGGTGCCGATCAAGACACTGTTCTTCGACGATGGCGTCAACATGACGATGGGTCTGCCGATCGTGCGTACCTCACCCGATCATGGCACCGCATTCGGCATCGCGGGGCAGAATGTGGCGGAGCCGGGCGCGATGATTGCGGCAATCGTGATGGCGGCAGAAGCCGCAGCACGCCGTTCCATGTCATGAGCGTCGACCTGCCGCCGCTGCGCGAGGTCATCGCCCGCTATGGCTTGAACGCCTCCAAGGCACTCGGGCAGAATTTTCTGTTCGATGGTCAATTGCTCGCACGCATTGCCGCCGTACCTGGCGATCTTACCGATGCCGAGGTGCTGGAGGTCGGCCCCGGCCCCGGTGGCCTTACCCGTGCGCTGCTGGCAGCGGGCGCACGGGTCACCGCGATCGAGCGCGACCGGCGCTGCATCCCGGCACTTGCGGAACTGGGCGACGCCTATCCCGGCAGACTGCGCGTCATCGAAGGTGACGCGCTGGCGATCGATGCCCCTGCCCTGTTCGAAGGGCGGCCGCATATCGTGTCGAACCTTCCCTACAATGTCGGCACTGCGCTGTTGATCGGCTGGTTGTCGGCGGACTGGCAGCCATGGTGGCGATCGCTGACCCTGATGTTCCAGCGTGAGGTCGCCGACCGGATCGTCGCGACGGCTAACGACGATGCCTATGGGCGCCTCGCCATCCTGTCACAGTGGCGCAGTGCCGCCCGCATCGCGATGCCGGTTCATCGTTCCGCCTTCACGCCCCCCCCCAAGGTGATGTCGGCGGTCGTCCATCTTGTACCGACCGACCCTCCCGCCGGGGTGCGCCTGCCCGTACTGGAACGGCTGACCGCCGCCGCGTTCGGCCAGCGGCGCAAGATGCTGCGGCAGAGTCTGAAGGGTGTGACCGGCGCGGGCGACGCGATGGCTGTGCTGGGGATCGAGCCGACCCGACGCGCGGAAACTGTCACGATCGACGAATTCGTCGCATTGGCGCGGACGATGGATCGAGCGAGCGACGGATCGGTCGCCCAATAAGCCTATTGCTTCGCTGCCGTGACCTTTGGTGCCACCTGCGCGGTGGTGACCGGCGGCCCCTTGGCGATCGTCGCCGCCAGACTGGCTGCCTCCGGACAATTGCCACGGCAAAGCGTCTTCAACCGCGCGAGATTCTCTTTCGCCCGCACCACCGCGCCCTTGGCGACCAATGCCTCACCCTGCCCCTTCAATGCGATCCGATCGGCTGGCTCCAGCAGTAACGCCTCGCGGTACAGGCGGATCGCCTTGCCCGGCAGGCCTCGCTGGCTTGCCACCTCGGCCAGCACGATGAAAGCGGCGCGATTACGCGGGTCGAGCGCGATCGCCGTCTCCAGCGTATCGGTCGCGCCGTCGAGGTTGCCCGCCGAACGCTGCACCTTGCCCTGTGCTAGCCACTGCAACGACCGTGGATCGATCTGGTCGTCGGGCCGCTGCCCCTGCAACGCGGTCGTAATGCTGACGGTCGCCAGCGCGGCAGCGATGGCGACGGACGAAAGGCGCATGATCGTCTCCAGACGGGGCACAACGTCAGTCGGTTAGCATGGGGCGATCAGTCGCGCGACGAAAAAGCCATCGGTGCCGGCGCTGGCGGGATCAAGTCTGATGCCGCCGCCATGCGTCTGCCCGGCAGGCAACGTCGGCACGTCGACCGTCCAGCCCGGATGATTCGCCAGGAAACGATCGACCTGATCGCGGCCTTCCGCATCCAGCAGCGAACAGACGATGTAGACGAGGTTGCCGCCCGGCCGCACCAGCGACGCCCCCAGCGTCAGGACGTGCGCCTGCGTGTCGATCAGCCGGTTCAGCCGCGCTGGATCGAGCCGCCAGCGGGCTTCCGGATTGCGACGCCAGGTACCGGTACCCGAGCAGGGCGCATCGACCAGCACGCCGTCCGCCCACGCCAGCCAATCGGCCAGCGCCGCGGCTTCACGACCGGGATCGAGCAGCTTCGTCTCGATAATCGTCGCGCCAGCGCGCTCCGCACGGGGACGCAGGCGTGACAACCGCGCACGATCGGTGTCACAGGCGAGCAGCGTGCCGCGGTTGTCCATCCGCGCCGCCAGCGCCAAGGTCTTGCCGCCCGCGCCTGCGCATAGATCGACGATCACGTCACCCGGCGCGGCCGGCAGCGCAAGGCCGACGACCTGACTGCCCTCGTCCTGCACCTCGATCGCGCCATCGCGCCATGCAGGCAGCGTCTCGATATTGGTGCCGCTGGGCAACCGCCAGCCATGGGGGGCAGCTGGCAATGGTGTCGCGTCGGGCAGGTCGGGTACCGGCTTCAACGTGTTGACGCGAACGTCGAGCGGGGCGCGCTCGACCAGGGCCGGGAGCGACGTCACCGGAACACCCGATGTCGTCAGCGCCTCGACCAGCCAGACCGGTGCGATGCCGGGCTCCGCCCGGGCTTCGTGCTGGCCGATCGGTGCGGGGCCATGCGGCGATCCGTCGAAGCCGGCTGCAATCGCCGGATCACGATCGGCCAGCGCCAGCATCGCGGCGCGGCCGCTGGCCGGCGGTTCACCCGCCAGCCGGATCGCGGAGTAAACAAGTTCCCGTACCGCTCGCCGGTCCTTCGATCCGGCATAGCGACGCGTCCCGAAATAGCGGGCAATCAGCGTGTCGGCCGCCGCACCACCTTCACGGGCGGCAGTGATGATGCCGTCAAGCAGCTCGATCGCCGCTTCGACCCGGGCGCCGGGTGTCATCCGCCGCGCGTCGGATAGTTAGGGGCCTCGCGCGTGATCGTCACGTCATGGACGTGGCTTTCCTTGAGGCCGGCACCGGTGATCTGCACGAACTGCGCCTTTTGCTGGAGATCGCGGATCGTCGCCGCGCCGGTATAGCCCATCGCGGCCTTCACGCCGCCTACCAGCTGATGGATCACGTCGCGTGCGGGGCCCTTGAAGGCGACCTGCCCTTCGATTCCCTCGGGCACCAGCTTCATCTGATCCTTGATGTCGCCCTGGAAATAGCGATCCGCCGAACCCCGGCCCATCGCGCCCACCGATCCCATGCCACGATAGGATTTATAGGCACGCCCCTGATACAGGAAAGTCTCTCCCGGCGCTTCCTCGGTACCGGCAAGCAGCGACCCGACCATGCAGGCCGATGCGCCCGCCGCCAGCGCCTTGGCAAGATCGCCGGAGGTACGCAGACCGCCATCGGCGATTACCGGTACGCCCGCCTTGGCGCCGGCTTCCGCACAATCCATTACCGCGGTCAACTGCGGTACGCCCACGCCCGCGAC
The DNA here is from genome assembly GCF_014841615.1 of Sphingomonas sp. CFBP 8760. Classification (GTDB taxonomy): domain Bacteria; phylum Pseudomonadota; class Alphaproteobacteria; order Sphingomonadales; family Sphingomonadaceae; genus Sphingomonas. The sequence continues at coordinate 21,109 of NZ_JACYUG010000008.1, read as the reverse complement.
GATGCGTGTCGTGCAGATCGAGCCGGGACCGATCCCGACCTTCACCCCGTCCGCCCCGGCATCGATCAGCGCCTGCGTCGCGGCACCGGTGGCGACATTGCCGGCGATGACCTGTACCGAGCCGGACAGTTTCTTGACCCGCGCGACCGCGGCGGCGACTTCGGCATTGTGACCGTGCGCGGTGTCGATGATGATCAGGTCGACCTCGGCATCGACCAGCGCTTCCGTCCTTGCAAACCCCTTGTCGCCGACCGTGGTTGCCGCCGCGACGCGCAGTCGACCAGTGCCGTCCTTGGTCGCATCGGGATGGATCGCCGCCTTCTCGATATCCTTGACGGTGATGAGGCCGACGCAACGATAGGCCTCGTCCACCACCAGCAGCTTTTCGATGCGACGCTGATGGAGCAGGCGACGCGCTTCCTCCTGCCCGACATCGGTCGAGACGGTGGCGAGGTTCTCATGCGTCATCAATTCGCTGACGGGCTGTCTCGGATTGCCGGCAAAGCGCACGTCGCGGTTGGTGAGGATACCGACGAGGCGGCCATCCGCCTCGACCACCGGGATGCCGCTGATCCGGTGCTGTGCCATCAGCCCCTGCGCCGCCGCCAGCGTCGCGGTGGGGGCGATGGTGATCGGGTTGACGACCATGCCGCTTTCGAAGCGCTTCACCTGCCGTACCGCGGCGACCTGTTCGGCCACGGTCAGGTTGCGGTGAAGCACGCCGATGCCGCCCAACTGCGCCATCACGATCGCCATGTCCGCTTCGGTCACGGTGTCCATCGCGGCGGACAGCACGGGAATGTTGAGCGCGATACCTTTGGTTACCTGCGTCCGCGTATCGGCCTGGCTGGGCAATACCGACGAGGCCGCGGGAACGAGCAGCACGTCGTCGAAGGTCAGGCCGAGGCGGATATTCATGGGGTGTGCCGAATCCTGCATGAAGGGCAAGTGGCGGGCCATGTAACCAAGATGGCGCCGCTGCGCCAGAGGGCGGTTGGTGCCGGGGCATCGATCGGCGGCGACAGCTGGACGACGATGATGGACAGGGGCTTGCACATGGCGTGATGCGCGATAGGAAACGACGAACAGATCGCGTCTTCCATCGCGGCGCAGGGGATGCCTCGTCCAGCTACGAGGAACCGGTATTGCAGCCACGCGAAGACTCCCTGCCGCTCGGTAGACCGCACAGCGTGGCGGAAGATGCCTATGCGCTGGCCATCGGCTGCATCCTGCTGGTCGTGGGACTGGTGTTCCTGAAGGCGGCCGGACTGGTGACCGGGGGCATCGCCGGTATCGCGTTGCTGATGTCCTACCTGGTGCCGCTGCCGGCAGGCGTATTGTTCACGATCATCAACATCCCGTTCATCGCCTTCGCGCACCGGGCGATGGGTAGCCGGTTCGCGATCAAGACGATGCTGGTCAATCTGGGTATCGCCGCCTTTTCCGGCCTCACGCGCGTATCGATCCACGTCATCGACGTGCATCCCGCGTTTGCGGCGATCGTCGGCGGAACGGTGATCGGCATGGGCATATTGTGCCTGGCGCGGCATCAGGCCGGCGTGGGCGGTACCGGCGTCGTCACCTTATGGTTGCAGCGAACCCGCGGGTGGAATGCCGGCACGACGCAGATCGCGATCGACGTGCTGATCCTTGCCGCCGCGATTCCCGTCGTCAGTGGCCCCCAACTCGGCTGGTCGATCCTGAGTGCGGTGGCAATCAGCCTGATCCTGATCGCGTGGCATCGGCCGGGACGGTATATCGGTCATTGACGGGGCGTTCACGTCACCCGGCTTTGATCGATACGCACACAAATATATCGGCCGATCGGTACCGCAAGGCTGCATGCCGCCGGCCCCACCCCTGCGACGCCTCATGTTACCAGTTGCTCCCGATAGAGTAGGAGAGACTTGGAGAACACGGAAAGGACAAGGGTGAGGAAACCCGTCAGTTCGCCTTTTTCAGATGCCTGCGCCCCAACAGTTCGGCGATCTGCACCGCGTTCAGCGCGGCACCCTTGCGGAGGTTGTCAGACACGCACCACAGCGATAGGCCATTTTCGACTGTCGGGTCCTCCCGGACCCGGCTGATATAGGTGGCGTCGTCGCCGGCGGCCTCGATCGGCGTGATGTATCCACCGTCCTCATGCTTGTCGATCAGCATGATGCCGGGGGCCTCGCGCAGGATGTTCTTCGCCTCCTCCGCCGAGATTTCGTTCTCGAATTCGATGTTCAGCGCCTCGGAGTGGCCGACGAAGACGGGAACGCGGACGCAGGTGGCGACCACCTTGATCTTCCGGTCCAGGATTTTCTTGGTTTCGACCACCATCTTCCATTCTTCCTTGGTCGATCCGTCGTCCAGGAAGCTGTCGATGTGGGGGATCACGTTGAACGCGATCTGCTTGGTGAACTTCTTTGCCTCGGCCGGATCGCCGACGAAGATGTTGCGGCTCTGCTCGAACAGCTCGTCCATCCCGATCTTGCCCGCGCCGGAAACGGACTGATAGGTCGCCACCACCACCCGCTTGATCGTCGCGGCATCGTGCAGCGGCTTCAGCGCCACGACCATCTGCGCGGTCGAGCAATTGGGATTGGCGATGATGTTCTTCACCTTGTACCCGTCGATCGCGTCGGCGTTCACTTCCGGCACGATCAGCGGCACGTCCGGGTCCATGCGATAGAGCGAACTGTTGTCGATCACCGTGCAGCCGGCGGCGGCGAACTTCGGCGCATAGACCGCCGTCGCCTCCGATCCGATCGCGAACAGCGCCATGTCCCAGCCGGCCGGGTCGAAATTCTCGATGTTCTGGATTTTCAGCATCCGGCCGGTATCGCCATATTCGATCTGCTCGCCCTGGCTCCTGCTGGAGGCCAGCACGGCGATCTCGTCGGCGGGAAACTGACGCTCGGCAAGGATATTGACCATCTCACGCCCGACATTGCCCGTCGCCCCCGCGACCACGACCCGGTAACCCATGACTTTCACTCCGATTGCCGCGCCGCCCTAATCGGCGACAGCGCGGCTGACCAGCCAAGCTTTACTTGGAGACGGTATTGGTCGCCGGTTCCGCCGGCGCGGCATTCAGGTCCGGCATCGGCGCTGCCGTCACCAGCGTATGGTTCTTTACGGTGCGATCGAGGAAGTTGAGAATCGTCTTCCACAGATGCTCGCCGACACCCGGTCCGCCGACGCGGTGGGTCTGCCCCGGGTAGAACATCATCTCAAACGGGGTGCCCGTCTTCTGCATCTGGGATGCGAAGGCCGTCGAATTGTCGAGGAAGACGTTGTCGTCGGCCATTCCGTGGATCAGCAACAGCGGATCGGTGATCTTCGCCGCATCGACGATCGCCGCCGATCCGGCATAGCTTTGTGGATCGAGCCGCGGATCACCCAGATATCGCTCGGTATAATGGGTATCGTAGAGCGACCATTCGGTCACCGGGGCGCCCGAAACCGCGGCGGCATAGACGCCCGGCGTCTTTTCCAGCATCTTGATCGACATATAGCCGCCATAGGACCAGCCATAGGTGGCGATCTTGGCCGGGTTCACGAACGGCAGCGACTTCAGATAGTTCGCGCCCGCCAATTGATCGGCCACCTCGACGGTTCCCATCGCGTGGTAGATCTGGTCTTCGAACGCCTTGCCACGATTGTACGATCCGCGATTGTCGATCTGGAAGAAAATCCACCCCTGATCGACGAGGAACTGCGGCAGCGCCCCCTGCCAGCCACGCGTTACCTGCTGGCCGGTACCGGGGCCGCCGTAATGCTGGAAGAACACGGGGTAGGTCTTGCCCGGCTCCAGCTTGGGGGTGATCATCTCCCAGTGCAGCGTGGTACCGTCAGCCGCCTTGATCGTGCCGAATTTCGTCGGTTCGTGGCTGGCAAGATGCGGGAAATAGGGGTGGCCGGGTGCGATCGCATTCTCGTTGATCCAGCGCAGCCGCTTGCCATCGGCATCGGCCAGATAGACCTGGGCAGGCTGGGCGGGGCCGGAGCGCGACACGATCAGCCGGGTCGCCGATCCATCCATGGTCGCGCTGTTGGTATAACCCCGTTCGGTCAGGCGGGTCACGTCACCGGGCTTGGCGATGTTCAATGCATAGAGATGCTGTTCCAGCACATCGTCGCGCGTGCCGGTGAAATAAATCCGGCGCTTGTCCTCGTCGACACCGACCAGCCCGGTGACCACCCAGTCGCCCTTGGTCAACTGCGTCCACTTGCCCGCGGCGAAGTGGTAGAGGTGGCCATAGCCGCTGCGTTCGGACCGCCAGATCAGGCTGCCGTCGCGCAGGACGTGATAGCTGTCGGAAAGGTTAAGCCAGCTTTTTGCGCCCGCCTTTTCCGAAAACAGGATCGTCGCCCGCCCCGTCGCGGGATCGACGCGCAGGATATCGAGTCGCTTCTGATCGCGCGACTGACGCTGGACCAGCAGGCCGGACCCGTCCGGCATCCAGTCGACCCGCGCCAGATAGATGTCGGGTTCCGGCCCCAGATTCACCTTCACCTGACCGGTGCCGTCGGCCTTCATCACATATAGTTCGACCAGCACATTGGGGGTACCCGCAGCGGGATAACGCTGTTCGAACACCTTCGTGCCCGTCGCACCGATCGCGGCGCGGGTGGCGACGTGGACCGGCGCCTCGTCGAACCGTTCGACGGCGACATAGCGTTCGTCGGGGCTCCACCAATAGCCGGTACGACGATCCATTTCCTCCTGCGCGACGAATTCCGCCTCGCCCCAGTGGACGGTCCCGCCCTCCCCCTTGGTCAGGGCACGCGCCGCGCCACCGGTGATCGGCTGAACGAACAGGTTCTGATCACGCACGAAGCTGACGAAAGCGCCGCGGGGCGAGACGACGGGGTTCAGTTCGCCACCGGGAGTGTCGGTCAGCCGGCGAACGTTGCCGTCGAGCGTGGCGATGTACAGATCGCCGTCCAGCGGTACGAGGATCGATTTGCCGTCGGGTGCCCAATCATAGGCGACGACCCCCTTCGATCCACCGATCCTTGCCCGTTCGCGCTGCATCTTCTCCGCTTCGGACAGTTCTGCGCCCGAACCGATCTTCGCGGAATCCACCAGCATCCGTTCGGCGCCGGTACTGGTATCCGTCGCCCAGAGGTCGAACCGCTCGCGATCGTCGGGGCGAGGACGAAGGCTGGTCAGCAGGGTTCCATCCGGCGACAGTCTGAGCGCGCGTGGCTGCTGCCCGGACAGGTCTGGGCTGGCGAAAACGCGGGACAGGGTCAGATCCGCGGTCTCGGGCGGTACCGGCACAGGTGCCGGCGCCTGTGAAACCGGCACCGTCTGGTCAGCAGCCATCGCCGCCGTCCCTACCGAGGCCAAGGCAAATCCCAGCATCCATGCGCGCATCCCGTCTCTCTCCGGCGGATCGTCACTCCCGCACCGTCGCGGAGGCGCCCGCCTTATCGCGGGCAGGGAGGCCGGCTTCAAGGGCCTGCCGCGCCATTTGGCACGCGGTCGCCATACACTCGATCTTTACGCACCGGCCATAGCGATACTGGCTACGGGTAGAGGGGCGGCAGGGCCGCCCGCCGTGACAGGCCAGGGAAGACGAATTGGATAATGTGACGCGCGAACGGCCGGCAAACGCGGCGAGCCTGGTGGCAGCGATCGTAGCGGTGGAGGGCAGTGCCCGCCACGCCCATCTCCGCTATCTGCTGGGCCCGCAGCCGTCACGCCGCGATCTGGCCGATGCCGTCCACGCGCTATGCCTGATCCACGGCAGCCGACCCGGCCCGGTCGATATGGCGGTCGCGCAACGCGCCCAGCCGGAGGCGGATTCATGGCTGACGGCGGTAGCGGCGGGTTTCGCCGGTGAACGGGCGGCGCTGGTGCGTTTGGCGGCGGTGGTCGGCCCCCTGCCCTCCACCCCGGGTCAGGCGGCGTTCGAAGCCGCCGTGACGGGGATCGGCCATGCGTTGTCGACGCTGGCGACATCCGGCCGGACGGGTTGCGCCACCGGGGCGGTGGCCGCGCTGGTCAGTGATTGGCAGGCGATGCGTGCCATCCTGGTCGCGGCGGCGGTCGACTGCGGCATCGCCCTTCCCGATGCGATCCTGCCACCCGGAGCGGTCACCGCCGCGGCGATCACGGCCTTGGGCGAAAACGCGGCGGCGGAGCGAGCGATGGCATTTGGCGCCCGGCAGTTGCTCGCGCAGCATCACGGCTTGTGGACGTTGATGCAGGCCCGCGCCGCCGCCCGCGATCGGCTCTACCCCCAGGGTCAGGACCATTCGCCAAGGATGTTCGCCGGCTCCCCGGCGTAACGCCGCGGCTCAGCGACCGGCGGCAAAGCCTTGTCTGAGTGCCGCCGGTGCCATCGTCGCGAACGGTTCATCGGCGGGATCGGACATGGCCCGGGGAGCGTCCGAACGGCGCAGCATCGCATGGGCATCGCCCGGCGTCCGCGTCCGGCCGCTACCATCGATCGTCGCCGCGACGACCCGGTCGAGCAGCTCCTGCCCTTCCGGCCACATGCCCAGACCGCTGGCGGCGTTGATATGACCCTGCTCGCCGATATCGATGAAATGACTGCCCCAGTTCGCCGCCAGACTGTGTGCCCGGTCGATGGTGATCCACGGATCGTCATTGCTGGCGACGACGATCGATGGAAAAGGCAGCGGCGTATGCGGGCTGGGCGCGAAGCCACGTAATTCATCCTGCACTCCCACCCGGTCTACATCGGCCGGTGCGACCAGCAAGGCTCCGGCAACCGGCCAGCCATAGGGTTGCGGGCTCAGCTCGGCCCACCACGCGACCGCCAGACAACCGAGCGAATGGGCAATGAGGATCACCGGCGCCTCCGCCTGACGGATGGCGAGATCAAGCCGAGTCACCCAGCTGTTACGATGGGGCGTATGCCACATCCCGAGATCGGCCCGCATCGTACCCGGCCGGCTGCGTTCCCACAGCGTCTGCCAGTGCGAGGGGCCTGACCCGCCGAGGCCGGGCACGGTGAGGAACGTCGGCCGGGTGGTTTCGTGCGGTGCGAATGAACCCATGACATATCTCCCGAGGAACAGGATCGGTCGGTGGTCGACCGTCACCGGTGATCCTTCGTGCTTCCCATTTAATTCCCATCGAAACGGTAGACAATAGCGCTGCGGCGAGCCGCCCGTTCGAAACGCCGGCCCGTGCCGATGATCGCGGTCTGCTCACGATCCGTCTCGCATCTTTCTGTCGCGGGCATCGTACCTCGCTGACGACCGGTTATGGGACCGGCCACCTGCCCGAGGGCCGGACATGACCGACGATCCGCCAGACCATCTTCGCTCGCTGATGAAACCCGGTGTCGACCATGAGGCGGAAGCGTGGCGCTGCCGCCGCCTTGCCGCTTCGATCAGTGAAGGGCCGGCGCAGCAGGCCTTGTACCGTCTTGCCGAGGATCATGCCGCCTGCCGAGCCTTTCTCGACCGGACGGCTACCTGACGACTTGGCGGTGGGACTTCCCGACGGCGGCCGCTTTCCCGTTTACAAGCCCGAGCGACGCTGGATATGTAGGACTAGATGGACGATGACCGTCATGGTCGGGTTCTGTCCCATCACTGGCGACGCCGTTGCCGAACCGGTCATACCATGATGGCCAGACCGGTGACGGTGATCGAGGGGGAGAGAACGACATGATCCGACACCGGACACGACGGCTGGCCGCGATCCTGTCGACGGCGGCCACGCTGCTGATCGGGACGACGCCCCCGTCGTCCGCGGCCCTTCCCGCGATGGATACGCATCGCATCGCCGTGACCCGGTTCGGCAACGATGCGCCATGGTATGAAGGTCGTATTCCCTTCTTCGAATCCGCAGATCGACGGATCGACGCGGTCTATTATTACCGCTGGTCGCTGTTCCGTGCGCATCAGCGCGATCTGGGCGTGCGAGGGTTCATCTCGACCGAGTTCCTCGACGACGTATCATGGCAACTGGAACCCTGGGCGAGCCTGAACGATGCCACCGGCTTCCACATCGGCGAAGGGCGCTGGCTGCGCGATAGGCGCTATGCCGACGATTACATCGCCCACATGTATAACGGGGGCAACGACCGCCACTTCACCGATTATATGGCTGATTCCGTCTGGGGGCGCTATCTGGTCGATGGCGATCGGGACGGTGCGACGCGGCATCTGCCGGCCATGCGCCGTCTGTACGATCAGTGGGACGATCATCTCGATCGCGGCAAGGGACTGTACTGGACCGAACCGCTCGCCGATGCGACGGAATATACGATCGCATCGATCGATGCATCGGGCGGGCTGGACGGCTTCTTCGGTGGTCAGGCGTTCCGGCCATCGATCAACGCGTACATGTTCGCCAATGCCCGCGCGATCGCCGGCATCGCGCGGCTGGCGAACGACGGTGCCACCGCGGCGACGTTCGACAACCGTGCCGCGACGCTGAAGACGACGTTCCAGCGCGATCTGTGGAGTCCGGCCCTCCGGCACTTCATCGACCGGCATCAGCGGACCACGCCGTTCGTGACGTACTGGCAGCCGATCCGCGGCCGTGAGCTCGTCGGCTATGTTCCCTGGGCGTTCGACATGGTGGACGACGATCCGGCCTATGCCACCGCCTGGTCGCACTTGATATCGCCCGACGAACTCGGCGGTCCGGCGGGGATGCGTACCGTCGAGCCAAGCTACGAGCATTACATGCGGCAGTACCGCTACGAAGGCGGCACGTTCGCCGGGGGCTTGCGGGAATGCCAGTGGAACGGTCCAGTCTGGCCGTTCCAGACGACGCAGGTCCTGCTGGGTCTGGCGAACCTGCTCGATCATTATCGGCAGACCGTGGTAACCCCATCCGACTATACGCGGCTGCTGCGGCAGTACACGCAGCTGCATTATCAGGGTGAATTGCTCGACATCGAGGAGGATTATTTTCCTGACACCGGCAGGCCGCTGGTCGGATTGGCGCGCAGCCATCATTACTTCCATTCCGGCTATGTCGATCTGATCCTCGGCGGGCTGGTCGGTATCCGCCCTCGTGCCGATGACATGCTGGAGGTGAATCCCATTCTCCCGCCGACGGGCGATCCCCAGTCGCTGTCATGGTTCAGGGTGCAGGATGTGCCGTATCACGGCCATCGCATCGCCGTGACCTGGGACGCGGACGGCCGACATTACGGGCGGGCCGCAGGACTGGCGATCGAAATCGACGGGCGCGAGGTCGCGCATCGATCGACCATGGGCCGGTTGACGGTACCTATTACGCGTCTGGCGCCCCCGCCGATCGTAAGACCGATCGATCGCGCGGTGCAATTGAAACGCGGCGACTTTCCGAAGGGCAGCACCTCGTCCGCCACCGATCCGGAAAACGTCCACGACGCGATCGATGGACGGGTCTGGTTTTTCCCGGAACTGGGCAATGGCTGGTCATCCGACCCGAAGGCGCGGCAGCAATGGTATGCGATCGACTTCGGCAAGCCCACCGCGCTGACGCGAGCCGAACTCGCCTTTTTTGCCGATGGCGGTCGTTTTGCGGTCCCCGTCAGCTATCGCATGCAGGCCTGGAATGGCAGCGGATGGTACGATCTGCCGGCGGTCGGCGATCGGCCCTTGGCCAACGGCATCACCCATGTCCGCTGGAAGCCGGCGACCACCAGCCAGATCCGCATCCTGTTCGACCAGCAGCCCAATCGCGCGATGCGACTGGTGGAGGTAAAACTTTTCTAAAAATGCAATGGCTTATACCGCCATCAAGCCATCCATGACGGAGATCAGGCCATCGGGCGGCGCCACCGCCGGCGGACCATTGGTGGATGCCGCGATCGCTCCGAAGGCGGCCAGCACCGCATCGAGCGCATCGGGATGGTCGAGCAGCAGCCCCGTCTGCGCATGACTGATGCCGATGCGGTGGGTCAGTCCGTCGAGGATGATCCGGCGTGCGGCCCGCTGGTCACGCCCGGCATAGCCAGTGTGCGACAGGCACCATGCCCGCAATTGGGCGGCGGGGAAACTTTCGACCAGCATTCCGGAGCCGATCGCCCAAGGCCAACACGGCCGCCCCACACGGGTCAGCAGGGTAAGACACGCTGCGGTGAACGGCGCGCCGCCGCGGGGACCATTCCATAAGGTTGACCGGGTATTCACGCCGCGCGATGACCAGTGTCTTTCTGTGGTGCGAAGGGGTTTTGCGGTTTCGATCGGCGCGACCGCTGCGGCGAGGGCGACCAGCGATGCGCCGGACGGAAATGGTCGATCCGGTGCGTCGGGTAGGGTCGCTACCGTCGACAGCAGACCGCGATGCCCACCCGGCGGCAGGTGTCGCGCCGGCAGGCTGAACGGCGCATCGATGCCGGCCGCGACATGATCGCCGGACCGGAGCAACTGCACCAGCCGATCGAACGGTTTACCGGAACCGGCAAGCGCCTGTACCGGCACCACGTCGATCAACCGCGGACGATCGGCCACCTCGACAGTGGCGATCCACACCGACGGTCGGGAGCACCGCGGTCGCCACGCCGCCGCTCCACCGGAAAAGTCTATCCCGAGAAAGACCTCACGCTTCATGGCGTCATTCTGACGATCTGCCGTACCGCGTGCCCTTCCTGCAATCGATCGAACCCTTCGTTGATATCGGCCAGGGTCAGATATCCGTTCACCAAGCGATCGACCGGCAATCGCCCCGCGCGATAGAGCGCGACATAGCGGGGGATATCGCGCGCGGGCACGCAGGTGCCGATATAGCTGCCCTTCAGCGTCCGTTCCTCGGCGACGAGGGATACGATGTCGACCGGCAGCGCCGTTCCGGCCGGGGGCAACCCCGCGGTGACGGTGATGCCGCCACGCCGGGTCATCGCCACCGCCGCCGCCAGCGCGCGCACCGATCCCGCCATCTCCACGACCACGTCGCACCCGCCATCGGTCAGCGCGCGGACCGCCGCCGCCGTATCGCCTGCCGCCATCACCGTATCGGTCGCACCGAGATGCCGCGCCAATGCCAGCTTGTCCTCCAGCAGATCGACCGCCACGATCCGCGACGCCCCCGCCGCCACCGCCCCGAGTACCGCCGCAAGGCCCACGCCACCCAGCCCCACGACCGCCACCGATTGACCGGCGGTGACGCGCGCGGTGTTTACCACCGCCCCGACCCCGGTCAGGACCGCACAGCCGAACAGTGCCGCCTCGGCCAGCGGTAACGCTGGATCGATCTTCACCAGCGAACGGCGCGAGACGACGGCGTGGGTGGCGAAGGCGGAGCAGCCGAGATGATGATGGATCATGCCGTCCCCGTCGCCCAGCCTTGTCGGGCCGCCCAGCAACGTGCCGGCCCCGTTCGCCCCGCCGCCGCTATCCGCACCAGCGCCTCCCCTCGGCCGGGGGGATCGAGGTCGATCGTCTCGATCGCCAGCGGCCGGCTTTTTGCGTAGGGGTAGGCCGCACCCCGGCGCCGCAGTACCGCAGCCTCGATCTTCATCGCTAGATACTCTCTCGGTCGCGGAATATCGGCATACCGTGAAGCCGAATACCGCTGGTGGCAAGATGCTGCCCCGATTAACGGCAACGGTGGCCGGTGGTGAGTATCGAAACGGCCTGGAACGGGGGACCATCATGACACACGTGGCGCTGCGACAACGTGCGACCTATCGCTGGTGGCGGACGATCACGACGCGCTGGAGCGACAACGACGCCTATGGCCACGTCAACAATGCGATCTATTATCACTGGTTCGATACCGCAGTGAACGCCTGGCTGATCGAGGCGGGGCTGCTCGACGTGGCGACGGGCGACCCGATCGGGCTCGTCGTCGAGACGCGCTGTCGTTATGCGCGATCGATCAGCTATCCCGATCCGGTAGAGATCGGGCTGGCGATAGACCGGCTCGGTACGTCGAGCGTGACCTATCGCCTAGGCGCGTTCGTGGCGGGTATCGACGATGCCGCCGCGGAGGCCGGCTTCACCCATGTCTATGTCGATCGCGCCACGCGGCGGCCTGTGGCATTGCCCGATGCCTGGCGCGACCGGATGGCCGCGCTCGTCTGATCCGATGTTTATACGTTGCGCCACCGATACGACCATGTAGTTTGCCCGGATATCCGGGGGGACCAGATGCTCGAACTTATCGGCGTAAGCCATGTCTACGCCAACGGCACGCGTGCGCTCGACGATGTGTCGCTGTCGATCCCGACGGGAATGTTCGGGCTGCTTGGCCCCAACGGTGCCGGCAAGTCGACGTTGATGCGCACGGTAGCGACGTTGCAGACGCCGACTGACGGAACGATCCGGTTCGAAGACATCGACGTGATCGCCCAGCCGGAACGATTGCGGGAGACACTCGGCTATCTGCCGCAGGATTTTGGCGTTTATCCGCGCGTATCCGCCTACGACATGCTCGACCATATGGCGGTGCTGAAAGGCATCGTCTCTGCCGCCGACCGGCGCGCGACGGTGGAGACATTGCTTGCGCAGACCAACCTCTGGGTACACCGCAAAAAGGCGATCGCGGGCTTCTCGGGTGGTATGCGTCAGCGCTTCGGCATCGCCCAGGCGCTGATCGGCAACCCGCGCCTCATCATCGTCGACGAGCCTACCGCCGGACTCGATCCGGAGGAGCGCAATCGCTTCCTGAACCTACTGGCCGAGATCGGCGAGAACGTCGTAGTGATCCTGTCGACCCATATCGTCGAGGATGTCGCCGATCTGTGCCCACGCATGGCGGTACTCGCTGCCGGGCGCATCCAGCTGCAAGGGGCGCCACTCGACCTGATCGACCGCACCCGCGGCAATATATGGGCGAAGACGATCGGGCGCGACGAACTCGATAACGCACGGACGAACCACGAGGTCATCTCCACCCGGCTTTTTGCCGGTCGCACCATCATCCACATCCTCGCCGACCATGATCCGGGCGACGGCTTCCATCCGGCGACCGGTGGGCTGGAGGACGTATATTTTTCCACCCTCGCCAGCTCGCGCCGTACCCCCGCCGCCCCTGTCGCAGGCTGACCGGCCATGTTCGCCGCGATCGCCGGGTTCGAGTTGCGCTACCAGCTAAGGAACCCCGTCTTCTGGGTCGTCACGATCCTGTTCTTCCTGCTGGCTTTCGGTTCGATGACGATCGACCAGATCCAGATCGGCAGCGGCGGCAACGTCCACAAGAACGCCGCAACCGCGCTGGCGCGCACGCATATCGTCATGTCGATTTTCTTCATGTTCGTGACGACCGCGTTCGTCTCGAACGTGGTGGTGCGCGATGACGAGAGTGGATTCGGCGCGATGGTGCGCTCGACCTCCGTCACCAAGGCATCGTACCTGCTTGCCCGCTTCACCGGTGCCTTCGCCGCGGCGGCCATCGCCTTTCTGGCCGTGCCGTCGGCGATCTGGCTCGGCTCGCTGATGCCGTGGGTCGATCCGGAAACGCTCGGCCCGAACCGGCTGGGCGATTATCTCTACGCCTATGCGCTTCTTGCCCTGCCCAACCTGTTCCTGACCGCTGCCGTGTTCTTCGCGGTGGCGACGACCACCCGATCGATGACGTACAGCTATCTAGCCGTCGTCGTCTTCATCATATGCTATTCCTCGCTGATGGGGGTTGCGGCCGGCAAACCCGAATGGCGCGAGACGATCGCCTATGTCGAGCCGTTCGGCGGTGCCGCGTTCGGCTGGATCACCCGTTACTGGACGGCGGCCGATGCGAATGGGGGCATGCCGATCTTCACCGGCATTCTGGTCATCAACCGGATGATATGTCTGTCGATCGGGGCTATCGCACTGGCCATCGCCTATGCCCGCTTCTCGTTCGCCGAACGGGGGGCGTCGAAGCGACTGCTCCGCCGCCAGCAACGCCGTGCGATAAAGCTCGCCGCGCGCGAAGCCGAAGTCGTCGCGATACTGCCGTCGACCACGCCGGACAAGGCGGGGTGGACGCAGCTGGTCGCGCGGACCCGGTTCGAGATGGCGCTGATCTTCCGCAGCCCCGGCTTCGCCATCATGATGGCGATCGGCCTTGCCAATGCCGTCGCCCGACTGCTGTCCTCGGGCGAGCAATACGGCACACCCACCTATCCGCTGACCTTCGCGATCATCGACCAGCTGACCGGCGCGTTCGCAATCATGCCGCTCATCATCGCCATCTACTATGCGGGCGAGCTGGTATGGCGGGACCGCGAGCGTGGCATGAACGAGATCGTCGATGCCACCGCCCTGCCGAATTGGGCCTATATGGTGCCCAAGACGCTGGCGGTCGCAGGCGTGCTGGTGACGGCCCTGCTGGTATCGATGCTGGCGGCGATCGTCGTGCAACTATCACGCGGCATCACCGATCTCCGTCTGGATGAATATCTCGCCTGGTACGTGGCGCCGTTGACGATCGACTTCGTCCTGATCGCCGTCCTCGCCGTGTTCATCCAGTCCATCAGCCCCAACAAATATCTCGGCTGGGCGGTGATGGTCGTCTATTTCGTCGCGACCAGCGTCTTCACGACGATCGGCTGGGAGCATCCGCTCTATTTGTACGGCTCCGTAGGCTCGACCAAGCTGTCGGACATGAACGGCGATGCGATCGGCGGCGCGCGCGGCTGGTGGTTGAGGCTGTATTGGACCGGTTGGGCATTGATCCTAGCGGTGGGCGCGCACCTGCTCTGGCGGCGCGGCACCGATGTGAAGCTCGCGCATCGCCTGAGGCGCGTACCACGGCGGCTGGTGGGTATGCCCGGCATCCTGATCGCGGCGGCATCGGTCGTGATCGTTGCGAGCGGCACCTACGCCTATCGCCAGATGGATGTACTCAACACCTATCGCAGCGAGCCGGAGCAGGAAGCCCGTCTCGCGGCGTTCGAGCGTAAATATCTCCGCTATGCCGCGCTGCGTCAGCCGACGCTCACCGCGATCCGGCTGAACGTCGCGCTTTATCCCGCGGCATTGCGGATGACAGCGGATGGCAGTTTTACGTTCGTCAACGATACCGGCGCGCCCCTTCGCGATCTCCACCTGCGGATGCAGGACGATCGGACGCGCCTGACCGACGTGGTGGTCCCCGGCGCCCGTGCGGTGATGATCGATGCCGATTATCAGTACCGCATCTATCGCTTCGACCGGGCACTGGCGTCGGGCGCGACCGGCACGCTGCGCTTCCGTACCGAACGGGCGGTGCGGGGCTTCGCCGCCAATACCGACGACACCCGACTGGTCGGCAACGGCACCTTTCTGAACAACTATGAGTTCGCTCCCGTCATCGGGATGGACCGGGACGGCCTGCTGCAGGATCGCGCCAAGCGCCGCAAGCAGGGGCTGCCTGCCGAACTGCGCCTCGCCAAGCTGGAGGATCGCGCGGCGCAGTGGCGCAACTATGTCCATGCGGACTGGGTCCGGTCGGACATCACGTTGACGACCGATGCCGATCAGGTCCCGATCGCCCCCGGCCGCAAGGTGAAGGATACGATCGCCGATGGCCGCCGCACTGCACGTTTCGTCTCGGACAGGCCGATCCTCGCCTTTTTCTCGATCCAGTCCGCACGCTATGCGGAGAAGACGCGGATGGCGGACGGCGTCCGGCTGTCGGTCCATTACGATCCGCACCACCCCTATAACGTCGACAGGATGCTTGGCGCGATGCAGGCCGCGCTCGGCTATTATCGCGCCAATTTCGGCCCCTATCAGTTCGATTATGCCCGGATCGTCGAATATCCCGGCTATTCGACTTATGCGCAGGCATTCGCCGGGACGATCCCCTATTCGGAACGGATCGGCTTCATCGCCGATGCGCGCTCGGCGGACAGCGTCGATTACGTCACCTATGTCACCGCACACGAAATCGCCCATCAGTACTGGGCCCATCAAGTCATCAGCGCCGACATGCAGGGCGGTACGCTATGGGTGGAAACCATGGCGCAATATTCGGCACTGATGGTGATGAAGCAGCTCTACGGCCCCGACAAAATCCGCCGATTCCTGAAATACGAACTCGACAACTATCTCCGTGGCCGCCGCGGTGAGGCGGTGGAGGAACTACCGCTAATGCGGGTGGAGAACCAGGCATATATCCATTACAACAAAGGTTCGCTGGCGCTGTACCTGTTGCAGGACCGGCTGGGCGAGGATCGGGTCAACCGGATGCTTGCCAGGCTGCTCGACCGCTATCGTTTCCGGGGGGCGCCCTATCCACGCTCCACCGATCTGATCGCCGGTTTCGCCTCGCTGGCACGCGATGCGGAGGAACGCACGCTGGTCGCGGATCTGTTCGAGCGGATCACCTTGTGGGACCTGAAGGCGAAGTCCGCCGCGACACGCAGGTTGCCGGACGGTCGCTGGGAGACGCTGCTGACGGTGGACGCGACCAAGTTTGTCGCCGATGGCCAAGGGAATGAGAAGCCGGTTCCCCTCGCCGGCCGGTTCGATGTCGGGGCATTCACGGCGCGGCCGGGTTTCGGAGGCTTTTCCCGCGCCGACGTTCTTGCGATGGAGCAAAAGCCGATCCGTAACGGCGTGCAGGAGGTGCGGATCGTCACCGCCCGCAAACCTGCTTTCGTCGGCATCGACCCCTATAACAAATATATCGATCGGGATGGAGACGACAACATCGTGACCGTGTCGTAGCCGGTCGGTTCGGCCCTATGCCGAGGGACTTCGTCTTGACGTCTGACCGGGTACAGGAAGCCGGCGCGTTTACATGAGGTTCCCGGACCATCCGGCTGTGGGAAAAATGCGGTAACGGATTGGCCCGCCATCATCGCGGCCGGCAAGAATTAGTCTGGCGTCGACTGTGGCACTTCTCACGGCAAGCCTGCGCTGAAGTTTCGCGGCAAGATACTGGCGGCAACCACCGCGCCCGGTCCAGCTCGCGCCGCAGCCGCGCGATCTCCGACGCCTGATCCGCTGGCGACGCCAGCGGCGATACTGGCGGCTTCGCCGCCGGGCTTGCCGGCACAGCGCTGCCATCCCCCAACTCGCGCTGCCAACGACGCACCATCGTCGGCATGATTCCCAACTCGGCCGCTACCTCGGCCTGCATCCGACCCCTCGTCTCCCACAGCGCAACCGCTTCGCGCTCGAACTCGTCCGTGAACCGACGCTTTGTCGTAATCGCCACCATACACCTCCTGACTCCGCAGAGCCTATCATCGGTGTCCGTCAAACCGAGGGAAGATCACTCGTGGACCAACGGACAGGTCGAGCGGATGAACCGCACCATCGAGGAGGCGACCGTCAAACGCTTCCACGACGAAAATCATGACCAGCTCCGGACGCACCTCGCCGACTTCATGGCGGCCTACAACTTCGCCCGCCGGCTCAAGACGCTCAGCGGCCTCACACCCTACGAGTACATCGCCAAGATCTGGAAGTCAGAGCCAAACCGGTTCATCATCGATCCGATCCACCAGATGCCGGGACTAAACACCTGGCGAGCTGCCACCGGCGGGTAATTCTCAACCGGCGCGGGGAGAAGACCTTTTCAAGGGATCAGCCTGTTCCCCCCGTATAAAAAGCCGACCTGCGATCAGTTTCGGTGAACATTTCCTGCAAGGAAATCTGTCACGTGTGCCAGCGAATATATTTTTATTGACCACCTGCTCGGCGTCAGGATCGATTGGCTGACACACACCTTTTAAATCAAGAGGGAATGTTAAATCAAGAGGGAATGGCGACAATTTAACCCACCAGACTCTGCCGTTGCCACGACGTCAGACGCCTGAACAAACGAATATCCTTCGTAGGCGCCTCGATGAGATGCCAGCTTACCGCCCCTGCGATGAGGGCCAGCGGAACAGTACTGGCGGCCAATGTCCAGGGATCAATCGAGGGGTAGGCCCATCGGATGTACGTCGCGATAGGCCATCCATAGAGATACGTACCGTAACTGATGTCCCACCGGTCATTAATCGTTTGCAACACACCTAAGTTCGCCCGGAACGATGCCCAGAACAGGCCCACTGCACCCAAAGTCAGTACCGCGACCTCCCCCATCACCGGGACAGCGACGATGGTGACGACCATCGCCATCGCGGATATGGCAGCGACATTGCCGCTGATCTGCGGCGTTCGGCCATCGCCTCGCACCCATAAGCAGGAGCCAACCAGAAATGCACTGGTAAGGCGAATGACCTGCGTCGGATCACCAATCAGCAGTTTTATAGCCCCATGATCTCCCCATTCCGCCAGCGAGGTAGCGAACGGTTTGATGCCCAGTGCAGCGAACAGGCCGAGTACAACCAAAGTGATTGCCATCATCATCCCTGGCTTTCGTAAGACACCACATATCCCCAACGCGAAGACAAGCAGGTAGCAGCGGAATTCATAGGCGATCGTCCACATCGCACCATTCAACAGCGGATAGTGTTTCAAGCCGGGGAATTGGCCTATATAGTAATCGGGCTGTCGTAGAAATGCTATTTTAGCAATTGCCTTTGGCAATGCCCCCGATACTTGAGCACCAACTAACGGCCCTAGTATAAATATGCTAATAAGAGAAGCTACGATGAAAGCCGGATAAATCCGCATCACCCGGCGACTAAGGTACCGCAATGGGGTCGAACGGGTCATGCTTGCGGTAATTAAATAGCCGCTGAGCAAAAAGAAGCCATCGACGGCAACGCTACCCAAGGTAAGAACGCTAGTTAGCGTGGCAAGCGGCTCTCTGCTGACATTTCCGTCAATCATTTCCGGCGCATGACCGACAATGACGGCGCAGGCAAGCACAAGCCTCAGGAATCCTACGTTATTTTTGCGATCTGCCATGGCGCCCCCTCGCGACCTTTATTCCCCTCCACCGCTATATACTATCGCCAGTACTTTATAACGCAGCATTTTCAGTCTTAATTGTCCCAAATAGAAAAATTTGATGGTAAAATTTATTTTGCAGAACAAACTGCCGAGTAGGGAAATATATTAAATCTGCCAATTATCTCTTCGAATGCCGATTTTTTTGATATGTCTCTCAAACATATGGCAAATCTGATGAGTTTAAGACCCAATAAAACGAGGCGGCAATATCGGCATCCTGCAACCGTGGAGAATTTGGTGCGATCCATCACGCTCTGGCCGCCCCCTTGTGCCCAAGCACTCTATGGCGTGGATGCATCGCAAAAACAGTACACCACCGGAAAAGTGGTAAGGTCGCCCCTCTGAGCGGCAGTACGCCAGTAGATGCAATCCTGATCGGCCGTGAGATGCTTTGAATGTACGGCGCCGCGACTTATGCAAAATTTGCGCCTGCCGCCGGATGGCCTATCAAGCCCAGCACTCCGATCATTGATAGCTTAGCTTTGCGTTTTGCATAGTTATTTCTTACCAAGATGAGCGCAATAATTATGAATATTACCTGTACTTGAGGCAAAGTCTTCTCGTCATTGGTGCAGGTTTACAACGTCTAGGAGCCCGCCTCATAATTTGAGTTTGGCGATACGACGCGTCATTCGCCTGATGGATGAGACGACCATCCAGGCTTCGGACGAAGCGATGAAGGCTTCCCAGTCCTTGGCGAGGCGACGGCACCGATTAAGAGCGCCTAACAGAACCTTGAAGCGTTACGTATCAGTTCCAAACTTTGGACTATGGCCAAGACGCTGATACCGGACGAGTTATGGACGACGATCGAGCCTTTGCTGCCGCCTGAGCGACCGCGCCCGAAGGGTGGCCGGCCGATGGTGCCGGCGCGTGCGGTGCTGACTGGCATCGTGTTCGTGCTGCGCTCGGGAATACCGTGGGAGATGCTGCCTGCGGAGATGGGCTGCGGTTCGGGGATGACGTGCTGGCGGCGGCTGCGCGACTGGCAGGCTGCAGGGATATGGGCAAAGCTGCACCGGCTACTGCTGGAGCGGCTTCATGCCGCAGGGCAGATCGACTGGTCGCGGGCCGCGCTGGACAGTGCGACGGTGCCCGCCAAAAAGGGGGATGCGCGACAGGTCCGAACCCGACAGATCGGGGCAAACCGGGCACGAAGCGCCATCTCGTCACCGATGCCCGCGGCACGCCACTCGGGTTCCGGCTGACCGGCGCCAACCGCCACGACAGTGTGATGATGGCATCCACCCTCGATGCCATCCCACCACTGCGCGGCCAACATGGGCGACCCAGGCAAAGACCAGCCAAACTGCACGCCGACAAGGCCTATGATGCCCGCGCACGGCGGCAGGAGTGTCGCGCCCGTGGTATCACCCCACGCATCACCCCACGCATCGCCCGACGCGGCGTCGATACCGGCGAACGCCTCGGCAGGCACCGCTGGGTCGTCGAGCGCACCCATGCATGGTTCAACCGTTTCCGTCGCATCCCGATCCGCCACGAACGACGAAGCGATATCTACGAGGCCTTCACCTCCCTCGCCGCCAGCATCATCACCATCAATCAGATCATACGGTTCTGTTAGGCGCTCTTAGTCTGACGCAGACCGACGATGGTGCTACCCTGGAGGTGGCTGACGATGGCCTGGGTATTCATGAACAGGATCGGGAACGCGCCGTGCAACGCTTCGCCAGACTCGACCGCGAGCGTGACGACGGTCATGGCCTCGGTTTGAACCTCGTAGCTGCGATTAGTGCCGCGCATGGTGGTGCCATGCGTCTGAAAGACAACCACCCCGGACTTCGTGTGATCGTCACGCTGCCATGTAATAAGACGCATCCTGCGACCGCCGACTACTCGACGGCCGCAGGACGGGAAACTTCTTAAATCTCGTCGCCCAGAGCGCCCTTGACGCTGCCCTTAACGTCCTGGCCGGTACCCTTGAGCTGCTGGGCCTTGCCCTTGGCCTCGAGGTGTTCGTTATCGGTGCCCTTGCCGATCGCCTCCTTGACGCTTCCAGCGACCTTGTTGCCTGCTGCTGCTGCCTTGTCGGTGAACTCGCCCATGCAATCTTCCTTGTTGCACACCTCGAACGGAGGCTGCTTCTGGTAGCTTCAACGCCGGATCGGCGAAACCTGTCCTGTTGCTTTGACAGAAGCCAACAACGTTGGGACATCGCAATGTTCGGGCGGCTTCTTGTCGAAGACGTCTGGTGTCAGGTCATGCGTACCGGCTGTCATTTGGAACGTTTCGGCGGCGCGCGCGATAAAACGGGCAGTATCGTCCGCACCATGATCTGGCACTTGGACGTCACGCAGACATCTGAGAGCCCGACCGAAAATTGAGTTGAGCGATTTCAGCAGCTTGTGATTCA
>NZ_JACYUG010000007.1 GCF_014841615.1 Sphingomonas sp. CFBP 8760 | reverse complement strand
TCAGCACGCCCGTGTGAATCCCCTTCGACTCAGGTCGGCCGGAAAACGCTCTAGCGAAGCAATCCAGCGCCCGGCACGCGACGCTCCGGATCGCGTCGCCATGCTCGCAACGGCGGGAAGGGATGCGGGCCGATGCCAGCGCGTTCCAGCCCCGCCGCACCCGTCCGACGCCGGCTTCGCCATCGCCCCGTCCACGGGACCGATCCGACCACCCCGACGCGGGCGAAACCTCCGGGAAAGACCGCATCATCCAGCCAATATCCCCTCCCCGGCGGAGGCCGGGGCCCAGTGGGGGAGGCCGGCGTAAGTCACGGCAAACCTTCCCCAACTGGACCCCGGCCTCCGCCGGGGAAGCAGAAGGATGCCGCCGCCAGCGATGATGGCATACCCACCCCTTCCCGTCATGGCGAGCGCAGCGAAGCAATCCAGCGCCCGGCACACGACGCTCCGGATCGCTTCGCCATGCTCGCCATGACGGGTGGGGGCTCACAACGACAGAAACAGGCTAGCCCGACGCCGTCACGACCAGCCTCGGTGCCCCCTCACCCCCGCCGCGCCAGCGCCCTGGTCAGCGTCAGCACCGCCTCGTCCGCCAGCACCGGGCCGGCATTGCCCGGCGCCATCACCCCGCGTTCCGCCGCGCGCAGGCGGGCGATCGCGGTGGCGAGCATCGCGGGGGTCCAGCGGCGCAGCGCCCGCCCCGTCGCATCCTCGTCGCGGAAGAACACGCGGTGGCGCTTCATCACCGTGTCGGCCGGCTCGCCGCGCGCGA
Organism: Sphingomonas sp. CFBP 8760; assembly: GCF_014841615.1. Taxonomy (GTDB): domain Bacteria; phylum Pseudomonadota; class Alphaproteobacteria; order Sphingomonadales; family Sphingomonadaceae; genus Sphingomonas. The sequence continues at coordinate 178,369 of NZ_JACYUG010000007.1, read as the reverse complement.
CCTCGGCGCGCATCTCCGCCAGCGCGACGAGGCGGCGGACGATCTGGCGCAGCCACGGGATGGGCGAGATGCCCGCCTCGCCCAGCCGCGCCAGTTCCTCGGCCAGCCGGTCCGGCCGCCCCTCGACCAGCGCCTCGACCGCGCGGGTCGCCTCCGCCTCGTCGAGGTCGGCGCCGATCGCGTCGAGCGCGCCATGATCCAGTTCGTGCGGGCGATCGGGCGCGGCGTCGAGGAACAGCGCCAGCTTGTCGATCTCGCGGCCCATCACCGCGCGGTCGCCGCCGGTGCCCGCCACCAGCCGCGCCGCGACGCCGGAGGCAAGGCGCAGGCCCTGTTCGCCCGCCATCGTCACCGCCAGCCGCTCCGCATCCTGCGCGGATGGCGGGTAGCAGGCGAACGCCATCGCCAGCGGTGATTCGATCGCCAGCTTCACCAGCTTCGCGCTCGCCTTCACCGAGGGCGCGATCGCCACCACCGGATTGCCCGCCGCCTCCGCCGCCAGCAGCGCGGTGACCGCCGCGACGCTTTCCTCGCCCATCCCGGTCACGCGGATATGGCGGGCATCCCCGAACAGCGACAGCGACGCGGCCTCGTCGGCCAGCCGGGCGGGATCGGATTTCAGCGTCGCGATATCGAGGTCGACCCGCTCCGCCCGGTCGCCCATCGCCTGTGCCAGGATCGTCGCCAGCGCGGCGGCCCCCGAATCGTCGGGGCCGTGGAGCAGGTAGAAACGCAGCCGCGGCGCGGCCAGCGCCTGCCTGATCTGGTTGGCGTTCGCCTTCACCGTACCGGCGCGGGAGCCGGCGTGGTGGCCGGCAGGGCGGTCGGCGCGGCGGCGGGAACGGCGGGCGCCGCGGCCCGGCGCTGCGCATACAGCGCAATGCTGGCGACGATCTCGTCCGCGACGATGCCCGACAGGCGTTCGAGCGCGGTGTTCTCCGCCGCGATCGTCGCATATTCGGACTGGACGACATCGATCCCCGCGTCCGACCCGGCGGTCGCATCGACCAGCACCGCCCCGTCCGCCAGATCGACCAGCTGGTACCGCGCGCGCAACGTGCGGCGTTCGCGGGTGACGCTGTCGTCGCGGCGCACGCCCAGCCCCTGGATCTGGTCGTCGAGCCGGATGTCGAGCCGGTAACGCGCGCTGCCGCTGGCGCCCAGCCGGTCGCGCAGCGCATTGGCGACCAGCCAGCCCGCCTTGCCCTCGACCGGCCCGACCTCGACCTGCGTCAGCGCGGACGCGACCGCGCCGTTCGACCCGCCGCCGTAGAGCGGGCGCAGACCGCAGCCGGCGAGCACCAGCGTGGCGGCGAGCAGCAGGGCGGGCGTCCTCATGCCCCCCCTTTTCATGCGACGATGTTCACGAGGCGGTCGGGCACGACGATCACCTTGCGTGGCGCCTTGCCCTCCAGCGCGCGCACCACCTTGTCGGCGGCGAGCGCGGCGGCCTCCAGCTCGTCCTTCGCCATGCCCTTGGCCACGGTGATGGTGTCGCGCAGCTTGCCGTTGATCTGGATCGCGATCGTCACCTCGTCGTCGACCAGCATCGCCGGATCGACCACGGGCCAGGCGGCATCCGCGACCAGCCCGTCATGGCCGGCGGCGGTCCATGCCTCCTCGGCGATATGCGGCACCATCGGCGCGGCCAGGCGGAGCAGCGTCGCGATCGCGTCGTGCCGGTCGCGCGACGGTGCCGCCTTCTCCAGGGCGCCGGCCAGCGTGTAGAGCAGCGCCACCGCCTTGTTGAACTGCAACCCCTCGATCGCCTCGGCGACGCCGGCGGTGGTGCGGTGCGCCAGCTTGCGCAGCGGCACATCCTCGCCCCCCGCACCCGGTTCGCTGCCGAACAGCCGCCACAACCGCTGCACGAAGCGCCACGCCCCCTCGATCCCCGCCTCCGACCAGGGCAGGTCGCGTTCGGGCGGGCTGTCGGACAGCATGAACCAGCGGACCGCATCGGCGCCGTACTGGTCGACGATCGGTTCGGGATCGACCGTGTTCTTCTTCGACTTCGACATCTTCTCGACGCGGCCGATGGTCACGGGTTTGCCGGTCGCGATCTCGGTGCCGGCGTCGACCTCCTCGGGCGACAGCCAGCGGTTGTCGTCGGACCTGTACGTCTCGTGCGTCACCATGCCTTGCGTGAACAGGCCGGCGAACGGCTCGGCGATGTCGAGCTTGCCGATGTGGCGGAGGGCGCGCGTCCAGAACCGCGCATAGAGCAGGTGGAGGATCGCGTGCTCGACCCCGCCGATATACTGGCCGACCGGCAGCCACTGCTCCGCGATCGCGCGGTCGAACGGCCGGTCATCGGGCTGGCTGGCGAAGCGGATGAAATACCACGACGAATCGACGAAGGTGTCGAGCGTGTCGGTCTCGCGCACCGCCGCCGCGCCGCAGGACGGGCAGGCGACATGCTTCCACGTCGGATGCCGGTCGAGCGGGTTGCCGGGGATCGCGAACGACACGTCGTCGGGCAGCACCACCGGCAGTTGCTCGTGCGGCACCGGCACCACGCCGCACGCCGCGCAGTGGACGATCGGGATCGGCGTGCCCCAGTAACGCTGGCGGCTGACGCCCCAGTCGCGCAGGCGGAACACGGTGGAACCGGTGCCCCAGCCTTCCGATTCGGCACGCGCGATGACGGTGGCCTTCGCGTCCTCGATCGACAGCCCGTCGAGGAAGCGCGAATTCACGATCGCGCCGGAGCCGGTATGCGCGGTGTCGCCCTCGAACACCGGGGCGACCACCTCGCCGTCCGACACCACCCGCGTCACGTCGAGGCCGTATTTCCGCGCGAAATCCAGATCGCGCTGGTCGTGCGCGGGCACGCCCATCACTGCGCCGGTGCCGTACTCCATCAGCACGAAATTCGCGATGTAGACGGGCAGCGTCCAGCCGCCGTCGAACGGGTGCAGCACCGCGTACCCGGTGTCGAAGCCCAGCTTTTCCTGCGTCTCCAGCTCGGCGGCGGTGGTGCCGCCCTGCTTGCAGCGTTCGATGAAGGCGGCCGCCTCCGGATCGCGGGCCGCGACCTCGCGCGCGATCGGGTGATCGGCGGCGATCGCGACGAAGCTGGCGCCGAAGATCGTATCGGGCCGCGTGGAATAGACCTCGATCGCCTCGGTCAGCGGCGCCAGCGGATCGAACCTAAACGTCAGCCCCTTGCTCCGCCCGATCCAGTTCTCCTGCATCAGCCGCACCTTGTCGGGCCACTGGTCAAGGCTCGCCAGCCCGTCGAGCAGCTCGTCGGCGAAATCGGTGATCTTCAGGAACCACTGGTTAAGCTTGCGCTTCTCGACCACCGCGCCCGATCGCCAGCCGCGCCCGTCGATCACCTGCTCGTTGGCCAGCACGGTCATGTCGACCGGGTCCCAGTTGACCGAGGATTCCTTGCGATAGACCAGCCCGCCGGCCAGCAGGTCGAGGAACAGCGCCTGTTCGTGGCCGTAATAATCCGGCTCGCACGTCGCCAGTTCGCGGCTCCAGTCGAGCGCGAAGCCCAGCCGCTTCAGCTGCGCCTTCATCGCGGCGATGTTGGCGCGGGTCCAGTTGCCCGGATGCACGCCCTTTTCCATCGCGGCGTTCTCGGCGGGCATCCCGAAGGCGTCCCAGCCCATCGGGTGCAGCACCTCGTGCCCGGTCATCCGGCGGAACCGGGCCAGCACGTCGCCCATCGTGTAGTTGCGGACGTGCCCCATATGGATCTTCCCCGATGGATAGGGGAACATCTCCAGCACATAGGCGCGCGGTTTGGCGCTATGGTCGTCGGCGACGAAGGTGCCGCGTTCGTCCCATACCGCCTGCCAGTGCGCATCGGCCGTCCGCGCGTTGAACCGCGTACCCGTCATGCCCGATCAGCCGGCGACCGAGGAACGGCGCAGGTCGCGGGCGCGGGTCAGGATCAGGTCCTCCAGCTTCTGCGTGGTGGCCGCCTGCACGGGGGCGGCGATCCACTGGCCGCCACGGCTGGTCTCGCGCAGCGCGGCGACGCGGATCGCATCGGCGCGCAGGTCCTGGTCGAGGATCGTCACCGTCACCTTCATCCGCTCGGTCGGGCTCTGCGGATTGACGTACCAGTCGGTCACGATGACCCCGCCGTTGGAATCGGTCTGCACCAGCGGCATGAACGACAGCGTGTCGAGCGTGGCGCGCCACAGATAGCTGTTGACGCCGATCGTGGTGACCTTGGACGCGGCGAGATCGCTCTTGGGACGATCGGCCTTGCCCGCGCACGCGGACAGGGACAGCGAGGCGACGAGCCCCAGCGCGATCGCGACGGGGGCGGCAAAACGGCGGGGCATGGGCGTTGATCCTGCGGGAAAATGGCGATCTACGCCTCTACAGGGGCCGGTGCGGCCCCGCAAGCAGCGTGCGGGCGATGCGGGTGTCATCCGACGGCGCCGATCGGCGCCGGGCGCAGCGCGCGATATCCAGGGCTGTGTGTCTGATGCAACAGGTCTGACAAATTGGTACTGGCCTGATGGCGGCGGCGGATCGAATCATGCTAGCTGATGTTCGGGCGAAGGTTCAGTCAGGACCGGCCGGGAGTGGTAATGAAAACGGGGCGTATCATCGTCGGGATCGCAGCGGGGGCCACCATGGCCGCCTGCGCGCTCGTCGCGCCCGCCTTCGCCGCGCTCGACAAGCAATCGGCCAAGGTGCCCGCACCCCGCCAGCAGGTCCGCAGCATCGGTGGCTTCACCCCGGCGGCGGGCGATCCGCGGCTGGCGGCGCTGCTCGCGCGCGGCGGTTTCGACGCCGGCAGCGGCAGCGAATTCCGCTTCACCCCTGCCGAGGCCCGACGCGATACCCGCGCGGTGACGGTGGCGGTGCGCGCCCGCACCAACCGCGCCGTCTCGACCCGCAGCGTCGTCTCCGACAACACCGTGGGGCTGACCCCGATCTCCTACAATCTCGGCGTCGCGCTGGGGTGGAAGCGATTCGCGATCGCCAGCGACGTCAGCCGCGTCGATCTCGCCACCCAGCCCGGCGGGCGCGAGGCGGCCGATCTGGCGGTCAGCTACACCGGCACCCGGTTCAGCGGCCGGGTGAAGGCGGCGACCGACCGGCCGCTGGCGGATACGCCCCGCGCGGTCACGGTGCTGCCCAGCTATTCGGTCGATCTCGGCGGCGCCTATTCGCTGACGCGCAACATCGATGTCACCGCCGGCGTCCGCTACCGCTCGGATCGTGACCGGCTGACCCAGACCGACGTCCGGCGCGACAGCCAGGCGGTCTATGTCGGGACGGCCTTCCGCTTCTGACCGGCGGGCGGGTCGGGCACGGACTTCCCGACCCGCCCTACCCGCACCTGCCCCCACCTCCGTCATTGCGAGCGCCGCAAAGCAATCCAGAGCGTCGCGCGCCGAACCCCGGATTGCTTCGTTGCGCCCGCGATGACGGCCGGATCGATGGCGCCACATCCGTCCATCACCGACGCGGGATGACCAACGCGCCGACCCCGCACGATCTGTCCTACACGATCGCGGTCCGGTAAATCCCGTCGGTCGCCGCTTCCATCGGCGCGGCGCGGGGGGATCGGATGCACCGGCGAGGGGGAACGAAGGGCAGCGCAACGACGGCACGCGCCGTCGCAGCCATGCCCCCGCCGCCATACCCTCACTTCCGTCATGGCGAGCGCAGCGAAGCAATCCAGAGCCCGGCGCGTGACGCTCTGGACTGCTTCGCTACGCCCGCGATAACGGCCACAACGATGGCACGGCATCCGTCCATCACCGACGCAGCATGACTAACGCGCTTGCCCCACACGATCTGTCCTACACGATCGCGATCCGGTAAATCCCGTCGGTCGCCGCTTCCACCGGCGCGGCGCGGGGGGGATCGGATGCAACGGCGACGGGGAACGAAGGGTAGCGCAACGACGGCACGCGCCGTCGCAGCCATGCCCCCGCCCCGGTCCGCCCGCACCCCTGTAGGATGCGACTTTCGTGACTTTCCGTGCGACTTTCCGCGATGGCAGGCACCGCCTGCCGGGGCGCCACCCGCGAAACCGAACCGTGCCCGACCCGGCCCGCCCGCCTTGGAGCGGGATGACATTGGTCTGACCCCATCCGTTATTGCGAGCGTAGCGAAGCAATCCAGCGCCGGACCAGGACGCCCTGGATTGCTTCGCTCCGCTCGCAATGACGAACATCCGGTTCAACCAGATATCATCCGGTTCTAGCCCGCCGGGTCGTCGCCGCTGTACTTCAGTTCCAGATACCGCCCCCGCGTCTGCAGGCTGTCCAGGTCCCCCTGCGCCAGCCGCTCGGTCATCGCCGCGATCTCGCGCTCGATCACGCCCAGCCCGTCGGACAGCGCCGCATCCGGGGTGCGGCCGCCGCGTTCGGTGGTGCGCAACGTCGTCGGCACGCGCGCGTAATCGTCGACGAAGGCGGGCAATTGTTCGCCGATCAGGCGACGGATCTCGTCCGCGCTCTCGCCCGCCGGGTCGACCCGCGCCAGTTGCGGCGACAGCGTGCGCAACCGCTCCGCGATCCGGTCGATCAGGTGTTGCGCGGGGGCGGGCAGGCTGCGGCGCTGCGCCTGCAGCCACCGCTCGGTCTGCGCGGGCAGCGCCTTCAGGTCCAGCGTCCGCAGCTTCTCGGGCGGCGGCAGCGGGCGATCGGCGGTGGTCGGCCACACCGCGATCGCCACCGTCACCGCCAGTATCGCGACGATCGTCAGGAACACCCCCATGATGCCGATCGGGGTCACGATGCCCGCGACGAACGCCGCGATCAGGATCGCGATCACCGCGGCGGCGATGCGTTTCAGCCGGCGCGCGCCCTGCCCCGCCCGGCGCGGCGCGCGATCGGGCATGGCGGGGCCGGGATCGGCGATCCGCGACCAGCTGGATCGCGCCGCGGCGATCGCATCGTCGACATCGCTCATGGCGTTACAGCGACTCCAGCTTGAACTGGTCGGACGGGCCCTTCAACGCGCCCTGCGCCGCCCCCTCGGCGCGGGCGATATAGCCGCGCGACTTCTCCACCTCGTTGCCCAGCGTGTTGACCGTGGTCTTCATCGAATCGAGCGCCTTCAGCTTGAACGTGTCGATCGCGTCCATCGTGTCGTAGATGTTCTGGAACGCGCGTTGCAGCGTTTCCAGCGGGATCGTCGCGCTGGCGGCCTGTTCGTGGATGCGCGCGGTGTTCTCCTTCAGCAGGCGGCCGGTCGATTCGATGATGTTGGCGGTGGTGGTGTTCAGCTGCGTGATCTGTTCCAGCACCAGTTTCTGGTTGGTCAGCGCCTGCGCGACGGTGACGGCGGTGCGCAGCGCCGCGACCGTCGTGGTCGATGCGCGGTCGACGCCCTTCACCAGCTCGACATTGTTCTTCTTCACCAGGTCCAGCGCCAGATAGCCCTGCACCGTCACCGCCATCTGGGTCAGCAGGTCCTGCGTGCGCTGGCGGGTATAGAACAGCGCGGTCTCGCGGATCGCCTTCGCCTTGGCGGGGTCGCTGTGGTCGAGGTCGTTGGCGGTGTCCTCCAGCTTCGCATCCAGCTGGCGCGACAGGTGGATCATCTGCTCCAGCCGCCCCATCGCCGCCCACAGGTTCGCCCGCTCGGTATCGATCGCGGCATTGTCCATCAGCAGTTCGTCCTTGCCGCTGGCCAGGCTCTTCAGGATCGAGCTGATATGCGTCTGCGACGATTTGTAGCCGTCGAAGTAATCGCGCATCTTGTTGCCGAACGGGATGATCCCGAACAGCTTCTGCGGCGCGGTCAGGCTGCCCTTCTTCCCCGGGTCGAGGTCCTCGACCACGCGGCGCAGTTCGGCCAGGTCCTTGCCGACGCCGCTGTCGGCGTTCATCGCCTTCACCGGGCGGTCGAGGAAGCGGTTGGACTGGCCCGCCGCCTCGCGGATCTCCTTCGCGCCCATCGCGGTGATCGCGTCGACGCGGCGGCCGAATTCTGGGGAGTTCACGTCCTGCGCGACCAGATCGGCGACGAACCCGTCGACCCGGTTGTCGAGTTCGCTGCGCTTGCCCTCGTCCACCGGCACCAGCCCCGCCGCCTTCGCCGGGGTCACCGTGGGGACGGGATCGGGGGGCGTCAGCACCAGAGCGGGTTCGGCAATCGTCTCGGCAGTGGTCGCCATCGTCGTCCCTCCGGCAGGCACCTGCCTGCTCATCGGTGGCGAATGTGCCGGGTGTCGTCCTGCCGTTCAAGTGTATGATTGCGATAATACGCGTCAGGACCCGCCATGGGGCGGGGCCCGGGTCGGGTCCGTCGTCCCTTGCGGGGGGCCTGCCGGCATGATCGCCGGGCAGGCCCCCCGTGTCCGGTCAGGCGAAGCGCACGGTGGTGCGCCGCCGGCTGCGAAGGGCGAGGCCGGTCGCGGCGAGGCCGATCGCCATCATCGCCCAGCTCGACGGTTCGGGCACCGCCGCCGTCAGCATCCCGTTGTCCGGCGAGAAATCGGTGACCAGCGTGCCCGCGCCGACACCGGTGCGCGGCCACAGGTTCCAGCTATAGTCCTTCACGGCGAAGCCGGTGCTGGCGAACAGCGCGCCGGATACCGCCACCGAAAACGCGTTGCCGGTGATCGACGCGGTCAGTGCGGTGGCGCCGACCGATGCGGTCCCGTCCTTGTTGACCCGCACGACCTGGTTGAAGCGGACCTCGGGGGCATTCAGGTTGGCGAAGGGAGCGATGGTGCCGGTGCCGGTGTTGACGCCGATGATGTAGACCCCGATCGTCCCCGGATCGATCGCGCCCGCCATGGTGGCGCCCAGCGTGAAGATGTCGGTCGCGACATTGTATTCGACCGAGAACGACGTCACGTCCAGATCGGCAGCCGCCCCGGTATAGCCGGGGGCGAAATCGCCGATCGCGTCCACGACGGTGGCGGCCTGCGCGGCGGGTGCGAGTAGCAAGGCCGATGCGATCGTCGCGAGTCGATATGCCATCTTCATGATTTTTCTCCCTGATGCTGACAGGCCAGCGACCGCGTGAACGGCCATAAAATGGTCCCGATTCGGGGTTAATTCATGTTTACCTGTGTGGCAATTGCCCGGATCGTCCCGCTTTGGGTGCGGCCGCCGACGGCAGGCGCGGGATCGGCATGTCGGCACCTGACCGGGTTCCGGCCGTCGTTCCGGGTGTGATGTGAACGGTCAGATGTGTCGTGCGGACGATACACGATGACCGGTTACCGGACATTCGGTGCGCATCGTTCTGCCGGCCGGTCCCGTGCAGGTCCGGCCGGAAGTACCGCATCGACATCAGGGGGCATGCCGTGTTTGTTATCGATGCCGTTCCATCGTCCTTGCTCCCCTCCGTCGCGCAGGCGGCGACGCAGGATGCGGGTGCCGTACCCGCCGGTCAGGCCATCGTTCCGGAGATCGTCGTGACCGCCCCGGCACGGCCGAAATCGCTGCAGGGCGCGACCCCGGTCGAGGAACTGTCGGAGGGACGCATCTCCACCTATGGCGCGCGCTCGGTCAACGACCTGATCCAGCAGCTGCAACGGCAACAGGGCGGCCGGCCCTTCTCGATCATCGTCAACGGTCGTCGTCTCGGCTCACTGGCCGATCTCGGCGAACTGCCCGCCGAAGCGCTGCAGGCGATCGAGATCTACAATCCCGCGGAGGGGCTGCGGTTCGGCTTCGGCGCGAACGAGCCGCTGCTGAACCTGTCGCTGAAACGGAAATTCGGGTCGCTGTCGCTGGAGGGGGACGGGCGCGATACGACCGATGGCGGGGGCGCGAGCGTATCGGGTGGCGGGCGGGGCGCCAGGCTGAACGGCGACGACCGGCTGAACGGCTTCGCCAATGTCCGCGCGAACGAGGGGCTGCTGGCCCGCCAGCGGCCCGGTATCGCCGACAGCGGCGGCGAACCGGTGCCGCAGGACCGGAGCCTCGTACCCCGGTCGCGGCTGGTTTCCGGCACCCTGGGCGCCGCGCGGCCGCTGGGTGACGGCAATCTCGATATCGGCCTGCGGACATCCGGTACGCAGGACAGCCGGCGCCAGGGCGGGGGCGTCCGGCAGGAGGGGCGCAACCGGTCGTCCGGATTGAACACGACCTATTCCAACACCGTCGGCGACCTCTTTCTTACCCTGTCTTCCGATGTCGGGCGCAGCACCAGCCGGTCGCGCATCCGGACCGGCGCGGATACATCGTCATGCGCCGGATGCGGCATCGTACAGGATCAGGCCAGCGCGACGACCAGCGCCGAGCTAGCCGCGCTGATGATCGGCAAGATCGGATCGCTGCCGGCGGGCGACATGCGGATCAACCTGACGATACGGCGCAACCGGGCGCATACCACCACGACCGATCGGCTGAACCGCCAGGTCGTCGGCGCGAACTATGCCACCACGTCCGCGCAGGCGAATGTCAGCCTGCCGCTGATCGCCGCCTCGACGCCGGTGCTGGGCATGCTGGGGCAGGTCGATCTGACGCCCTCGATCAATTACAACGCGATCGACGGGACGGGGCATGTCACCGGCACGACCGTCGCCCTCAGCTGGCAGCCGGTATCCGACCTGTCGATCAACGCCTCGCTCCTCCGGCGCGGATCGCTGCCGTCGAACGATCAGGTCAACGCGCCGGTCCAGCGGCTGATCGGCCTGACCGTCTACGACTATCGCGTCGGGGCGCTGGTACCCGTCGAGCAGGTCACCGGCGGCGCGCCGCTCGCCGCCGAGACCAGCCGGGATGTCCGTGTGGATGCCGATTACAACGGCACGGTCGGCAAGAGCCGCCTGAACGCCGGTGCCGGCTATGCCCGAACCGCGACCGACCGGCCGACGATCCGCCTGACCGAACCGTCGGCCTTCGCCGAACGCTATTTCCCCGACCGGTTCGGGCGCGACACGGCCGGACGGCTGGTGAGCGTCGACACCCGGCCGTTCAACGCGGTGCGGCAGGTGGCCGAAAGCGTGACGGGCAGGATCGGCCTGTCGGGCAGGCGGGCGGACGGCAGGACGAACTGGAACGCCGGCATTCAGGGCGAACGGCAGTTGCGGCAATCGTTGCGGCTGGGGCCGGCGATCCCCGTCATCGACACGCTGTCAAACCCGTTGAGCGTGTTGACCGGCGTCCAGGGACGACAGCGGTGGAGCGGGCAGATGGCCGTGAATGGTCCCAGGCTGGGGGCGAACCTCACCGCCAGCCGAACCGGGCGCGCGCGATCCACGTCGGTGGCCGATCCAGCGACCGGGGTCGACGTCGCGCCACTGGTGCGGATCGACGGGCGCGTCTTCCTGACCCTGCGGCCGCCCGGCGCCACCGCAGCGGCCGGCGGCGGATATCGACTGGAACTGGCGGTCGACAACATCACCAACGCCCGCCCCCGCATCCGCACGTTCGACCGGGCCGGCAGCAGGACGCTGAACCCGTCGCTGCTCGACCCGGTCGCGCGCACGATCCTGGTCTCGTTCAGGATGCCCATCGGCCGTTGAGCATGGCGCGCCGGAACCCGGGGCCGCCCCGCCCCTTCCCGCGGCGCACCATTTGCGCTAAGGGCGCACGCAATTATAGCCCCAGACATTCAGGATTCCTCATGAGCCTCCGCAACGTGGCGATCATCGCGCACGTCGATCATGGTAAAACCACCCTGGTCGACCAGCTTTTCCGCCAGTCGGGCACCTTCCGCGACAACCAGCGGGTCGAGGAGCGGGCGATGGATTCGAACGACCTCGAAAAGGAGCGCGGGATCACGATTCTCGCCAAGCCGACCTCGGTCGACTGGACTCCGCCGGGCAGCGATGAATCGATCCGCATCAACATCGTCGACACCCCCGGCCACGCCGATTTTGGCGGCGAGGTGGAACGCATCCTGTCGATGGTCGACGGCGTCGTCCTGCTGGTCGATTCGTCGGAAGGCGCGATGCCGCAGACGAAGTTCGTGACCGGCAAGGCGCTGGCGCTGGGCCTGAAGCCGATCGTCGTCGTCAACAAGGTCGACCGTCCCGACGCGCGCATCCAGGAAGTGCTGGACGAGGTGTTCGACCTGTTCGTGTCGCTCGACGCGAACGACGAACAGCTCGATTTCCCCGTGCTCTACGCCTCGGGCCGCAACGGCTATGCCTCGACCGACATGGATGCGCGCGAAGGCACGCTGATCCCGATGTTCGAGACGATCGTATCGCACGTCCCCGCCCCCAAGGTGGAAATCGAGGACGTGCCGTTCACCTTCCTCGTCACGCTGCTCGACCGCGACAACTTCCTCGGCCGCGTGCTGACCGGCCGGGTCAATTCGGGCACGATCAAGCTGAACCAGCCGATCCACGCGCTCGATAACGACGGCAACATCGTCGAGACGGGCCGCGCGTCGAAGATCATGTCGTTCCGCGGGCTGGAGCGCGTGCCGGTCGAAGAGGCGAAGGCGGGCGACATCATCTCGCTGGCCGGTCTGTCGATCGCGACCGTCGCCAACACGATCGCCGACGTCACCGTCACCGAGCCGCTGCACGCCCAGCCGATCGATCCGCCGACGCTGTCGATGCGCTTCGCGGTGAACGATTCGCCGATGGCGGGTCGCGAGGGCACCAAGGTGACGTCGCGGATGATCCGCGACCGCCTGTTCCGCGAGGCCGAGTCGAACGTCGCCGTGAAGGTGACCGAGGCCGCCGACCGCGACAGCTACGAAGTGGCGGGCCGCGGCGAGCTTCAGCTGGGCGTGCTGATCGAGACGATGCGCCGCGAAGGCTTCGAGCTGGGCATCAGCCGCCCGCGCGTGCTGTTCGGCGAGGACGAGAACGGCAAGAAGACCGAGCCGTACGAAACCGTCATCATCGACGTGGACGACGAATATTCGGGCACGGTCGTCGAGAAGATGAACCTGCGCAAGGCGGAGCTGACCGACATGCGCCCGTCGACCGGCGGCAAGACGCGCATCACCTTCTCCGCGCCGTCGCGTGGCATGATCGGTTACCACGGCGAGTTCCTGTCGGACACGCGCGGCACCGGCATCATGAACCGGCTGTTCGAGAAGTACGGCCCGCACAAGGGCCAGATCGAGGGCCGCAAGAACGGCGTGCTGATCTCCAATGGCGCCGGTGAAGCCAATTCCTACGCGCTGGGGCCGCTCGAAGAGCGCGGCATCCTGTTCGTCGGCCACGGCGAGGCGCTGTACGAGGGCATGATCGTCGGCGAGAACGCCAAGCCGGACGACCTCGAGGTCAACCCGATGAAGACCAAGGCGCTGACCAACTTCCGCGCCTCGGGCGGCAAGGACGATCAGGTCCGCCTGACCCCGCCGAAGCGCGCGACGCTGGAGCAGGCGATTGCGTACATCGACGACGACGAGATGGTCGAAGTCACGCCGAAGTCGATCCGCCTGCGCAAGCGCCACCTCGACGCCAACGAGCGCAAGAAGGCGAGCCGCGCGAAGCTGTCGTCGTAAGGCGGGCCTCGCGGCACGCGAGGACCGACGACGCGGCGGATGACGAACAAGAGGGGGCGGGCCGCAGGGTCCGCCCCCTCTTGTTCGTCCTGACGACATCCGGCTTCAAGGTTCGGACGGTGCCCTGCCATCATCCGTCACGATGACCATGGATGGCGACGCCATCCGAAATGCCGTCCGTACGAGATTGATGGATCGCCACCGCGCATCGGTAGCAGCGGATCAGGGGGCCGATGCCGCCCTGCCCCCGTCAGGCACCCTTCGGTCAGGCCTCCACAGGCATTCAGTCGAGGAACGGCCGCCCCAGCCGGGCGGTGGTGTAGAGCAGCACCTTCGGCCGCCCTGCCACGGTGACGTTGCCGAACCGTGCCTGCTCCACCTCCCACTGGCCCCGGCGCCCGTCCGCGAACCGCACCGTGCCCCGCGCCCGGCACGGCACCATGTCGATCGTCGCATCGGCCGACTGGAAATCGGGCACCCGCTTCGCCCGGGTCAGGTAGGCGCGGACCTGCGCCGCGGTGGGGCGGAACGTCGAACAGCGCATCGACGGATCGGTGACCGGCCCCACGGCATAGCCCGATCGCGTCACGGCGACGCTGCGGATCGCCGGAAGTCCCGTCGGGCACAGCGGCGGGGTCAGCTCGGTGCCGGCGGTGCAACCGGCGGCGGCCATCAGAAGGGACAGGATCACCATCGCGCCGTACTCGCCTCCGTATCCTACTTCCACGACACCTGCGGGTGCCGGAAGACCTCGGTCATCGGTACGCGGAACGTCTGGCCGGGTTCCTTCATCCTCCGCACCGAATGACATGGCGTCCGAAAACGGCCCGCTGACGGGCACCGCCGTCATATCGCATCGTGCCGCCATGCGTGCCTGAAAACCGCACCGGGCCCCGCCACCCCCGACGACCACTGGCACTCCCCGCCCCGCTGCCCTATTTTACGCCCATGAACTTCTTCAGCCGCATGTCGCCGTGGCGCGCCTACAAGGATCTGCGCGCCTTCCTTGCCACCCGCGAGCGGTACGAACTGAGGTTCCTGGCGCTGGCAATGGCGGTCACCGGATGCCTGGTCTACGCCTTCGTACACGATTCCCATGTCGAGCCGGAGTACAAGCGCGAGATCGTCTATGTGGAGCAGTGGAGCGCCGACCGCACCGATGCGCAGATCCGCGCGCAACAGGCGATCGACGCGCCGATCAAGGCGAAGCGGATGGCCGAGATGCAGGCGGCGCGCGACAAGCAGCAGGCCGCATTCAAGCGGGCCGACGATCAGCTCACGCGCTGGGGGCTTTGACCCGCGGCGACGGTGACGCCGGCTGGCTCCACGCCGCGCTGACGCTGGCCGAGCGGACGCGCGGTCGCACCGCCCCCAATCCCAATGTCGGCTGCGTGATCGTGCGTGACGGCCGTGTCGTCGGGCGTGGCTGGACCCAGCCCGGCGGGCGTCCCCATGCGGAGGCGATGGCGCTGGCGCAGGCGGGCGGCGCGGCGCGGGGGGCGACCTGCCACGTCACGCTCGAACCCTGCGCGCATGTCTCGGCGCGGGGGCCGGCGTGCAGCGACCTGCTGGTGGCGGCGGGCGTCGCGCATGTCGTCGCGGCGCTGGAGGACCCCGACCTCCGTACCGCCGGCGCCGGCTTCGCCCGGCTGCGCGCGGCCGGCATCGCCGTCGCCATCGCTCCCCCGGCCGGTCCCGTCGCCGCCGCCGCGCGCGCGTCGATGGCGGGCTTCCTCACCCGCCGCGCCGCCGGGCGGCCGCACGTCACGCTGAAGCTCGCCACCTCGCTCGACGGTGCGATCGCGCTCGCCTCGGGCGAAAGCCGCTGGATTACCGGGGCGGCGGCGCGCGCGCATGTCCATCTCGAACGCAGCCGGCACGACGCGATCCTGGTCGGGCGCGGCACGCTGGACACCGATGCCCCCCGCCTCGACGTGCGCCTGCCCGGCCTGGCGGATCGCAGCCCGCGCCGCATCGTGCTGACCGGCAGCACGCCACCCGCCGGCTGGACCGCGATCGCCACCCCCGCCGCGATCGCCGCGCTGGACAATGTCGACCATCTGTTCGTGGAGGGGGGCGCCCGCACCGCCGCCGCCTTCCTCGCCGCCGATCTGGTCGACCGGCTGCTGCTCTACCGCGCGCCGATCCTGATCGGGGGCGGCGTGCCCGCGCTCGGCGATATCGGCGTCGGCACGCTCGCCGCCGCGCATGGCCGCTGGCGCGCGGTCGATGCGCGGATGCTTGGCAGCGACCGGGTGGAGGTCTACGAGCGCGAGCGCGTCGCCAGTGCGGCGGCAACCACGGGGGCAACGAGGTAACATGTTCACCGGCATCGTCTCCGACATCGGGCGGATCGTCCGCATCGAACCGCGCGGCGACACCCGCGTGCGGATCGCCACCGCCTATGACACCGCCACCGTCGATCTCGGCGCGTCGATCGCCTGTTCGGGCGTCTGCCTGACCGTGGTCGACAAAGGCAGGGACGAGGCGGGCGATTGGTTCGCGGTCGACGTTTCGGGCGAAACCGTCGCGCGCACCGCCCCCGGCCAGTGGCACGAAGGCCGCGCGCTCAACCTGGAACGCGCGATGAAGCTGGGCGACGAACTCGGCGGCCATATCGTCACCGGCCATGTCGATGGCGTCGCCACCGTGCTGACGGTGGAGCGGACCGGCGATTCGCATCGCATCGGCCTGCGCGTCGATGCCGCGCTCGCGCCGTTCCTCGCGGTGAAGGGATCGATCACCATCGACGGCGTGTCGCTGACCGTCAACGAGGTCGCCGATCAGGACGCCTCGACGCATTTCTGGGTCAATCTGATCCCGCATACCTGGTCCGTCACCACGCTGGGCGCGCTGGCGCCCGGACAGGCGGTGAACATCGAGATCGACGTGCTGGCCCGTTACCTGCAACGCATGGAGCATTATCGTGGCCGCTAACCCCGCCCTGGCCTCACTGCGCCACGCCTTCCTCTCCTCGCCGGAGGAGATCATCGACGAGGCACGCAACGGCCGCATGTTCATCCTCGTCGACGACGAGGACCGCGAGAACGAGGGCGATCTCGTCATCCCCGCGCAGATGGCGACGCCGGAGAAAATCAACTTCATGGCCCGCCACGGTCGTGGCCTGATCTGTCTGGCGATGACGAAGGCGCGGACGCAGGAACTGGGGCTAGACCTGATGAGCCGCCACAACGGCACCCGCCATGAAACCGCCTTCACCGTCTCGATCGAGGCGCGCGAGGGGGTGACGACCGGCATCTCCGCCGCCGACCGGGCCTGCACCATCGCCACCGCGATCGACGGTACCAAGGGCGCGGCTGAGATCGTCACCCCCGGCCACGTCTTCCCCCTCGTCGCGCGCGACGGCGGCGTGCTGGTGCGCGCGGGCCATACCGAGGCGGCGGTGGACGTGTCGCGCCTCGCCGGCCTCAACCCCTCGGGCGTGATCTGCGAGATCATGAACGAGGACGGCACGATGGCGCGGATGGACGACCTCGTCACCTTCGCGCAGTTTCACAACCTGAAGATCGGCACGATCCGCGACCTGATCGCCTATCGCCGCCGCTACGACCATCTGGTCGAGAAGACGTCGGAGGCCAGCTTCACCAGCCGCTGGGGTGGCGAATGGCGGACGCTGGCCTATCGCAACACCGCGACGGGCACCGAACAGGTCGCGCTGGTCAAGGGCCGGATCGATCCGTCGCAGCCGGTGCTGGTACGGATGCACGCGCTGTCCCCGTTCGGCGACCTGTTCGGCCAGGACGACGATCGCGGCGGGATGCTGGCGCGCTCGATGAAGGCGATCGCGAAGGCGGGGTCGGGCGTCATCGTCCTCATCAACCGCCAGCGCGCCGACGCCTTCACCACCGCCGTCCGCCGCCAGGCGGGCGAGCAGGTGGAGGTGCCGATGGAGGAACTGCGCGATTACGGCGTCGGCGCGATGATCCTTGCCGAACTGGGGGTCCACGACATGATCCTGCTCACCAACACCCACCACACGCTTGTCGGGCTCGACGGCTACGGCCTGTCGATCGTCGGCGAGCGGCGCATCGAGGAATAACAATCGTGGCGAATATCCTGATCGTCGAGGCGCGCTTCTACGACCATCTGAACGACCTGCTGCTGGCCGGCGCGCGTGCCGCGATCGAGGCGGCGGGCCACACGCACGAGACGATCACCGTCCCCGGCGCGCTGGAAGTACCCGGCGCAATCGCGCTGGCGGCGGAATCCTACGATGCGTTCGTCGCGCTCGGCGTCGTGATCCGCGGCGAGACCTATCATTTCGAGATCGTCGCGGGCGAAAGCGCGCGCGGTATCATGGCGCTGACGATGGACGGCCTCGCGATCGGCAACGGCATCCTGACCACCGAGAACGAGGCACAGGCGCTCACCCGCGCCCGCCCGGACGAAAAGGACAAGGGCGGCGAGGCGGCGAAGGCCGCGCTGGCGATGCTGGCGCTGCGCACCCGCTTCGGCTGACGCGGTCAGCCCAGCAATCATCCATCGCTGACCGCGTCATCCCACCTGCCCGTCGGCGGCGGTGTCCCGGTTCGACACCGGTCCGCCCCCCGAACATCACGCGCTGGTGTTCATCGACCGCCCCAATCCGCCCGACGAAACGGGGCCCGGTCAGTCGTGTCGACCGCAAACGGACGCGATTGCCGGCAACCTGACGCAAGGAAGCCGCCGACCGATCATCCATGCGGTCGACGGCTTCCTGAAACCCGATCGGAAACGAAGAGGAGATCAGGCGAAGGAGATCTTCGTGCTGATACGGCGACGACGTATTGCGGCACCGATCATGGCGAAGCCGCCGATCATCATGGCCCATGTAGTCGGTTCGGGAACGGCTGCGCCGCCAAACGCTGCCTCCAACTCGATCGTGCTGGCCTCCCAAATACCGGGAGTCGCGGCGGTAGAATAATAGAAAGAACCGATTTTCGGCGCCGTCGATACCTTGGAAATGGAGGTGCAGAACTTGTTTAAGCCGCTCGTGGCCCCGCAACCTTCAAGATACTCGCCATCAGACAAGAAGATAAGATCCGGGGCTCCCGCTATATAACTAAATTTTACCCCATGAGGCAGGTTGAAGCTGTTGATCGTCAGGCCGATGTCCGTGGGATCGAATGAGGCTGCATTGTCGAAACTGAAGGTGAAATCACCCAACACCGGATTGACCGGCGCCGCCCCTGAAAA
The DNA here is from genome assembly GCF_014841615.1 of Sphingomonas sp. CFBP 8760. GTDB lineage: Bacteria > Pseudomonadota > Alphaproteobacteria > Sphingomonadales > Sphingomonadaceae > Sphingomonas. The sequence goes on along the minus strand of NZ_JACYUG010000007.1, from coordinate 159,808 downwards.
ATCGGACGCCGTAATCTTCACCCGAAGGTTGACGATCGCGGCATCCGCCGTGGCAGCCGAAGCGGCAATCACCATGCCAAGGCCGATCGCCATGTTTCTCACGATACGCATCTATTCCCCCCACAAGAATGAAAGGCATTGGCAATGCCCCGCCTCGCAGCGACCTGTATCCCCCGTATATATCTTGGTAAACGAATTTTGACGGAGCAATCCGGCGCTACCGCCTCAAAATGGCACGACTTAAGAGGTTGCGCGCCGGTACCATTCAAATTTTCGATACTTCACGCCCATCGCCGGCATTGATCGATACATTGCCGGCAACGTCTATGCCGCGGTTATACATACATTTTTGGCGACCCGCGGCATAGACTCACTTGGATATTACGCCGCCACCGTCTCCAGCGCCGGATAATCGATATATCCTTCCGGCCCCTGACTGTACCACGTCTTCATATCGTCCTTGTTGAGCGGTGCGCCGGTGCGCAGCCGTTCCGGCAGGTCGGGGTTGGCGAGGAAGGTGCGGCCGAAGCTGATCGCATCCGCCACGCCCTCGTCCAGCTTCGCCTGCGCGTCCGCGGCGGTGGTATAGTCGGAATTCAGCACCAGCACGCCGGTGAACACCTTGCGGATGTCCGGGCTAAGCTTGGGTACGTCGGTCTTGCCGAACGTACCGTCCGGCCCCGGCTCGCGCAGTTCGAGGAAGGCGATGCCCAGATCGGACAGCGCCTTTGCCGCCGGTACGAAGACCGAGGCGGGATCGCTGTCGTCGACGCCCTGCGAATCGCCGTTGGGCGACAGCCGCACCGATACCCGGTCCGCACCCGCCACCGAAATGACCCTCTCGGTCACTTCGCGGAGCAGACGGATGCGGTTCTCCGGGCTGCCGCCATATTCGTCCTCGCGGTGGTTGGCGCCGTCACGCAGGAATTCGTCGATCAGATAGCCGTTGGCGGCGTGAATCTGCACCCCGTCGAACCCGGCGGCCAGCGCGTTGCGCGTCGCGCGTTCGTAATCGTCGAGCAGGCGCGGGATTTCGCTCAGTTCCAGTGGCCGCGCCGTCTCGAAATCCTTCTTGCCCTCATAGGTGTGCGCCTGCCCTGCGGTCGCGGTGGCGGAGGAGGATACCGGCTGACCGCCCGTTACCGACGAATGGACCTGCCGGCCCATGTGCCACAATTGCGCGACGATCCGGCCGCCCGCCTCGTGAACCGCCTTGGTCACCGGCTGCCACGCCGCGACCTGCGCGTCGGACCACAGGCCCGGCGCGAACGGCCAGCCCAGCCCCTCGCGGCTGATGCCCGTCGCCTCGGAGATGATGAGGCCGGCGCTCGCCCGCTGCGCGTAATATTCCGCCATGATCGGCGTCGGCACCGCATCCCGGTCGGCGCGGCCGCGCGTCAGCGGCGCCATCAGGATGCGGTTGGGGGCCTGGGTGGCGCCGATGGTCACGGGATCGAACAGATTGGGCATGAAGGCTCCTGATAATGCCTGATAATGATCGCCGGATCGGACCGGCGGCTGTCGGATGGGAAGATAGGACGCTACAGCGCGCCATGCACGGCGACGCCTCCCCAAGAAAAACTCCTGACGGCCCAAGCGGGTCCGGCTACCCAAACGGGTCCGGCGTGCCGGTCGGGTCCGGTGGGGCGATCGCGTTCGCCACGCTGATCGTCGCCAATGTCGCGCTGGCCTTCGGGCCATGGTTCGTGCGCGCCGCCGATACCGGCCCGGTCGCCGCCGCCTTCTGGCGGATCGCGCTCGCCGCGCCGATGCTGGCGGTACTGGCGGGCGCGGGCGGTGCCCGGCCGCAGCGGCTGCCCCTGCCGCTGTGGGCGATGCTGGCGGTGGCGGGGGTGCTGTTCGCCGCCGATCTGGGCACCTGGCATCTCGGCATCCTGCGCACCACGCTCGCCAATGCGACGCTGTTCGGCAATTGCGCGACGCTGATCTTCCCCGTCTACGGCTTCCTCGTCGCGCGCAGCTGGCCGACGCGGACGCAAGGGGCGGCGCTGCTGCTGGCCGGCGTCGGCGGCGTGCTGCTGATGGGGCGGTCGTACCAGCTCGATCCCGGCCACCTGATGGGCGACCTGCTCTGCCTGACTGCCGGGCTGCTCTATACCGGTTATTTCATCGTCATGGCGCGGGTGCGCGACCGGATGGCGCCGCTGCCCGCCCTCGCCTTGTCCAGCATCGCCAGCGTGGTGCCGCTGCTGGTCTTCGCGATCCTGCTCGGCGAGAACATATGGCCGCACAGCTGGGCGCCACTGATCGGCCTCGCGCTGGTCAGCCAGGTACTGGGGCAGGGTTGCATGATCCACGCGCTCGGCCGGCTGTCGCCGCTGGTGGTCGGCATCGCGCTGCTGATCCAGCCGGTGGTGGCCGGCACGGTCGGCTGGATCGTCTATGACGAGCGGCTGGGCGCGGTCGATCTGGTCGGCGTCGCGATGGTCGCGGTGGCGCTCGTCCTCGTCCGCCGTACGCCACGCCTTGCGCCGGGCGGGACGGCATCGCATCTGGACGATTGAGGAGTCCTTCATGATGGCCGACACGATCCCCGCCTATCCGGTTCTGGCCGACCCCATGCCGGATGCGACCGCCGATCTCACGCTGGCGGAGGTCCGTGCCGCGCTCGCCCCCGGCATCGCCGCCAACGCCGCGTTCGACGGCTGGGGCGACGAGGCGCGCGACATGGCGGCGGCGGCGGCCGGGATCGATCCCGATATCGCCCGCCTCGCCTTCGCCGATGGCCCCGTCGCGATGATCGACGCCTGGTTCGCGCACATCGATGCCGCGATGCACGCCGCGATCCCGCCGGAGACACGCGCCGCGATTAAGATACGCCAGCGCATCGCCGCACTGGTCGAGGCGCGGCTGGACGCGATGGCGCCGGAGCGGGAGGCGCTGCGCCGCGCGCTCGCCATCCTCGCGCTGCCGCAGAACGTGGCGCGGGGCGCGCGGCTCGGCTGGCGGTCGGTCGACGTGATCTGGCGGGCGGCGGGCGATACCGCAGTCGATTACAACCACTATACCAAGCGCACGATCCTGCTCGGCGTGTACGGCGCCACCGTCACCGTCTTCCTCGACGACGACAGCGAGGATCATGCCGAGACCCGCGCCTTCCTGTCGCGCCGGATCGACGGCATCATGCGCTTCGAGAAGGCCAAGGCCGGCTTTCTGAAACGCACCGAACACCGCCCCAGCCTGTCCCGCTTCATCGGCCGGCTGCGCTATCCGGCGGTGTGATCTCTACGGGCGTTCACGTTCCCCTCTTCCGTCATTGCTTCGCTATACTCGCAATGACGGGCCGGGTTCAGGCCGGTAGCACCCTGCCCTAGAATTTCGGCCCCGCCACGGCCGCCTGCTGGCGGCGCGGCGTATCCGCGAACAGCTTGGCGATCGCCGTGTTGCGGGGGTCGTTGGTGGCATAGTCGCGCGCCGACTGCCCCGCCATCCGGTCGGCCTGATCGGGGTTCGCGCCGGCCGCCAGCAACTGGCGGACCATATCGATATCGCGGCCCTGCACCGCCAGGATCAGCGGCGTCACGCCCGACTGGTTGAACAGGTTGATGTTCGCCTTCGCGGCGGTCAGGATCGGGATCATGTCGCGCTGGCCCAGCTGCACCGCCAGGATCAGCGGCGTGTTGCCCGCCCGGTCGCGCATGTTGGCGTCGGCCCCCTTCTGCAACAGGTAGCGCAGATAGGTCTGGTCGCCGCGCTTGATGACGATGTGCAGCGCCCCCTCGCCCGACGTCACGTCGCGCGCGTTGACGATGGTGCTGCCCGGCCGGTCGAGCATCGCGATCACGTCGTTGCCCTTGGCCTCCTTGATGGCCTGCAGGAACTTGTAGCTTTCCGACTGCTGCTGCGCGGACGCGGGGGTCGAGGCGGCAAGGGCGACGGCCGCCGCCACGGCGGCCGGAAACAGGTATTTCGTCATGGCGCGGGTCCTCGGGAACGATCCTCGGCTGGTCCGCTCCTGCTTGCGCGGAGCCTGCGAAGGGGTCAAGGGTGCCGGGATCATGACCATGCGCCGAACCCCGTCGTTCCTCCCCACGGTCTGCCTCGCATTCTGGCTGGCCACCGGTCTGGGCGGGTGCCAGTCCGGCACCGCCACCGATGCCCGGCCGCCGCTGGCGGGCGCGAAGATCGGCGGCCCGTTCGCGCTGGTCGACGAGAATGGCCGCGCCGTCACCGACCGCAGTTTCGCGGGCAAATACCGGGTGATGTATTTCGGCTATACCTATTGCCCCGACGTCTGCCCGGTCGACGTGCAGACGATCGCGCAGGGGCTGGCCGAACTAGAAAAGCGCAATCCGGCACTGGCGGCACGGGTGGTGCCGATCTTCGTCACCGTCGATCCCGCGCGCGACACGCCCGCCGTGCTGAAACAATTTACCGCCGCCTTCTCGCCCCGGCTGGTCGGGCTGACCGGCAGTCCGCAGGCGGTGGCGCAGGCGGAGAAGGCCTATGCGGTCTATGCGTCGAAAGGGCTGGCCTCGCCCGGCGGCTACCTCGTCAACCACAGCCGACAGACCTATCTGATGGATCCCGACAACCGCCCGCTCGCGCTGGTCCCGCAGGACGAGACGCCGGCAGCGGTCGCCGACACCATCGAGAAATGGGCGAAATGACCGCACCCGCACCCTCACGCTTCTGGGAAGACACGCCCCTCCACCGGCTCGACCGTGGCCAGTGGGAGGCGCTGTGCGACGGCTGCGGCAAATGCTGCGTCCACAAGCTGGAGGACGAGGAGACGGGCGAGGTGCTGCCCACCAACGTCGCCTGTCGCCTGCTCGACCGGCGCAGCGGCTTCTGTTCGGACTATCGTAACCGCCGCGCCTATGTGCCCGAATGCGTGCGGCTGACCAACGGCAACGTCCGCGATATCGACTGGCTGCCCTCCACCTGCGCCTATCGCCTCCGCGCGAACGGCGAGAAGCTGCCCGACTGGCACTATCTGGTCAGCGGCGACCGCGAGGCGGTGCATCGCGCCGGCCAGTCGGTGCGCGGCTGGACGGTCAGCGAGGACGATGTCGGCGACATGGAGGATCACCTCGTCGACCGGGTGCTGTGACCGGGGCACGACCCGTCATGCAGGACCGGTGAACATCATCGCCCTCCATACTTCAGCCTCCGCCGGGGAGGCGATATGTTGAGAGGACAGGCTGATGGGGGGAGGGCATCGTGATCGATCCTAAGCCACCTGCGATCCCCCTCGATCTCGACATCGTGCGCCATCCGACCGCGCGGCGTTGCACGCTGTCGTTCGACCCCGCCAGCGGCCGCGCGCGGCTGGTGATCCCGAAGCGCGCCGCGCTGAAACCCGCGCTCGCCTGGGCGGCGGACAAGGCGGCATGGCTGGCGGCACAGCGCGCGCGTCTGCCCGCCGCCCGCCCCTTCGCCCCCGGCACCACGATCACCGTCGCCGACGAGGTACTGACGATCGTCCGCGACGCCGGCCCCCGCCGCGCGGTGGTGCGGGCGGGCGACCGGCTGCTGCTCGCCGGCCCCGAGGAGACGATCCCCCGCCGGCTCGACGCGTGGTTGCGCCGCGTCGCACTCGACCTGCTCACCCGCGAAACCGCCGAATTCGTCGCAAAGGCGGGGGTCACCGTCAGCGCGGTGGCGGTAGGCGATCCCCGGCGGCGCTGGGGCAGTTGCGCGTGGTCGGGCGCGATCCGCTATAGCTGGCGGCTGGTGCTCGCCCCCGGCTGGGTCCGCCGCGCGACGGTGGCGCACGAGGTCGCGCACCGCGTCCACATGAACCACGGCCCCGCCTTCCACGCATTGGTCGCCTCGCTGCTGGGAGAGGACCCGACCCCGGCCCGCGCCTGGCTGCGCCAACACGGCGCGGCGCTTCACTGGGTCGGGCGCGGGTCCCCGGACTGAACCGGCGGCTGTCGCGGCGGCACCGTGCCGGGCGGCAGCGGGCGCACCGGCGCACGGGTCGGTAGCGGGGCCGGCGCGGGGGTGTCGCGGGTCACGCTGTCGATCAGGTCGTCCAATTGCTGCTGCGGGGTGCGCGCAGGCGGCGCGGCCGGTTCGACGGGGGCGGTGGGCGCCGTCTCCGGCTCGACGGTGGCGGCAGGCGCGGTGACGATCGGGTTGCCGTCCTCGTCCACCGCGACATTCTCGTCGGGGGTGCCGAAATAGCTGGCCTCGTCCGGCTCCAATTGCCATTCGGGCAGCGTCACCTGCGTATCGAACTGCTCGACCGGGCGGGTGGCGGTGGCGGGCTTCATGAACGCGGCGAAGGCGCGCGCGGGCGCGGTGCCGCCGTGCAGGCCCCGCACCGGCCGGGCATCGTCGCGCCCCATCCACACCCCCGTCGTCAGCCCGCTGGAAAAGCCCAGGAACCAGCCGTCGCGCAACGAGGTGGTCGTCCCGGTCTTGCCCGCCACCGGCCGACCGATCTGCGCCTGCCGCCCGGTGCCGGTGTTGACCGCGGTCTGGAGCAGGTCGGTCATCTCCGCGGCGACATAGGGGGCGACCAGCACGCGGCTGCGATCCACCTCGTGCGTGTAGATCGTCTGCCCGCGCGCGGTCACGCGGGTGATGCCGTAGGGGACGACGTCGACCCCCTTGGCCGCGACGCTGGCGAAGGCGCGGGTCATGTCGATCAGCCGCACGTCCGACGTGCCCAGCACCATCGCCGGATGCGTGTTGACGGGCGTGGTGATGCCGAACCGGCGGGCCATGTCGGCGATGGTGGTGAAGCCCACCTCCTGCCCCAGCTTCGCCGCCACGGTGTTGAGCGAATAGGCGAAGGCGGTGCGCAGGCTGACCGGCCCGGAATTGCGCCGCGAATCGTTGCGCGGGCTCCACCCGTCGATCGTCACCGGTTCGTCGACGATGCTGTCCTCGGGCTTGTGCCCCGCCTCCAGCGCGGCGAGATAGACGAACAGCTTGAACGACGATCCAGGCTGGCGCACCGCCTGCGTCGCGCGGTTGTAGATCGACGAGACGTAATCCGTCCCCCCCACCATCGCGCGCACCGCGCCGTCGCGGTCCAGCGACACCAGCGCGCCCTGTGCCCCCGCCGGCACGTTGGCACGGATCGCGGCATCGGCCTGACGCTGCATCGCCGGATCGATCGTCGTCCACACCTCCAGCGGCGCCTGCGTCTCGTCGATCAGCGTGTCGAGCAGCGGCAACGCCCAGTCGGTGAAATACCGCGCGCTGTTCTGCCGCGCCGCCGGCGCCAGCTTCAATCCCTTCGGGTCGGCGGCGGCGGCCTGCGCGGGCGTGACATAGCCGTTGCGCACCATCTGCTGGATGACGACCCCGGCGCGGCCGACCGCGGCGTCGGCATCGGCGGTGGGCGAATAGTTGGACGGCGCCTTGACCAGCCCGGCGATCACCGCCGCCTCCGCCAGGCTCAGTTCCTCGGCGCCATGGCCGAAGAACTTGCGTGACGCGGCATCGATGCCATACGCGCCGCCGCCATAATAGACCTTGTTCAGATAGAGTTCGAGGATCTGGTCCTTGGAGAATTTGCGCTCCATCGCCAGCGACAATATCCATTCGCGGAACTTGCGCCCGAATTTCTTCTGGTTGTTCAGGAAGATGGTGCGCGTGATCTGCTGCGTGATCGTCGATCCGCCCTGAATCCACCGGCCGCGCTCGTACCGGATCATCGCGGAGCGGGCGATGCCGATCGGGTCGATGCCGGGATGGCTGCGGAACCGGCGATCCTCGACCGCGATCGTCGCGTCGCGCATCACCAGCGGGATGGTGGAATAGGACAGCCATTCGCCGTAACTCGGCCCCAGCGACACGATCACGCTGCCGTCGGCGGCATGGACGCGGATCATCTGGCCGTTGGGCGAGGATTTCAGTTCCTCGAAGCTGGGCAACTGCGCCCGCGCGACATAGACCGCCACCGCCAGCGCCGCGAGGGCCAGCACCGCCAGCGCGGCGAGGATCTTGATCGTCGTCATCAACCGCCGCCGCCACGGCGAACGCGCCGCGGGGGTTGACCGGGAAGATCGGGGCGAGCGGGGAGCGGGACGCTTGGCAGCCATGAGCCGCCGCGAAATACGCGCTATCCGCGCCGGCTACAAGCGATAGCGGCGGTGGACGTTGAACGGGAGAAGTTTGGTTCGCGCGGAGGCGCGGAGAAGAAGGACAAGATAAGGCGCTGCGCGATCAGATCCCGACGCCGCAAGCGTCCTTGGTTTTCAATGCCCACCGGATCACGACCGGCTACGGCACGGGCAACGCTTCCACCCCTTCTTCTCCGCGTCTCCGCGCCTCCGCGCGAACAAAACTTCTTCTACCCGTCCTCGCGTGCCCTGAACTCCAGCGAGATCGAATTCATGCAATATCGCTGCCGGGTCGGCGGCGGCCCGTCCGGGAAGACATGGCCCAGATGGCTGTCGCATCGCGCGCACCGCGTTTCGGTGCGGACCATGCCGTGGCTGCGGTCGCTATGATCGGTGACCGCTTCCTCGCCGATCGGCTGAGTGAAGCTCGGCCAGCCCGAACCGCTGTCATATTTGTCCGCGCTGTCGAACAGCGTGTTGCCGCACGCCGCGCAGGCATACAGCCCGTCCGCCTTGTTGTCGTTGAGCGCGCCGGCAAAGGCGCGTTCGGTGCCCGCTTCGCGCAGCACATGATATTGCGCCGGGGTCAGGCGGGTGCGCCATTCGGCGTCGGACAGGGTCAGCTTTTCCATGTCATCCCATCTGGTTCGCCGGCCCCGGTCCTTCAAGCATCCCGTTACCGGTAAGAGCGCCGATCCGCGTGGCATGGGCGATGATCCGGATCAGCGCGGGGTGCGCCGCGCCGACCAGCCACGCCGCCGCCGGCCCTTCCGCCACCGCGCGCACCGCGCCCGCCACCCCCAGCGGCCGTGCCAGCGCACGCGCGAATCGGGGTTGCCACGTCGCCGCCGCCCCGGCCCCGCCGCGTCGATACGCCGCCGCCGCCGCCAGCCCGCTTGCCAGCGCGATTCCCATCCCCTCGCCCGCCAGCGACGGGATCACCCCCGCCTGATCGCCCAGCCGGAACAGCCCCGCCTGCCCGTCACGGGCGCGCCAGCCATAGGGCACGTTGGCGACCGCATCGATCGCGGCATCGCCGGCCATGAACGCGATACGCTCCCCCAGTGCCGGATGCTCGCGCCCCAGCCGGTTGAGCAACGCCGCCGGGCTCCCCGCCGCCGCCAGCCGCGATCGCCGCACCGCCAGGCACAGGTTGACGCTACCATCCTCCTGCCGCGCTATCCCGGCATAGCCATGCGCGAACAGGTGCAGTTCCACCGCATCGCCGACCAGCCGATCGAGCGCCGGATGCGCCGCCAGCCGCACCCGCAGGCCCAGCGCCGGGTCCGCCCCACGCGCCGCCTCCGGCCGGGCCAGCCCGCGCAGGTCATGCTTGCCGGTGGCGAGGAACAGCGCGTCCGGCATGATCGTCCCCCCGTCCGCCAGCCGTACCTGCCCGTCCTCCACCGCGCGCACCGCGACGCCGCGCTCGATCCCCGCTACCTGTCCCGCCCGCGCCATCAGCAGCGTGTCGAGCCGGTGCCGCGACACCGCCACCGCCGGTGCCGGCAACCGCGCCTCCGCCTGTCGCCCGCCGGCGAACAGGCGAGTGCGCACGATCCGCTCGCGGTTCAACTCGTCCGCCGTCACCCCCAGCGCCGCCAGCGTCCGCAGACTGCGCCAGCTCAGGAATCCGCCGCACAGCGCGTCGCGCGTCTCCCGCTCGCGCTCGATCACCAGCGCGCGCGTGCCGCCGGCCGCCAGCACGATCGCCGCCGCCGTCCCCGCCGGGCCGCCTCCCAGGATCAGCGCCGCTACGTCGCGCATATCCGCTCCACGCACAGCCGGAACGGAAACGCCCGGAACACCCGCGCATCCGTCACCCCTGCCGCCGCCAGCAAGGGCAGCCATTCGGCAGGGCGCAACGACCGCGCGATCGACAGCGTGCCGTCATGCCGCACGATCGGATGCCACCGCGCCAGCGTCGCCAGCACCGGATAGCCGCGATGGGCGAAACCGTGCCGCATCAGGTCGTTGACGAACCACGCATGCGCGTTCGCCTGCATCCAGCGCAGGAATGCAACCAGTTCGCCGTCGGTCATATGGTGCGCGACCAGACTGCTGATCGCCGCATCCCAGCCATCGCCCTGATCGGCATAATCGCCGGTGACCCAGCGAATCGTCGAGCCAGCCGGGGTGTGTGCGCGCGCCGCCTGCTCGCTACGGGGATTCAGGTCGACCCCGACCAGTTCGACTGGCAACCGCCGCTTCATCGCCCAGCGCTCGATCCGCCGCAGCATGTCGCCGTCACCGAACCCGATATCAATGATCCGTAGCGACTTTGCCTCCCGCGCGATCCGGTCGAGGAATGTTAGTGTCGGCCGCGCCGCCAGCGTCACCCGGTTCACCCGCGCCAGATCGGCCACCACCGCGGCATAGACCGCCGGGTCGAGATCGTCCGCGTCCATCAGCTCCGGCCCCGCGGCGCGGCTGGCAAGCGTCACGCCACGCTCCCGAAGCCGAAGCCCTCCGCCGCCAGTCCCGGCCCGAACGCCAGCGCCACGCCGCGTTCCACCGGTGGCCCCTCCAGCAATCGCGCCAGCGTGAACATCAATGTCGCCGACGACATGTTGCCATTGGCCGCCAACACCGCGCGCGACGCGTTCAGCGCATCCGGCGCCAGCGCCAGGCTGGTCTGCACCGCATCCAGGATCGATCGCCCGCCGGCATGGACCGCCCAGCCGTCGATCGCCGCCGGGTCTTGCCCGCCGGTCACCGCCTGCCGGAAATCGGCATCCGCCAGCCCGGCGGCGATCCGGCGCGGCACCTCGCCCGACAGGTGCATCGCGAAACCGCGATCGGTGATCGCCCAGCGGATCAGCGCCTCGCTGTCGGGCAGCGTCGCGGCGAACGGCCGGTCGAGCCGGAACCCGCCCAGCTCCGCCGTCACCAGCGCCGCCGCCGCGCCGTCGCCGAACTGGAGCTGCGCCAGCAGCGGCTCCGCCCGGTCGTCGTCCTGCAGATGCAGCGTCGACAATTCGCACGCGATCACCAGCACCCGCGCCGCCGGGTCGGACCGGACGATGTGCCGCGCGCTGCGCAGCGCCGCGACCGCCGCGTAACAGCCCATGAACCCCACCAGCAGCCGCTCGACTGAGCCGGCCAGCCCCAGTCGCCTCGCCACGATCTGGTCCAGCCCCGGCGCGACGAAGCCGGTGCAGCTCGCCACCACCAGATGTGTGATCCCCGCCAGCGACACCTGCGCCGCCAGTGCTTCCACCGCGGCGATCGCCAGGGTCGGTGCGGCTTCCGCATAGATCGCCATCCGCGCGGCGGTGCCGGGCATCCTGCCATCACCGTAGAAACCGCCCGTCGTGGTCGGGGCGCCGCCGGTGACGGTGGGCGGCAGCACCGACCAGCGATGTGCGATACCCGCCCGCCGCGTCATCCGCTCGAACAGGCGACGCTCCGCCGATGCGATGCGCGCCCCGGCCCAGTCGATGAAGGCGGGGTGGATGTCGTGGTCCGGCGTGGCGACGCCGATGGCATGGAGATGGGCGGTCACGAGGCTCCTTCGGTCATGGGCGATCAACAGTCGACCGGGCCATGTGGTGCCATCGCCCTTGCGACCATCGTGGCATATCCCGGCTGAATAGAACGGTCAGGCTGCTCTATCCCCGGCATCATCGGGCTGTTTCGTCAGTCCCGTCGACCTCTCGAGGCCGGATCATGTGCCACCGTATGACAAAAAAAAGGGACGCGACCGGAATTGCCGCGATATATTGATCTGGATCAACGTGACTAAAGCTTGCGTGTGGAACCTGAACGCCGCATGTCTGGCACGAGGCGAAGGGTGCGGAAGGTAAGCATGTTTGTCTTTTATCTCCTTCGCCATGGGCGGATCATGTGACGGCGGACAGCGGCAAGGGGGCCGCACCCCGTCACGTCGTGACCGGAGGGATCGTGAACGAAGAAGCTGTCGTGTCGCTCATCAAGGACCTGACGTCCCGGCTGTCCGCCGTGGCGGAAGAGTTCAGCGGGCGCGTCGAGCGGGTCGATGCACCGGCGGATGCGAGACCCGATGTGGTAGTATCGCTGGCGCAAAAGGCCCGCACCCTGTCAGACCAGCGCCGGCTGCGACGCCGTTCGCTGCCCGCCGAACTGTTTCACGAACCGGCTTGGGACATGATGCTGGCGCTCTACATCGCGCATGACGAGGGTCGCGTGCTGAACGTCAAGAGCCTCGTCGCCTGCGCCGATGCCCCCGTCACCACCTCGCAACGGTGGATCGAACATCTTCACAAGCTGCGGCTGGTCAACCGCGTCGTCGACAGCGTCGATCGCCGCCGGCTGGAGGTATCGTTGAGCCAGAACGGCGTCGAGGCGATGGAAGCCTATCTGTCCGCCCTGCCCTGATCGGTCCCGGTCCCCGCCGCGCAGCACCTGCACGCGGGAACCGGGTTGATCACCGGCCTACAGCTTGCCGGTCAGTTCCGGCACCACTTTGAACAGGTCGCCGACCAGCCCGAGGTCCGCCACCTGAAAGATCGGCGCATCCTCGTCCTTGTTGATCGCGATGATCGTCTTGCTGTCCTTCATTCCCGCCAGATGCTGGATCGCTCCCGAGATGCCGACCGCGACATAGATTTCCGGGGCGACGATTTTGCCGGTCTGCCCGACCTGATAATCGTTGGGGGCATAGCCCGCATCCACTGCCGCGCGTGACGCGCCGACGCCCGCGCCCAGCGCATCGGCGAGCGGATCGATCAGTTCGTGGAACTTCTCCTCCGATCCCAGCGCCCGGCCACCCGACACGATGATCTTCGCACTGGTCAGTTCCGGCCGCGCATTGGCGGCGATCTCCGAGCCGGCGAAGCTGGACAATCCCTTGTCACCGGTGGCCGCCACCGCCTCGATCGTGCCGCTGCCGCCCTCGGCCGTCGCCTTGTCGAACGCGGTGCCGCGGATCGTCAGCACCAGCTTCTTGTCCGACGTCTGCACCGTCGCGATCGCATTGCCGGCATAGATCGGCCGCGTGAAGGTGTCCGGCCCCTCAACTGACAATACTTCGCTGATCTGCATCACGTCGAGCATCGCCGCCACGCGCGGCGCGATGTTCTTGCCCGTGGTGGTCGCCGCCGTGACGAAGGCATCATGATGCCCCATCAGGTCGACCACCAGCGGCGCGACATTCTCCGCCAGTGCATGGTCATAGGCGGCATCGTCGGCGACATGCACCTTGCCGACCCCGGCGATCTTCGCCGCGGCCTCCGCCACCGCGCCGACGCCTTGGCCCGCCACCAGTAGATGGACCTCGCCCAGTTGCGACGCGGCGGTCACCGCCGACAGCGTGGCATCCTTGACGGCCGCACCGTCGTGATCGACCCAGACCAGTGTCTTCACTTCGCCACTCCCATCGCCTTCAGCTTCATGACCAGTTCGTCGACGTCCGCCACCTTGACGCCGGCCGAGCGCTTGCCCGGCTCCACCACCTTCAGCGTCGTCAGCCGCGGGGCCACGTCGACGCCGTAATCGGCCGTCGTCTTCGTCGCCATCGGCTTCGATTTCGCCTTCATGATGTTGGGCAGCGACGCATAGCGCGGCTCGTTCAGGCGCAGGTCGGTGGTCACGATCGCGGGCAGCGTCAGCGCGTCCGTTTCCAGCCCGCCATCGATCTCGCGCGTCACGGTCGCCTTGCCGTCCGCGATCTCGATCTTGCTGGCGAAGGTGCCCTGCGCCCAGCCGAGCAGCCCGGCCAGCATCTGCCCGGTCTGGTTGTTATCGTCGTCGATCGCCTGCTTGCCCAGGATCACCAGTTGCGGCGCCTCCTCCTCGACGATCCTGGCGAGCAGCTTGGCGACACCCAGCGGCTCCACCTTCGTCTCGCTCGTCACCAGGATCGCGCGGTCCGCGCCCATCGCCAGCGCGGTGCGCAGCGTCTCCTGCGACTTCTGCTCGCCGATCGACACGACGACGATCTCGGTGACCGTCCCCTTCTCCTTCAGGCGGATCGCTTCCTCGACCGCGATTTCATCGAACGGGTTCATGCTCATCTTGACGTTGGCCAGATCGACGCCCGTTCCGTCGGCCTTGACCCGGGGCTTCACGTTGTAATCAAGCACGCGCTTGACCGGCACCAGCACCTTCATGGGCACTCCCTCTCAAAACTTTTACACGGCAGCATCGGCGGTTTCTGTGGCGGTTTCGCGTAGTTTTCGCAAGTCCGGTATGGAAAAGCAGAGCGCCGTAACAGCAGGCGACGACCCTAGCCCGAATCGCCCTGTCCCCCCAACGAAAAAGGGCCCGGACGTTTCCGTCCGAACCCCCTTGCGTCGATCATCGGTTCAGAAAAACCGGACGATCACCATCGCCAGCAGCGCACCCGCCGCCGCACCCCTTGTCAGGGTCAGCGCCAGTCGCCAGCCACCCGGCGGATGCCGGACGGCCATCGATCAGGCGGCCTTCTGAACTTCCGCGACGATCTTCTTGGCGGCATCGCCCAGATCGTTGGCGGGCACGATCGCGAGACCGCTATTGGCAAGGATGTCCTTGCCCGCCTGCACGTTAGTGCCCTCCAGCCGGACGACCAGCGGCACCGACAGGTTCACTTCCTTCGCCGCGGCGACGATGCCCTCGGCGATGATGTCGCACTTCATGATGCCGCCGAAGATGTTGACGAGGATGCCCTTCACCGCCGGATCGGCGAGGATGATCTTGAACGCCGCCGTCACCTTCTCCTTGTTGGCGCCGCCGCCCACGTCGAGGAAGTTGGCCGGGAACATCCCGTTCAGCTTGATGATGTCCATCGTCGCCATCGCCAGCCCGGCGCCGTTGACCATGCAGCCGATGTCACCGTCCAGCTTGATGTACGCCAGGTCGTACTTTGACGCCTCCAGCTCCATCGCGTCCTCTTCGGTGGTGTCGCGCAGTTCCATCAGGTCCTTGTGGCGGAACATGGCGTTGCCGTCGAAGGCAACCTTGGCGTCGAGCACCATCAGCTTGCCGTCGTCGGTGACCGCGAGCGGGTTGATCTCGATCTGCTCGGCATCGGTGCCCAGGAACGCGTCGTACAGCTTCGACGCGGTCGAGGCGGCCTGCTTGGCGAGGTCGCCGGTCAGTTCCAGCGCGGCAGCGACGGCGCGGCCGTGATGCGGCTGGAATCCGGTGGCGGCGTCGATATCGATCGAATGGATTTTCTCGGGCGTGTCGTGCGCCACGGTCTCGATATCCATGCCGCCCTCGGTGGAGGCGACCATCGAGACGCGGCCGGTCGCGCGGTTGACGAGCAGCGCGAGGTAGAATTCCTTGGCGATGTCGACGCCGTCGGTCACGTACAGGCGGTTGACCTGCTTGCCCGCATCACCCGTCTGGATCGTGACCAGCGTGTTGCCCAGCATATCGGTGGCCGCCGCGCGAACCTCGTCCTCGGTCTTGGCCAGCCGCACGCCGCCCTTGGCATCGGGGCCGAGTTCGACGAACTTGCCCTTGCCGCGACCACCGGCATGAATCTGCGCCTTTACGACATAAAGAGGTCCGGGCAGCTTCTTCGAAGCCTCGACCGCTTCCTCGACGGTCAGCGCCGCGAAGCCGGCCGGCACGGGAACGCCGAATTTCGCCAACAGTTCTTTGGCCTGATATTCGTGAATGTTCATGGGCGCAGCCTCACTCGCTATCGTAAAAACGTACCGCCCTAAGCACAACGGGCGGCAGGAATCCAGCGAAACCACATCTCAATGATAATGTTTCGCAATATCTAAAGTTAATGCCGACCCTTTGCCGGCCGTCACTTTCCCCGTCATGGCGAGCGAAGCGGAGCGGTGCGATGACACCTACTACAGGGGCTCGCCGGTCAACCGCTGGCAGATCATGTCGAGTTGATCGAGCGTGCCATAGCCTAGCGTCACCCGGCCGCCATCACCGTCATGCGCGATCGACACCGTCACGCCCAGCAGGTCGGCCAGTTGCCGCTCCAGCGCGGCGGTATCGGCGTTGCCCACCATCTCGCCCCGGTCGCCGGTCCGTGCCGTCGCCGGCGCGCGTTCCCGCACCGTCTTGCGATCACGCGCCAGCTTCTCGGTTTCGCGCACCGACAGGCGTCGGCTAACGACCTGCGCCGCCAGCTCCTCGACATCGGGCGCACCCAGCAGCGCGCGCGCATGGCCCATCGACAGTGATCCATCGACCACCTGCCCCTGCACCATATCCGGCAGTTCGAGCAGCCGCAGCAGATTGGCAACATGGCTGCGCGACTTGTGGACGATCTTCGCCAGCACATCCTGCGTGTGACCAAAATCCTGCGCCAACCGCTGATAGGCTTGCGCCTCTTCGATCGCGTTCAGATCCTGCCGCTGGATGTTCTCGATCAGCGCCACCTCCAGCGTCTCCGCATCGTCCATTATCCGGACAACGACGGGGACCTCGTGGAGTTTCGCCCGCTGCGCCGCGCGCCAGCGCCGCTCGCCCGCGACGATCTGGAACTGGTGGCCATGGGGGCGGACGACGATCGGCTGGATCACCCCCCGCATCGCGATCGATGCGGCCAGTTCGTCCAGCGTCGCCTCGTCGAAGCGTCGGCGTGGCTGGCCGGGGTGCGGGGCCAGCGAATTGACCGGCAGCATCCGTACACCAGACGGTTGCTCCGCGCCGCCCGTGATTGGGGCTTCCTGCGCCATTTCACCGAGCAGCGCGTTCAATCCGCGCCCCAGCCCACCGCGCGACCGCCGAACCGTCTCGCTCATGCCGCCACCGCCTTGCGCGGCAGCCGCGCGATCATTTCACGCGCCAGCGCGATATAGGCTTCCGATCCCGAACAGCGATGATCGTAGATCAGCGCGGGCAAGCCATGGCTCGGCGCCTCCGACAATCGCACGTTGCGCGGGATCACCGTCTGGAACACCACCGCCCCCAAGACCGCGCGAACATCGCTCGCGACCTGTTCGGTCAACCGGTTGCGCCGATCGTACATCGTCAGTGCCACCCCCAGGATCGACAGGCCGGGATTGAACCGCCCCCTGATCCGCTCGACGGTACTGAGCAATTGCGACAGCCCTTCGAGCGCGAAGAACTCGCATTGCAACGGCACCAGCAACACGTCCGACGCGACCAGCGCATTGATCGTCAGCAGCCCGAGCGATGGCGGGCAATCGATCAGCACGATATCCCACTTGGCGCTCGCCCCCTTCAGCGCGAGATCGAGCCGGTGCGTCCGCGCCTCGAAATCGATCAGCTCGACCTCGGCACCCGACAGATCGACCGTGGCCGGCAACAGGTCGAGACCGGGTACGCGGGTCGGCACCACAGCCTCACCCATCGTCACGGTGCCCATCAGCACTTCGTAACTGGACCGCTCACGCTGTGACTGCCCCACCCCCAGCCCGGTCGACGCGTTACCCTGCGGATCGAGATCGATCAGCAGAACGCGAAGATCGGTCGCCGCCATCGCGGTCGCGAGATTGATCGCGCTGGTGGTCTTGCCCACGCCACCCTTCTGGTTGGCAACGGCGATGACGGTGGTCATGCCCGGCCCCCAGAAACCATCGGCGAAAAAAATACGATGGACGAGTCCGGATGGGTGAGGCTTTGTTTCACGTGAAACACCAACTGATGACGGGCGCACAGCGCGGGGAGCGACGCCACATCCACCGTTCCCCGCGGGAGCAGCCATCGCGTCGACGTTGTGGCGCAATGAGCCGCCGCAAGCAAAAGCTTTTCGACCGAGGCGACTGCCCGCGCGGTAATCACGTCCGCCACCCAATCGACCTGTTCTACCTTGGAGGCAGCAACCTTGGCATCTTCCAAGCCCAAGGTCGCGACACAATCGCGCAGGAATTCAGCACGCTTGCGGCGTGGTTCCACCATCATGATGGGCCGCGCACCGGCGATCGCCAGCACCATGCCGGGGAAACCACCACCCGTGCCGATATCCAACCAACGTCCCGCATCAGCGGAAACGATCGTCAGCAATTGTAGCGAATCGACGACATGACGCTCCCAGATCGTCGCAATCGTCGCCGGCGAGATCAGGTTCTGTCGCTGATTCTCCGCCACCACGAGATCGACGAACCGGCCGATCCGATCGAACGCCGCGGCATCGACCTGGCCGCTTACCCAGTCGCGGGCTTCGTCCTCAGTCATGCCGCACGTCGCTTGGTATGAAGCAACACCGCCGACAACGCTGCCGGCGTCACGCCGCGCACCCGTGCCGCCGCGGCCAGCGAGCGGGGACGGCTGGCACTTAGCCGTGCGATCATCTCCGACGACAGACCGGGGATGCCGCAATAGTCGATCGCTTCCGGCAACAATATCTCCTCATCGGCGCGCAGCCGCGCCACCTCTTCCGCCTGCCGTTCCAGATAGGGTGCATAGCGTGCGTCCTGCAGCACCTCCGCCACGACCGCGCCGTCGATCCCCGCGACCGCATCGGGCGCGACCTGATCGACCGTTACCCCCTCGAACCGCAGCCACTCCCATGCCGATCGCACCGCGCCATCACGACTGACCGGCGCCCCCCGATCCGCGACCCAGGACGCGGTGCGCGGTATCGCCAACCGTTCCATCAAAACGCCGCGCGCGGTCACGGCATCCTGTTGTTGCCTTAGCCTTTCCGGTCCCAGACACCCCGCCGCCATGGCAATCCCCCCCAATCTGGTAGCGGCATTGTCGGCCCGAAGCGACAGTCGGTATTCGGCGCGCGCGGTCAGCATCCGATAGGGTTCGGTGACGCCTTGCAGAACGAGGTCGTCGATCATCACCCCCAGATAGCTCGACGCCCGGTCTAGGATCACCGGTTCCAGCCCGACCGCATGAGCCGCCGCGTTGAGCCCCGCGACCAGACCCTGCCCTGCCGCTTCCTCATAGCCGGTCGTGCCGTTGATCTGCCCCGCACAGAACAACCCGGCCATCCCACGTACCGCCAGCGTCGCATCGAGCGCACGCGGATCGATATGGTCGTATTCGACGGCATAGCCCGGCACGGTGATCCGCGCGCGCTCCAATCCCGGGATCGTCGCAATCATCGCCGCCTGGGCCGCTTCCCCGATCGAGGTCGACAGGCCGTTGGGATAGACGGTGACATCGTCCAGCCCCTCCGGTTCGAGGAATATCTGGTGGCCGTCACGGTCGCCGAACCGGTGAATCTTATCCTCGATAGATGGACAATAACGCGGCCCGGCCCCCTCGATCGCGCCAGAGAACAAGGGCGATTCCGGGATCGCGTCGCGGATCACGTCGTGCGTCGCTACCACCGTTCGGGTGATCGCGCAGGCAACCTGAGGCAATAATCGGTGTGGCGTCATTGCCGACATCGTCCAGCCGTCGGCGTCGGACGGCTGTTCCTCCAGCATCGCCCAGTCGATCGTGCGGCCGTCCAGACGCGGTGGCGTGCCGGTCTTCAGCCGGGCCATCGGCAGATCGAGCGCGCGCAGATGCGCCGCCAGCGGCCCCGCCGCGCGCTCCTCGACCCGACCGCCCTCGCCGCGCTTGGCCCCCCGGAACAGACGTCCGCCGAGGAAGGTACCGGTGGCGATCACCACCGCCGATGCTTCGATCATACGGCCGCCCGCCAGCGTTACGCCTCCAATCCGGTCACCATCGATCAGCAGCGATTCCACGTCACCGCCGATCACGTCGAGCCTAGATTGAGCGGCGACCATCAGCTGTACGGCACGGGCATAAAGCTTGCGATCGGCCTGGATTCGGGGGCCCTGCACCGCCGCCCCCTTGCTGCGGTTGAGCATCCGATGATGGATCGCCGCGGCATCGGCCGCGCGTGCCATCACCCCGTCAAAGGCGTCGATCTCCCGGACGATATGCCCCTTGCCGAGGCCACCGATCGAGGGATTGCACGACATGACGCCAAGATTGTCGGTGCGGAAAGTAACGAGGGCGGTACGCGCGCCACGTCGGGCCGCGGCGCAGGCGGCCTCGACGCCGGCATGGCCGCCGCCGATAATGATGACATCGAACATGACAACGCCCTACCGCGTGTGGTGGGCGCGCGTCAAAACTGTTCCACGTGGAACATCACTTCCCCAGGCAGAACCGGGAGAACAATGCGTCCAGCATTATTTCGGTGGCATCGACCCCGATCACCGCCGCCAGCGACCGCCGCGCCTCGCGCAGATGTTCGCCTATCAGCAGGGGGTCGACCGGCATCGTCACCAATGCCGTTGCCGCTGCCTTACACCATGACCGGTGCCGTTCCCTGACCGGCAACGCGTCCGCCCGGGGCAGCAGCGCTTTCGCTCGATCCTCGATCAACCACCACAACGCCTCCACCGTCTCCGGGCGGTCCTGCCGCACCATTGCCACTCGTCCCGCCGGCATCGCCTCGCGTCCCGCCACATCGCCCCGCGCATGGACCCAGAGGCCATCGTCGCGCGGCGGTGGTTCGTCCGCCAGCCAGACCAGCACGTCGGCCGCATCGATTGCCGCCGTCGCCCGTTCCACGCCGATCGCCTCCACCACGTCGTCGGTGTCGGTCAGTCCCGCCGTATCAACCATATTATAGGCGATTCCATGCCGCCGGACGCCGGCTTCGATTTTATCTCGCGTGGTCCCCGCGATCGGCGAGACGATCGCCGCGTCACGCTCCGCCAACAGATTGAGCAGCGTGGATTTGCCCGCATTGGGCGGGCCACCAATCACGACGCGGATACCGTCGTGCAACCGTTCGACCGGCGGGGCCGTCGCCACCGTCGCGATCGCGCGACCGAGCGTGATCGCCTCGTCCCGGATCGCGGCGACATGGCGATCGTCCGCAGCGACATCGTCTTCGTCGGCGTGATCCAGTTCTGCCTCGATCCGCGCGGACAGTGCCGCGACCTGCGCCAGCCAGTCGGCGACCTGCCGGCTGATCCGCCCCTCCGCCGCCGCCAGCGCCGCGACCCGCTGCGCCTCAGTTTCGGCTTCGAGCAGATCGGCCAACCCCTCCGCCTCGGCCAGATCGATGCGGCCATTGAGCAGCGCGCGGCGGGTGAACTCGCCGGGTTCGGCCAGGCGGCAACCGGGTTGTGCGGCAAGCGCGCGCTCCACCGCCAGTGTCACCGCACGGCCACCATGGCAGTGGAACTCGACGACATCCTCGCCGGTCGCGGTCGCGGGGCCGGGAAACGGGATCACCAACGCGCGGTCGAGCAACGCCCCTGCCCCGTCGCGCAATCCCCGCAGGCCGGCATGGCGCGGCGCGGGCAACCGACCGGCCAAGGCGGTTGCGGCATCGCGCGCGCGGGGACCGCTCAACCGGATCACGGCGATGCCGGCGGGCGGGAGACCGCTCGATACCGCGAAGATCGTGTCGCCATTCATCCGGTCGGCTTGCCCGCATTCTCCATCAACCGCCGCCAGAAGTTCATGCCCGCCTCCCCCATCGGCGCCCAGTTGCGCATCATCGCCTCGACCATCTCGGGCCGGACATTGCCCTCCATCGCCTCACCCGCGATCGCCAGATAGCGATCGTGCAGCGGCGTCAGGTCGGGCAGCCCCATCGCGCGACGCGCCTCTTCAGGCGTGCAGTCGATCTCGATCGTCACTTTCATCGTCGTGTATCCCCTTTTCAGGACGTGCTTGAGCCCGCGGGATCGCGACGCCATAGCCGGAAGAGTAGGAGCCGGACGCGGAACCGGCAACGCCAGGAGAATCAACATGACGGGCAGCATCACCATCAATGTCGATGACGGCAGCTTCACCGCATACCGCGCCGACCCCGCCGGTACCCCGCGTGGCGCGATCGTCGTCATCCAGGAGATATTCGGGATCAACGCCGGTATCCGCCGCCAGTGCGATCTGTTCGCGGAGGCCGGCTATCTGGCGATCGCCCCCGACCTGTTCTGGCGCTTCGCGGCGGGAGTAGAACTGGACCCCGACGTCAAGCCGGAGTTCGAACGCGCGTTGCAACTGATGGGGCAGCTGGATCAGGATGCCGCGATCCGTGATCTGGAGACGACGATTCGCACGGTGCGCGGGATGCTGCCGGAGGACGGCAAGGTCGGCGCGGTCGGCTTCTGCTTGGGCGGGCGGTTGGCGTTCATGGTCGCCGCGCGGACCGACGTGGATGCCAGCGTCGGCTATTACGGGGTCGGGATCGACGGGTTGCTCGGCGAGAAGCACGGCATCGCCCGGCCGCTGATGCTGCACATCCCGGTCGAGGATCATTTCGTCGATCACGACGCGCAGGCACGCATCCATGCCGGGCTGGACGACCACCCCAAGGTGACGCTGCACGATTATCCGGGCGAGGATCACGGCTTCGCCGCCGCATTCGGATCGCGCCGGTCGGAAGAGGCGGCGACGCTGGCAGAGGGGCGCACCGCCGCGTTTTTCGCCGAGCATCTGGGGTGATTCCGAAGACGATGGGATCATCATGAAAGTCCGTCGCCTATCTGGGTAGGGCAAGGCTTTTTGGGGGTTCCACCCGACCGGTAGAAACCACCTCCCCGGCGGAGGGCGGGGTCCAGTTGGGTGTACGGTCAGTGGCAATGCGCGACCGCCTTTCCAACTGGACCCCGGCCTTCGCCGGGGCGGAACAAGTGTCATGTCATCGTCTGAAAGGTCATGGCACAAAAGTTCGATCCGACGCGTCATCCGCACGCCTTGGTTTGTCGCCTTATCTTCGTTCCCCGTCACGACGCGGCCGGTACCGATCATGAACGCCGGACAACAAAGGGCCCGCCCCTTCGGGATGAAGGGACGGGCCTTTTCGTTACGTCGGATGATGCCAGATCAGGTGAACAGGCTGACCAGTCCCAGCGTGTCGGTGGTGCCGGTCCAGCCCTCGTAGATCATCTTGATCGCGACCAGCAGGATCACGGCGAGGCCGATATAGGCGATCCAGCGATAGCGATCGATGATCCGCGCGATGAAGTTCGCTGCCAGTCCCATCAGCGCCACCGACAGCAACAGGCCGATCACCAGGATGCCGGGATGCTCGCGCGCGGCGCCGGCGACGGCCAGCACGTTGTCGAGGCTCATCGACACGTCCGCCACGGCAACCGCCCAGGCGGCACCGGCGAAGCTCTTCACCGGCTTGATGCCCTGTTCGACATTGGCCTCGTGATTGCCGCCCTCGCGGATCTCGCGCCAGAACTTCCAGCTGACCCACAGCAGCAACAGGCCGCCCGCGAAGATCAGACCGACGATCCCCATCAGCCACGTCACGATCAGCGCGAAGAAGATACGCAGCACCAGCGCCGCGCCGATACCGATCAGGATCACCTTCTTGCGCTGTTCCGCCGGCAGGCCCGCCGCCAGCGCGCCGACGACGATCGCGTTGTCGCCCGCCAGCACCAGATCGATCATCAGCACCGACCCGAACGCCGCCAGCGCCGCCGGGTCGGACAGGTTCGAGAAATCGTTGACGATGTGCTGCCAGATCTCGGCGGGCGAACCCGGCCCGGCCGTGGACGCGGCGGCGGCCAGCATGGATATTATGGTCAAGGTCGTCGGGCTCCCGGTTGCATGGGGCCAGCAACGATCGCCCTGCCCCGGCGGTTTCGTGGCGTCATAACGTAATAAGACCGGGATGCCACCTTTGGGGCGGTAGGTGACACATTGCCGTTCGTCATTGCGAGCGCAGCGAAGCAATCCAGGGCCGCACGCAAAACGCTGGATTGCTTCGCTGCGCTCGCAATGACGGAAGGTAGGATCCGGAAAGGTGCCGTGGGCAAAACCTGCCTCGTCGGTCGGGGTGGTTCGCCCCGCCGGCCGGCATAAACCGGTAAGCCCGTTTGCGGCTTACTGGTTCATGCTGTCGAAGAAATCCTCGTTGGTCTTCGAGTTCTTCATCTTGTCGAGCAGGAACTCCATCGAATCGATCGTGCCCATCTGCATCAGGATGCGGCGCAGGACCCACATCTTGGATAGCTTGTCCTTGGCGACCAGCAGTTCCTCCTTGCGGGTGCCGGACTTGCCGACATCCAGCGCCGGGAAGATGCGCTTGTCGGCAACCTTGCGATCCAGCACGATCTCGGAGTTGCCGGTGCCCTTGAATTCTTCGAAGATCACTTCGTCCATGCGGCTGCCGGTGTCGATCAGCGCGGTGGCGATGATCGAGAGCGAGCCGCCCTCCTCGATGTTGCGCGCCGCGCCGAAGAACCGCTTGGGGCGTTGCAGCGCATTGGCGTCGACGCCGCCGGTCAGCACCTTGCCCGACGAGGGCACGACGGTGTTGTAGGCGCGGCCGAGGCGGGTGATCGAGTCGAGCAGGATCACGACGTCGCGCTTGTGCTCGACCAGCCGCTTGGCCTTCTCGATCACCATCTCGGCGACCTGGACGTGGCGCTGCGCGGGTTCGTCGAAGGTGGAGGAGACGACCTCGCCCTTCACGCTGCGCTGCATGTCGGTGACTTCCTCAGGCCGCTCGTCGATCAGCAGCACGATCAGGAAGACTTCCGGGTGGTTCTCCGAGATCGCACGGGCGATGTTCTGAAGCATCACCGTCTTGCCGACGCGGGGCGGGGCGACGATCAGCGTGCGCTGGCCCTTGCCCTGCGGGCTGACGATATCGATGACGCGCGCCGACTTGTCCTTCTGCGTCGGGTCCTCCGGATCGAGCGTCAGCTTCGATTCCGGATAGAGCGGCGTCAGGTTGTCGAAGTTGACGCGGTGGCGCACCGCATCGGGATCGTCGAAATTGACCGTGGTCAGCCGGGTCAGCGCGAAATAGCGTTCGCCGTCCTTCGGCCCGCGAATCTCGCCCTCCACCGTGTCGCCGGTGCGCAGGCCGTGCTTGCGGACCTGATTGGGCGAGACGTAGATGTCGTCCGGGCCGGCGAGGTAATTCGCCTCCGGGCTGCGCAGGAAGCCGAAGCCGTCCTGCAGCACCTCGATCGTGCCCAGCCCCATGATCTGGTCGCCGCGTTCCGCCTGTTCCTTCAGGATCGCGAACAGCAGGTCCTGCTTGCGCAGCGTCGACGCGCTTTCGACGCCCAGTTCCTCGGCCAGCTGCACCAGATCGGCGGGCGTCTTCTTCTTCAGGTCTTTGAGATGCATGGATCGATCCGGATGCGCGGGTAGGATGGGTATAGCGAGGTCGGCGGGACGCTGCGACGATGCTGGAGTAGGAATGCGTGACGGCAGGACGCCGCTCTACGCTTGGGAAGTGTGGTAGGCGCGTGATCCACCTGCGTCAAGCGGGAGATCGCGCCCATCCATCATCCCGGCCGATACCGGGATGATGGACGATGGACGCCGGATAGTGGGCGACGGGCGGGCTTACGGCTTCACGATGACCAGCACGACGATCAGCGTCACCGCCAGTGCGGGGATTTCGTTGATCATGCGCAGGTGACGGCCGGTCAGGGTCGGGCGATGGCGGGCGAGTTTCTTCGCATAGGCGACGGTCCAGCCGTGATAGCCCGACAGCAGCAGCACCAGCGCCAGCTTGGCATGGAGCCAGCCCAGGCCCGGTACCCCGTCGAACAGCCCCAGATTGGCCGCCAGCGCCAGCCCCAGCACCCAGACGACGACCAGCGCGGGGGTGAGGATGATGCCGCGGATCTTGCCCTCCCGCTCCACCCACAGGGCCGCCTCGTCGGTGCGGCCGGCGGCGAGCGCCTCCTGATGATAGACCAGGTAGCGTGGCAGCATGAACAGCCCCGCCATCCAGAAGATCACGAAGATCAGATGCGCGGCCTTGACCCAGTCATAGGCGGCGCCCAGCCAGCCGGTCATGCGGTCCTCCTGACGCGAGCGACGAGGCGCTCGACATGGACGATGGGCGTGTCGGGCAGGATGCCGTGGCCCAGGTTGAACACGTGCGGGCGATCCGCCAGCGCGGCGATGATACGGTCCACCCCCGCGTCCAGTTCCGCACCCCCCGCGATCAGCGCGAGCGGATCGAGATTGCCCTGCACCGGCAACCCCTTCGGCAGGTGCCGGTCGGCCCAGACCGGGTCCACCGTCTCGTCCAGCCCCAGCGCGTCGACCCCGGTTTCGCGAGCATAGGCGGGCAGCTTGCCCCCTGCCCCTTTGGGGAAACCGATCACGAGCAGGTCCGGCCGCGCCGCCTTCAGCGCGGCGACGATCGCGGCGTTGGGGGCGATCACCCAGCGTTCGAACTGCGCCGGCGACAGCGAGCCGGCCCAGCTGTCGAACAGCTGCACCGCCTCCACCCCGGCATCCGCCTGCGCGATCAGATAGTCGACCGTCATCGCGGCGATCGCATCGATGATCTCGGCAAAGGCGGCGGGGTCGCGATAGGCATAGCGGCGGGTTTCGCCCTGATCCTTCGAGCCGCGCCCGGCGACCATGTAGGTCGCGACCGTCCACGGACTGCCCGCAAAGCCCAGGAACGCGGTGATGGGCGGCAGCATCGCCGCGACGCGGGTGCAGGTGGCATAGACCGGCTCCAGCCGCGCCGGCACCCGTGTGAGCGCCGCCAGCGCGTGATCGACCAGTGGCGGCTCCAGCCGCGGCCCCTCCCCTGCTCCGAAGCTCAGTTCCTGCCCCAGCGCCCATGGCACCATCAGGATATCGGAGAACAGGATCGCGCCGTCGAAGCCGAAGCGGCGGATCGGCTGCACCGTCACCTCGGCCGCCGCTTCCGGATCGGTCGCCAGCGCGAGGAATCCACCCTTATCGAACCGTAACGTTCGATATTCCGGCAGGTAACGGCCCGCCTGCCGCATCAGCCAGAGCGGCGGCACGGCCGGTTTTTCCCCACGCAACGTGGCGATCAGCGGCTTGACGGGGGCGAAAGCCGCATCGGCGGCGAAAACAGCGTCGGTCAGGAGCATCTACTCATCAAAGAAGAATCGAAAAAGGTCGTGGTAGTAGTAGGCGCGTTGGCAATGGGGATTACGGATTCATCCCCGGATTGCCAACAGCTTGACTCATGCGCGTGCAGCGGGCCTCCACGATTCGGAATCATCAGCACACGTTTTCCACAATCTGTGGATAACTTTATGCCCTGTGGACGCGCCTGTGGATAAGCCGGGGATTATCACCGGCGGTGGCGCGGCTTGGCGGCCCCGGCCGGTTACGCTACGATTCGCCCTCATGTTATCCACAGCCCGATACCGGGGGTTTCCGCCCCCCTTCCCCGCCAGCCGGATCAGCGCGTGGCGCTGACCCGGCTCCACCTCCATCTGCTGTCGGATTCGACCGGCGAGACGCTGGAGAACATCGCCAAGGCGGCGCTGGCGCAGTTCGACGATGTCGAGACGGTGCGCCATTTCTGGCCGATGGTACGCACCGAGACGCATCTGGAGCGCATCCTGCAGGAGATCGCGCAGAATCCCGGCCTCGTCGTCTATACGCTGGTGAATCCGACGACGCGGCGCATCCTGGAGAATCGCTGCGCGGCGCTCGGCCTGCCGGCGGTGGCGCCGATCGATCCGGTCAACGACGCGCTGTCGGCGATGCTGGGGCAGCAGGCCAAGGCGCGTCCGGGGCGGCAGCACGTGCTGGACGCGGCCTATTTCGCGCGGGTCGATGCGATCCAGTGGACGATCGCGCATGACGACGGCATCGCGTGGGAGGAATGGGAAGAGGCGGACATCGTGCTGGCGGGGGTGAGCCGCTCGTCCAAGACGCCGACCTCGATCTATCTCGCCAATCGCGGCTACAAGACCGCCAACATCCCCGTGGTGGTCGAAAGCCCGCCGCCGTCGATCCTCTATCGCCTGCGCAACCCCCTGATCGTCGGGCTGACGACCAGCGCGGACCGGCTGATCCAAGTGCGACGCAACCGCCTGCTGTCGCTGAACCAGCAGGCCGACACCCCCTATGTCGAACAGGATGCGGTGGCGCGCGAGATCGCGTTCGCGCGGCGGATGTTCGCGGACAATGGCTGGCCAGTGATCGACGTGACCCGCCGCTCGATCGAGGAAACCGCCGCGGCGATCGTCTCGCTGGTCAACCAGCGGCGCGCCAATCCCGCGCCCGATGTCGGGGTGGACCTGTGAGTTTCGTTCTCGCCTCGCAAAGCGCGTCGCGCCGGGCGATGCTGGACGCGGCGGGGGTGCCGTTCGAGGCGGTGCCCGCGCGGGTCGACGAGGACGCGGCGAAGGCGGCGATGGCGCATCTTTCCCCGCGCGATCTGGCCGATGCACTGGCGGAACTGAAGGCGGTGAAGGTGTCGCGCAGCCGGCCGGGCGATCTGGTGCTGGGGTCGGATTCGCTGATCGCGCTGGCCGACGGCACCCGGCTCGACAAGCCCGAAAGCCGCGAGGAGGCGGCGGACCATCTGCGGCGGATGAGCGGCGGCACCCACGATCTGTGGAGCGCGGCGGTGGTCGCGGAGGGCGGGGCGGCGGTGTGGCGGCATGTCGACCGCGCGCGGCTCCATGTCCGGCTGTTGTCCGACGATTTCATCGCGGCGTATCTGGACGCGGAATGGCCGGCGATCGCGGGCTGCGTCGGCTGTTTCCGGGTCGAGGGACCGGGGGTGCAGCTGTTCAGCCGGCTGGACGGAAGCCATTTCACCATCCTCGGCCTGCCGTTGCTGCAGGTGCTGGACTATGCGCGGGTGCGCGGGATCGTGATGCGGTGAGGGACCGGCGATAAGAGCACCGTCATTCTTGTACCCCGGCGGAAGTCAGCGTTTCTCCTGCAAGATGATCGCCACTTCGGGCTCCCGCCTTCGCAGCGGCGCGGAATCGCGGTAGATCACCGCACATGACACGCCCGACTGAATTCACCCCCGACGCCGCCACCCCGGACCGCCCCTATGCCGAGGTGATCGGTGATCCGATCGGCCATTCCAAATCGCCGCTGATCCATAATTTCTGGCTCGCGGCGCTGGGGATCGAAGGCCAGTACCGTGCCACCCGGGTCGCGCCCGACGATCTGGCCGCGTTCTTCGCCGCCCGCGCGGCCGACCCGCACTGGCGCGGGTGCAACATCACCGTGCCGCACAAGGTGGAGGCGCTGGGCCATGTCGCCGATCCGGGCGGGGTGCGCGCATCGATCGGGGCGATCAACACCGTGTTTCGCCAAGGTCACCCTGAGCATGGGGCGCTGGCGGGGACCAACACCGATGCCGCCGGATTCTGGAGCCCGATCGGCGATCTCGACCTGACCGGGCAACCGGTGACGGTGATCGGCGCGGGCGGCGCGGCGCGGGCGATCCTGTGGGCGCTGGCGCGCGTCGGCGTGGGCAAGGTGACGGTGCTGAACCGCAACCCGTTGAAGGCGGCGGCCTTGTTGTCGTCGTTCGGGCTAAAGGGGCAAGCGCTGCCGCTGACACCGCAGGTGCCGCCCGCCGCGCTGCTGGTCAACGCCACCAGCTTGGGGATGACGGGGCAACCGCCGCTCGATATCGACCTGTCGGCGATGCCCGACGACGGCATCGTCTACGACATCGTCTATGCACCGCTGGAAACGCCGCTGCTGGCGGCGGCGCGGGCGCGGGGGCTGGATACGGTCGACGGGCTGGAGATGCTGATCGCGCAGGCGGCGGTGGCGTTCGCGATCCTGTTCGGCACCGAACCGCCACGCGAGCGCGACGACGAATTGCGGGCGCTGCTGGCCGGGTGAGGGGGGTGGGGCGCTATCTGCGTTCCACCGTCAGTTTATCATCCACCCCGGCGGAGGTATCCTTGCAGGGAAAGGAAAAATGGTGATTCTCGGCCTCACCGGATCGATCGGGATGGGCAAGTCGACCGTCGCGGCGATGTTCGCGGACGAAGGCGTGCCGGTGTTCGACGCGGATGCCGCGGTGCACCGGTTGCAGGGGCCGGGCGGCGGGGTGGTGGCGGCGATCGCGGCGGCGTTTCCCGGCACCACCGGCGCGGACGGGGTGGACCGGGCGGCGCTGGGTCGGGCGGTATTGGGCGATCCGGCGGCGCTGGCGCGGCTGGAGGCGATCGTCCACCCCGCCGTCGCGACCGAGCGCGCGGCATTCCTGGCGGAACACGCGACCGCGCCGCTGGTCCTGCTCGACGTGCCCCTGCTGTTCGAGACGGGGGGCGAGCGCCATTGCGACCGGGTCGCCGTCGTCTCGGCGGGGGAGGCGGTGCAGCGGGCGCGGGTGCTGGCGCGGCCGGGGATGACGCCCGCCCGGCTGGACGCGATCCTCGCCCGGCAACTGCCCGATGCGCAGAAGCGCGCGCGCGCCGATATCGTGATCCCGACCGACGGGTCGCTGGACGATACCTGTGCGGCGGTGCGCCGGACGATCGCCGAGCTGCGCAGCGGGGC
Organism: Sphingomonas sp. CFBP 8760; assembly: GCF_014841615.1. GTDB lineage: Bacteria > Pseudomonadota > Alphaproteobacteria > Sphingomonadales > Sphingomonadaceae > Sphingomonas. The sequence goes on along the minus strand of NZ_JACYUG010000007.1, from coordinate 129,686 downwards.
GCTTGCCTGATCGATCGCGAAGGGCGATACCGTAGCGATGCGCGAGATCGTGTTCGATACCGAGACGACGGGCTTCAAGTTTTCCGAAGGCGACCGGCTGGTGGAAATCGGCTGCGTCGAGATGGTGGGCCGGGTGGAGACGGGCCGGACCTTCCACGCCTATTACAACCCGCAGCGGCCGATGCCCGCCGATGCGGAGCGGGTCCATGGCCTGTCCGATGCGTTCCTGCGCGACAAGCCGCTGTTCGCGGACGGCGTGGCCGCGCTGCTGGATTTCATCGGCGATGCGCCGCTGATCGCGCACAATGCCAGTTTCGATTTCGGCTTCATCAACGGCGAACTGATGCAGGCGGGCCATTCGGCGATCTGCCAGCGCACCCGGATGATCGATACGCTCCAGATCGCGCGGACCCGGCATCCCGGTGCCAAGCATACGCTGGATGCGCTGTGCGCGCGGTTCGGTATCGACCGGTCGCACCGCGTGCTGCACGGCGCGCTGCTCGACGCGCAGCTGCTGGCGCAGGTCTATGTCGAGCTGATGGGCGGTCGCCAGATCGGACTGGGGCTGGGCGAGGCGGCGCCGGCGGCCGGTGCGGTGCCGGTCGTCGCAGACGTGCGCCGGCCGGTCCGGCCGATGCGGGTTTTCACCGTCCCCGAGGGAGACGTTGCCGCCCATGCGGCGTTCATGAAGGGTATCCCCGATTCCCTGTGGGGACCATCGATCGAGGGGGCCGTGGCGTCCGGATGACGCCGTTCGGGGCAGAGCCAACAGGACTGTCCGTTCAATGGAGAAGACAATGGATATCCGGATTTCAGGTCATCAGGTCGAAACGGGCGACGCGCTCAAGATCCATGTCCAAGACCGACTCCAGGGTATCGCCGACAAATATTTCAGCCGGGCCATTTCCGCCGAGGTCACCTTCGGCAGCGGTCCGCACGATGTCGGTTTCCGGTGCGATATCGTCGCGCACGTGATGAAGGGCCTGGTGCTGAAGGGCAGCAACGACGCCCAGGACGCACACCCCGCCTTCGACGGCGCGGCCGAGAAGATCGAGAAGCAGCTGCGCCGCTATATGCGTCGCCTGAAGGACCGCCACGCCGCACAGGCGATCGAGGTGGCGGAGGCCGGCGCCTATGACAATGCCGGCTACACTCTGTTCGCCGAATCGACCGAGGAGGACGATCAGGGCGATGCGCCGCTGATCGTGGCGGAGACGCGCGTCGATATTCCCGAGGCCAGCGTCGGCGATGCGGTGATGATGCTCGACCTGCGCAACACCGCCGCGCTGCTGTTCCGCAATTCGGGCACGGGCGCGTACAACATGGTCTATCGCCGCGGCGACGGCACGATCGGCTGGGTCGAGCCGCAGCGCGATGGCGCCGCCGCGAACGCTGCGGCGGGCAGCGCCGCCGCCGCCGCCTGACTTGCCACCCCCGCACGACCCGCTATGCGGCCGTGCGGGGGATATGGCCGAGTGAACCGATGACCGATTTCAGCGATCTGCTGCGCCCCGATGCCGTGATGACCGGCCTGTCGGCGACGTCGCGCAAGGCGCTGTTCCAGCAGCTGGGCACACTGGCCGGCCCCGGCACGGGCATCGATCCGCGCGTGGTGACCGAAAAGCTGGCCGCGCGCGAGAAGCTGGGATCGACCGGCTTCGGCGGCGGCGTGGCCATCCCGCATGCCAAGCTGGAGGGGATCGCCGCGCCGGTCGGGCTGTTCATCCGGCTGGCTCAACCGATCGCGTTCGATGCCGTCGACGACCTGCCGGTCGACCTGGTCTTCGCCTTGCTGTCGCCGGTGGGCGCGGGGTCGGACCATCTGAAGGCGCTGGCCCGCGTATCGCGGCAGCTGCGCGACCGGGCGTTCCTGGCCAAGCTGCGCGGGGCGGGATCGCGCGACGCGCTGTACGCGCTGTTCACCATCGGCGATGCGCGTCATGCCGCATGAGGATATGCCGGCGGCGGGCGAGGCGGCGCATTTCCGCGCGCTCGAGTCGCTTTATGCCCGCGCGCCGATCAACCGGTTCTTCGAATCGTCACTGGAGATCGGGACCAGTGGCGTCGCCCGCATCCGCTTCACGCTGGACGAGCGGCATTTCCACGCCGGTGGCGCGGCGCATGGCACCAGCTATTTCAAGATGCTGGACGATGCCGCCTTTTATGCGTGCAACAGTCTGGTCAGCGACCGTTTCCTGCTGACCACCGCGTTCAACCTGTTGCTGACCAAGCCGCTCGGTCCCGGCCCGGTGGTGGCGGAGGGACGCTGGATCAGCGGACGTCGCCGCGTGTTCGTGGGCGAGGCGCGGCTGATCGACGCGGACGGGGAGGAGGCGGCACGGGGCACCGGCACCTTCATGCGATCGCGCATCGCGCTGGCGGGGTTGCCGGGATACGGGCCGGCGGCATGAGCGGCCGGTTGCCGAGCGGGCTGCTGGTGTCGGCGATGCTGCGGCGGTGCAACGATGCCGGCGGGTTCGGTGTGGTGCTGGCGAAGGGGGATGCGGGCGGCGGCACGATCCTGGTCGTCGTCGCACGGCCGGGCGAACCCGACCGGCTGTTGGAACGCGGCCCCGGCCCGACCGGCGAATCGATTTTGATCGATTCGACGCCGGCGGCGGGAACCGATGGCGGTATCGCGGATTATTGGCGAAGGCGGCGATCCCGCGACCCCGATCTGTGGGTCGTGGAGCTGGACGTCGCAGGCGCGGAACAGCTCGTCGCCGAAACCCTCCTGACGGTTTGACACCGATCCGGCCCTGAGTAACCGGGATGTCGGTCGCCATCGCGTTGTGCCGATCCGGGTGCGGTCCGGGCCGGTGACGCAGTCGGAGGGTGCCCGGACGGTCGGTTTCAACCGGTCGCGCCGTGAGCCTGCCGCACAGCCGTTTGAGTGAATGACGTTTCTTTCCGGTGTTGCGGCTGCTGCCGCCCTGCTCGTGTCGCTGGCCCTGCCGGGGACGATTGCCGCGGCCCATGCCGCCGAGCCGGTGAGGATCCAGCCCACGACACCGACGATCGCCGCCCCCGCGGCGGTACCCGCGAAACTCATCACCGTGCCGCCGTTGCCCACCACGGCCGATTTCACGACGCTGGCCGAGGCGGTCGCCGCGCAGGACAGTTCGGTATCGGGCGAGACGCTGCGCTGCCTGGCCGGTGCGATCTACTTCGAATCGAAGGGGGAGCCGCTGTCGGGCCAGCTGGCGGTGGCGCAGGTTATCCTGAACCGGGTGAAGTCGGGCCGTTTCCCCACCGATATCTGCAGTGTCGTGACCCAGCGCGGGCAGTTCAGCTTCGTGCGCGGTGGCCGCATCCCCGCGATCGACGAGGCCCGCAAGACGTGGCGGACCGCGGTGGCGGTCGCCCGCGTCGCGGTCGACAAGGCATGGGACACGGTGGCGGGCACCGCGCTGTATTTCAACGCGCGGGGCCGGTCGCCAGGCGCGGGCATCCGCCGGATCGCGGTAATCGGGAACCACTTCTTCTACCGCTGATCGCACGATGAAGAAGGGTGTTCGCGCAGAGGCGCGGAGGACGCAGAGGGTTGCGTCCTGATGTCCGCTTTTCCTGCCCGTCGGCCGATCGATCCGGTGATTGACACCTCTGCGTTCTCTGCGCGAGCAAACTTCTTCGCGGGGCTGAGCCAATTTATTCCGTCATTGCGAGCGTAGCGAAGCAATGACGGCGAAGGGGGCTTTGGACAGGATGGACTTGATCCGTTCGTGACTTGTTCTTATGCCGGCGCTTATGCTCGATACGCCGGCTCCCTGCATCGACGGTGATTCCGCGGCGAATCCGGCGCTTTGTGCGGCGGATGTATGCCGGGGGGTGACGCGGCTGCTGTTGCGGCACGACCTGACCGCGATGGCGGAGGTGCCGCTGGACGGTGGCCGGCGGGCGGACCTGATGGCGATCGACGCGCGCGGACGGATCGTGATCGTCGAGATCAAGGTATCGCGTGCCGACCTGCTGGGCGACGGCAAATGGCCCGATTACCTCGATCATTGCGACCGGTATTTCTGGGCGGTGCCGGCGGGGTTCGATTGCCAGCCGCTGGACGATCCCGCCTTCCTGCCGGCGCGGACCGGCATCATCGTCGCCGACCGCTACGACGCCGTGATCCTGCGCGAGGCGCATACCACGCCGCTGCCCGCGCATGTCCGCAAGCGCTGCACGCTCGCCTTTGCCCGGCGCGCAGCACGGCGGCTGACTGCGCTGATCGATCCGGAAGGGGCGGGGCTGGCGGGGTAGCGGGATTTATCGACGGACATTAATTGATAATCAGTCGCAAACCCATTATCTGCCCCCCATGGCGACCACCTTCGACAGTCTCGTGACCCTGCCCCGCCAGACCCGCGCCACCGTCGCGGCGATCGACTGGGGCCGACTGGCGGTGCCCGAGGCGCGCCGGCTGCGCGAACTGGGCTTCGACGAGGGTGTCGGGGTCGAGGTGCTGCACCGTTCGCGCTTCGGCAGCGGGCCGATCGCGTGCCGGATCGGCCGGATGACGGTGGCGTTGCGGCGCACGGTGGCGGCCGCGATCAGCGTCTCCGCCCGTCACTGACGTGAACGCCGCGCCGCTCGTGGCGCTCGTCGGCAATCCCAATGCCGGCAAGAGCGCGCTGTTCAACGCGCTGACCGGCGCGCGGCAGAAGGTGGGCAATTACCCCGGTGTCACCGTGGAGCGTCATTCGGGCCGGTTGTCGCTGGACGATGGCCGCCCGGTCGAGCTGGTCGACCTGCCCGGCACCTACAGCCTCGATCCCGGTTCCGCCGACGAACGGGTGACGTGCGACGTGGTGACCGGGCGCGGCGGGTTCGAACGCGTGCCCGACGCGATGGTCGTGGTGGTCGATGCCGCCAATCTCGACAATCACCTGCGTTTCGCGCTGCAACTGATCGCCCTGGGCCTGCCGGTGGTGGTCGCGCTGAACATGGTCGATCTGGCCGAGCGCGACGGGCTGACGCTCGATCCGGCGGTGCTGGAGCGCGAGCTGGGCGTACCGGTGATCCCCACCGTCGCGGTACGCAAGCGGGGGCTGGACCAGCTGCGTGCGGCACTGACCGGCATTGTCGGGGGAACGACGACGCGGCGGCCCTACAGGGTGCCCGATATCGCGGCGGTCGAGGAGGATATCGTCACGCTGCAACGCCGGGCGCGGGGCATCGCGCAGGCGGCGGTGATCGCCGAATCGCCGGGGCGGCGCTGGAACCACTGGCTGGATGCGGTCGCGCTGCATCCGGTGGCGGGGCCGGTGCTGTTGCTGGGGCTGTTGTTCGTGATGTTCCAGGCGGTGTTCGCCTGGTCCGAAGCGCCGATCGGCTGGATCGAGGCGGGGTTCGCCGCGCTGGAGGGATGGGTATCGGCGACGTTGCCCGACGGGTTCGTCCGCTCGCTGATCTCGGACGGGCTGATCGCGGGCGTCGGCGCGGTAATCGTGTTCCTGCCGCAGATCCTGATCCTGTTCCTGTTCATCCTGGTGCTGGAGGCGACCGGATACATGGTCCGCGCCGCGTTCCTGATGGATCGGATGATGGCGCGGGTCGGCCTGTCGGGCCGGGCGTTCATCCCGCTGCTGTCCAGCTTCGCCTGCGCGGTGCCGGGCATCATGGCGACGCGGACGATCGACGACGAGAAGGACCGGCTGACCACGATCCTGATCGCGCCGCTGATGACGTGTTCGGCGCGGCTGCCGGTCTACACCATCATCATCGCCGCCTTCATCCCCGACCGGCCGGTCTGGGGGTGGGTGGGGTTGCAGGGGCTGGTGCTGCTGGGGCTGTACGTGCTGGGCATCGTCGGCGCGTTCGTCGCGGCGCTGGCATTGCGGCGGACGGTGACGAAGGGCGCGTCGTCGGGCTTCATGATGGAGATGCCCAAATACCAGTGGCCGCAATGGCGCGACATCGCACTGGGCCTGTGGGGGCGGACCGAGATCTTCCTGAAGCGTGCCGGCACCATCATCGCGCTGACCACGATCGTGCTGTGGGCGCTGCTGTCGTTCCCCAAGCCGCCCGAGGGCAGCGGAATATCGCCGGTCGATTATTCGGTGGCGGGGCGGATCGCCAACGGACTGGAGGTCGTGGTGCGACCGATCGGCTTCAACCGCGACATCGCGCTGGCGCTGATCCCGGCGATGGCGGCGCGCGAGGTGGCGGTGGCGGCGATCGGCACCGTCTATGCGATCGACGATCCCGATGCCGAGGGCGGGCAGAAGGCGATCACCGAAAATCTGCGCGCGCGGTGGAGCCTGCCGACGGCGCTGGCGTTCCTGATGTGGTTCGTCTTCGCGCCGCAATGCATCTCGACCATCGCGGTGACCCGGCGCGAGACGAACGGCTGGAAGTGGCCGGCGTTCATGGTTGGCTATTTGTTCGCCGCGGCGTACATCATGGCGGGTATCACCTACTGGCTGGCGGTCGCCGTCGGCCTCTAATTTCGGGGCAATCATGGCGGGTAGCGTCAACAAGGTCATCATCGTCGGCAATCTGGGGCGCGATCCCGAAAGCCGGGCGTTCCAGAACGGCGGCAAGGTCGTCAACCTGCGCATCGCCACGTCGGAAACGTGGAAGGACAAGATGTCCGGCGAGCGCAAGGAGAAGACCGAATGGCATTCGGTCGCGATCTTCAACGAGGGGCTGGCCAACGTCGCCGAGAAGTTCCTGCGCAAGGGATCGAAGGTCTATATCGAGGGCTCGCTCCAGACCCGCAAATGGCAGGACCAGCAGGGCCAGGACAAATATTCGACCGAGATCGTGCTGCAGGGCTTCAACAGCGTGCTGACGATGCTCGACGGTCCCGGTGGCGGCCAGGGCGGCGGTGCCGGTGGTGGCGGCCGTAGCGGTGGCGGCGACGACTGGGCCGGCGGCGGCGGCAACGATTACGGCTCGGGCGCCGGATCGCGCGGCGGCGGTGCATCGGGTGGTGGCAGCCGTGGCGGTGGTGGCGGCGGCTTCGGCGGCGGTCAGGGCGGTGGCTTCGCCGATGATCTCGACGACGATGTTCCGTTCTGAGGATCGATGATTGAACCCTGAATCCCTGGTGTGTGCTGATGCCGATACCCGTGTCCTGTCGTTCTACGACGCGAACGGGATCGGGGCGGCGGGTGCGCTCGACGACCTGACCCGTTTCGCGGCGGCGCTGTGCGAGGCGCCGGTGGCGCTCGTCACGCTGCTGGAGGAGGAATATCAGCACTTCCTGGCGCGGACCGGCTTCGACGGAACGGGGACCCGGCGCGACATCTCGTTCTGCACCCATGCGGTGACGGCGGACGAGGTGATGGTGGTGCCCGATACGCTGGCCGATCCGCGCTTCGTCGACAATCCGCTGGTCACCGGGCCGACATCGGTGCGCTTCTATGCCGGCGCGCCGATGCGTGCGAGCGACGGCAGCGTGCTGGGCACCGTCTGCGTGCTCGATACGCGCCCGCGCACGGGATTGACGCCGCTCCAGCATCAGGGGCTGATGGTGCTGGCGCGGGCGGCGATGGGGCGGCTGGACGATCGCCGTATCGCCCGCGAACAGGGTGTCGTCGCCGCGCAATCACGCCGTGCGCTGGAGGAAAGCGACCTGCGGTTCCGCACGCTGGCCGACACGATGCCGCAGATGGTGTGGTCGACGCGGGCCGATGGGTTCCACGACTATTACAACGCGCGCTGGTACGAGTTCACCGGCACGCCCCCCGGCAGCACCGATGGCGAGGGGTGGAGCGACGTGTTCCACCCCGACGACCGTGAGCGGTCGCGGACGGTATGGCGGCACAGCCTGGAGACGGGCGAACCCTATGAGATCGAATATCGGCTGAAGCATTTCGACGGCACGTATCGCTGGGTGCTGGGCCGCGCGCTGGCGATCCGCGACGATGGTGGCACGATCACCCGCTGGTTCGGCACCTGCACCGACATCCACGAACAGAAACTGGCGCTGGAAGAGCGCGAGATCATCAGCCAGGAACTGGCGCACCGAATCAAGAACATCTTCGCGGTGATCGCCGGGCTGATCCAGTTCACCGCGCGCAACCGGCCCGAATTCGCGCCGATCGCCACCGATCTGCGCCAGCGGATCACCGCATTGGGCCGCGCGCATGATTTCGTGCGGCCGCACAGCGCGCAGTCGCGGCCCTCCGCCCGGCAGGACAGTCTGGCCGGTTTGCTCGCCGACCTGTTCGAACCCTATCAGCAGGGCGACGGCCTGCGGATCGTGACGGAGGGCGACGATATGCTGATCGACGACCGCTCCGCGACGCCGCTGGCACTGTTGTTCCACGAACTGGCGACCAATGCGACCAAATATGGCGCCCTGTCCGCCCAGGAGGGACGGGTGACGGTGCGGATCGATCAGGACGGCGACGACGTGACGCTGTGCTGGACCGAGACGGGCGGCCCCGTGGTGACCGAGCCGGCCAGCGGGATGAGCGGGTTCGGCAGCCAGCTGATCGAACTGAGCGCGGTGCGCCAGCTGGGCGGCACGGTGACGCGCGAATGGCGGCCGGAAGGGCTGGACGTAATGATGCGGGTGCCGCGATCCGCCCTGAGCCGGCGCGACGGGTAACGGCCCCACCGCGGAAGCGCGGGGTAGGGCCGACGTCAGCGGGTCTTTGCGCCGACCATCACATCGTGGTGGCACGACGCATCCGCCGTCGCTGGACCTGCGAAGGCGACCACATCGTCACTGGCGGCGCCATTGATCGACACGCCAGCGCTGGTCGCCATCGCGGCGGCGGCAAGGATCGCGCGTTCGGTGAAGGGTTTGCGGATATATCCCAGCGCGCCGTCGCCATCGCCGATCTGGGTGGGGTTGGCGGTGACGAACACCACCTTGATACCATGTTCGGCCGCGATGCGGCGGGCGATGTCCGGCCCCGTCGGCCCGTCGCGCAGGTTCACGTCGACAAAGGCGAACCCGCATTCGGGCGCGGCCAGCAGCGCGCTTTCACGATCGGCGGCGATCGCGGCGACATCATAGCCGGCATCGAGCAGAATCCGCTCCAGATCCAGCGCGACGAAAATCTCATCTTCGACGATCAGCGCGGTTTTGCTCATCGAACATCCAGTGGGGGTTGGAACCCGTAAATCCGGATCAATAACAAAAGTTCCGGATATCCGGTCGCCGCGCATCCCGGTTTCCCTAGCGTCGCAACAGGAACACGGCGTGTTCGGCGAGCAGATTGGCCCCCGCCGCCGGCCGCACACCCCCGCGCGACAGGAACCACGCCCCCTCCACCACCACCGATCGCCGCGCCAGAAAGGTGCGGAAGTCGTCGATCGTGACATGGTGGATATTGGGCGTGTCGTACCATTGTTCGGGCAACAGCGACGTCACCGGCATCCGTCCGCCCCACAGCAGCGACAGCCGCACCCGCCAATGCGCGAAATTGGGGAAGGACACGAAGGCGCGCCGGCCGATCCGCAACAGTTCGTCCAGCACCCGGTCGGGCGCATGGCAGGTCTGCAGCGTCTGGCTGAGGATCGCATAGTCGAAACTCTGGTCGGGATAGCCGGGCAGGTCGGTATCGGCATCGCCCTGCACCACCGGCAGCCCGCGCGCGACCGCCAGCGACACGTTGTCGGGATCGATCTCCAGCCCGCGCGCATCGACGCCGCGGCCATCGCGCAACGCCGCCATCAACGCGCCGTCGCCACAGCCGATATCCAGCACGCGCGCACCCCCGGCAACATGGTCGGCGATCACCGCAAGGTCGGGACGCAGGGTCATGGCACCGCCCGCAACATTGCCGCAGCCGCCGCCGACAGCTTTTCCATGTAGCGATCGGGACGCAGCAGCGCGTGAAATCCGAGCTTTTCGTACACTCCATGCGCATCCGCCGTGACAAGGCCGATACGGCGGATGCCGGCGAAGCGTGGATGATCGACGAACCAGCCGACCAGTTGCCGGCCGAGACCCTGGCCGCGCGCGGCCTCGTCCACCCAGACATCGGCGATCCAGGCGAAGGTGGCATGATCGGTGATCGCGCGGGCGAAACCGACCTGCGTACCGTCGCGATAGGCGCCAAGGCAGTGCGATCCCGCGATCGCCCGTTCGACCAGATCGCGCGCGATGCCGGGCGACCAATAGCTGCCCGCCAGCCAGCCATGCACGCAGGCGACATCCAGCCGGGTCCTGTCGTCGTCGAGTTCGATCATGCCACCGCCTTCAGGAACCCGTCGACCACGCGGTTCATCTCGGGCGCGTCGAGCAGGAAGGCGTCGTGGCCATAGGGGCTGGAGAGTTCGACGAAGCTGACCGCGCGGCCGGCGGCGTTGAGCGCGTGGACGATGTGGCGCGATTCGATCGTCGGGTACAGCCAGTCGGTATCGAAGCTGACGAGGCAGAACCGGGCGGCGGTGGCGCGGAATGCATTGGCGAGCAGCCCGCCATGCTCCTCCGCCAGATCGAAATAATCCATCGCGCGGGTGATGTAGAGATAGGAATTGGCGTCGAACCGGTCGACGAAGCTGAGGCCCTGATGGCGCAGATAGCTTTCGACCTGGAAATCGGCGTCGAAGCCGAAGCCCTTCGCGTCGCGCGCCTGTAGTTTCCGCCCGAACTTCTCGGTCAGCCCGGCTTCGGACAGATAGGTGATGTGCGCCGCCATCCGCGCCACCGACAGGCCGGCGGCGGGGGGATCGTCGCGGTAATCGCCGCCGCGCCATTTGGGGTCGGCCATCACCGCCTGCCGACCGACCTCGTGAAAGGCGATGTTCTGCGCGGTGTGCCGCGCGGTCGAGGCGATCACCACCGCCGCGCGCACGCGATCGGGAAAGGTGGCGGGCCAGCTGAGCGCCTGCATCCCGCCCATCGATCCGCCGACCACCGCGCGAAGCACCCCGACGCCGAGATGGTCGAGCAGCATGGCCTGCGCGCGCACCATGTCGCGGATGGTGATGACCGGGAACGCCATCGCGAAGGGGTGGCCGGTGGCGGGGTTGATCGTCGACGGGCCGGACGATCCCATGCAACTGCCCAGCACATTGGCGCAGACGACGAAGTCGCGCGCGGGATCGACGGGCCGTCCCTCGCCGACCAGCCGCGACCACCAGCCGGGTTTGCCGGTGCGCGGGTGGGGGCTGGCGAGATGCTGGTCCCCGGTCAGCGCGTGGCAGACCAGCACCGCGTTGCCGCCATCGGGGGCGAGCGTGCCATAGGTTTCGTAGGCGATCTCGACGGGCGCGAGCAGCGCGCCGCCGTCGAGCCGGAGCGGCCCTGGCAACGTCACATGGCGCGATAGCCCGAAACGCTCGTCGATCATCCCCCGCCCGCTACGGTGCGCGGGCTGGCATGGCAAGGCCGTGGCGGCTATGCGCGGCGGCATGACCCCAGCATCCTCCCCCACCTCGCCCGTCGTGAAGCCATGGGTGCAGGCGATCCACCCCTATATCCCCGGCCGCTCGACCGCGGACGACGGGCGCAAGGTGGTGAAACTGTCGTCGAACGAGAACCCGCTCGGCACCAGTCCCGCCGCCGTCGCCGCCTTTGCGCGCGCGGGCACCAGCCTGGAACGCTATCCCGATGCCGGCGCGACCGCGCTGCGCGAGGCGATCGGCGCGGCGCACGGGATCGACCCGGCGCGGATCATCTACGGCACCGGATCGGACGAGATCCTGCATCTGGTCGCGTCCGCCTATGCCGGGGTGGGGGACGAGATCATCCATGTCCGCTACGGCTTCGCGGTGTACGAGATCGCGACCCGCCGGGTCGGCGCGACGCCGGTGGTGGTGGACGACCGCGACTACGCCACCGATGTCGATGCGATCCTCGCCGCCGTCACCGATCGCACCACGATCGTCTATGTCGCCAACCCCAACAACCCGACCGGCACCTTCACCGCGAAGGACGAAGTCGCACGGCTCCATGCCGGGTTGCCGGGGCATGTGCTGCTGGTGCTCGACCAGGCCTATGCCGAATATCTCGCGCCCGAGGACGACGATGGCGGGCTGGCGCTGGCGGCGACGGCAGCGAACGTGCTGGCCACGCGCACCTTTTCCAAGATCCACGGGCTGGCGGCGGAGCGGATCGGCTGGGGATATGGCTCGGCTGCGGTGATCGAGGCGCTGCACCGGGTGCGCGGGCCGTTCAACGTGACGATCGCGGGGCAGGCGGCGGCGGTGGCGGCAGTCGGCGACACCAGCTTCGTCGCGTCGACGCGCGCGCACAACGACCGCTGGCGCGACTGGTTCGTGGGCGCGATCGGCGCGCTGGGCAATGCCGGGCTGCGGTGCGTGCCGTCGCAGGCCAATTTCGTGCTGGTGCTGTTCGAGGGCCGGTTAACCGCCGAGACGGCGTACAAGGGGCTGATGGACGCGGGCTATATCGTCCGCTGGCTGCCGGGGCAGGGGCTGGCGCAGGGCCTGCGCATCACGATCGGCACCGAGGAGGAGACGCGCGGCGTCGTCGCGGCGCTGCGCACGCTGGTGGAACGGGCCGGCTGATGCTGCCGTTCGCGCGGGTCGCGATCGTCGGACTGGGGCTGATCGGATCGTCGGTCGCGCGGGCCGTGCGCCACGCGATGCCGACGGTGCGGCTGAGCGGGTACGATGCCGATCCGGCGGTACGCGACACGGCGATCCGGCTGGGGCTGGTCGACGATGTCGCCGATCAGGCTGGCGCGGCGGTGACGGATGCCGATCTGGTGGTGCTGTGCGTGCCGGTCGGCGCGATCGGCACGGTGGCGGGCGAACTGGCGGCGGACCTGCCATCCGATGTGATCGTCACCGATGTGGGCAGCTGCAAGACCGAGGTGGCGCGCGCGCTGGCCGAGGCGATTCCCGGTGTCGCGGTGGTCCCGGCGCACCCCGTCGCGGGGACCGAGCGCAGCGGGCCGGAGGCGGGCTTCGCGACGCTGTTCGCGGGCCGCTGGTGCATCCTGACGCCCGCCGCCGATGCCGATTCCGTCGCGGTGGCGCGGGTGGGCGAGTTCTGGCGACGGCTGGGCGCGGATGTCGAGGTGATGACCCCCGAGCATCACGACCGGGTGCTGGCCGTCACCAGCCACCTGCCGCACCTGATCGCCTATTCGATCGTCGGCACCGCCAGCGATCTGGAGGCGGTGACCGAGAGCGAGGTCATCAAATATTCGGCCGGGGGATTCCGCGACTTCACCCGTATCGCCGCGTCCGACCCGACGATGTGGCGCGACGTGTTCCTGTCCAACCGGGAGGCGGTGCTGGAGATGCTGGGCCGCTTCTCCGAAGACCTGGCGCAGTTGCAACGCGCGATCCGCTGGGGCGACGGCGACGCGCTGTTCGACCTGTTCACCCGCACCCGCGCGATCCGCCGGTCGATCGTGGAGCAGGGGCAGGACGACGCGCGCGAGGATTTCGGCCGCTCGCACGATCCGGCGGTCTGACCGACCGTTTCCCTTTCGATCGTCCCGATCCGGGATCGATCGCGTAACCCGCTGTTAGGCATTCTCCTTTAGGACGTCTCTCAACGATGTTTCGGCCCCGTCGCGGGGCAATCGAGGGAAATCCGCATGAAGACCAGCCTGATGTCATTGGCCACCGGTATCCTGATCGCCGCCGCGGCGATCGCTTCGCCGGCACAGGCAGCGAAAGTGACGTTCGATTTCGGCCTGAACGGCGCCAGCCGCGCCAACGGCGTGTTCGAATTTGACGACGCCAAGACCGGCGTGCTGGCGTTCGAGGACCTGAAAAGCTTCGATATGACCACGGTCGGCGGCCCGATCCTGCTCAGCGACGGCACCACGCAGGAATTTCCGAGCGTCACCTATTCGCTGACCGATATCCTTGGCCTGTCGAACCGGTATTTCGGGTTCGATACCGCGGCACGGACCATCGTGGCGGGAACGTTCGAGGGTTTCGCCTTCCCACTCGTCTTCGCGGCCTATGACGATATCGGGTCGACCGGGTTCCTGATCGACTTCTTCAACGACGGCACCGGCGCCGGGTCGATCACCGAGTACACGGCCCGTTACATGGACGGATATGACCGCATCTCGATGACCGCATCGGTGCCCGAGCCGGCGAGCTGGGCGCTGATGCTGGCCGGTTTCGCGATGGTCGGCGGTGCGACCCGCTATCGCCGCCGCGCGACCCGCGTCGCCCATGCCTGACGATCCGATCGCCCCCGGCGGGCAATCGGCATGACGGCGGCGGGATCGGGGTGACCCGGTCCCGCCGTTTTGCCATCATGGCGGGATGATCTCCCTGCTCCTGATGCTGGCCGCCGCCGATCCGCCCCGGTCGATCCCCTCGCGTCCCGATCCGGCACTGGCCCGCGCCGAACGCGTGCTGGCCGCCGCGCCGCTGATCGACGGGCACAACGATCTGGCCTGGGAAATCCGTGACACCCAGGGTGGCCATGTCGAGGCGATCGACCTGACGCGCGGGACCGACCGGCTGCCGCGCCCGCTCCAGACCGATCTCGACCGGTTGCGGCGCGGGCAGGTCGGCGGGCAGTTCTGGTCGGTGTGGATTCCTGCCGACGTCACCGGCCCACGCGCGGTGGAACTGACGCTGGAGCAGATCGACATCGTCCGCCGGCTGGTCGCCGCGCATCCCCGCGATCTGGCCTTCGCCAGCGATGCCGCCGGGGTGCGGCGGATCATGAAGGACGGACGCACCGCCTCGCTGATCGGGGTGGAGGGCGGCCACCAGATCGACGGGCGGCTGGCGGTGCTGCGCCAGTACCGGGCGCTGGGCGTCGCCTATCTGACGCTGACGCACGCGCGCAGCCTGGACTGGGCGGATTCGGCGACCGACGCACCGCGCAGCGGCGGCCTGTCGCCGTTCGGGCGGCAGGTGGTGGCGGAGATGAACCGGATCGGCATGATCGTCGACATCGCGCATGTGTCCGACGCGACGATGGCGGCGGTGCTGGCGACGACGACGGCGCCGGTGATCGCGTCGCATTCCAGCGCGCGGGCGCTGACCGCCGCGCCCCGCAACATCCCCGACGATCTGCTGCGCGCGATCGCGGCGAACGGCGGCGTGGTGATGGTCAATTGCTATCCGGCCTTCCTGTCGGACGACTGGCGGGCCTGGGATGCGGCGCGGACCACCTATGCCGCGGGGGCGGGGGTGCCGGCGGACGTCTATGGCGACCGGTCCCCTGCGCCGCTGGTGGCGTGGGACCGCGCGCATCCCGAACCCCTGGTCGACGTCGCCACCGTCGCGGACCATGTCGAGCATGTCGCCAGCGTGGCGGGGCGCGACCATGTCGGGCTGGGCGGCGATTATGACGGGATCGGCGGCACCGGGCCGGTGGGGATGAAGGGTGTCGATGGCTATCCGCGACTGTTCGCCGAACTGATCCGGCGCGGGTGGCGCGACCGTGACCTCGTCGCGCTGGCGCAGGGCAATGTGCTACGCGTGATGGAACGGGTCGAGGCAGTGGCGGCGTCGCTGGCGGGACGGTCACCGGTCGATGCGATCGATCGTGCGTCGCGATGAGCCGATGCGTATCACGAGGCAGGGAACGGCGCGAGGAACGACGATGACGGATGGCACGATGGCGGCGATGACGCGGCGGACCGCGCTGGGTGGATTGGGCGGACTGGCGGCGGGGCTGCTGCTGCCGGGCGGGGCGACCGCGGCGCGGGTACGGCGGGTGGTGGCGGGCACCTATACGGCCGAAGGGGGAGAGGGGCTGTACCGGCTCGCCCATGATGCCGGCACCGGGCGGTGGACGCTGGCCCCTGCGATCAGGACGATCGCCGATGCGTCGTTCGCGGTGCGCGACCGGCGCGGGCGCTGGTATGCGGTGGCGGAAAGCGACGACGGCATGGTCGCGGCCTATGGTCCCGGCTGGCAACGGCTGGGCAGCACGCCGAGCGGGGGCGGGGGGCCGTGCCATCTCGCGATCGACCGGGCCGGCCGCTGTCTGGCGGTGGCGAACTACGGCGGCGGCAGCGTCGGCTTCCTGTCGCTCGACCGGCGCGAGGGCGTGGCCGGACGGCCGACGGTGTTCCGGCACGAGGGCAGCGGTCCGGATGGCGACCGTCAGACCGGACCCCATGCGCACTGGGTGGGGTTCAGCCCCGACCAGCGCTGGCTGCACGCGGTCGACCTGGGGGCGGACGCGATCTTCGCCTATCCGTTCGATCCCCGTGCCCGCGCGCTGGCGCCGCCGCAGCCGGCGTGGCGCGCGCCCGCCGGGGCCGGGCCACGGCATCTGGCGCGGCATCCGCGCCTGCCGGTCGCCTATGTGGTGTGCGAATTGTCCAACCAGCTGATTACGCTGGACGCCGGCCTGGACGGCCGGTTCGCGACGCGATCGACCGTATCGACGCTGCCCGCCGGGTTCTCGGGCGCCTCGCAGGCGGCGCATATCGCGGTCGATCGGGCGGGGCAGCGGCTGTACGTCTCGAACCGGGGGCATGACAGCATCGCGGTGTTCGTGATCGAGGCGACGGGGGAGCCCCGGCTGGCGCAGCATATCGGCAGCGGCGGCCACTGGCCCCGCATCTTCGTGCTGGTCGAGGATGCCCGGCAGATGCTGGTCGGCAACGAACGGTCGGGGACGATCGCGGTGCTGGGGATCGAGCGTGACGGCACCCTGTCCGGGTCGGGATCAGGGTCGGGGGGGCAGCAGTTGACGGTGCCGGGCGTGGCGTTTCTGGGGCTGGACTGAGGAAGACCCTATCGGGCGATCGGGTCGCCACGCACCGGCGCAAGTGGCTG
This sequence comes from Sphingomonas sp. CFBP 8760, assembly GCF_014841615.1. GTDB lineage: Bacteria > Pseudomonadota > Alphaproteobacteria > Sphingomonadales > Sphingomonadaceae > Sphingomonas. Next base: position 113,045 of record NZ_JACYUG010000007.1, on the reverse strand, counting down.
GCCGGTCGCCTGCCCCAAGATCGCCGCGGTTTCGACGACGTCGAGCGCCTGATGCGCCAGCGCATAGCGGCGCGCCGCCACCAGCCAGTTGCCCGCCTGCGCCGCGCCGGGCATCCGCGCGATCTCCGCCCGGGCGGCATCGACCCGGCCGTCGTCGAGCAGCCGGCGGGCGCGGGCCAGCCGGTCGGCCGGGGCGGTGGAGGGGGTGCCCTCCTCGCGCAGCACGATCAGGTTGCGCAGTTCGCGACGGGTATCGGCGAACCAGTCGCGCCCGCTGGCCGATTGCAGATCGGGGGCGATCGCGTCGAGTGCCTGGCGCAGATCCTCGATCGTCACCGGGGTACGCGCCGCCTGGATCAGCACCGCGACCGCGCGCGGCTGCGCCCCGACGAAGCGGCTGCGCAGCTGTTCCTCCAGATAGCCCAGGCCGGTGCCGCCATCGATCGCGCGGCGGGTGGCGAAGGCGACCATCAGCGCCTCCGCCCGCGTCGCCTGTGCGCCCGCGGCGGCGGCATCGGTCGCGACGGTGGCGGTGCGTGCCTCCAGCGCGGCGAGCTGGGCGGCCAGTGCCGCCTCCCGCGTGACCAGGGCGGCGGGATCGACGGCGGGGGCCGCGCCGGTCGAGGTCAGCGGCTGGGCGGGTGTGAAGCCGGCCCCGTCCGTGCCCGCACCCGTCTGCGGCGGCTGCGCGCCGATGTTCAGCCGCGACAGCCAGCCGGCATAGATCGCATAGCTGGCGAGCGAACAGCCCGCGACGAAGGCGATCAGGATCAGCGCGACGACGAAGCCGGGGCGGCGGCCCCGCGCGGGCGGGCGATCGAAGGGCGCGGGATCGGAAAACGCGGGGCTGCTCATCGCCGGCGGTTATCCTCGCAGGCGCCCGCGCGGTCAATCATTCCCGTGGCCGGCCGGTATTCCCGTTCCGGGCCGCCCCCAGCGCCAGCGCGACCAGCGTGGCGTCGTCGGGCCGGGCCGCGACCGTGACCGACGCCCAGCCGCCGCCCGCCGCGGCGGCGACCGCACCGCTGATCGCGATCAGTTCGATATCGCCGCGCCGATCGACCAGCGCCGCCAGCCGGGCGCCCGCGCGGGCGGAATGGAGCAGCGCGACTCCCCCCGCCAGCGCCGCGAGCGCGTCGGGCGCCACCGGCAGTGGTTCCGCGGCATAGACGGTGATGGCGACCGCATCGGGGATCGCGATCCGCTCCCGCCCCGCCAGATGCAGCAGCCGGCGCCCCGCCGGCATCGCCGCGACCAGCGATTCCACGCCGCGGGCGCCGATCACCTCCACCGCGAAGCCCGCATCGGCGGCGGCGTACGCGGTGGCCCGACCGACCGCCCATACCGGCAGGGTCCGCAGGCGGGCCAGCCCGTCGCCCCCGTGGCGAAAGGCGTTGGCGCTGGTCGCGACCAGCGCGTCGAACCCGGCGGGATCGGGCGGGGTCCACGTCGTCGCCGCCACCGCGAACAGCGGCAGCCGGATCGCCCGGCCGCCCCGCGCCGCGATCAGCGCCGCCGTGCGCGCATTGCCCGGTTCGGGCCGCAGCACCGCGACCGCGCGATTCACCCCGCGAACAACCGCCGGACCGGGTCGGGCGCGCGGGCCAGCAGATCGGCGGCAAGGCGGGCGCCGAGATCGTCGTCGGCGGTGCCCTCGACATGGCCCTCCACCTGCGCCGTGCCGTCCTCGGCCAGCAATTCGCCGCGCAGCGTCAGCATCTCGCCCGACAGGCTGGCAAGCGCCGCGACCGGGGAATGGCAGTCCGCCTTCAGCGCGGCGAGCAGCGCGCGTTCGGCCGCGACGCAGGCATGGGTGGCGGGATCGTCGATCGCGGCGAACAGCGCCTGCGCGGCGGCATCGTCGGCGCGCACCTCGATCCCAACCGCGCCCTGCGCCGGGGCGGGCAGCATCGTGTCGGTCGGCACCGCATGGCCAACGGTCGTCCGGCCGAGCCGGTCGAGCCCGGCGGCGGCCAGCAGCGTCGCATCGACCTCCCCCGCCGCCAGCTTGCCCAGACGGGTGTCGACATTGCCGCGGAACAGCACGATCCGCAGGTCGGGGCGGCGGCGCAGCAACTGCGCGCGGCGACGCGGGCTGCTGGTGCCGACCGTGGCGGCATGGGGCAGGTCGGCGATCGCCGCGACGCCGATCAGCCGGTCCCGCACATCGGCACGCGGCAGCATCGCGGCGATCCGGATCGCCGCCGGGCGCACCGTCTCGACATCCTTCATCGAATGGACGGCGGCGTCGATCTCGCCGGCCAGCAGCGCGCGATCCAGTTCCTTGGTCCACAATGCCTTGCCGCCGATCTCCGCCAACGCGCGGTCCTGCACCCGGTCGCCGGTGGTGCGGATCACGACCGTCTCGATATCGTCGGGCCGCCAGCCATGCGCCGCGCACAGCGCATCCCGCACCATCCCCGCCTGGGTGAGCGCCAGCGGCGACCCCCGCGTACCGAGCCTTAACCGAACCATCCCGCGCCCTATAGGCGGGGGGTGGGGCGTAACCCAAGGGGGTTCGTGGCGTCGGCTACACCCAACGATCCGGCCCCTCGCGTTTCTGCAGGCTGCGATCGTAGAACAGGCGGCTGACGATCGCGGCGACGGCGGCGACAATAGTCGCGATCACCCAGGGCGTGACGGCCTCCGCGCGTCCGGCCGCGATCACCAGGCACAGGGCGGCGAGGATCGGGGCGGCGACCATGGCCGGTACCATCAATCGAACCTGACGCGCGCCGAACCCGCTCAGCCCGCCGCCCCACCACGCGACCGGCAGCAGGATCAGCCAGTAGATCGGATTGGCCCGCGTCTCTGCCTGTCCGCCGGAGACGATCAACCCGATCAGGGCGAGCGAGGCGGCAAGAACGGCGATGATCGCCATGCCGGCCGCCCATGACGAAGCCGCATCAACCCGCAGCCGTGCCCAATATTCCCTGTCGCGACGTGGCATCGATCGATGTTTTCCCCGTGTCGGATATTGATGTCGGAGCTTGGACGGGCCGGCCCGGTGCCGAGGTCCGCGACGGACCGAACCCTTTGGCCGCCCCACCGCCGCCCTTCGCCCGGTCTATCGGGCCCGGAAGCGCAGTCCATGGGGTATGGCAGGTGCTCCGCCGTCATCGACGAAATTCAGATAGGGCGGGCTGTTGAACCAGATTTCGTAACGGCGACCCGATTTGACGTTGCAGATCATCCGGAACGTGCGGCGATCGGTAGACTGTTCGGGCCGGTTGTCGCATTCGGGATAGGTTTCCGCAGTTTTCCGAACGAATGAGTAGCTTTGCCGTCGCATCGGTCGATCGAATGTGACGCTCAGCGCGATCTGGCCCGGACCGACCACGGCATCCGGCGCCGGAGAGGTGGAAACGACATGAGGAGCGGCGGGCGTCGAACGCTTTTCCAGGTCGGCATGAGTGCCCGCGACGATGACCGCCGCGACGATGGCCGATGTCAGCATGGGAATTCCCCAATGGCTCAGGAAGCGGGAGCCGTCCGTCGGCCAGCGCTTTGACCGACCGTCCTGCTCGGCCCCGGCGACGCGGTCGGGAACCACAAATTTCGATGGCCCCAGAAATTCAGGGTCCTCCTGCTCGGCCAGAAGGCGGGCGGCGGCCCGGCTGCTGCCGGCCCGGGTTTTGAGGCGGGCTTCGCGGAGGCGCTCGTTGACGGTGTGAACCGACAGACGCAGCGTGGCCGCCGCGCTTTTGGTGTCATGCCCCCTGGCGAGGAGGCGAAGGACCTCACGCTCCTTGTCGCTCAGCCCGAACGGTGCCTCGACCATTACCTCCCCTTCCCACCGGCCTGCGCGGCAACCCCATGGTCCAGTCCTGCCATCATGCGGTGCCGACGCCAAGGAATGGTCGCCATCATGATCCGGCCCGATCGACGAAGGGAAGGACGGCGGCTGCGCGCCTCCCGCCGGGATGTCGGCAAGCCTTGATCGCAGGGTTCCCGGCGCAACGCGGCCACCGCGCCTTGCCATACCGCCACACGGGACCATGACCGAACCTGATGAACGTCAGCCACAACGGATACATCATGCGGTTGACGAACGATGATGGCGTTGCCATCTTAACGATATGTCCGCATGTGCGACATATCAGCGATTTCGCAATCACGCAGGCCAACTCGCCGCGCGCCTGTAGCCCGGGCTCGAAGGCTTGCCGACCGGGCTCGGGATATAGTCGAACTGTTTCAGGCGGATGCGCTGCGGGCGCCCGCTTACCCGGACAAGCGGATTTCGTACCATGTCGGATATCGATGCCTCGGCGATGGATCGCCGATCGGAGCCTATCGCCCCATGCGGGCCGGGGAACGCACCCGAACCGGTCCGTTCCCTGGCGCCGCCCCAGCGGATGCCCGGACGCACGATCGACCTTACCCTGCTGCTGATGATCCTGCTGATCGGCGTGCCGATTCTGGTCTATTGCGCCATGTTCTCGGCGCGGTAGACAGGGTGCGTGCCGCCGGCCGCTTCGACAAGGGCACGGCGACCCGCTACACCGTCCGCCATGTTGATCCTGGGTCTGGAATCCTCCTGTGACGAAACCGCCGCCGCGCTCGTGACCGGCGACCGGCGGGTGCTGGCGCATCGGCTGCTGGGGCAGGAGGCGGCGCATGCGCCGTTCGGGGGGGTGGTGCCGGAGATCGCGGCCCGCGCGCATGTCGAGGCGCTGGCGCCGCTGGTCGCCGCCGCGCTGGCGGATGCGGGGGTGACGTTACGCCAAGTCGATGCGATCGCCGCCACTGCCGGGCCAGGGCTGATCGGCGGGGTGATGGTCGGCCTCGTCACCGGCAAGGCGCTGGCCCATGCGGCGGGCAAGCCGCTGGTCGCGGTCAACCATCTGGAGGGTCACGCGCTGTCGCCCCGGCTGGCCGACCCCGATCTGGATTTTCCCTATCTGCTGCTGCTGGTGTCGGGCGGCCATTGCCAGTTGCTGCTGGTTCAGGGGGTCGGCCGCTATCGCCGGCTGGCGACGACGATCGACGATGCGGTGGGCGAGGCGTTCGACAAGACCGCCAAGCTGCTCGGCCTCGGCTTTCCGGGTGGGCCGGCGGTGGAGCGCGCGGCGGCGCTGGGCGATCCGCGCGCGGTGCCGCTGCCCCGGCCGCTGAAGGGCGCGGCGGAACCGCATTTCTCGTTCGCGGGGCTGAAGAGCGCGGTGGCACGCGCCGTGGGCAAGCACAGCCCGGAGGATCTGGCCGCGTCGTTCCAGGCGGCGGTGGTGGAATGCCTGCTCGATCGCACCGCGCGCGCGCTGGCGGCGGTGCCGGAGGCGGCGACGCTGGTCGTCGCGGGCGGGGTGGCGGCGAACCGCGCGGTCCGCGCGGCGCTGGAAGAATTGGCGACCGCGCATGGCCGCCGCTTCGTCGCGCCGCCGCTGTGGCTATGCACCGACAATGCGGCGATGATCGCCTGGGCCGGGGCGGAACGCTTCGCCGCCGGGCTGACCGATCCGCTCGACCTGCCCGCCCGGCCGCGCTGGCCGCTCGATCCCTTGGCGGAGGCGGTGCGCGGTGCAGGGGTGAAGGCATGAGAATCGGGGTGATCGGCGGCGGGGCATGGGGCACCGCGCTGGCGCAGGTGGCGGCGCATGGCGACCGCGACGTGCTGTTATGGGCGCGTGAGGCGGAGGTGGTCGCCTCGGTCAATGCCGATCGCCGCAACCATCTGTTCCTGAGCGGCATCGACCTGTCGCCGACGATCCGCGCGACCGGCGACCTCGCCGATCTGGCGGCGTGCGACGCGTTGCTGGTGGTGGCGCCCGCGCAGCATGTCGGCGCGGTGCTGGCGGCGACGCCGGTCGGTACCCGGCCGCTGGTGCTGTGCGCCAAGGGGATCGAGGCGGGCAGCCGCCGGCTGGTGGGCGAGGTGGCGCGCGCGGTGCATCCGCAAGCGCCGATCGCCGTCCTGTCCGGTCCGACCTTCGCGCATGAGGTAGCACGGGGATTGCCGACCGCGGTGACGCTGGCGTGCGAGGACGATGCCTTGCGCACCGCGCTGTCCGAACGGCTCGCGGCCCCGCATTTCCGGCCCTATGCCTCCAGCGACGTGACCGGCGCGGAGATCGGCGGCGCGGTGAAGAACGTGCTGGCGATCGGCTGCGGCGTGGTCGAGGGCGCGGGGCTGGGGCAGAATGCGCGCGCGGCGCTGATCGCGCGCGGTTTCGCCGAGATGACGCGGTTCGGGCTGGCGCGCGGCGCGCGGGCGGAGACGCTGGCGGGGCTGTCCGGTCTGGGCGATCTGGTGCTGACCTGCTCGTCGACCAGCTCGCGCAATTTCTCGCTGGGCGTGGGATTGGGCCGGGGCGAGGCGGCGACCGCGTTGCTGGCGGATCGCCGCACGGTGGCGGAGGGCGCGTTCACCGCGCCCGTGCTGCGGCAGGCGGCGGCGGAGGCCGGGGTCGACATGCCGGTATGCGACGCGGTGTGCCGCCTGCTGGAGGGCGCGGCCGTGGACGACGTGATCGGCACCCTGCTGGCACGGCCGTTGCGCGAGGAGGGGGTGTAGCAAGGGTCTGCACCCCTATCCCGAAAAGGGCGGCTCAGGTTCGATATGGTTGACGGATCAAGCGCGTTTGTTAACGCCACCGCCACCGCCACGATCATCGGTCGCCAAACGGGGAAAACGTGTGAGCATTTTTTTCAAGACGATGGCGATTGCCGCTGCGGCCATCTGCGCGGGATCGAGCGCCAGTGCCGCCACGATCACCTATACGGACGCGAATCGCGGGCCGGTGTATCTGCAGCGGTTCAACCCCCTGCTGGGTACGCTCCAGAGCGTGTCGTTCGACAATCGGTACAGTGTGACCACCTCTTTCGCTTTTAACGGTATGCCGGGTTCGCCCGCGCCGGTGGTACGAATCCTCGGAACGATCGGCGATCCGGGTTTCGGTCGGGTGACAGTCGACGAGTTCGTGCAATCGTCATTCTCGGCACCGAATCAGATTTCCATGAACATCGTGAAAACCGCTACGCCGACCTTCACCACTGGTCTCGACACCTATATCGGTTCCGGCAGCTATGCCCTCGGTTTCTATAGTCTGACCGCGCCGGGTTACGCGCCGACGGCATCCGGCGGCAGCTTCAGCAACGTCAGCGTCACCTACACCTATCTCGCCGGTGTCGGCGCGGTACCCGAGCCGGCGACCTGGGCGATGATGCTGACCGGTTTCGGCATGGTGGCGGGCGCGACGCGTTATCGTCGTCGCAAAGCCACGATCGCGCCGGGCTGACCCTCCCGGCCCCTCCCCGCGACGGGGAGGGGCCGTTACCGCAGCGCCCGTGCGGTCAGCGCATCGCAATCCGCGTCGGTGGCGAGAGGGAGGGTATCGCCGGTGATCTTGCGGCCGATCGCCTTCAGGATGTTGCCGACCGACTTGGTTTCGCGCGGCACGTCGAGGTGCGGGGCGGTGATCGTGCCGGTCATCGTCGCGGCGCCGGGGATACGCAGGATCGCGGGGTGCTTGGGCGCGCCGGTCAGCCGCATCGACAGGCGTTCGTCGGGGAAGGATACGGTGCCGGTGGCGGTCATCCTGCTCCATTCGGTATCGATGATCGCCGGCGTGGCGCGGGCGGTGCCGTTCGCCATCGCCAGTCTGGTAACGAGGCAGCGCAGCCCGGCGCGCTCGCCCGATCCGGCGAGCAGCGCCCGGCCCGCGTCGAACCCCAGCGCGGCGGCATAGCGCGCGGGCAGGCGACCGTGACGGACGGTGAAGCCGACCGTACCGTCCGACCGCCCCACCGCGCTGCGCAATGTGTCGCCGACGCCGACCAGCCGCACCCGCGCCGCCAGCTTGCCGGTGAATTCGCCCCCCGCCGCGAACGCTGCCACGTCGCCGCCCGCCAGCGTCAGGTCCAGCGTCAGCGTCGGCGAAGGCTGGCCCCGCCGCTGGTCGACCACCGCGCGGCCGGTGACGCGGCCCTGATCGAGGCTGAGGCGTAGGGGGGCCAGCGTCAGGCGGCGGTGATCCATCGTCATCACGCCGGCCAGGCTGAGGATGGGGGGCGACGAACTGCCGATGATCCGGCCGACGCGGAAGGCCAGCCGGCCGTCGGTCGAATCGATCTTGCCGATATCGATACGGGTGTTGGGCACCAGCCGTGGCCCGATCCGTGCCTCCAGCGCCGCCGCCTCCGCGCGTCCCGCCGCCGAGGTGAGGTCGCCGAAATCGAACGCGCGCGAGGTGACGACGCCATCGATCTTCGACCGGCCGTCGACCTTGTCGACCGTCAGCCGCCCGGCGATGTCGGACCGGCCGATCGTGCCGGTCAGCGCGGTGATCGCCCAGCGATCCGGGTCGTGGCGGACATGCGCGCGGATCGCGACCGGGCGGGTGTGGAACAGCCCCGCCTCGATCACCGCATCGATCAGTTTCAGGTCGGCGGCGCGGGCGGTGACGTCCAGCGTCATCGCGTTCGCATCGAGCGGCCGGTCCATCGTGCCGGTCGCGCGCATCGCCAGCCTGTCGCCGTCGATCGTCGCGGTGAACGGCCATGGCGCCTGTGCCGGCGCGGGGCCATTGACGGTCAGGCGGATCGGCACGCCGTTGATCCGGCCCTGTCCCTGCACGCGGAGGCCGGCGACGGGATCGGCGGCGATCCGGGCGGTGAGTTGCCGGTCCTGCTTGCCATCGTCGTAGCGGACGATCGCGTTGCGGATCGTCAGACGCCCGATATCGGGGCCGCCGCCATCGCCGCTATCCTTCGACCCGCCCGGCCGGTCCCAGTTGGTGCGACCCTGCTTCGTGCGGACCAGCGCAAGGCGAAGGCCGTCGATCGTCACGTCCTGCGGCCGGAAACGGCCGATCAACAGCGGCCAGACCGGGAAGCCCAGCGTGACGGTGCCGATCCGCGCGAAATCGCCGGTGCCGGCCCAGTCCGCCTGGGCGACGGTAACGTCGCGGATCGCGATCACGGGGTGGAAGCCGATGGTGTCGAGCCGCTCGATCGCGCCGATCCGCACCGGCCGGCCGAACCGCTCGCCCGCCTTGCGCTCGATGGTGCCGCGCAGGCTGCCCCAGGGGAAGACCGCGAGGGTCGCCAGCAACAGCAGCAGGATGGCCGCCGCTGCCGCCCCCACGATCATCCCGCGTCTTTTCATCTCCGACGGGACGTTTCCGGAAGCGATTCGTTCCGGTGGCGAACCGTCCTGTCAGGCCAAGACGACAATCGAATGCATCGCCACCGCTCCGTCATGTCTGTCTTACCGGGACGATCACGTTAGAAATCGATGGCGATGCCCTTGTTCTCCCAGTCGCCGTAGCGGACGGGGTCGCGGCCCAGCGGATCGTCCTCGGCCTTGCGCACCGGGGCCGTCGCATCCGGCTTGGGCACCGGCGGATTGGCGGAAAGATGCGCGGGCGGCTTCACATGATCGGGGCGCTGGCCCATGGCGGTTCCTTCCAGAATGGCGACCCTGTGCCAGATAGGGTCGCGAAGGAGCGATGCAACGTGAACGCCCCCCACCAGACCCCCCGCGGGCAGACCCACGCGCCCGAACCGCTCGGCGTGCCGACGCGCCGTGCCGCGATCAAGCTGCTCGACGCGGTGCTGCGCCGGGGCGAATCGCTGGAGGCGGCGTTGCCGGCGGCGACGCGGATGGTGCACGGCCCCGACCGTGGCCTGGCCCATGCGATCGCGGCGGAGACGCTGCGCCGGTTGCCCGATCTCGACGCGCTGATCGACGGCGCGACCGAGCGCGCCCTGCCCGACGATGCCAAGGCACGGATGGCGCTGCGCATCGCGCTGGTGCAGGCGCTGGTGCTGGGCACGCCGCAACACGCCGCGATCGCCACGGTGCTGCCGCTGGTCGATGGCGGCCCGCGCAAGCTGGTCCACGGCGTGTTCGGCACCCTGATGAGGAGCGGCAAGCTGCTGCCCGAAACACCGCACCTGCCCGCGACCGTCGAACTGCGCTGGCAGAAGGCGTGGGGCGAGGCGATGGTGGAGGCGGCGGAGGTGGCGGTCGCCGCGCCGCCGCCGCTCGACATCACGCTGGCCGATCCAGGCCGGATCGACGAATGGCGGGAGCGGCTGGGCGGCGTGTCGCTCGCCCCCGGTCATCTGCGGCTGCACGACCATGCGCCGGTGCCGGAGATGGCGGGCTATGCCGAGGGGGCATGGTGGGTGCAGGACATCGCCGCCTCGATCCCCGCGCGGCTGATCGGAACGGGTGAAGGCACCGCGCTCGACCTGTGTGCGGCGCCGGGTGGCAAGACGATGCAGCTGGCCGCCGCCGGTTGGCAGACGATCGCGGTCGACAACTCGCAAGGCCGGATCAAGCGGCTGCGCGAGAACCTGTTCCGCACCCGGCTGAAGGCGGAGGTGGTGCGCGGCGACGTGCTGCTCTGGTCGCCGGACGAGCCGGTCGATGCGGTGCTGCTAGATGCGCCGTGCAGCGCGACCGGCATTTTCCGCCGCCATCCGGACGTGCTGCACCGGGTGCGCCCGTCGCTGGTCGCCGAACTGGTGGAATTGCAGACGCGGTTGCTGGCGCGCGCGGCGGACTGGGTGAAGCCGGGGGGGTGCCTGGTCTATGCCACCTGCTCGCTGGAGCCGGACGAGGGCGAGCGGCAACTAGAGCGATTCCTGGCGGCGCGCAGCGACTATACGCTGGTGCCGGCACCCGCCGACCTGCCGGTGCCGGTCGATCCGCGGGGTTATGTCCGCACCTTGCCGGGGATGATCGCCGATGGCGGCAATGACGGGTTCTTCGTGGCGAAGCTGGTTCGCGCCTGAGCGGGTTGGCCTGAGCGGGTTGCGACCTGCCGCCGCAATGATAGAGAGCCCGCCATGAACCCCGTCCGCATCGCGCCGTCCATCCTGTCCGCCGATTTCGCCAAGCTGGGCGAGGAAGTGCGCGCGATCGACGAGGCGGGGGCGGACTGGATCCATGTCGATATCATGGACGGGCATTTCGTGCCCAACATCAGTTTCGGCCCGTCGGTGATGAAGGCGATCCGGCCGCTGACGACCAAGCCGTTCGACGTCCACCTGATGATCTCGCCCGTCGACCTGTATCTGGATGCCTTCGCCGAGGCGGGCGCGGACTGCATCACCGTGCATCCCGAAGCCGGGCCGCATGTCCATCGCACGATCCAGCACATCAAGGGGCTGGGCAAGCGCGCCGGGATCGTCCTGAACCCGGCGACGCCGGCCAAGATGCTCGATTACGTGATCGACATGGTCGATCTGGTGCTGGTGATGAGCGTGAACCCCGGGTTCGGCGGCCAGCATTTCATCGATAGCCAGTTGAAGAAGATCGCCGCGATCCGCCGGATGATCGACCAGACCGGGCGGGCGATCGATCTGGAGGTGGACGGCGGCGTCGATGCCGACAGCGCGCGCCGATGCATCGAGGCGGGGGCCGACGCGCTGGTCGCGGGCACCGCCGTGTTCCGGGGCGGGCCGGCCGCCTATGCCGCCAATATCGCAGCGCTGCGGGGGAATGGGTGACCAGCGTTCCACCGGGCGACCAGGACGAACACGAAGACGAATACGGCGCGGTCCAGCGCGAGGCCGCGATCGAGGGCGGGGATCAGTCGTTCCGCATCGTTGCCGAAAAGGGCCGGTCGCTGGCGGGATGGCTGACGGACGGGTTCGACCGGCTGGCGTGGCGCACCCCGTTGCAGGCGGTGCGAGCGAACGGGCAGCCGCCCGACCGGCTGGCGGCGATGCCCGACGACCCGATCGTCGGCGATCCGGCGCGCGGGCGCGCGCTGCTGGCGGGACGGCTGTCGTTCCGGGGAGAGACGCAGGCGATCGCCGGTCTCGATTTCGCCCGGCCGCTATGGAGTGCGGCGTTCGGCGATTACCTGCACAGCTTCGCCTGGCTGCGCGACCTGTCGACGGTGGCGACGCTGGCGCAGGCGGCGCCGATCGCGACGCAGCTGACCACGACATGGCTCGACGCCCATGGCGAGACGGTGGCCGATCCGGCGTGGACGCCGGAGGCGTGGGGCCGGCGCGTGCTGTACTGGAGCCTGCATACGCCGCTGATCCTGCGCGGGATCGATGCCGATCACGACGCCCGCGTGCTCGATACGCTGGCCCGCGGGGCGCGGCATCTGGATCGTTCCGCCGACAAGGCGACGCCGGGGGCGGCGCGGATCGCGGCATGGTGCGGGGTGGTGGCCGCCGGGCTGCTGATCCCCTGCAACGATCCGCGTCGCGGCTTTGGCGAGGCGGGGCTGGGCCGCGCGCTGGCGGGGGGATTGTTCGAGGATGGCGGCGCGGTGTCGCGCAGCCCGGCGGTGCTGCTCGACACGGTGATGCTGCTGTCGATGCTGCGCGAAATCTATGTCGCCTGCGGGACGGAGGTGCCGGAGGCGGTGGTCGCGGCGTCGATGCGCGCGGTGCCGGCGCTGCTGGGCAGCCTGCACGGCGACCGGATGCTGTCGAGCTGGCAGGGCGGCGGCCCCGGCGATGCCGAGCAGATCGCGGCAGTGATCGCCGCCAGCGGCGTGCGCACCCGGCCGCTGCGCCAGTCGCGCGACTGGGGGTATCAGCGCATGGCGGCGGGGTCGGCGGTGCTGATCGTCGATGCCGCGCCGCCGCCGATTGCGCGGCTGGTGGCGGGCGGCTGCGCGTCGACGCTGGCGTTCGAATTCTCCGACGGGCCGGCGCGGCTGATCGTGAACGGCGGCGGCGCGCGCGCGAGCGATGCCCGGTTGCCGGCCGCGCTGCTGGAGGGGCTGCGCACCACCGCCGCGCATTCGACGCTGACGCTGGGCGACACCAATTCCACCGCGATCCATGCCGACGGCACGCTGGGCCGCGGTGTCGGACAGGTCGAACTGTCGCGGCAGGAGGCGGACAATGCCAGCCGGATCGAGGCGAGCCATGACGGCTATGTCCGCCGCTGGGGCCTGCTCCACCGCCGGCAATTGATGCTGACCGGCGACGGGCGCGAGCTGCGCGGCGAGGATGCGCTGCTGCCGTCCGGCCGGCGGCGGGGGCGATCGGCGCCGTTCGCGATCCGGTTTCATCTGGGCGCGGGGGTGGCGGCGACGGCGGCGGCGGACGGTCAGGGTGCGATGCTGGAACTGGCCGATGGCGCGACATGGCAGTTCCGTTGTCGCGGCGGCGCGCTGGCGGTCGAGGACAGCGTATGGATCGACGGCGGCGGCCGCCCGATCGCGACCGCACAGCTGGCGATCATGGGCGAGGCATCGTCGGGCGGGGCGCAGGTCGGCTGGATGCTGAAGCGCACGGTTTGATCGCCCAAGGTTTGATCGATCCGGCCGCGCGCCCTATGGGCCGCCGCAACATGCGCCGTGCCGAAGGAATTCCGATGACCCCAGATCTCCTTGCCGTTCCCGTTACCCGCGCCCTGCTGTCGGTATCCGACAAGACCGGCATCGTCGACTTCGCCCGCGCGCTGGCGGACGCGGGGGTCGAGCTGGTGTCGACCGGCGGCACCGCGAAGGCGCTGCGCGACGCCGGGCTGGCGGTGAAGGACGTGGCCGAGCTGACCGGCTTTCCGGAGATGATGGACGGCCGGGTGAAGACGCTGCACCCGGCGGTGCATGGCGGCCTGCTGGCGGTGCGGGACGATGCCGGCCATGTCGCGTCGATGACGCAGCACGGGATCGGGGCGATCGACCTTGCCGTGGTCAATCTCTACCCGTTCGAGAAGACGGTAGAGAGCGGCGCGGATGCCGATACGGTGATCGAGAATATCGACATCGGCGGCCCGGCGATGGTGCGGTCGGCGGCGAAGAACCACGCATATGTCGCGATCCTGACCGATCCGGCGGATTATGCCGCGGTGCTGGCGGAGGTGGCGGCCGGCGGCACGACGATGGCGACGCGGCGGCGGCTGGCGGGCAAGGCGTTCGCGCATACCGGCCATTACGACAGCTATATCGCGCGCTGGTTCGCGCAGCAGGCGGCTGGCGGGCAGGACGACGGGGAACAGGACGAACTGACGCTGCGCTATGGCGAGAACCCGCACCAGCAGGCGCGGGTCCGCCCCAATGCGGCAGGGTCGGCGGGCCTGCCGCAGGCGCGACAGGTGCAGGGCAAGGCGCTCAGCTACAACAACTACAACGACGCCGATGCCGCGCTGGAGCTGATCGCGGAGTTCCGCGACGCCGACCCGACGGTGGTGATCGTCAAGCACGCCAACCCGTGCGGCGTGGCGACCGCCGCGACGCTGGCCGACGCCTACGAGGCGGCGTTCGCGTGCGACACGGTGTCGGCGTTCGGCGGCATCATCGCGCTGAACCGCGCGATCGACGCCGCGACCGCGCGCGCGATCACCGGCATCTTCACCGAGGTGGTGGTCGCCCCCGGCGCGGACGACGAGGCGCTGGCGATCTTCGCCGCCAAGAAGAACCTGCGTCTGTTGCTCACCGATGGCCTGCCCGACCCGCATCGCGCGGGCGAGGTGACGAAGGAGATCGTCGGCGGCGTGCTGGTGCAGTCGCGGGACAATGGCCGGCTGACCGACGACATGCTGCGCGTGGTGACGAAGCGCGCGCCGACCCCGCAGGAACTGGCGGATTGCCGCTTCGCCTGGACCGTGGCCAAGCACGTGAAGTCGAACGCGATCGTTTACGCGAAGGACGGCAGCACGGCGGGCGTCGGCGCCGGCCAGATGAACCGGCTGGAATCGGCACGGATCGCCGCGTGGAAGGCGAAGGACGCCGCCGACAAGGCCGGCTGGGACGAGGCACGCACCACCGGGTCGGCGGTCGCGTCCGACGCGTTCTTCCCGTTCGCGGACGGGCTGATGGCGGCGGTGGAGGCGGGCGCCACGGCGGTGATCCAGCCCGGCGGATCGATCCGCGACGACGAGGTGATCGCCGCGGCGGACGCGGCGGGGCTGGCGATGGTGTTCACCGGGATGCGCCACTTCCGGCATTGATCGCCGGTAGCGCCCCTCCTCCGGCGGAGGGGGCGCTCAGAGCGTCGCGGCGCCGTCCTGGGGCAGCGTCGCCCTGTCCGGTTTCTTGGTGAACAGCGCGCGGTCGGCGGGGCGGAAGGCCCAGCGCCACAGGATCCAGCAATAGGTCGCGGCGATCGCCGGCTCGCCGATCAGCAGTTCGGCCCATTCGAACCGGTGCGGCAGCGCGGTGAACGCGCCGCCCACCACCACCGCCGCCAGCGCCGCCCAGATCAGCGGCCAGCGCAGCGGCGAGACGGGCGCGCCGAGCAGCCGGCGCAGCAGCATCGCCTTCGCCAGCGAGGTGAGCGCGAGGCTGAGCGCCAGCGCCACCGCCGGCCCCGCCGCCTGCCACGTCGGCGACCAGCCGAGTGCGCGCATCGCGAAGACCAGCCCGAAGCTGAGCGCGATCTGGAACCCCAGCATCGTCGCGGAGATCATCAGGTTGCGGTGCCGCGCGACATAGACCAGCGCCGATTCGCACACCGCCCCGGTCGAGGCGAACACCTCCCCCATCAAGAGGAAGACGAGCGGCGCGGTGCCGATCACGAACTGCGGACCGACCACGCCCATCACCGCCTCGCCCGGGATCGACCCCATCAGCGCGAGCAGCAACTGCGCGGCGATGATCCAGAACGCGACCTGCCGCACCTGGCTGGCGATGGCGGGGCGATCGTCATCGGCCAGCGCGCGGGTGATGACGGGGCCGAGCACGGGATCGAAGCTGGTCTTCAGCTTCTGCGGCAGCGAGGCGACCTGTTGCGCCATGTAGTAGATGCCGACCACGCTGGGCGCGAACAACAGGCCGAGGATGAAGCGATCGACGTTGCGGCTGCCCCATTCCAGCGCGTCCGCCCCCGCCAGCGGGGCGTTGACGCGAGCGAGTCGCGCCAGTTCGCGCAGGCGCGGCGACCAGCCGCGCGGCAGGCCGTAGGACCGCAGGAACGGCACCATGCTGGCGATCAGCGCCGCCGTCATCGACGCGACATAGGACAGGACCAGCCCGTCGCGGATCGTGAAGAACGAGAAGACGTAGGCGGCGATCGAGATCGTCCACGGCTCCACCACCGCGCGCGCGGTGACCGCCGCCTTCACGTTCAGGCGGTAGGCGAGCGCGGCGAGGCTGAGGTCCGACCACGCGATCGCGACGACGATCAGCGCCAGCCAATGATCCAGCCCGGTGATCGGCGAATTGGGATAGAGCAGCTGCGGGAACATCCACAGCACCGCGCTGGCGATCAGCGAGGCGACCAGCGCCAGCGCCAGCGCATCCCACACGACATGCGCATGTGGCCGGTCCGCCCTGGCCAGCGCCTGCGCCAGCCCGCGCTTCATGCCGAGCGTGGCGAGCAACGCCGCCAGTTCGACCACCACCACCGCAATCGCGAACCGTCCGACCAGATCGGGACCGTAGAAGCGGCCCGCGATGAACAGGAACGGGATGCGCGCCAGCAGCCGCAGCGCGAAGCCGGCGATGTTGGTGCGGCCGCCCTTGGCGAGGGCGTCGATGTCCTTGGTCGGGGTCATCGGGGGGGTATTGTAGAAGAGGTGGACGTCAGTCCGGCTGAAACCGTTCCACCCCGGCGGAGGCCGGGGTCCAGTCGGGCAGGTTGTCGTGAGGTGTCACCGGCGTCCCCCAACTGGGCCCCGGCCTCCGCCGGGGTGGCGTTGCAAGGGTTGACGGGTATCGCCCATTCCCGTCCGCCGTGAACCATCGCGATCAATGCGCCGCGCCCCAGCTGGGGCCGGTGCCGATCTCGACCCCCAGCGGCACCGACAGCGTCACTGCGGGCGCGGCGGCGTTTTCCATCACGTCGCGGATCACCGCACTCGCGGCGGCCACGTCGGCTTCGGGCAATTCGAACACCAGTTCGTCGTGGACCTGCAACAGCATCCGGACATGGCCGAGGCCGGCGGCGTCGAGCGCGGGTTCCATGCGCACCATCGCGCGCTTGATGATGTCGGCGCTGGTGCCCTGGATCGGGGCGTTGATCGCGGCGCGCTCCGCCCCCTGCCGCTCGGCCTGGTTCTTCGAGCCGATGCGCGGGAAATGCGTCTTGCGGCCGAACAGCGTGGTGGTGAAGCCCTGACCGCGCACCGCCTCCAGCGTCTCCGCCATGTAGCGGTTGACGCCGGGGAACCGCTCGAAATAGCGGTCGATCATGCCCTGCGCCTCGTCCGCGCTCACTTCCAGCCGGGCGGCCAGCCCCCAGCGGCTGATGCCGTAGAGGATCGCGAAGTTGATCGTCTTGGCGCGGCCGCGCGTGTCGCGGTTCACCTCGCCGAACAGTTCCTGCGCGGTGAGCGAGTGGATGTCGTCGCCGTTCGCGAACGCCTCCCGCAGCGCGGGCACGTCGGCCATGTGCGCGGCGAGGCGCAGTTCGATCTGCGAGTAATCGGCGGCGAGGATGACGTTGCCGGGTTCGGCGACGAAGGCGTGCCTGATCTGGCGGCCGATCTCGGTGCGGATCGGGATGTTCTGCAGATTGGGCTCGGTCGACGACAGCCGGCCGGTCTGCGCGCCGGTCAGCGAATAGCTGGTGTGGACGCGGCCGGTCTTCGGGTTGATCTGCGCCTGCAACGCATCGGTATAGGTGCTTTTCAGCTTGGATAGCTGACGCCATTCCAGCACCTTGCGCACGATCTCGGTATGCGGGCCCTTTTCGCGGGCGATCCGTTCCAGTTCGGTCACGTCGGTGGAATAGACGCCCGACTTGCCCTTGCGCCCGCCCTTCAGCCCCAGCTTCTCGAACAGCACGTCGCCCAGTTGCTTGGGGCTGCCGATCGTGAAGGGACCACCGGCAAGCGCGTGGACCTCCAATTCCAGCGCGGCGATCTGGGTGGAGAAATCGGCGGACAGCGCCGCCAGTTGCTCGCGGTCGACCCTGATGCCGCGCCGCTCCATCCGGGCGATGACGGGCACCAGCGGACGATCGACCATTTCATAGACGCGGGTCGACCCTTCGGCGGGCAGGCGCGCCCTGAACCGTTTCCACAGCCGCAGCGTCACGTCCGCATCCTCGGCGGCGTAGCGGGTGGCGGTCTTCAGGTCGATCTCGTGGAAGCCGCGCTGGCTCTTGCCGGTGCCGACCACGTCCTTGAACGCGATGCAGGCATGCGACAGGTGCGTGGCGGCGAGTTCGTCCATGCCGTGGCCGTGCAGGCCGGCGTCGAGATCGAAGCTCATGACGATGGTGTCGTCGTGCGGCGCCACGTCGATGCCGCGTTCGCCCAGCACGATCATGTCGAATTTCAAATTGTGGCCGATCTTGAGGACCGAGGGGTCCTCCATCAATTCCTTGAGTTTCGCCAGCGCGGCGGCGGTGTCGATCTGCACCGGCACCTCCGCCAGCAGATCGGTGCCGCCATGGCCGAGCGGGATGTAGCAGGCGAGATTGGGCGCCAGCGCGAGGGAGACGCCGACGAGGTTCGCCTGCGTCGCGTCGGTGGAGCTGGTTTCGGTATCGACCGCGATCCAGCCCTGATGACGCGCGCGCGCGATCCAGCCATCGAGGACGCCCAGATCCTGCACCGTCTCGTACCCGTCGAGGTCGCAGGGCGGATCGTCCTGGATCGGCGCATCGCCGGCCGGGACGGCGACGGGCGCATCGGCGACCTGACCCAGCTTGTTGAGCAGCGAGCGGAAGCCGTGATGTTCGAGAAAGGCGCGTAACGGCGCATCGGGGATGCCCTTGAGTTCCAGGTCCTCCAGCGGTTCGGGCAGCGCGACGTCGCATTTCAGCGCGACCAGTTCGCGGCTGAGGCGCGCCATGTCGGCATGTTCGATCAGGTTGTCGCGCAGCTTGCCCTTCTTCATCCCCGCCGCGGCGGCGAGGACGGCGTCGAGATTACCGTGTTCGAGGATCAGCTTCGCCGCCGTCTTCGGCCCGACGCCGGGGACGCCCGGCACGTTGTCGACGCTGTCGCCCATCAGCGCCAGCACATCGCCCAGTTGCGACGGCGCGATACCGTGGAATTTCTCCGCGACATGTTCCGCGCCGAGCCGGCGGTTGTTCATCGTGTCGTACAGGTCGAGCCCGGGCTCGATCAGCTGCATCAGGTCCTTGTCGGAACTGACGATCGTGACCGCCCACCCCTGCGCCAGCGCCGCTTTGGCATAACAGGCGATGATGTCGTCCGCCTCCAGCCCCTCGGTCTCGATGCAGGGCAGCGAGAAGGCGCGGGTGGCGTCGCGGATCATCGGGAACTGCGGCACCAGGTCCTCGGGCGGCGGCGGGCGGTGCGCCTTGTACTGGTCGTACAGGTCGTTGCGGAACGTCTTCGACGATTTGTCGAGGATGACCGCCATGTGGGTCGGTCCTTCTGCGGCATGGACCTCGTCGGCCAGCCGCCACAGCATCGTGGTGTAGCCATAGACCGCACCGACCGGCTCGCCATGCACGTTGGTGAGCGGCGGCAGGCGGTGATAGGCGCGGAAGATGTAGCCGGAGCCGTCGACGAGATAGAGATGGGGCATGGTGCCTCGCGATGTAGCGGGTAAGCGAGGGGGGACCAAGCACGGTATTCTCCCTGTCTTTTCAGGGTAGAGGCGGGGGATGGGGCGTTTCAACAGGCGCCGCGCTGGTGGAGAGGCCCCACCCCAACCCCTCCCCTGAAGGGGAGGGGCTTCCGGGATCAGTTCGCCAGCGTCGCCGAGAAGGCCGCGCCGGGGTGGCCGGCGACGTAGCTGGCCACGGTGCTGGCGACGTTCTGGATCAGCATCTGGCGTTCGCGGATCGGGCGGACGGTGTCGCCGATCATCACCGCCAGCGCATAGCGGCGGCCATCGGGGGCGGTGAGCAGGCCGACATCGTTGAACCCGGCATTGCGGCGGCCGAGGTCCTGACCGGTGCCGGTCTTGTGCGCGATCTGCCAGCCGGCGGGCACCGCCGCGCGCAGCCGGGCATGGCCGGTGCGCGACGCGCCCATCGTGTCGAGCAGGATGCGGGTCGAGGTTTCCGACAGCAGTTCGCCGCGTGCCGCCCGCGCCAGCGCATCAGCGATGGCGAGCGGCGCGGCGCCGTCGGGCGGATCGGCGACGTAGCGGTCGAGCGCGGCGGCCCGCGCTTCCGGCGACAGGCGCGACCGCGCGATCGCGAAGGCGTTGCCGATCGAGAAGGCGGGCTGCCAGACGAGGCCGGCGGTGCCCGCCTGCAACAATCGCTCGCCGGGGCCGAAGCGGATGTCGCCCAGCCGCTTGGCCGCGATCATCCGGCGGACGGCGGGCGGCCCGCCGACCAGGGTCAGCAACCGGTCGTTGGCGGTGTTGTCGCTCTGGGTCAGCGCGCGCGTCAGCAGGCCGCCGACGGTGGTGTCGAACCGCCCGGTCTTGGCGACCAGATAGGCGATCGGCTGGTGGAACAGGGTGAGGTCGGAGGGGAGGACGGTGACCGGATCGTCGAGCCTGATCTTGCCCTGATCGCGCAGGTCGAGCAGCGTGAACGCCACCCACAGCTTCGACACCGATTGCTGGGGCAGGCGTTGGCGCCCGCCGGCCTCCACCGTCCACCCCTCGTCCACCGCGCGCACCGCGATGCCGGCGCGGCCGTCGAAGCCGCGGGCCAGCGCCTCGATCGCGGTCTGGAGCTGGCGGGGGGTGTTGGCGGTGGGGCGGGCGACGGTGGGCGGGACGGGGATCGAGACGGATACCTGCTCCTCCCGCTCGGGCGCGCGACCGCTGGCGCCGGGGCGCGACGGCGCGCCGCAGCCGGTCAGCGACAGCATCAGCACAGGGACGGCAACCGATCGTAAACGCATGATATCCCGCACTCGTACCCCCGGATACGATCCTTAGCCGAGCGCGGCCGGGGCGAAACCGCCGATGATGGCTCGTGCGGCGATCCGACAGGTGAGTGCGGCGAGCGGAGGCGGGGGTGCGGGAACCGGATGGATCGCCGCCCCCTTCACCACCCCGGCGGAGGCCGGGGTCCAGTTGGAAAGGCGGCGGTGATCGATATCGACCCTTCGCCCAACTGGACCCCGGCCTCCGCCGGGGTGGTGGCAATATTTGCTGCTTATCAGCTACTTATCTCTACCAAAGTGACGCTTCGTCAGTAACGGACGTCTGTCACGGCACCAGCACGGTATCCACCGCCTCGGGCAGTGTCGCGGGATAGTCGAGCGTGTAGTGCAGACCCCGGCTTTCGTGGCGGTGAAGCGCGGCGCGGACGATCAGGTCGGCGGTCTGGAGCAGGTTGCGCAGTTCGATCAGGTCGGGGGTGACGCGGAAATGGCCGTAATGCTCCGCCACCTCGTCGGTCATCAGGCGGATGCGGCTGGCGGCGCGTTGCAGCCGCTTGGTGGTGCGGACGATGCCGACGTAATTCCACATGAAGCGGCGGATCTCGGTCCAGTTCTGCTTGATGACCACCTCCTCGTCCGAATCGGTGACGCGGCTTTCGTCCCATGCGCGGATCGCGGGGACGGGGGGCAGCGCGTCCCAGCAGGTGGCGATGTGATCGGCCGCTGCCTCGCCGAACACGAAACATTCGAGCAGGGAGTTGGAGGCGAGCCGGTTGGCGCCGTGCAGCCCCGATTCGGTGCATTCGCCGGCGGCATAGAGGCCGGGCAGGTCGGTGCGCCCGTGCGCGTCCACGACGATGCCGCCGCAGGTGTAGTGCTGCGCGGGAACGACCGGGATCGGCCCCGTCGTCATGTCGATGCCCAGCCCCAGCAGCTTTTCGTGGATGGTCGGGAAATGGCCGCGGATGAAATCGGCGGGCATGTGGCTGATGTCGAGATGGACGTAATCGAGGCCGTGGCGCTTGATCTCCGCATCGATCGCGCGCGCCACCACGTCGCGCGGGGCCAACTCCATCCGTTCGGCGTCATAGGCGGTCATGAACCGCTGGCCGGTGGCGGGGTTGATGAGCCGTCCGCCCTCGCCGCGCACCGCCTCGGTGATGAGGAAGTTCTTGACCTCCAGATGGTAGAGGCAGGTGGGGTGGAACTGCATCATCTCCATGTTCGAGACGCGGCAGCCGGCGCGCCACGCCATCGCGATGCCGTCACCGGTCGCGCCGCGCGGGGCGGTGGAGAACAGGTAGGTGCGGCCCGCGCCGCCGGTCGCCAGGATCGTGGCGCGCGCGGTGTGCAGCTCCACCCGGCCGCTCGCGCGGTCGAGCGCGTAGACGCCCCAGACATTGCCCGCGCCCGAATAGCGTTCCTCGTGCCGGCTGGTGGCGAGGTCGATCGCGACCCGGTCGGGCAGCAGCGTGATGTTGGGATGCGCCTCGGCGGCGCGTTGCAGCGCCTCCTGCACAGCCCAGCCGGTGGCGTCGGCGACATGGACGATGCGGCGGTGCGAATGGCCGCCCTCGCGCGTCAGGTGGAGCGCGTCTCCCTCGGTGGCGAAGGGGACGCCCAGTTCGGTCAGGCGCTGGATCGCGGCGGGCGCGCGCTCCACCACGAACTCGACGATCTCGCGGTCGTTGAGGCCGGCGCCGGCGACCATCGTGTCCTCGACATGGTGCGCGAAGGTGTCGCCGGGCTCCAGCACCGCGGCGATGCCGCCCTGCGCCCAGGCGGTCGACCCTTCGTTCAGCTGCCCCTTGGCGACGACGGTGACGCGGAACCGCTCCGCCAGGTTGAGCGCGGCGGTGAGGCCGGCGGCGCCCGAACCGATGACGAGGACGTCCGACGCGCTCATGCCGGCAGGCCCGGACGGCGGTGGAAAGTCACACGGAAAGTCACGAACGTCGCATCCTACAGGGTCCGCACGCGGGGGCGGGGCGGGGAGGGCGGGCAGGCGATGCGGCGGGGCGGGGCGGCGGGGCGGATGGAACAGACATGGCGTCGCTGTGCCAAACTTTGACGCGGTAGGACAGCGTTGCCGTAGGGCAGCGTTGCGGCAGGACAGGGCCGCAGTAGGACGGGATGCCGGTCAGGCGACGCGCAGTTCCGCCACGAACGCGGTCGCGTTGGCCGCCAGCGTCTCGACCCGCTGGACGATCGTGGCGGTCGAGGCCGCCATCTCGACCGCGAGCCGCCGTCCCTGATCGGAGGCGCGGGCGGCGGCATCCACCCCGATCCGCAGGTCGGCGCTGTCGGCGGCGGTGGTATGGGCATGGTCGGCGATCGATATCGCCACCCCGGTCTGGTCGTCGGTCGCGGCGCGGATGTCGGCGGCGACCCCGGATACCTTGCCGACCTGACCGACGATCCCGCCCATCGCCAGCGCCACCGCCTCCACCCGCTGCTGGATCGTCGCGATCTGCGCCTCGATATCCCCGGTCGCCTTGCTGGTCTGGTTGGCGAGCAGCTTCACCTCGTTGGCGACGACCGAGAAGCCGCGCCCCGACTCGCCCGCGCGGGCCGCCTCGATCGTGGCGTTGAGGGCAAGGAGGTTGGTCTGGCCGGCGATGCCCGCGATCATCGCCACCACCCGGCCGACCTGCGCCGCATCGCCGATCAGCGCGGCGATGACCCGTTCGCTGGCGCGCGCGTCGGCGGCGGCCTCGCCGGTCAGGGCGCCCTGCACCGCGACGCGCCGGGCGACTTCCGCCGCGGAGGACGACAGGCGCCCCGCCGTCGCGCGCATCGTATCGGCGGTATCGCTGGTGCGCGCGGCGATCGCGGCGATCGCGCCGATATCGTTCGCCTGGGCGGCGCTGGTGGTGGCCAGCGTATCGGCGGCGGTGCGCGTTTCCGCCGCCGCCTGCGCCAGCGCGGTCACCGCCTCGCCCACCGATGCCTCGAACCGCCGGGCCAGCGCGACCATGTCCGCCTGCCGCCCCGCGATGGTGCGTTCGCGCAGCGCCTGATCGGCGCGGGCCTCCGCCAGTTCGGCGCGATCCTGTTCCTGCCGGCGCGCTCGATCGACCAGTTCGCGCTCGCGCACGGTATCGATCAGGTCGTTGCCGGTGTGGAAATGATCCATGAACAGCCGCGCCTGCGCCAGCACCGACCGGGCGAGCAGCACGCCGAACACGGCCAGCATCCCGAAGATCGTGTCGGGCAGGTCGATCAGCCACACGGCGGGCGCGATCACGATCATCGATCCGGCGAGGAAGGCGATGCTGGCCAGCGGCAGCGTCGCGACGGTCAGCGTCCCGACCGACACCACGCCGGTGAGGACGCAGGTGAGCGTGATCCGGCCATCGGCATCGTTGCCGATCAGCGCGGTGCACAGCATCAGCCCCCAACCGATCGCGGTGAGGAAGGACAGGCCGGCGGTGCTGACGACCGTCCGCCGCGAATCGATCACCGCCCAGCCGCTGTTCCGCTGATCGCGCCAGCGCGCCAGCGACCAGAGCGATATCAGCAGCAGGACCAGCAGCACCGGCCAGGTCAGATCGGGGCGCGGGGTCTGGATGCCGACCAGCACGCCGGCCACGATCGTCCCGGCGAACGTCACCGGATAGGGCTTTCGCGCGGCCTTCAGCTGCGCCGATACCAGAGCGACGGGCAGTTGCCGGTCATCCGTTCCCAGCCCCAGCAACTGGATCAGCGAATTGTCCGATTGTCTGGGAGCGGATGGCATGATCGCCACCCTAGCAGAAGACCCCTAATCCCGGCTTAAACGACCCCGTGCGGGGCCGTGCGGGGCCGTGCGGGACCGTATCGGTCGGGGAACGCGGGATAATTACCGTTCCCCCGGCTTCGTGCCGTTGAGGCGGAGGTGATTCGCGCGGGGGCGGGGAGGAGCGAACCCGCCGCCGCGGTTCCGGTCAGCGGTCGCCGGTCAGGCTGAGGAACACGTCCTCCAGATCGGCCTCGCGCGTCGAGACGTCGACGATGCCGAGGCCGTTCGCCTGCACCGCCGCCAGCACCTCGCCCGCGTTCACCCGGTCCTTGGAATAGGTGATCTCCAGCGTGCGTGGGGGCAGCAGCGCGATCTTCTCGAAACAGGGGGCGTCGGGCGTGCCGGTCAGATCGCGGTCGACGGTGACGGCGACGACCTTTTCCTGCGCGCGGGCCAGCAGATCGCGGGTGGGTTCGTTGGCGACGACCTGGCCGTGGTTGATGATCGCGATGCGATCGCACAGCTGCTCCGCCTCCTCCAGATAATGGGTCGTCAGCACCACCGTCACGCCGCCGGCGTTGAGTTCGCGGACATAATCCCACAATTGCTGGCGCAACTGGATGTCGACGCCCGCGGTCGGTTCGTCGAGGACGAGGACGGGGGGCGAATGGACCATCGCCTTGGCCACCATCAGCCGTCGCTTCATGCCGCCCGACAGGGTGCGGGCATAGGCATTCGCCTTGTCCTCCAGATGTACCGCGCGCAGCAGTTCGAGGCTGCGGCGCTCGCGCTTCGGCACGCCGTAGAGGCCGGCCTGGATCTCCAGCGTCTCGATCGGCGTGAAGAAGGGGTCGAACAGGATCTCCTGATTGACGATCCCGATCGACGCCTTGGCGTTGCGCGGGTGCGCGTCGATGTCGAAGCCCCAGATGCTGGCGCTGCCGTCCGTCTTGTTGACCAGGCCCGCCAGGATGTTGATGAGCGTCGACTTGCCCGCGCCGTTGGGGCCGAGCAGGCCGAAGATCTGGCCGCGGGGCACGTCGAACGTCACGCCGTCCAGCGCGCGCTTGCCGCCCTGATAGGTCTTGCAGAGGCCGGTGATGGAGATGGCAGCGTCGGTCATGCTGGCAGCAAATAGGCTTCTGCTTGCGTGGCGACAATGCTCCTTGCTATCGACGCCGTCATGCATCCTCCGCTTGAAATCGCCCGCGTCAGCCAGCCCCGTGTCGCCTGCGACGGCGCCGCCGATATTCCGGGGGGCGCGGCGCTGGGCCATCCGCGCGTCTGGTTGCAGATCGACGAGGCGGGTTACGTGGATTGCGGCTATTGCGACCGGCGCTTCGTGCTGATCGGCGGCGCGGCCGACGGCAAGGATCAGGCGAGCCTGCCCGATATCAGCGAAGGCGCCAGCCCGGCGAACAAACCGAAGTAGACGCGCCGCCGATCGGCCGGCGGCGGGCTCGCCCTGCCGTTCGACGTCATGGCTTTGCCATGACGTGAGGCGATAACCGGAAGTCTGACATTACCGGTGTCCCCCAACTGGGCCCCGGCCTCCGCCGGGGAAGTAAGGATGGTCGGGGAAGTGGGAAGGCGGGCGTGGACCTTCCGCCGCCCGTGCCTATATTGCGGGGCATGGCATATCAGGACCCCCGCTCGTTCCTCTACCGTGATCTGTCGCCGGAGGCGGCGCAGGCGCTGACCGCGGATGCGCTGGGGCGGGCGGATGACGGCGAACTCTATCTGCAATATCGCCGGTCGGAGGCGTTCGGCTTCGACGACGGGCGGCTGAAGACCGCCGCCTACGACACCAATGCCGGCTTCGGCCTGCGCGCGGTGGCGGGCGAGACGACCGCCTTCGCGCACGCCAACGAACTGAGCGAGGCGGCGATCAAGCGCGCCGCGCAGACGATGGCGCTGATCGATCCCTCCGCCACGCCCAAGGCCGCGCCGCCGCAGGGCAACAACCGGCACCTCTATACCGATACCGATCCGCTCGACCTGATCCCCTTCGCCGACAAGGTGAATCTGTGTCAGACGATCGACGCCGCCGCCCGCGCGCGCGATCCGCGGGTGGCGCAGGTGTCCGTCTCGCTGTCGGGATCGTGGAGCGTGGTGGAGATCGTGCGTGCCGACGGCTTCGTCGCCACCGACGTGCGGCCGCTGGTGCGGCTCAACATCCAGATCGTCGCCGAGCAGAATGGCCGGCGCGAGACGGGGACGTTCGGGATCGGCGGGCGCTATCTGTACGACCGGCTGTTCGAGCCGGCGACGTGGAACCGCGGCATCGACGAGGCGCTGGCGCAGGCGCTGGTAAACCTCGATTCGGTGGCGGCGCCGGCGGGGGAGATGACGGTGCTGCTCGGGCCGGGCTGGCCGGGCGTGCTGTTGCACGAGGCGATCGGCCATGGGCTGGAGGGCGATTTCAACCGCAAGGGCACCAGCGCCTTTTCCGGCCGGCTGGGCGAGCGGGTGGCGGCGCCCGGCGTCACGGTGGTGGACGACGGATCGCTGGTCGACCGGCGCGGCTCGCTGTCGATCGACGACGAGGGCACGCCGACGCGCGAGACGGTGCTGATCGAGGACGGCATCCTGAAGGGCTATATGCAGGACCGGCTGAACGCGCGGCTGATGGGCATGGCCGCGACCGGCAACGGCCGCCGCGAAAGCTATGCCCATGCGCCGATGCCGCGGATGACCAATACCTTCATGAAGGGCGGGCAGGACGATCCCGCCGAACTGCTGTCGCGCGTGAAGACCGGCATCTTCGCCAAGAGCTTCGGCGGCGGTCAGGTCGATATCGTGTCGGGCAAGTTCGTGTTCTCCTGCACCGAGGCGTACCGGATCGAGAACGGCAAGCTGGGCGCGCCGATCAAGGGCGCGACGCTGATCGGCGACGGGCCGACCGTGCTGACCAGGGTGCGAGGCATCGGCAACGACTTCGCGCTGGACGAGGGCATCGGCGTGTGCGGCAAGGGCGGGCAGGGCGTGCCGGCGGGCGTCGGCCAGCCGACGCTGCTGGTCGAGGGGCTGACGGTGGGCGGCACGGCGGCATAGGCTGGATGACGTGAAACCTGCCCTGTCGTCGTTGTGAGCGTAGCGAAGCAATCCAGAGCGTCACGCGCTGGGCGCTGGATTGCTTCGCTACGCTCGCAATGACGGATGAGTTAGGCGTCATCGGGTGCGGATCAAGCGCTGCCGGTCAGGACATCAATCGCGCGGGTGATACGGAGATGCTCGTGATCGAGCGAGGCGACCCGTTGCCTCAACTCCGTGGTGCGAACGGCAGTGGCGAATTGCGTGACCATCACCAGAGGCTCACCTTCGATCTCGAAGCCGGGATTGAGGTGGCCGTTGGGCGGCGGTGCGTCCCCCGGCGGCAGTAGGGGAGCGACGAAGCGCGTACTGATCTCGTCGAGAAAGTCCGCCTGGCAATCAATGACGAACGCGCCATCCGCCAATCGATACACATCGAACCGTGCCATCAGAACAACCGGTATTTTTCGAGCGGTAGGCCGTTGGTTTCGACCCAGCGGTTATGAGCGGCGATCCATTCGCGATTGTCTTCCTTCCATTTCCGGTCGCGCGCCTTGCGGGCTTCCAGCGAGATGGCCGCCTCGCTGATCTGCGACAGGTTGAGGCCCGCCTCGCGTGCCACCGCGATCACGCCGGTGTCGAGCGAGAGATTGACGGGCTTGCGCTTGCCCGACGCGATCGGATCGTGTCTCATGCGGGAAAGTTATGCGCATCATCGATGCGCGTCAACGGAGAGCATCATGAGTCTGATCGAACTCGGTCGCTTCAATCGTAACGAGGCGCATATCGTGATCGGGCGGCTGGAGGCGGAAGGGATACCGGCGGTGGCGTTCGATGCGGGCAGCAGCATCGCGGATGGCAGCTGGCTGCTGATCCCGGTGCGGGTGATGGTGGACGACGAGGACGAGGCGGCGGCCCGTGCGATCGTCACCGCGCCTGACGCTGCCTGAAAAACAGGCAGATCGCCGCGACTGCCTATTAATTATTCCGTAACATTCCCGTCATCGACTGTGCGGACCACCCCGCTGCACCGTCGGGCAAATGGCATGATCGTTGCAGCCCCCTGATCCGGTACATCGGCCAAATAAGGGGGCGGGATGAAACTGGTTATTGCGGTCATCAAGCCGTTCAAGCTGGACGAGGTGAGGGAAGCGCTCACCACGCTGGGCGTCGCGGGGATGACGGTCACCGAGGTCAAGGGATTCGGTCGCCAGAAGGGCCAGACCGAAATCTATCGCGGGGCCGAATACAGCACCAACATGGTGCCCAAGATCAAGATCGAGGTGGTCTGTGCCGCCGCGCTGGCGGACCGGGTGGTCGAGGCGATCCAGCAATCGGCCAACACTGGCGCGATCGGCGACGGCAAGATCTTCGTGCTCGATGTCGGGCAGGCGGTGCGCATCCGCACCGGCGAAACCGACGATTCGGCGCTTTGACCGTGAAGGGGGGGTTCATGACAATGAATAAGATCGGGCGCGGTGCCGCGCTGGGGGCGGGCCTGGGGGCCGGCCTGTTCGCGAGCCTGCCGGCGTGGGCGCAGGCGGTGGCGACGACGCCCGCCGCCACGCCTTTCGTGCCGACCGCGGCGATGGTGAACAAGGGCGACACCGCCTGGATGCTGATCTCCGCCGCGCTGGTGCTGATGATGTCGGTGCCCGGCCTGGCGCTGTTCTATGGCGGGCTGGTGCGTGCCAAGAACATGCTGTCGGTGCTGGTGCAGGTGATGACGATCGTGTGCGTCGCCGCGCTGGTCTGGGTCTGCTGGGGCTATTCGATGGCCTTCACCAACGGCGGCGGGCTGAACAGCTTCGTCGGCGGCTTCTCCAAGGTGTTCCTGAAGGGCGTCGACGCGACGACCTTCGCCGCCACCTTCTCGAACGGCGTGTACCTGCCCGAACTGGTCTTCGTGATCTTCCAGATGACCTTCGCGTGCATCACGCCCGCGCTGATCGTCGGCGCCTTTGCGGAACGGGTGAAGTTCACGCCGCTGATCGTGTTCACCGTGGTGTGGCTGACGATCGTGTATTTCCCGATGGCGCACATGGTGTGGTACTGGCCGGGCCCGGACTTCCAGCCGGGCGCGCCGACCGATCATGGCCTGTTGTGGGGCTGGGGCGCGCTCGATTTCGCGGGCGGCACCGTGGTCCACATCAATGCCGGCATTGCCGGGCTGATGGGCTGCCTCGTGATCGGCAAGCGCCATGGCTACAAGGCCGAACCGATGCCGCCGCATTCGCTGGTGATGACGATGATCGGCGCGTCGCTGCTGTGGGTGGGCTGGTTCGGCTTCAACGCCGGGTCCAACCTGGAGGCGAACGCGGTGACCGCGGTCGCGTTCATCAACACCGTCGTCGCCACCGCCGCGGCGGGTGCGGTGTGGGCGATCATCGAACAGGTGCTGCACAAGAAGCCGTCGCTGCTGGGCGTCGCCACCGGCGTCGTAGCGGGGCTGGTCGCGATCACCCCGGCCGCGGGCTTCGCGCATCCGATGACCTCGATCGTGCTGGGCGGCGTCGCCTCGCTGGTCTGCTTCTTCTTCGTCACCACGGTGAAGAACAAGCTGGGCTATGACGACACGCTCGACGTGTTCGGCGTCCACTGCGTCGGCGGCATCGTCGGCGCGATCGCCACCGGCATCGTCGCGGCGCCGTCGCTGGGCGGACAGGGCGTGTTCGACTACAACGTGATGCCCGCCGCGTTCGACCCGGCGACCTACAGCATCGCCACCCAGACCTGGGTGCAGGTGAAGGCGGTGGCGTTCACGCTGGTCTATTCGGGCGTGATCTCGTGGCTGCTGTTCGTCGTGCTCGACAAGACGATGGGCCTGCGCCCCTCGCTGGAAGTCGAGAGCGAGGGCCTCGACATCAACGAACATGGCGAGCGCGCCTACAACATGTGATCCGGTTCGGGCGCGGGGGCAGCAGACCCCCGCCCCCCACGATGTTCCTCCTGCGAACACACCTGAAGGCCCGGTACGGCGACGTACCGGGCCCTTTTTTGTGCGGTGGTCGTCCGCGTGCGCACGGCAGATGCGGGTGGATGAGACGCGGCGTTCGAGGGACATGGACGCCGATGCCGGCGGTTCAGGCGTACAGCGCGGTCATTCCGGGCGTTGCGTCTCGATCCGGTGCGCCCAGCAGGCATAATAGGCCGCCGACCCCTTGTTGCCCGCCGCGGCGAAACGCCGGGCGACCAGTCGCGCGCCGGCGGCGGCATCGGCCCAGGCGCGGTCCTGCTCCGCCAGATGCTCGCCATCGGTGGCGATCACCCCGCCCGTATCGTCGACGCCGCGTATTTCCATCATGGTACCGGAGGCGAGCATGATGAGCCCGGTCTGCGGCCGGCCGGCGACGACGCGGCCGAAGAACAGCGAGAAGGGCGCGCGGACGCCGACACGCAACACGCCGACGCCGGCGGCTTTGCCCGCCGCGCAGGTGCCGAGCCAGCGCGGCTGCGGCCCCTTCATGTCGGCCGGCACGATCACCGAACACGCCGCGGCCGCCGCCGCCTGAGAACAACCCATGCCGATGACCGGGATGCCGGCGATCGCCACATACAGGGCGCGCATCACCGACCGGCGATGACGGAATTTGCAGGCGCGATCCGTCATCGCCACGCGTCGATCGCGGCCCAGCCGGCGAAGCCCGCGATGCGGAGGCGGCGGTAGCGGCGGGGGGTCATGCCGCCGAGCGCGATGACGGGGAGGTTCAGCCCGGCGGCGATGCGGCGGGCCTTGCGGGGGCCGAGCGCGGGCGCGCCGGGGTGCGAGGCGGTGGGGTAGAGCGGCGAGACGAACAGCAGCGCCGCGCCCGCGCGCTGGCCGGCCAGCGCCTCGGCCCGGTCATGCGCGGGCCAGCTCGTCGCGCCCGCGACGCGGCCGTGGCGGCCGGCGGCGCCGGGCAGCGGCGGATCGACCGCGAGCAGCACCAGCCGGCGGGCGCGGGCGATGCGGCGGACGCGGGCGAACATCGCGCGGCGGTCGGCGGGGGGCAGGCGGTAATGGCGGAACACCACGCCGCTGCCCGGCGGCAGGTGGAGGAGGATGCGCCAGAGATCGTCGCCCAGCCGCTCGTCCGTCATCAGCCATCGCTCGGGATACGGCCGGGGATACGAGCCGTCAGGGTATCGGTGCGCCACGCGGCCTCCTATAGCGTGGCCGATGGAACGACAGGACGATAAAAGCGCGCTGGCGACGATCGCCGCCCGGATCGCGGCGGCGGCCAAGCTGGCCGATCGCAAGCCCGGCGGCGTGACGCTGGTCGCGGTGAGCAAGACGCAAGGCCCCGAGGCGATCGAACCGCTGCTGGCGGCGGGGCAGCGCGTGTTCGGCGAGAACCGGGTGCAGGAGGCGGCGGCGAAATGGCCGGATTTGCGCGCGCGCTATCCCGATGTGGTGCTGCATCTGGTCGGCCAGTTGCAGTCGAACAAGGCGGAGGAGGCGGTGGCGCTGTTCGACGCGATCCATTCGGTCGACCGGCCCTCGCTGGTGAAGGCACTGGGCGCGGCGATCGGCAAGACCGGGCGGCGGCCCGACTGTTTCGTGCAGGTGAACATCGGCGAGGAGGAACAGAAGGGCGGCTGCGCGATCGCCGACCTGCCCGCGCTGCTGGCACAAGCGAAGGATGCGGGGTTGACGGTCGTCGGGCTGATGGCGGTGCCGCCGGCGGGGGTGGAGGCGGCGCCGTATTTCGCGCTGCTCGCCAAGCTGGCGCGGGACCATGGGCTGGCGGAACTGAGCATGGGCATGTCCGACGATCTGGAGACGGCGGTGATGCTGGGCGCGACGCAGGTGCGGGTCGGCACCGCGCTGTTCGGGGCGCGGGGGACGGCGGCATGACGTACGACGCGATCCTGTTCGACTTCGACGGCGTGCTGGTGGAAAGCGAGGCGGCGGGGAACCGGCATCTGGCACACTGGCTGACCGCCGCCGGCCATCCGACCACGCCCGAGGATGCGATGACGCATTATATGGGGCTGTCGGGCAGCGACTTCATCGACGCGATCGAGCGGCGGATCGGCGCGACCCTGCCGGCGGGGTTCCATGACGCGCGCAAGGTGGAGGACGAACGGGTGATCGCCGAGGGCGTCGGCGAGGTGCGGGGCGCGGTGGCGTTCGTGCGCAGCCTGCCCGCCGACCTGCCCAAGGCGATCGTCTCGTCCAGCCGGGTGCACTGGATCGATGCGCATCTGCGCCATCTGGGCCTGCGCGACGCGTTCGGCGACCACCTGTATTCGGGGCGCGAGCATGTCGCCAACGGCAAGCCCGCGCCGGACCTGTACCTGTACGGCGCGGCGGCGCTGGGCGTGCCGATCGAACGATGCGCGATCATCGAGGATTCGCCGGTGGGGGTGACGGGCGCGGCGAAGACCGGCGCGTTCGTGATCGGCCTGTGCGCGGGGCAGCATTGCGCGGTCGACCACCGGGAGCGGTTGCTGGCGCTGGGCGCGGATGCGGTGGCGGGCGATTTCGGCGAGGTGGCGCGGCTGTTGGGGCTGTGAGGTAGCGGGGCGATCGCCGGTGACGCATGGTGGGGCGGGCGTCGGATGGGGTTCGCGGGGAGACGCGGAGGCGCGGAGAAGAAGGGTGGCGGGCGTCGGCTGTTTTGCGCGCGGCCATGATCCGGCGGGGGCGGGCATGATGGCAGACGCCTTCGGCGTCATGATCTTTTTCTTCTCCCCCTCTCCGCGCCTCCGCGCGAACCCATCTTCTTCCTGCGGGCGTCCGGATGCGATAGCGCGGGCGTGACGGAACGGGGACGACAGGCGGATGACGGCATGAGCGGCTGGCAGTTCTGGATCGATCGTGGCGGCACGTTCACGGATGTCGTGGCGCGGACGCCGGATGGTGCGCTGAAGGTCGCCAAATTGCTGTCGGAGGACCCCGGCCGCTACGACGATGCCGCGGTCGCCGCGATCCGGCGGCTGACGGACACGCCGACGGGGCCGTTGCCGCCCGCCGATATCCGGATCGGCACCACGATCGCGACCAACGCGCTGCTGGAACGACGCGGCGAACCGACGCTGCTGGCGATCACGCGCGGCTTCGGCGATGCGCTGACGATCGGGTATCAGGAGCGGCCGGATATCTTCGCGCGCGATATCCGGCGCGCGCCGCCGCTGTTCGCCGCGGTGGTGGAGATCGACGAGCGGGTCGATGTCGAGGGGGGCGTGATGCGCCCGCTGGACGAGGACGCGGCGGCGGCGGCGTTCGCGGCGGCCCGTGCCAATGGCCTGCGCGCGGTGGCGATCGTGCTGATGCATGGCTGGCGATACACCGCGCACGAGGCGAGGCTGGCGGATCTGGCGCGCGCGGCGGGCTTCACTCAGATATCGGTCAGCCACCGCACCGCACCGCTGATCCGGCTGGTCGCGCGCGGGGATACGACGCTGGCCGATGCCTATCTGTCGCCGGTGCTGGGCCGGTACGTCGCGGGGCTGGAGGCGGCGCTGGCGGGGCAGAAGCCGCTGTTCATGCAGTCGAGCGGCGGGCTGGTCGAGGGGGCGGGCTTCGGGGGCAAGGATGCGCTGCTGTCCGGGCCCGCCGGCGGGATCGTCGGGATGGCGGAGACGGCGACGCGGAGCGGCTTCGCCCGCGTGATCGGGTTCGACATGGGTGGCACCTCGACCGACGTGTCGCTTTATGCCGGGGTGCTGGAACGGCGGCACGATGCGGTGATCGGCGGGGTGCGCGTGGCGGCACCGACGATGCGGATCGATACGGTCGCGGCGGGGGGCGGATCGATCTGCCGCTTCGATGGCGGGCGGTTGCTGGTCGGGCCGGAATCCGCCGGGGCCGATCCGGGGCCGGCCTGTTACCGGCGCGGCGGGCCGTTGACCGTCACCGACTGCAACCTGATCCTGGGCAAGCTGGTGCCGGGGCAGTTCCCGACGCTGTTCGGGCCGGCGGGGGACCAGCCGCTCGATCCGGCGGCTTCGGCGGCGGCGCTGGATGCGGTGCTGGCGACGATGCCGGACGCGCTGTCGCGGGAGGCGGCGGCGGAGGGGCTGGTGGCGATCGCGGTCGCCAACATGGCGCGCGCGATCCGCGCGGTGTCGGTGGCGCGGGGCGAGGACCCCGCGGATTATGCGCTGGCGTGTTTCGGCGGGGCGGGGGGGCAACATGCCTGTCTGGTCGCGGACGCGCTGGGGATGGGACGGGTGCTGATCCATCCGCTGGCGGGCGTGCTGTCGGCGCTGGGCATGGGGCTGGCGAGCCGGCGGGCGATGCGGCAGGCGACGCTGGCCGCGCCGATCGGCGACCGGGCGGCCTATGACGCGGCGCTGGCTGCGCTGACCGACGAGGCGATGGGCGCGCTGGGTGTGGTCGATGTGCGGGTCGAGGCATGGGCGCAGATCCGCTATGCGCGGGTCGATCAGGCGATCGAGGTGCCGGCGGGCGATGCCGCGACGATGGCGGCGGCATTCGAGGACGCGCATCGGCAGCGGTTCGGCTTCGTCGGCGACGACGATCTGGTGGTCGAACTGCTGCGGGTCGAGGCGATCGAAGTGGCGGAAGCGGGCGAGATCGCGCCGGCGCTGCCCGCCGAGACGCAGCCGGCGGTCGATACCGTCGCGGTCCACATGGCGGGGGCGCGGCATAGCGCGCCGCTGCACCGGCGCGAGGGACTGGCGGCGGGGGCGCAGGTCGCGGGGCCGGCGCTGATCGTGGATGCGGTGTCGACGACGGTAGTCGAGCCGGGCTGGAGGGCCGAGGTGATCACGGACGGCAGCCTGGTGCTGTCGCGCACGCGGGCGCTGGCGAAACCAAGCGCGGACGCGGCGATCGATCCGGTGCGGCTGGAGATTTTCGCCGGGCTGTTCATGGGGCTGGCGGAGGAGATGGGCGCGGCGCTGCAACGGAGTGCGGCGTCGGTGAACATCCGCGAGCGGCTCGATTTCTCGTGCGCGCTGTTCGACCGCCACGGCAATCTGGTCGCCAACGCACCGCATATTCCGGTACATCTGGGATCGATGGGGCAGAGCATCCGCCGGGTGATCGAGCGTCGGGGAGAGAATGCCGACGGGCGCGGGATGCGCGACGGCGACGTCTATGCGCTGAACGATCCCTATGCGGGCGGCACCCACCTGCCCGATATCACGGTGGTGATGCCGGTGTTCGCGGGAGGGGACGTGCCGGCCTTCTTCGTGGCGGCGCGCGGGCATCATGCCGATGTCGGCGGCACCAGCCCCGGATCGATGCCGCCTGACAGCCGGACGCTGCACGACGAGGGCGTGGTGCTGGACGACGTGCTGCTGGTCGAGGACGGGCGGATGCGGACGGCGGAGATCGCCGCGTTGCTGCGCGGTGGCGAATGGCCGGCGCGCAACGTCGACCAGAACCTGGCCGATCTGGCGGCGCAGGTCGCGGCCTGCGCGCGCGGGGCGGCGGGCCTGCGGCAACTGGCGGACGCGCACGGCGCGGGCGTGGTGGCGGCCTATATGGAGCATGTGCAGGCCCATGCCGAGGCGATGGCGCGGCGGCTGATCCGCACCCTGCCCGACGGATCGTTCGAGTATGAGACGGACGAGGGCGCGGTGGTGGCGGTGGCGGTGACCGTCGATCGTGAAGCGGGCAGCGCGGTGATCGACTTCGCCGGGACCAGCGACCAGCGGCCCTCCAACGTCAACGCCCCCCTCGCCATCACGCGTGCGGCGGTGCTGTACGTGCTGCGGCTGCTGGTGGACGAGGCGGTGCCGCTGAACGAGGGGTTCCTGCGGCCGGTGACGATCCGGGTGCCGGCCGGGTCGATGCTCAACCCGCGTTTCCCCGCCGCGGTGGTGGCGGGGAATGTCGAGACGAGCCAGGTCGTGACCGATGCGCTGCTGGGCGCACTGGGCGCGATGGCGGCGTCGCAGGGGACGATGAACAACCTGACCTTCGGCGACGGCAGCTATCAATATTACGAGACGATCGCGGGTGGCGCGGGGGCGGGGCCGGACCATGCCGGCGCGGATGCGGTGCAGACCCACATGACCAACAGCCGCCTGACCGATCCGGAGATACTGGAGACGCGCTATCCCGTGCTGGTCGAGGAATTTTCGATCCGGCGCGGATCGGGGGGTACGGGCGCGCAGCCGGGTGGCGAGGGTACGCGGCGGCGGCTGCGGTTCCGCAGCCTCTTGCGCGCAGGCATCCTGAGCAACCGGCGGCGGATCGCGCCGTTCGGGCTGGCGGGCGGCGGCGATGGCGGGGTCGGGATCAACCGGGTCGAGCGGGCGGACGGATCGGTGGAGGCGCTGGGCTCCACCGCGCGGATCGACATGGGCGTGGGCGACGTGCTGGTGATCGAGACGCCGGGCGGCGGGGGATATGGGGCATGAGCCATGCCGATGCGCTACGAGGGCGGCAGCCGGGAATGGTTCGCGCGGAGACGCGGAGACGCGGAGGAAGAAGGGGTGCAGGCGCGTTATGCGCGGACGGTGATCGCCGGCGCAGGGATGCGATATGGCAGGTCGTTGCCGGATCGCGACTGGCCGGCCGGTGCCATGACCGCTGCCACCCTTCTTCTCCGCGTCTCCGCGCCTCCGCGCGAACCATTCTTCCTTCTGTCGGGCAGGGTGGTTACCGCCGTGATGGGACGGTTGTGAAACTCTGCGGCATAGCGTCAACACCACCGTCCATGCGGAGGCCGGGGTCGAGTTGGGGTGGCGTTTGCGAGCGATCGGCGGGGTTCGCCCAACTGGGCCCCGGCCTTCGCCGGGGAGGTGGTTGGGGGAGGGCATCGACAGCCATTCCGGGCGGGGTGGCCTGATGCTGGTGCTGGCCGGCATCGCGGTGATCGCGGGTGGTTTCCTGTTGCGGTTCAATCCGTTGCTGGTGGTCGTGGTGTCGGCGCTGGTCACCGGGCTGGCGGCGGGGCTGGAGCCGGTGGTGGTGCTGGCGACGTTCGGCAAGGCGTTCAACGACACGCGCTACGTCACCGCGATCTATATCGTGCTGCCGGTGATCGGCCTGCTGGAACGACACGGATTGCAGGCGCGGGCGCGGGGGCTGGTCGCGGGATTGCGCGGGGCGACGGCGGGGCGGCTGCTGATCGGGTATCTGCTGTTCCGGCAGGTGACGGCGGCGCTGGGGCTGACCTCGATCGCCGGGCCGGCGCAGACGGTGCGGCCGCTGGTCGCGCCGATGGCGGAGGCGGCGGCGGATGACGCGCGCGCATCCGAACAGGTGCGCGCGATGACCGCGGCGACCGACAATGTCGGGCTGTTCTTTGGCGAGGATATCTTCATCGCGATCGGATCGATCCTGCTGATGAAGGGCGTGCTGGAGGGATATGGCATCGTGCTGGAGCCGTTCCAGCTATCGGTCTGGGCGATCCCGACCGCGATCGCGGCGTTCCTGATCCATGGCGGGCGGCTGTTGTGGCTGGACCGGCGGCTGGCGCGGCGGAAGGTCGGGCGGGGGACCGGATCATGATCGGGATCGGGTTCGTCTATGCGGTGGCGGGGGTGGTGTTCGCGGTGTTCGCCGCCTCGTCGCTCGTCGAGCGGCGCTGGGCGAACGGTGCGTTCCATGCGCTGATCGCGCTGTCGTTCCTGGCGGGCGACCGGCTGGGCGATGTCGGCAACGGGGTGCTGGTGCTGGCGCTGGTGACGATCGCGGCGTCGGGGCGAATGCGGCGGTCGGCGACGCCGCCGCCATCGGTCGAGCGCGGGGCGCGGGTATTCGTGCCGGCGCTGGTGATCCCGGCGGCGGCGCTGGTCGGCACGCTGGCGTTCAAGCGGATGCCGACGCTGGTCGATCCGAAACAGGCGACGCTGGTGGCGCTGGCGATGGGGACGATGCTGGCGCTCGCGCTGGGGCTGGTGCTGCTGAAGGCGCGGCCGGCCCAGGCGTTCGCGGCGGGGCGGGGGCTGATCGACGATATCGGCTGGGCGGCGATCATGCCGCAGATGCTGGCCAGCCTGGGCGCGGTGTTCGCGCTGGCGGGGGTGGGCGAGGTGGTCGGCGGGCTGATGGGCCGCGCGATCCCCGGCGGCAGCGTGGCCGGCGCGGTGATCGCCTATGCGGTGGGCATGGCGCTGTTCACGATGGTGATGGGCAATGCCTTCGCCGCGTTTCCGGTGATGGCAGCGGCGATCGGGGTGCCGCTGCTGATCCACGGCGCGGGGGCCGATCCGGCGATGGTCGCGGCGCTGGGGATGCTGGCGGGGTTCTGCGGCACGTTGATGACGCCGATGGCGGCGAACTTCAATCTGGTGCCTGCCGCGCTGCTGGACCTGAAGGACCGGTACGGGGTGATCCGCGCGCAGGTGCCGACCGCGCTGCCGCTGCTCGCGTTCAACATGCTGTTGCTCTACGTGATGACCGCATGATGCGCCTCGACCTGCCGACCGCCCGCCGTTTCGCCGCGATGACGCTGGGCCATGTCGGCCGCGAATATCCGCACAAGCTGGACCATGTGCTGGCCGGGCCGGACGACGCGGCGACGCCGTCCGCCCTGCATCCGATCTTCTATGGCAGTTTCGACTGGCATAGCTGCGTGCATGGCTGGTGGCAGTTGCTGCGATTGGTGCGCCTGTACCCCGACATGCCGGAGGCGGCGGCGATCCGGGCGCGGGCCGACGAGATGCTGACGGCGGACAAGGTGGCGGGCGAACTCGCCTATCTGGCGCGGCCGGATGCGGGCGGGTTCGAGCGGCCCTATGGCTGGGCGTGGCTGCTGGCGCTGCATCACGAGGCGGCGCATCATCCGTGGGGCGGGGCGCTGGCGCCGCTGGCCGACGCGTTCGCCGCGCGGTTCCGGGATTTCCTGCCGAAGCTGACCTATCCGATCCGGGTGGGCGCGCACCCGAACATCGCGTTCGCGCTGGTGCTGGCGCATCGCTGGGCCACCACGCGTGATCCGGCGCTGGTGGCGCTGATCGGCGAGCGGGCGCGGCACTGGTTCGGGGCGGATCGCGATTGCCAGGCGTGGGAGCCGGGCGGGGACGAATTCCTGTCGCCCGCGCTGTGCGAAGCGATGCTGATGGCGGCGGTGCTGCCGGCGGACGGGTTCCGCGACTGGTTCGACGGCTTCCTGCCCGATGTCGCAGGCGGCCGACCGGCGACGCTGTTCGCCCCCGCCATCGTCAGCGATCGCAGCGACGGCAAGATCGCGCATCTCGATGGCCTGAATCTCAGCCGGGCGTGGTGCTGGCGCGGGATCGCGGAGCGGCTGGGCGCGGATCATCCCGTCCATGGACGGGCGCAGGATACGGCCGAAACGCACCTACTTGCCAGTCTGCCGCATCTGGCCGACAGCTATATGGGTGAACACTGGCTGGCGACGTTCGCGCTGCTGGCCCTGGATATGGATCACGCAGGGGAACAGGGGCAATGACCACGATCACGGCGGGACAACCCGTCAGCCAGCAGGATCGGCTGAAGGCGATCATCGGCGGATCGACCGGCAATCTGGTCGAATGGTTCGACTGGTACGTCTATTCGGCGTTCACGCTGTATTTCGCGCCGCATTTCTTTCCATCCGAGGACCCGACCGCGCGGTTGCTGAGCGCTGCAGCGGTGTTCGCGGCGGGGTTCGTGATGCGGCCGATCGGCGCATGGATCATGGGCATCTATGCCGATCGCCACGGGCGCAAATCGGGGCTGACGCTGTCGGTGTCGCTGATGTGCGCGGGATCGCTCATCATCGCGTGTACGCCGGGGTATGAGACGATCGGTGTCGCCGCGCCCGTGCTGCTGGTGCTGGCGCGACTGATGCAGGGCCTGTCGGTGGGCGGCGAATATGGCGCCAGCGCGACGTACCTGTCGGAGATGGCGGGTAAGGACCGGCGCGGGTTCTTCTCCAGTTTCCAGTACGTGACGCTGATCTCCGGCCAGTTGCTGGCGATCATGGTGCTGCTGATCCTGCAATCGACGATGACCGAGGCGGCGCTGGACAGCTGGGGATGGCGCATCCCGTTCGTGATCGGCGCGGTGCTGGCGGTGGTGGTGTTCTACCTGCGCCGCGGGCTGGCCGAGACGGAGAGCTTCACCAACGCCAAGGCGAACGACGCGCCCAAATCGGGTTTCCTGCAACTGATCCGTCATCACCCCAAGGAGACGGCGGTGGTGATGCTGCTGACCGCGGGGGGTACGCTCGCCTTCTACGCCTACTCGATCTACATGCAGAAATTCCTCGTCAACACGAGCGGGTTCAGCCGGCCGGTGGCGAGCCAGATCAACGCCGCGACCCTGTTCGTCTTCATGCTGCTGCAACCGCTGGCGGGTGCCTTGTCCGACCGGATCGGGCGCAAGCCACTGATGGTGGGGTTCGGCATCGCGGGCGTGCTGTTCACCTATCCGATCTTCACCGCGCTGGAGACGACGCGCGATCCGTGGGTGGCGGGCGCGCTGGTGATGGCGGCACTGGTGATCGTGACCGGCTATACCTCGATCAACGCGGTGGTGAAGGCCGAACTGTTCCCCGCGCATATCCGCGCGCTGGGCGTCGCGCTGCCCTATGCATTGGCGAACACGCTGTTCGGGGGCACCGCGGAATATGTCGCATTGCGCTTCAAGGACGGCGGGTTCGAGCGGGGGTTCTACTGGTACGTGACCGCGATGATCGCGATCTCGCTGGTGGTGTACCTGCGGATGAAGGATACGCGGCGGAACAGCCGGATCATGGAGGATTGAGGGCTTTTCACGGCCGGTAACGTCACGGTTGTTGACGGGACCGGCCGGGGTTTCCAGAGCGTGGCGATGCGCTTCTTTTCCGACAACGCCGCCCCCGTCCATCCCGCCGTGTTCGCCGCGCTGGCGGAGGCGGACGCGCTCGACACCGCCTATGACGGCGATCGCTGGTCGAAACGGCTCGACGGGCGGCTGTCCGAGTTGTTCGAGACGTCGGTGCGGGCGCTGTGGGTGCCGACCGGTACCGCCGCCAATTGCCTCGCGCTGGCCGCGCTGTGCCCGCCTCATGGCGGGGTGATCTGCCACCGCGACGCGCATATCCAGAACGACGAGGGCGGCGCCCCCGAATTCTACACGCACGGCGCCAAGCTGATGCTGGCCGAGGGGGGGGGCGCGAAGCTGACCCCCGCCGATATCGCCGCGGTGGCGGATGCGATCCCGAACGACGTCCACCGGGTGCAGCCGCATGCCGTGTCGATCACCAACGCGACCGAATACGGGCTGGTCTATCGGCCCGACGAGGTTGCGGCGATCGGCGATCTGTGCCGCGCGCGGGGCTGGCGGCTGCACATGGACGGTGCGCGCTTCGCCAACGCGGTCGCCGCCGCCGGCTGCACCCCGGCCGAGGTGACGTGGCGCGCGGGCGTGGACGTGCTGTCGTTCGGCTTCGTCAAGAATGGCGGCATGGATGCGGAGGCGCTGGTGTTCTTCGACACCGGTCTGGCCGACGCCACGCTCCGGCGGCGCAAGCGTGCCGGGCTGCTGCTGTCGAAGGGGCGGTATCTCGCCGCGCAGATCCTGGCGATGGTCGAGGACGATGTGTGGCTGGCCAACGGCCGCGCCGCCAATGCCGGCGCGGCGCTGCTGGCGGACGCGGCGGGCGCGCGGCTGGTGCATCCGGTGGCGGCGAACGAGGTGTTCCTGCGGGTGTCGGCTACCGAAGCCGCCGGTTTGCGTGCGCAGGGCTTCGATTTCTACGACTGGGGGCCGGGCGAGGCGCGGCTGGTGGTGTCGTGGAACCAGCGCGAGGCGGATATCAGGCCGCTGGCCGAGGCGATCGGCGCGCTCGGCTCGCCTTCGTGAGCGCGGTCCCCAACGCCGATTTCGCCGGCACCCCGCCGCGATCGGCGCGGGCGGCGATCCTGATCCCGTTCGCGATCGTCACGCTGATCTGGGGTTCCACGTGGATCGTGATCCGCGACCAGCTGGCGGTGGTGCCGCCGAGCTGGTCGGTATCGTACCGGTTCCTGGTCGCCGGGATCGCGATGACGATCTGGGCGCTGGTGCGGCGCGACAGTTTCCGGTTCGATACGCGCGGGCTGTTGTTCGCGGCCGCGATCGGGCTGTCGCAGTTCGTGCTGAACTTCAACTTCGTCTACCGGGCGGAGGGGTTCATCACCTCCGGCCTGGTCGCGGTGACGTTCGCGATGCTGCTGGTGCCCAACGCGCTGTTCTCGCGCATCTTCCTTGGCCAGCGGATGGGCGGGCAACTGATGCTGGGGTCCGCGATCGCGATGGCGGGCGTCGCGCTGCTGTTCCTGCACGAGGCGCGGGTCAATCCGGCGGGCAGCACCACGACGCTGATCGGGATCGGCTGGACGCTGGCGGCGATCCTGTCCGCCTCCACCGCCAACGTGATGCAGGCGAGCGAAACCGCCAGACGCTATCCGATGGCGCCGACGCTGGCGATCGGGATGCTGTTCGGGGCGGGCGTGGATGCGGTGGTCGCGTGGACGCTGGCGGGGCCGCCGGTGTTCGAGATGCGCGCCGGCTATGTCGCGGGCATCCTGTATCTGGGACTGGCGGCATCCGCGCTCGCCTTTCCCCTGTATTTCAAGGTGCTGCGCGCGATCGGGCCGGCCAAGGGGGCCTATTCCGGCGTGATCGTGCCGGTGATCGCGATGATGTTCTCCACCCTGTTCGAGGGTTATCGCTGGTCGACGCTGGCGGCGGGCGGCGCGGCGCTGACCGCCGCCGGGCTGGTGGTGGCGCTGAGCGCGCGCAGGCCCAACCGGTAATCGGGGTAGCGCGGGACCCAGCCGAGCAGCCGCTTCGCCTTGCCGTTGGCGACGCGGCGGTTCTCCGCATAGAAACCGCGCGCCATCGGCGACAGCGTGTCGAGCGCGACGAAGGGCGGCGGCGGCAGGCCGAGCAGCGAGGCGGCATAGGCCATCACGTCGTTCTGCCCGCAGGGCCGATCGTCGGCCAGATTATACGCGCCCGCCGGCGCGTCGAACCCCGCGATCACCCCGGCGACGATATCGTCGACATGGATGCGGCTGAACACCTGACCGGGCAGATCGACGCAGTGTGCCTTGCCCTCGCGCACCCGGTCCAGCGCGGAACGGCCGGGGCCGTAGATGCCGGGCAGGCGGAACACGCGCGCGCCGATCGCCAGCCAGTCCGCATCCGCCCGTGTCCGCGCGGGGCGACGACCACCACCGATGGGGGCGGTTTCGTCCACCCAGGCGCCACCCGCATCGCCGTAGACGCCGGTCGAGGACAGATAGCCGAGCCAATGCCGCCCCCGCACCAGATCGCGGCCGTGGCGGACCAGCACCGGATCGTGATCGCCGTCGGGCGGGACCGACGATAGTATGTGCGTGGCGGCGGCGATCTCCGCGCGCACCGCCTCGCCATCGTCGAAGCGCAGCGTACCGTCGCGCCCGTCGCGGGTGGTGCCGGTGACGTGCCAGCCGTCCCCCGCCAGCCGGTCCGCCAGCAGCCCGGCGGTATAGCCCAGCCCGAAGACGAGCAGTCGACTCATTTGGCCATCGGCCCCTTGAACGTGGTGCCGAAATAATCGCCCTTGTTCCACACCGGCCGCTGCGCGCCATCCGCGATCTCGCGTGCGATGCGGTAGTTCACGTCGACGAAGCGGACGCCTTGATCCCACATGATCGGCAGCGACAGGTCGTCGCAGGGGCGGTGGTAGCAGGTCGACAGGAACCCCTCGACCGCCGCCTTGCCCGCGCCCTTCTGTCCCGGCCACAGGAAGACCGAGGGGATGCCCTGCTGCACGAAGCGGAAATGGTCGGAACGGACGAAGAAGCCCTGTTCCGGGTTCGCATCGGGCGACATGGTGGTGCCGGCCGCCGCCGCCGCGCGCGCGACGATGGGGCCGAGCGTCGAGCGATCCGCGCCGAACACGATCATGTCCTCGAACCTGTAGAGCAGCATCGGCATGTCGAGATTGACGTCGGCGACGATGTTTGCCCTGGGCACGGTCGGGTGGTGCGCGAAGTAATCCGCGCCGACCAGCCCCTTTTCCTCCGCCGTGACGGCGAGGAACATCACGGTGCGGCGCGGCGGCTTGCCGCTGGCGGTGAAGCGCTTCGCCTCCTCGATCAGGCTGGCGATGCCGATCGCGTTGTCGAGCGCGCCGTTGTTGATCCGGTCGCCGTCCCCCGACGCATTCACACCGATATGGTCGAGATGTGCGGACAGCACGACCACTTCCTTGCCGACCGCCGGATCGGCGCCGGGGACGATGCCGACGACGTTGCTGCTGCGCGCAGGCGTGAAGGCGGTGCGCGTCGCCACCGTCAGCGTGCCGGGCAGCGCGACCGAGCGATA
The DNA here is from genome assembly GCF_014841615.1 of Sphingomonas sp. CFBP 8760. Lineage (GTDB taxonomy): Bacteria > Pseudomonadota > Alphaproteobacteria > Sphingomonadales > Sphingomonadaceae > Sphingomonas. Next base: position 68,465 of record NZ_JACYUG010000007.1, on the reverse strand, counting down.
GGTGGGGGCCGGCTTCGCCGCCTCCGCCGTCACCGCCGCCCATGTCACCGGTGCGCCCGCGAACAGTTGCGCCGCGCCGGCCGGGCCGAGCGTGCCGAGCAGCGGCGTGCCGGGGGTATCGGTGCCGGCGGTGCCGTCAGCATTCGCCCATTGCATCCGGCCGCGATCATAGCCCGTGGCCATGCGGGTCATCGCCTCCGGCGTGGTCGTCGGCGCGGCGAGTTCGATCGCGCCGATCGCGCCATGCTTGGCGGCGATCGCCAGCTTGGTGGCGAGGGAGCCGAAAAAGGCGCGTTCCTCACCCGCGAAGCGCGCCGGCGCCCCGCGGAAATAGGCGACGATCCGGCCGCGCGCATCCACGCCCTTGTAGCTGTCATGCCCATATTGCGGCGCGACGATGCCGTCGCCGACGAACACGACCGGGGCGGACACCGCGGTTTCGGCCCGCGCCGGATTGGCGGCGGGGACGTAATCCTTGCCGAAGGCGAGCGGCGCGGGCTTGCCGGCTTTGTCCCCGTTTTTTTGGCCTTTACCGCCCTGGCCGGTCCAGACCATGCTGCCCTCGCCCGCTGCCTTGTAGGTGACGAGCGGCACCTGTTGCAGATAGCCGCCCGCCTCGCCCGCCGGACGCAGGCCCGCGGCATAGAATTGCGCGGCGACATATTGCGCGGCGATATCATATTCCGGGCTGCCCGCCTCGCGCCCCTTCATCGCATCGGAGGCGAGGAACAGGACATGCGCCTTCATCGCCGCCTGATCGGCGGGCAGCGGCGCGGCGAGCCGGGCGTTGAGTTCGGCCGGGGTCGGCTTCGGGGCGGCGGGGGCAGGCTTTGCCTTTGGTGCCGGCGTCGGCTTTGGCGTCTGGGCGACGAGGGCGGTGGAGAGCGCCAGCAGCGACAGCGTGGCGGGCAAGCGGAACATCGGCAATCCTTACTGATCGGACCTTGGTGATCGGGACTTACCGATCGAGGCAGGGTCGTAACCCGATCACGAACGCGGTGGAACCCTTCTCCCGCTCGTCTATATTCGTGTCATGGATATTCAGCACAGCGTTGCCCAGCCCCCCCTCTCGCCCGCTCCCCAGCCGATGGTGATCCGGCGCGAGGATTACCGCCCGCCGGCATGGCTGGTGCCCGAGGTGCAGCTGGACTTCGATCTGGATGCCGCCGCGACGCGGGTGCGGGCGCGGTTGAGCGTGACCCGCAACGGCGCGGACAACGAACCGCTGCGGCTGGACGGGGCGGGGCAGGTGCCGTTGTCGGTGACGGTCGACGGCGTCGCGACCGACGACTGGCGGCTGGAGGGCGAGCAACTGGTCGTCCCGCTGGCGGGCACAGCGCACGTCGTCGAGACCGAGGTGGAGATCGCGCCCGACCACAACACGCAATTGATGGGGCTCTATGCCTCGGGCGGTATCCTGTGCACCCAGTGCGAAGCGGAGGGGTTTCGCCGGATCACCTATTTCCCCGACCGGCCCGACGTGCTCAGCCGCTACACGGTGCGGATGACGGCGGATGCCGCGCGCTATCCGGTGCTGCTGGCGAACGGCGATCCGGGGGCGACGGGCACGCTGGACGACGGGCGACACTGGGCGGAATGGCACGATCCGTTCCCCAAGCCCTCCTATCTCTTCGCACTGGTGGCGGGTGACCTCGCGGTCAATCGCGGGTCGTTCACGACGCGCAGCGGCCGCGCGGTGGCACTGGGCATCTGGGTGCGCGAGGCCGATCTGGCGCGGACCGACCATGCGCTGGACGCGCTGAAGACGTCGATGGCGTGGGACGAGCGCGTCTATGGCCGCGAATACGATCTCGACGTGTTCAACATCGTCGCGGTCGACGATTTCAACTTCGGCGCGATGGAGAACAAGGGGCTGAACATCTTCAACAGCCGCTATATCCTGGCCGATCCCGACACCGCCACCGATTATGATTACGACGGCATCGCTGCGGTCGTCGCGCACGAATATTTCCACAACTGGTCGGGCAACCGCATCACCTGCCGCGACTGGTTCCAGCTGTCGCTGAAGGAGGGGTTCACCGTCTATCGCGATCAGGGCTTCTCCGCGGATCAGGGATCGGCGGCGGTGAAGCGGATCGAGGATGTGCGCACGCTGCGCGCGGCGCAGTTCCCCGAGGATGCCGGCCCGCTGGCGCATCCGGTGCGCCCCGATGCGTATCAGGAGATCAGCAACTTCTACACCGCCACCATCTACAACAAGGGCGCCGAGCTGATCCGGATGATGGCGACGATGCTGGGGCCGGTGGCATTCCGCGCCGGCACCGACCTGTATTTCGACCGGTTCGACGGCACGGCCGCGACCTGCGAGGATTTCGTCGCGTGCCTGGAGGAGGCGAGCGGCGTCGATCTGGTGCAGTTCCGCCGCTGGTACGGGCAGGCGGGCACGCCGCGCGTCTCGGCCAGCCTGAGCCATAATGCGGGCGGCGGGCGCGCGACGCTGCGGCTGGCGCAGCAGGTGCCCGCGACGCCGGGACAGCCCGACAAGCAGCCGATGGTGCTGCCGCTGAAGCTGCGGCTGTTCGGTGCGGAGACGGGGCGGCCCTTGACCGACGAGCAACTGGTGCTGCTGGACCAGCCGGCCGCGACGATCGTGTTCGAGGCGGTGACGGAGCGCCCGGTGCTGTCGATCAACCGCGGCTTCTCCGCCCCCGTGATCGTCGAGAGCGACCGGTCCGCCGCCGATCTCGCCTTCCTGAGCGCGCATGACGACGATCCCTTCGCCCGGTACGAGGCGATGCAGCAACTGATGCTCGACACGCTGGTGGCAGGCGCGATCGAGGGGAGCGCGGATCACGACGCGGTGATCGACGCGGTCGCGAACACGCTGGACGATCCCGATCTGGATGCCGCCTTCGTGGCGGAGGCGGTGATGCTGCCGTCCGAGGCGTTCGTCGGCGATCAGCTGGCGGTGGTCGATCCCGACGCGATCTTCCGCGCGCGCGAGGCGTTGCGCGGCGATCTGGCGCGGCGGCTGGAGGATCGCTGGCGGCTCGCCTACGACCGGACGCCGGCGGTGCCCTATGTCTATTCGCCGGAGCAGAAGGGCCGGCGGCGGCTGCGCAACGTCGCGCTCGGCTATCTGGCGGCCAGCGGCGCGGGCGATGCGGCGGCGCTGGCCTTCGCGCAGTTCGAGGCGGCGGACAACATGACCGACCGGCAGGCGGCGATGACGACGCTGGTGAACGGCGATGCGCCGGAGCGCGACGTGGCGCTGGCGGCGTTCCACGATCGCTATGCCGGCAACGGGCTGGTGCTGGACAAGTGGTTCCAGGCGCAGGCGCTGTCGGCGCGCGACGACACCACCGACCGGGTGGCGGCGCTGGCGGCGCACCCCGCCTTCACGCTGGCCAACCCCAACCGCGCGCGCAGCCTGATCGGCGCGTTCGGCGCGAACCAGCGCGCGTTTCACTGTGCCGACGGGGCCGGATACCGGTTCCTGGCGGACCAGCTGATCGCGCTCGACCGGCTGAACCCGCAGACCGCGGCAAAGCTGTTGCCGCCGCTTGGCCGCTGGCGGCGGTTCGATGCGGGCCGGGCGGCGTTGATGCGGGCGGAACTGGCGCGGATCGTCGCGGTGCCCGGCCTGTCGCGCGACCTGTTCGAGCAGGCATCGAAAAGCCTGGAGGGATAGGGCGCGCCTGACGCTACGGCATGGCGGCGATCATGCCGGTAAAGTAATGGATCAATAACCATATCGCCGGCGATCGATCGAACTCTGGGAAATAACATGGCGAATACCGGATCGCGGGGTAGCGCGATTCCTAACAACTTGTGAAGATTCGCGGCAGGTTGCTGGAACGGCGCCGAAAACGGCTGGGCACAGGAAGTTTCCTCGTTTCGGCGCGGGGCGGGAACCATTCGGCGCGCGGAATTTGACTCGGGGCGTCAGGTCGGCGATGGGGCACCTGTCCTAACCGACGCCGCTTCGTTGCGACATGCGCACAGCTGGATATCGTCGGTGAGACGTGGGGAAATTTCCACGGCCGCCTATTACCGTTGCACCTCGGCCGGGGTGAATGACCTTGCGCACATGTGATACGATTGAATGCAAAGACGACGTTCGCTGGTGGCATTTGCCGTGCTCGCCGCCCTGGGCAGTGCCCATGTCGCGATGGCCGCCATGCCCGACAGCGTGACTCGGTTCGCCACCGCCCCGATCATCGGGACCGACGAAGACCAGGTCACCACCCGGGACGGGGCCACCCAGGACGGAATCGTGTTCCGCCCCGCCGTCGCCACCATCGCGAACGATACGCTGGGTGCCGTCCGGCTCGACACCGGAACAGATGATACCGGCCCCAACGATATCAGGGCCGACCAGACCAGCGACGAACCCGATCTCGACCGGCGCGAGGTGGAATGCATGGCCAAGGTCATCGTTCACGAAGCCGGCAACCAGCCCTATCGCGGCCAGATGGCGGTCGCACAGGTGATCCGCACCCGGATGAAGAGCGGCGGTTTCGGCGACAGCGCCTGCGCGGTGGTCAAGCAGCGCGGCCAGTTCTTCGATGTCGACTCCTACCAGCCCTCACGCACCGGCCAGCGCTGGAACACCGCGATCGAGATCGCCACCGACACGTTGCAGGGCGAGGGCGACGAGGTCGTGCCGGGCGCGCTGTTCTTCCATTCCGCCGGGGCGTCGATGCCGACCCGCACCCGCGTCGCCCAGATCGCTGGGCACACCTTCTACCGCTGATCGTCGGGATCGGGGTGACATTGGCCCTATCAAGCCCGTCGCTGCGAGCGTTGCGAAGCAACCCGGAGTCCCGCTCGTGATGCCCTGGATTGCTTCGCTGCGCTCGCAATGACGGCAGGTCCGGCTGACTCTAGCGTTGTTCCGCCCCGGCCTCGCCGGGGCGCTCGCTGCCGAACCGCACCGTTTCCGCCGCCTGCCATCGTTTGCGTAGCGCGGCGCGTGGCGCGTCGAGTCCCAGCCCGGCGGTCAGCGTCGACCAGGCACGGATCGGTCCGCGCAACGGCTCGGTGATCGAGCCGGGGGGGCGTTCGTCGAACCAGCCCTGGATGGCATGGGCGTTGGTCAGCGCGAGGAACAGCGCCGCGGTGGCGATCGCCACGCTGGTCCAGCGCCACGGCCGCACGGTATCGACCGGATCGGGATCGACCGCCACCGGCGTGCCCACCTCCGCGATCTCGCCATGCTCCGCGCCCGTGGTCATCGCCGTCTCCGTCAGAACTGATAGTAGATGAAGGGCGCGACCCCTTCGGGCCGCATCGTATCGACGACCAGGATCAGCGCACCCAGCGCCAGCCCCACCGCCGGGGCAGGCCAGCGCCGTACCCGTGCCGCCAGCGCCGGCAGCGTCGCGACGGGCAGCGCATGGATCGCGAGGCCGCCGACGACCAGCGCCAGCAACAGCGGCGTCACCAGCGTGTTGCGCCAGTCCCCCGCCGCCAGCGCGCCGAGATAACCGAATGCCGCCGCGATATCGGGCGCACGGAAGAAGACCCAGCCGAGCACGACGATATGGAAGGTGACGATCACCCCGACCCAGCGCGGCGCGACCGGCCAGCGGCCGGGGCGATGGCGCGTCCAGAACCGCTCGATCGCCAGCCAGCCGCCATGCAGCCCGCCCCAGATCACGAAGCCCCAGCTCGCCCCGTGCCACAGCCCGCCGAGCAGCATGGTGAGGAACAGGTTGAGATAGGTCCGCGCCGCGCCCCGCCGGCTGCCGCCGAGCGGGATGTAGAGATAGTCGCGCAGCCAGCTCGACAGGCTGATGTGCCAGCGCCGCCAGAAATCCTGCAACGACGCGGCACGATAGGGCTGGTCGAAATTGCGCGGGAACCGATAGCCGAGCAGCGCCGCCAGTCCGATCGCCATGTCCGAATAGGCGGAGAAATCGCAATAGATCTGCACCGCATAGCCATAGGCGCCGATCAGCAGGTCGAGGCTGGACCGGCTGGCGGGATCGAAGAACGCCGGATCGACCAGATCGGCGGCCAGTTGCGAGGCGATCACCGCCTTCTTGAACAGGCCCCACAGGATCAGCAGCAGCGCCGCCGCCACCGCGCCGCGCGTCAGGGTCGGGCTGCGGCGGAACTGGGGCAGCAGGTCCGACGCGCGCACGATCGGCCCCGCGACCAGATGCGGGAAGAACGACATCAGCAGCATCAGGTCGAGCAGCCCGGCGGCGGGCACCCGGCCCTTGCGTACATCGACGAGGTACGAGATCGCCTGGAAGGTGAAGAACGACACGCCGACCGGCAGGATCACCTGCAACAGCGGCAGGTCGCGCTCCAGCCCGAGCGCATGGACCAGCCCCGACAGTTGCTCGAAGAAGAAACCGGCATATTTGAACCAGGCGAGGATGCCGAGATTGCCGACGACGCCGATCGTCAGCAGCGCCTTTGCGGTGCCCGGCGACCGGGCGCGGACGATGCCCTGCCCGATCGCCCAGTTACCGACGCCCGAGGCGAACAGCAGGGCGACGAAGCGCGGGTCCCATGCGCCGTAGAAGAACCAGCTGACCAGCAGCAGCGCGATCTTGCGCCATTCGTTGCTGCCGTTCAGCGCCCACGCCATCAGATAGACGACGAGGAAGAACAGCGCGAAGCCGAGCGTGGGGAACAGCATCTAGCGGCGGAAGACAGGTGCGACCGGGGCCGACAGCCCGGTGATCGCGGCGTCGAGATCGGCCTGCAACGCCTGCGCGATCGCCGCGCCGCCCCGGCTGGTGAAATGGACATGGTCGCCGCGCATCAGCGGGGCGGGGTCGGTGACCCAGCGATGCGCGGTGCAGCGCCCGCCCATCGCCCGCGCCCAGTCCCAATAGGCGAGACCCAGATCGTGCGCGACGCGGCGCTGGATCGCCTGGACGCTGGCGAGCGCGGCGGTCGGCCGCCAGCCGGAGGATTGGGCGGCGGGCAGTGGCTGCACGATCTCGCCCGGGCGCACCACCGGCGGCGCGGCGGTCGGCACCGCGCCGCATGCCGGGCTGGCGATGCCGCCGAGCGTCATCAACGAAGGCGTGCGCGTCGCGCTGTCGGGGGCGCCGACCAGCAGGATCGGCACGCCGGGCGCGAGGCGGCGGATACGCGATACGTCGGCGCGCAGCGTCGCGTCGTAGCCGGCGGGGGTGAAGCCCGGCCAGAACGCCTCGTTGGTACCGAACGCCAGCACGATCAGGTCGGGGGCGTAGGTGCGCAGTTCGTTGGCGGCGACCGCCTCGTCGGTGCGCCGGACATGCACGAACTGCGCGCCGACCGTGCCCAGGTTGGACAGCGTCACGCCACCGCGCCCGCGCCGCTCGGTCGCCCAGGAGGTGATCGTCGCGGTGCCCGCCGCCACTGCCACCGACGCCGCCGATACCGGCGCGTCGAGGTCGATCGTGCGGCACGCGCCCTCGTCCCGGTCGGCGGCGAGCGACCAGACCTGCGACACCGCGCCGGCCGCCAGCGTCAGGGTGCCCGCCCCCGGCCGACGCAGCGCGCAGACGGTGAAGCGGTCGAACATCTGGGCGGGGCCGTCCGCCGCGATCGTCATCGCGGCGCCGGGGCGGGTGTTGGTCAGGCTGTAGCCGCTGACCCCGATCGGGGGTGCGCCGACGGAGCGATAGGCACCGCCGAAGATGCCGTTCACGCTCCACCCGTCCGACATGCCGGCGGTGACGCCGCGCGTCAGATAGCCGGCATAGGGGCGCCCCGGGGCCAGCACGCCGCGCCCGCCGCTGCCGTAGCGGGCCTGCAACAGCGTGCGCCAGCTGCCGGTGATCTGGTCGCCGGCGGTGTGGCTGTCGCCGATCTGGACGATCCGCACCGGTTCGCCGCTGCCCTGCGCAGTCGCCAGCCGGTCGACGAAGGGGTGCAACCGTTCCGCATCGCACAGCGCGGCGGTGCAGGCCTGCGGCACCACCGCCTGCATCAGCCCGGCGACGACCAGCCCGATCATCGTGCCGCCTCGTTTGCCTGGGGGGCGGGAACGCCGGCGGCGGCGCGGGCCTTCGCCGCGAAGGCGCGGATATCGTCGGCGACACCGGCGGTCAGGCGACGATAGCCGACGCCGATCAGGTGGATGCCATCGGGCGTGCGCATCAGCGCGGGCCGCCCGGTCTTCGCATCGGGCAGATAGGCGTTGTACCGCCCCTGCGCATCGACCGACAGCGGCCGCGTATCGACGAAGGTGACGCCCAGACGGCGCATGTGATCGGCATAGAAGGCGTCCATGGCTTGCATGGTGGCATCCATCTGCGCGTCGCGCATCACCGGCAAGCCGATCCAGTAGACGGTCGCGCCGGTCGAGCGCGCGGTCGCGACGAACCGATCCAGCCGCTCGCCGACGATCCGCCGCCAGCTGTCGCCCAGCAGGGGGTGTAGATGCCCTTCTTCCCACATGTCCTGCGCGTCGTTGGCGCCGAAGCTGATGACCGCGATATCGACCGGATCGGCCGCCAGTTGCTCCCGCGCGCGCTGGGCCAGATCGAGCGTATGATAGCGGGTGAAGCCGGTCGCCTCCTTGCTGAAGCGCAGCACATCGTAGCCCTGATCGCGGGGTAGCTGGTAATAGAGCGCCTCGAACATGCCGTTGCCGATGCTGTCGCCGAACACGCCGACGCGGATGCGGCCATCGGCCTTCACCCGCGCCAGCACGCGGGGATCGATCGTGGCGGGGCCGGAAGGGGCGGGCATGGTGGCGGCCGGGACCGATCGCGGCGTCGCGGCGGGCGGCGTGGTGGGCGCATCGCCAGTCGCGGGGGCAGTCACGGCGGGGGTGGTCGTCATGGTGGGCACCGCCACCGGTGGCGAGGTGTGGAAGGATACGCCGACCGCGAAGCCCGCGACCAGCCCCACGAACAGCACCGCCGTCCGGTCGGCGATCGGGCGGGGGGTGGAGGACGATGGACCGGAAACGGATGAGGTGTCGACGGGGTGCTCGTCGGGCAGGTCAGGCTGGGTCACGCGGGGTTCTGTCGTGGGACGGAGGGGACGACACCCCGATCGGCTGACATCAGCCTCGCCGGGGCGCCGGCCCGCCACAGCAGGGCGCCGGCCCCTTGGCAAGGGGCCGGCACGGTAGCGGGCGAATAAACGATCCCGGCTTCAGCCGGTCACGACCGCGTCGGTCGATCGTCCGCGATCTCCGCTGGCGCCGCGCCGCGCCGCTGCTCGGTCAGGATCTGCCAGCCGGTGATGAACAGGGCGCCCGCCAGCGGCCCGATGACGATGCCGCTGAGGCCGAGCAGGTCGATCCCGCCCAGCGTCGTCACCAGCACCAGCCAGTCAGGGATGCCGGTGTCGCGACCGACCAGGATCGGCCGCAGCACGTTGTCCGCCAGCCCGATCACCAGCACGCCCGAGGCGACGACCACCGCCGCCTGCCAGATGGCACCGGTCGCCAGCAGATAGATGGCCACCGGCGCCCAGATGATCGCCGGGCCGATCGCGGGCAACAATGCCGCGATCGCCATCAGCATCCCCCACAGCAGCGCGGCGGGCAATCCGACGATCCAGAAGGTCGCCGCGCCCAGCGCGCCCTGCACCAGCGCGACGACGCCCGATCCCTTGATCGTGGCGCGCACCACCGCGACGAACTTGTCGGCGATCCGCTGTGCCGTGGCGGGCTCCAGCGGCAGCGCGGCGATCACCGCCGGCCCGATCCGGTCGCCGTCGCGCAGCAGGAAGAAGGTGACGTACAGCCCGACGCCGAACGCCAGCAGGAACGAGGCTGCGTTGGCCCCGATCGAAAAGGCCTGCCGCGCCAGCGTGCTGGCACTACTGCCGACCGCCTGCGAGATCTGTGCCTGCGCACGTTCGAAACTGCCGAAGCCGGCCCCGTCCAGCAACCGCTGCAACCGCCTCGGCAACGCATCGTGGACCTGCTGGAAATAGGCGGCGAAATTGATCTGGCCGCTGCGCATCTGGGTATAGACGCCCGCCGCCTGATCGACGACCAGACTGGCGATCACCAGCGCCGGGATCACCACCGCCACGGTGATGATGAGCAGCGCGACCGCCGCCGCGGTGTTGCGCCGATTGGGCCAGCGGTTCAGCAGCCAGCGGTACAGCGGCTGGAACAGCAATGCCGCCAGCGCCGCCCACAGCAGCGCGCCGATGAAGCTGAACACGACCGCGATCAGCGCGATCGTCGCCAGCAGTACATAGAGGATCAGGCCGCCATTCTCGACCCTGGTCCGGTTCACCGCCACGTTATCGTCTTCCTTCCCTGTTGCCGTCCGCCCCGCCGCAGGCCGCGCACGACACAAGGCCCGCACATCGCCCCGGGGGGGGGGCGACGGGCGGACATCGAGCGGCGATACCGCGACGGGCGATGCCTGCGCATCCCCGATCCAGCCCCTAACGCGGCGTGACGCCTTCGGGTTGCCGACCGCGATCAGGCGGGTGCGTCGGCCCGGTCGGCGGACGGCGTGGGGCCGGATGTGGGGCCGGATGTGGGGGCGGATGCAGGCGCGGGCGTGGGCTTGGGCGTGGCGGGCCGGCCGCTGCCGGCGAGGATGCCGTCCATCGACGCGCCGTTCATGCCGATCTCCGCCATCAGCCCGTCGATCAGCGGCCCGCCGACGCGGTAGCGCATCGCCGCCGCGACCGCGGCATCGGCAAGATTGCCGGTCGCGCCGGCCGGCTCCCCGCCGCCGGCGGCGCCGTCGCCATGCAGTCCCCGCGCGTCGAGGATGCTGATCCGGTCGATATTTTCCATCGGCTTGGCCGCCGCCGCGATGATCGCGGGCAGCGCGTCCAGCATCGCGCGGCGCACCAGCAACGCGGTCTGCGCATCGTTCAGGATGTTGGTCGCCTCGTTGAGCGAGGCCTGACCCGCCGCGTCGACCCGGAACGCGGCCTCGCGCCCCTCGGCGCGTGCCTTCTCCGCATCCGCCTCCGCGGTCGCCTCCGTCCGGAGTGCGACGGCGCGGGCCTCGGCCGCCTCCTTCTCGGCATTGGCGGCGACGGTGATGCCCACCGCCTCCTCCTGCGCGCGCTGGGTGGCGGCGATGACCGCGACGTTCTTGTTGCGGTTCGCGATCTCGGTCGCCTTGGCGGTGGCGACGCTTTCCTCCGCCCGCACCGCGAGCGCGCGCGCCTCGTTGGCGGCGGCGGTGGCGGTCGATTCCTCCTCGGATTTCTGCGCGGTCTGCACCGCCGTGGTGATGCGGGCGATCTCGATCGTGCGGTCGCGCTCGATCGTCGCGGTCTGGATCGCGCCGTCGCGCGCGATCGTCGCGGTCCTGACAACCTTGTCCGCCTCGGTCTGGGCGACGGTCTGCGCCTGGGTGGCGGTGATGCGCGCGATTTCGGCGAGGCGGGTCTGCTCCGCCTCGGCGGTGGCGATCGCGGTCGCCTGTTCGGCGCGGCGGGCGGACAGCGTCTGCTCCTGCGTCAGCCGCGCCTGTTCGGCCGCCTGTGCGATGTCGAGCGACTGGTTGTTCGCCTCCAGATTGCGCTGCTCGATCTCGACGCGGTTGGTGGCGACGATGTCGTTCCTGATCTTCTTGCGCTCCTCGATCGTGCGGGTCAGCACGGTGAGGCCCTCCGCGTCGAAGGCGTTGTTCTCGTTGAAATGCTCGAACGCGGTCTGGTCGAAATGGGTGATGCTGACCGATTCGAGCTGGAAGCCGTTCATGTCGAGATCGGTCATCAGCGCCTCCTGCACCTTCTGGATGAAGTCGGCGCGGTTGGCGTGGAGATGCTCCATCGTCATCGTCGCCGCGACCGATCGCAACGCAGAGACGAGCTTGCCGTCGAGCAGCGACTTCACCGCATCCGGGCTGTTGACCGAATCGCCCAGCGTCTGCGCGGCGGCGGCGATCGATCCGGCATCGGGCTTCACCTTGATATGGAACAGCCCGACCACGTCGACGCGCAATTTGTCGAGCGTGATGAGCGCGTCCTTGTTCAGGCGCGACACCTCCAGCTTCACCGTCGTCAGGCGCACCTGCATCAGTTCGTGCAGCACCGGGATCACCATGATGCCGCCGTTCAGCACGACCTTCTCGCCCCCGAACCCGGTGCGGATCAGCGCCACGTCCTTGGTCGCGCGGCGGTAGAGGCGGGTCAGGATGATGCCGATCACCACCAGCGCGAGCAGCACGATGCCGGCATAGATCAGGACGTTCAGAAACGATGCAGGCACGATGTTATCCCCCCAGATGAGTCGATACGGATCAGATCGATCGTAGCAGCGCGTGCCCGTCGGGCAGCGCGAAGAACAGCACGCCCTCACGCCGGACCAGCAGCGCGGTGTCGCCCGTGGCGAGCGTATCGGCATCGTCGTGCGGTTCCACCATCACGACATGCGCCTGCCCGTGATCGTCGATCACCCGTGCCCGGGCCGGTGCGCCGCGCCGCGCCGTTCCCTCCAGAATCGTGCCGCGTCGGCGCAGCAGACCGTCGACAGAGATCACCGTCGTCTCGAAGCCGGGCATCACCCGCGCGAGGCCGTTCGCCGCGACCATGTTCAGGAGCAGGCCCGCCAGTGCCGCCAGCGCCGCCGCCGCCGGCCAGGCCAGCGGTGCCCCGGCCAGCGCGGTCGCCCCCTGCTGGATCGCGACGCCCGCCAGCGTGAAGCAGCCGAGCAGCGAGGTCAGCCAGATCAGGATCGGCAGCTCGCCGCCCAGCCCCAGCCAGTCGAGCACGCCGCCATCGCCCGCGCCGCCGATCTCGCCATCCAGATCGAGACTACCCAGCCCCAGCCCGATCGCCTCGATCAGGCCGATACCGATCATCACCACGAAGGCGATCGCGAAGGGGAGATAGGGGGGCGTCAGGAACGGCGCGAACATAGCGCGAGACTATCACGGGATCATCAGGTTGTCAGGGCGCCCGATCGATCCTCGCCCATCAGTGGATTGTTCAATTAGCCTTGCCCGTAACGGGCAGGGCACGGCGGCGGCAAGCAGTTGAACACAAATCGTTCGGGCCGCGGCACGGTGAGCAGCGGGCGCGACGGAACCCGCGTTGTCGTCCACATTCCGGGTGGTGAGCCGGTCGAACACTGGTCGCGATGTGGCGGCATGGTGGCCGGCATCGGCCCATCGTTCGGCAGGCGGGCGTGAACCCGCCTGCCGATCCGTCATGATCGTCAGATCATCGCTTCCATGCCCATGGCCTTCAGGACGCCGTTCTGGATCGGCGCGACCGAATCGTTGATCTGCTGGACGCCGAAATCCTGCCCCTCGGGCATCACGACGGTGCGCAGCGGCCGGCGCTCCGTCGCATTCACCAGCGTGGCGATCACATCGGCCACCCGTTGCGGACGCGGCGGGTTGGCGGGGTCGGACTGCTGATCGGCATGGGCCTTGATCTGGCCGGGGATCGCCGCGACCTCGCCATAGGCTGCCAGCACGGTGGTATCGGACGGTTCCGGGCTGGAGGCGATCAGGTTGCTGGGGAAGGCACCCGGCTCGACGATCACCGAATCGATCCCGAAACCGCGTAATTCGTAGCGATAGGTTTCGGCCAAAGCCTCAAGCGCGAACTTGCTGGCGGCATAGATGCCGAAGAACGGCACGGTGAACCGCCCCATCAGCGACGTGACGTGCACCAGCAGGCCGCTGCCGGCGGCGCGCATGTGCGGCAGGACGGCGCGGTTGGTACGGACCGCGCCGAACACGTTGACCGCGAACAGCCGTTCCACGTCGGCGACCGTATAGGCTTCGGTCACGCCGACCGGCATCAACCCGGCATTGTTGACCAGCACGTCGATACGGCCGTGCTGCGCGACGACGCCGGCGATGGCCGTCTCGACCGACGCGTCGTCGGCGACGTCCATTTCCAGGACGTGGAGTGGATGACCCTCGGCCCTGGCGGTGTCGATCAACTCGTCACGAACCGCGCTGTTGCGCCCCTCGACGTCGCGCATCGTCGCGACGACGGTATGACCCTGGCGGGCGAGTTCCAGCGCCGTGAGTTTGCCGAACCCGCTGCTCGCGCCGGTCACGACCACAATCTTGTTACCCATATCCAGTTCCATCCATTCATCGAGGAATGGCCAAGAGGTATACAGACCTGTCTGTCTGTGCAATACCCAATGAACAGCGTTAGTCCTTTCGTGCGTTCGTGGCGGGATGGATGATGGAAGAGCCGGCATGAAGGGTATACACGGCGACATGCAGGATTTGACCGCTCCCGACGACCAGCCGCCTGCCGGCCTGCCCCCGCGCGAGCGTATCCTGAGTACCGCGTCCGACCTGTTCTACCGGTTCAGCATCCACACCGTCGGCATCGATCGGATTATCGCCGAAAGCGGCGTGGCCAAGATGACCTTCTACAAGCATTTCCCGTCGAAGGCGCGGCTGATCGCCGAGTATCTGCAGCGCCAGACCGCGGTCTGGCTGCATATGCTGGCGACCGCGACCCGGCATCCCGGCCTGTCACCGGTCGCGCGCGTGCAGGCGATCTTCGATGCGCTGGACGTATCGTTCCGGCGGCCGCCCTTTCGGGGCTGCCCCTTCGTCAGGGGGATGGCCGAGTTCGGCCCCGATGCGGACACGCCCGAGATCAAGGCGACGATCGCCGTTTATTTCCAGAGCCTGCACGATCTCGTCGCGGACCTGATCGTCCCACTGGACCTGATCGATCCCGACAAGGCGACCCTGCAGATCCTGTCGCTGATCCAGGGCGCGATCGTCATGGCGCAGGCAATGCCCGGTGCCGATATCGCCGCGGCCAATCGCCATGCCGCCGGGATATTGCTGGAAACCGCGCCCGCCCGGTGAGCCCGGCACGGCATCGCGATCCAGCCGGTCGCTGTCCGAAGCGGCCGGCACCTGTCGTTGCGACAGGCGCCGGCCGAAATTGTCGGCGAAAAATCAGATCGTCACGGTCGCGCGGGTAGACCGCGGCCGCCGGCGCATCATGCCGCCGACCAGACCGAAGCCTGCGATCATCATGGTCCAGGTCGATGGCTCGGGCACGGCCGAGTTGAACCAGGTCGCGATGTCGCGGGTGGTCTGGAAATAGGCATTGTCCTTGCCGAGGACATCCACACTGATGTTGTACCCCATCGCGTCGAACGCGGCGAGATCCAGCGCGGTGACGGCGAAGGTGTTGCCGCCGCAGATGCGGGCATCCATGACGCCGTTATACGGGGTGCAGCCGGGCGACCACTTCCAGTGCGACGGTGAACTGCCGTCGCCATGCTGCGCACCGGTGGCGAACAGGTTGTTGTTGAATGCGGTCGCGCCGCCATCAAGCGAGAAATAGGATGCGGTACCGACCGAGAGGTCGAGCGCGGGGCCGGTGCCCGGCGCCACGCCGGTGGGGTCCGTGCTGTAACGGAACATGTCCAGCGCGGTGTTTATGGCGAATTCGTTGAAGTTGAGGGTATTGCCGAAATCGCGCGCGACCCCATTCGGCCCGCCATAGGCATCGGCATATTCCAGTCCCGACGTGAAGCCGAGCGCGTGACCCATCTCGTGCATCACCACGCTCAGGAAATCGACCTTTCCTGCTTCCAGTCCGTCCGACGAGTCGAAATCATAGGCAGGCGTGCTGTTGAAGAAGATATTGCCGTCGAGCCGTTCCGGATTGTCGGACGCGTAAAAGGCTTCGCCGCCGATGGCGCGGGTCAGGGCCGTGCTGATGCCAAGGAACCGGTTGTTGTTCGCCTGGGACCCATCGACATCGTTGTCGAATATGCGGGTGGTGTTATCGATGCCGAAACCGTTCGCGCCGGTCCCGTTCTTGATGAAGGACGCTGCGCCGTCCGTCAGGGTCGGCAGGACGACGGTCTGGTCCAGCAGCGAATTGCTGCGCGACGCCGTTACCAGATTTTTCCAGTCGGCGACCGAATACGCCATGGTGACCGGGCCGGCTTCACCAAGATTGCCGGATGCCAGCGGTGAGAAGCTGACTGCGAACGTGATATCGATATCGTTCGTCAGCATCGCGCCGTAATAGGCGGCTGCCGTCTGGTAGACGCGTTCCGCGGCGGAACCCGTTACGCCCCCCCGGTCGACGAGGATGATATTCGCTGCATGGGCGTTGGACGCCAGCATCCCGCATACCAATGCCGCACCGCACCAGAGTCTCGCGATCGATTTCATGATTGCCCCCAAAAGTATACGAAATACGATAATGGGGAAAACATTATTCCCGTTAACCATGCAAGAACTATTTTTTGCCGTTGGCTGAATCCATATTCGGTACAGCGTGATCGGGAACGAAGCGGGCCAGAACAGGCTAGCCCGATGAAGTGTTGTCGACAGAACCCGCTATGAAAAAGCGGGATTTCACTGCCATAGTCTATAAAATTTATGGCAGATATACTGCCACAGGCCGCCATCGTAACGGGATGTTCCCGACGCGACCGATGGCGAATCGGGGTGCCCGACCATGGGCATCCGCGGATGTGTAGACGACATATCCGTCCCGACGCGGACCCCATGGGCCAGCGATCCTCCCTGTTCGGAAGGGCCGAATGCCGGGTCGTCCTAGAGCCGGATGACATCAGGTTGAACCGGATGTTCGTCGTTGCGAGCGGAGCGAAGCAATTCAGGGCGTCCTGGTCCGGCGCTGGATTGCTTCGCTCCGCTCGCAATGACGGATGGGGTCAGACCAATGTCATCCCGCTCTAGAAGCGGAAACTCGCCCACAGGGCGGCGTAGGATGAATCGCGATACCCCGCCGTCTTCAGCCCGTTTCTGGCGAAGCCGTGTTCGAGGCGGCCGGTCAGCGACAGTCGGGGACTGACCGTCCAGATCGCCTGCAATCGGGCCACGTCGACGGTCCGTCGCCCGCCGGCGCCGGCCGTCCCGGTGAAGGGCGTGCCGTTCGCGCGGTATACGGCGTCGTCCGTCGTCTCACGCCAGGTAAATTGATACTCGCCGGTCACGCGCAGACTTTTGGTCGGCAGGACGGTCAGGCTGGGGGCGAGCGCGATCAGGTTGGTCGGCGTCAGAAAACCCTGATAGCTGTAGTAGATGTTGTTGCCATAGGGCGCGAAGGCGTTCTTCAGCTTGCCCCTGTCATAGGCGCCGCCGCCGGTCGCATAGTCGACATGGAGGCCGAGCCGGGGCGCGTTGTTCGCCTTGCCCAGACGATAGGTCCCGGCCAGCAACACCTGCCATGCGTCCAGTTCCCGGTCGCCGTAGCGGCCACCCTGATGATTGGCCGTCCAGTCGATCGTGACGGGGCCGGCCTCACCCCACAAATGCGCGCCGACATAGACGCGTTCCTCGCGCGCTGTCTCGGTTCCCCAGGCGACCGCGCGGTTGCGCAGGCGCCAGACGAACGGATCGAAATACAGCTTCGACCCGCCGAACAGTTGCTTCGGCAGCACGATCCCGGTGGTGATGCCGCTGAACCGGCGGCCCCAGTCGACCGGATCGTCGCCGATCCCGCCATTGCCATAGGTCGTGTAATAGAGATCGAACGCGTCCGCGCGTAGCCGCGATCCGCGTGCCCAGGTGCGCACCCCGGTCAGGCTGGTCTGCACGGTGTTGTTGTCGCGGTTGGCCAGCAACAGGTTCGATCCGTCGATGAACACCTGTCGGCCGACGCGGGCGCCGACATCGATCTGCCCGACCCGGGCGGTACCGTCGACGAACGCCTGCTGGAGCAGCAGCCCGTTCGACAATGTGCCCGACGGCGACCCGATATTCTTGCCGTCCATCGGCCCGCGCGCGAGTTCGCCATATGCGCGGAAATGCTCGCCGAGATGGAGGTCCGCACCCAGGAAGATGCGATAGCTGTCCTGCCGCTGATGTTCCGCCTTCCGTCCCTGCGGGTTGGAGAAGTAATTGACCCGCGCGCGCAGTTCGCCAGACAGGGTCAGATACACGTCGTCGGAACCGATCGGGATGTACTTCAACCGGTCGAGAAGGTCGTCGCGCTTTGCCGGGTCCCGCATCCTGCGCCAGTCCTCCGCCCAGCGCAGCGGGTTGTAGCCCTGCTGCGTGTTGCCGTCGCCGGCGGCGGCATCGGGGTAAGGAGCGGCGACGGGTGTCGCCGGCACCTGCGTGTTGCGCGCCTCGATGGCAGAGGGGGGACCCTCCTGCGCCGAAGCGGGGTGGGTGGCGGTCAGGCCCAGGATCGCGAGGCCATAGCCTCGCATCGGGGAAAGCCGGTTCATGCACTGCCTCTCTGCCGTCCAAATTACGCTGGACGATCATATACATACTCGGAACGAGCATGGCAGGGCGGCGGTGCGCCGCCCTGCCGGTGCCGATCATTCCGCCAGGTCGCGCATCACCTTGATGAGGTCGGACTTGCCTTCGAAACCGATGCCGGGAAGTTCGGGCATGGTGATGTGGCCGTCGATCACCTTCACCCCGTCCGGGAACCCGCCATAGGGCTGGAACAGGTCGGGATAGCTCTCGTTACCGCCCAGCCCCAGACCGGCCGCGATGTTGAGCGACATCTGGTGTCCGCCATGCGGGATGCAGCGCGACGGCGACCAGCCGAACTGCTTCAGCACCTCCAGCGTGCGGAGATATTCGACCAGACCGTAGGACAAGGCGCAGTCGAATTGCAGCCAGTCGCGATCGGGGCGCATCCCGCCGTGGCGGAGCAGGTTGCGCGCGTCCTGATGCGAGAACAGGTTCTCGCCCGTCGCCATCGGGCCCGGATAATATTCGGAAATCGCCGCCTGCAACGCATAGTCGAGCGGATCACCGATCTCCTCATACCAGAAGAGCGGATAGTCGCGCAGCATCTTGGCATAGGCGATGCCGGTTTCCAGATCGAAGCGGCCATTGGCGTCGACCGCCAGTTGCGCCTGCGACCCGATCTCGTTCAGCACCGCCTCGATCCGGCCGCGATCCTCCTCGATCGAGGCGCCGCCGATCTTCATCTTCACGACATTGTAGCCGCGATCGAGATAGCCGCGCATTTCCGCGCACAGTGCGCTGTTGTCCTTGCCGGGATAGTAATAGCCGCCGGCCGCATAGACGAACACGCGCGGATTGGCCTCGCGGTGGTGGCGTTCGGCGAGCAGGCGGAACAGCGGCTTGCCCTCGATCTTGGCGACGGCATCCCAGATCGCCATGTCGAGCGTGCCGACCGCGACCGAGCGTTCGCCGTGGCCGCCGGGCTTTTCGTTGGTCATCATCGCCGCCCAGATCTTGTGCGGATCGAGATTGTCGCGCGCATCGTCCAGCAGGCTTTCCGGTGCGGCTTCGAGAATCCGGTCGCGGAACCGCTCGCGGATCAGGCCGCCTTGGCCGTAGCGGCCGTTCGAGTTGAAGCCGTAGCCGACGACGCGCTTGCCGTCGCGGACCACGTCGGTGACGACCGCGACGAGGCTGGCGGTCATCTTGCTGAAATCGATATAGGCGTTGCGGATGGGGGACGAGATGGGTTGCGTGATCTCGCAGACGTCGATGATGCGCATGGGATGCTCCTCTGTTGAAAACGGTGGATGAATGTCAGTGGGTATCCGCCGGACCGGCGGGGTGAAGGGTGATGCTGGCCGGCCGTTCGCCCTTCTGTTCGGCGATCACGGCCTTGACGGTATCGGCGTCCAGCGCGCCTTCCCACTTGGCGATGGCGAGCGTGGCGACGCCGTTGCCGATCAGGTTGGTGACGGCGCGCGCCTCGTTCATGAAGCGATCGACGCCGAGCAGCAGGACCAGCCCCGCCGCCGGAATGTCGGGGAAGGTCGACAGCGTCGCCGCCAGCGTGACGAACCCGCCGCCCGCGACCCCGGCCGATCCCTTCGACGTCAGCAGCAGCACGCCGAGGATCACGATCTGGTGCCACAGCGTCAGCGGCGTGTTGGTCGCCTGCGCGATGAAGATCGCCGCCATCGTCAGGTAGATGCAGGTGCCGTCGGCGTTGAAGGTATAGCCGGTCGGCAGGACCAGGCCGACGACGGGCTTGGCGACGCCCAGCCGTTCCAGCTTCGCCATCATCCGCGGCAGCACCGCCTCGGTCGAACAGGTGGCGAAGGTGACGAGCAGCTCGTCCTTGAAATAGCGGAAGAACTGCAACAGCGGGAAACCCGCCCAGCGCGCGACGGTGCCGATCACGAAGACCACGAAGATGATCGAGGTGAGATAGACCGCCAGCATCAAATGGCCGAGGCCCCAGAGCGAGCCGAGCCCGTGCTTGCCGATCGTATAGGCGACGCCTGCGCCCGCGCCGATCGGGGCCAGCTTCATCACCATGCCGACAATGCGGAACAGCGTCTGGGTGAGCGATTCGATGACGGCGGTCAGCGGCTTGCCCCGCTTGCCGATCGACACCAGCGCGTAGCCGATCAGGACCGCGATCAGGATGATCTGCAACATCGCGCCCTTGGCGAAGGCGTCGGCCATCGTCGAGGGTATGATGTTCAGGAAGAAATCGACGACGCCATGCTGTTCCTGCGAGGCCGGCTGGTATTTGGCGATGCCGCTGGCATCCAGCGTCGATACGTCGATGTTCATGCCGACGCCCGGCTGCATGACGTTGACGACGACGAGGCCGATGACGAGCGCGAGGGTGGAGACGATCTCGAAATAGATCAGGGCGCGGACGCCGATCCGGCCGACTTCCTTGACGTTGCCCATCTTGGCGATGCCGAGGACGACGGTGCCGAAGATGATCGGCGCGAGCAGCATCTTGATAAGCTTGATGAAGCCATCGGCGAGCGGCTGGAGCGACACCGCGACATCGGGGAACAGGACACCGATCAACGCGCCGAGCGCGATGCCGATCAGTACCTGTATGTATAACTGGCCCAGCAGGCGTCGCACCATGGCTTCTCTCCGGCTCTCTCGCTAATTATGTTGTTTTCTCGTTGAGCTTGGGGTGGAAGATCGACGGAATCACGATCGTTATCAAATGCCGATGTGATTGTACGTCATGCCGAATCGGCATAATGCTGGCGGCGGCGGCATGTTTGCCCGGCGATCAGGGGAGATCAGGTCGTGCAACTGGACTGGCTGGAGGATTTTCTGGCGCTGGCCGAGGAACGCAATTTCTCCCGCGCGGCCGATCGCCGGAACGTCACCCAGCCGGCGTTCGGCCGGCGTATCAGGTCGCTCGAACAATGGGCCGGCACGCCGCTGTTCACGCGGACGAAGACCGGCACCGATCTCAGCCCGGCGGGCGAACAGTTCCATGGCTATATCCAGGTATCGGTGCGCGACCTGTACCGCGCGCGCGCCGCGGCGCAGGAGGTCGCGGATCAGGCGGCCTCGGTCCTGACCGTCGCCGCCACCCATGCGCTGTCCTTCACCTTCTTTCCGCACTGGATCGTCGATCACGCCCCGCACGAGCCGATCAACCTGAAGTCGGACAGCCTGCAGGCATGCGAGCGGATGATGCAGCGGGGCGAGGCGTCCTTCCTGCTGTCGCATCATCATCCGCTGCTGCGTACTTCGCTGGACACGCGCGATTTCGTGCGGGTCGAGATCGGCGAGGACCTGCTGGTGCCGGTCTGCCAGCCGGATGCGGCGGGCAGACCGCGCTGGACGCTGGACGGGGACGAGGTGCCGCATCTCGCCTATAGCGCCGAATCCGGGCTGGGTCGCATCCTCGCCGCCGACTGGGCCGCGCGGAACCTGGCGCCGTCGCTGGCGGTCGTGTTGCAGTCGAGGCTGGCGGCGGCGCTGCTGTCGATGGCGATCGACGGCGGCGGGGTCGCATGGGTGCCGCAGTCGCTGGCCGGATCGGCGCTGGCGGCGGGCACGATCACCTATGCCGCGGACGACCGTTACCACACGAAGGTGGCCATCACCCTGGCAAGGCCCGCCATCGCCCTGTCCGCCGTGTCCGAAACCCTGTGGGCCGCCGCCTGCGGGCGGGGGAAGGCGGTTCGGGGCAGCGGCCGCCCGTCCGTCGCCGGCCCGGATGCGGGCGAGGATTCCCGACGACGGCACTCGACCTGATCGCCACGCCCATGGCACAGTAGGGAGACGGCGGTGGCGGGCGACGGGGAGCGCAGGGACAAGACGATGCGCATCCTGTTCGTCCATCAGAACTTCCCCGGCCAGTTCCGGCACCTGTCGCGGATGCTGGCGGCGCGGGGCGACACGGTGGTGGCGCTGGCGATGAATGCGGCGGGCGATCCGTGCGGCGCGCGCGTGATCGTCACCCGGGCCGACCGCGTCACGGGGGCCGGCCACCCCTGGGCACGGGATTTCGACACCAAGGTGATCCGGGGCGAGGCGACGCTGCATACCGCGCTGCGGTTGCGGCAGGAGGGGTTCGTGCCCGACGTGATCGTCGCGCATCCCGGCTGGGGCGACACGCTGTTCCTGAAGGATGTCTGGCCGGAGGCGCGGCTCGCGATCTATTGCGAGTTCTTCTACCGTGCCGTGGGCGGCGACCATGATTTCGATCCCGAATTCGCGCCGAAGGAAACCGCGATCGAAGCCCGGATCAGGATGCGGTTGCGCAACCTGCCGCAGCGACTGCATTTCGACGTGGCCGACGCCGGCATCGCCCCGACGCACTTTCAGGCGGACGGTTATCCGGCCCCGATCCGCGACCGCATCACGGTGATCCACGACGGGATCGATACCGATGCCGTCGCCCCCGGCCCCGCCCGGGCGATGCGCTTTCCCGACGGCCGCGTCCTGACGCCGGGGGACGAGATCGTCACCTTCGTCAGCCGGACGCTGGAGCCGTATCGCGGTATCCACGTGCTGTTGCGGGCCTGGCCCGCGATCCAGCGGGCGCGGCCGACGGCGCGGCTGGTGGTGGTGGGACGCAAGGGTACGGGCTATGGCGCCGCGCCGCCCGACGGATCGGACTGGGCATCGGTCTTCCTGGCGGAAATGGGCGCCGCGATCGACCCGGCGCGCGTGCTGTTCACCGGCCCGCTGGGTTATCCGTCCTATCTCAACATCCTGCGGCTATCGTCGCTCCACGTCTATCTGACCTATCCGTTCGTCCTGTCGTGGAGCCTGCTGGAAGCGATGGCGACCGGCTGTGCGGTGCTGGGCAGCGATACGGCCCCGGTGCGCGAGTTCGTGCGCGATGGCGACACCGGGCTGCTGACCCCGTTCCTCGACCCCGCCGCGCTGGCGATGCGGGCGATCGGGGCGCTGGCGGATGCGCCGCTGCGGCGGCGGCTGGGGACGGCGGCACGCGCGCATGTCGTGGCGACGGCGGACCTGCGGACCGTCGCCGGGCCGCGCCAGGTGGAATGGGTCGATTCGCTGGCGCGCGCCGCGCCCCGCACGGGCTTTCCCACCGTCTGATCCGTGCATCGCCTGTCCCAAGGCGGAACAGGAACAGGGTCGCCCTGCATCGCCGTCAGGCGATGGCAGCGGTGATTACAACCATTCCGGACTTACCCCTTGCCATCATCGTTAAAATATCCCTAATTTGGTATTAGTAGCGACCGATACTCACCCGGTCATCGAGGGGACAACGCATGACGGATCAGCCAGCCGCCACCAATTTCGCCACGGCGTTCGATACGATGCCCGTCGGCGGTATCGCGATGGACATGGAACTGGCCGGGTTCGGTGGCGACGGCTTCGATCCGGTGGTGGTCGGCTGCGGTTGTGCGGCCTGCGCGCTGGCCAGCGGCGCGGGCGGCGGCGACGCGACCGTGCATATCGGCACGATGGCCGCGCTCTCCACCAACCCCGCGCGCCAATATGAAATCCTGACGCAGACCCGCAACGCGGACGGCAGCTATGCCTTCAGCGGCGATCGCAACGTCGATGCCGTGCTGATCGGCAGCAAGATCACGGGCACGCAGCTGACCTACACCTTCCCCGAGGACGGGAACGATTACGGCGCGAATTACGACATGGGGCAGGCGATCGCCCTGTTGCCGTTCAACGACATGCAGCGCGAGGCGACCCGCGCGGGCTTCGCGCTGGTCGCCAGCTACACCAACCTGACGTTCCGCGAGGTGTCGCCCGCCGAATCGCTCGCCGACCGCGCGACGTTCAGGCTGGCACAGACCACGTCGGCGTCGGTGCCGTCGGCGATGGGCAATTTCCCCGGTACCACCGATAACCCATTGGGGCAGAACCCGACCGGCGATATCTGGTTCGGCCGGACCCAGCAGCCCTATTACACCAATCCCGAAAAGGGCAATTGGGGCTATACCACCATCCTGCACGAGATCGGCCACACGCTCGGGCTGAAGCATGGCGGCGACGACTATACCGCGGTCGATCTCGGTTCGCTGTTCGGTTCCTCGACGCCGATGTACGGCACGCGGTCGCTGGAATGGGCCAAGGACGGCCAGCTCTGGTCGCTGATGACCTACAGCACCGCGCCCGACACCCGTAACGCGTATAACGGCGACGGGCAGAGCAACGCCCAGTCCTACATGATGTACGACATCGCCGCGCTGCAATATCTGTACGGCGCCAACTACACCACCAACTCGACCAGCACGGTCTATCGGTGGAACGAACAGACCGGCGAAGGCTTCGTCAACGATGTCGGGCAGGGCGCGCCCACGGGCAACAAGGTGCTGGAGACGATCTGGGACGGTGGCGGCAACGACACCTACGACCTGTCCAACTACACCGGTGGCGTATCGGTGGACCTGCGGCCGGGGGCGACCAGCGTCCTGTCGGCGGCGCAGCTCGCCAATGCGGAGGCCTATCTGGGGTTCGAGGCGCCGATGCAGGGCAGCGTCGGCAACGCGCTGCTGCATGACGGCGACACCCGGTCGCTGATCGAGAATGCGATCGGTGGTGCCGGCAACGACGTACTGGTCGGCAACCAGGCGGACAATCTGCTGGTCGGCAATGCCGGCGACGACCTGTTCGACGCCATGCAGGGATCGGACACGATCGTCGGCGGCGACGGGGCTGACACGGTGTCGTTCGCATCGGCGACGACCGGGATCACGGTCACGCTGAACGGCGGCGCGGCCGACATCGGGGTCGTGAACGGCACCGACACCGATATCCTGCGCGGGATCGAGAGCGTGGCGGGCACGGCGTATGACGACGTGCTGACCGGCGATGGCGGCAACAACCTGCTCGCCGGTGGCGCGGGGGGCGACGACGTGCTGGCCGGCGGGGCCGGCGACGACCGGCTGGTCGGCGGTGGCTTCGCCCTCCTGCGTCCGGCGCTGCCCGATGTCGTCAAGACCGGCACCAGGATCAACGGCACGGCGGCGACCGCCGTATCGCTGGACGGCAATTTTCATCTGGCCGAACGCTATGGCGTCGAGAATCCGACGACGATCCCGCATGCCACGATCATCGGCACGACCGCGCGGATCGGTTACGAATATTACAGCTTTTCGGGCAAGGCCGGCGCGACCGTCACGCTCGATGTCGATCTGATCGGGGGCAGCATCTATCCCGGGCTGCTGTTGCTGGACTCTACTGGCCGGACGCTCGCCAGCAATTACGAATCGCTGAAGCGTGACGAGGGCAGCCGGCTGGCCGCCGATCCGAAGCTGGTCTTCGTGCTGCCGGCGGACGGGGTCTATTACACCGCGATCACCAACAGCGCGACGTCCGGCGGCACATTGATCTCGACCAACCTGCCGGTCGGCTTCGCCTATGTCCTGAACGTCTCGCTGGAAGGGGCGTCGGTGCCGGCCCCCACGCTGCTGGACACCGCCACCGCGACGCTGGACGGCGGCGCGGGGGACGACCTGCTGGTCGGAACGATGGGCGACGATATCGTGCTGGGTGGCGAGGGCCGCGACACCGTGTCGTTCGAACAGGCCTATACCGGCGTGTCGATCGATCTGGGCATCGCCGGCGCACAGGCCACGGGGGCCGGACGCGATACCGTCACGGGCGTCGAGAACGCGATCGGATCGCGTCAGGCCGACACGATCGTCGGCGATGCCGGCGACAACGTGATCGACGGGCTGGTCGGGGCCGATACGCTGGCCGGAGGTGCGGGCACCGATACGCTCAGCTTCGCCCGGCAGTCGCGGGCGATCGGTTATGACCTGAATGCGCAGGGCACCGCGCAGACCGTCCGCCTGGGCGAGACGGTGCTGGCGACCGGGTTCGAGAATCTGACCGGCTCGGCCTTCGCCGACACCCTGTCGGGCGATGCCGCCGCCAACGTCATCGATGGTGGCGCCGGCGACGACGTGCTGGCCGGTGACGGCCTCGGCCGTATCGGCGGCCTCGACACGCTGATCGGCGGGGCCGGAACGGATACCGCCTCGTTCGGTACCTATCGGACCGGCGTCATCGGCAGCCTGACCGGCGGGGCGGGCACCGTCCTGGCCGACGGGACCATGATCGCCAACCTGCGCGATATCGAGAATCTGCGCGGCGGCAGCGGCGACGACTGGCTGACCGGTGACGCCGGCGTCAACGTCCTGTCCGGCGGTGACGGCGGCGACCGGCTGGCCGGCCTCGACGGGAACGACGTGCTCGACGGTGGCGCGGGCGACGACATCCTGAACGGCGGCGACGGCATCGATACCGCCGTCTATACCGGGGCGACCAACACGACCGTCGATCTGCGGCTGACCACGGCGCAGGACACCGGACAGGGTCGCGACATGCTGAGCGGTATCGAAAACCTGCGACTGGGCACCGGCACGAACGCCGTGTTCGGCAATGCGGCCGCCAACGTCTTCCAGGACGGCGGCGGCAACGATGCGATCGACGGCGGCGACGGCATCGACACGATCGATTATTCGCGGCTAGCGGCACGCGTGACGGTGGATCTCGCCATCGCGGCGGCCCAGAACACCGGTGTCGGCACCGATACGCTGTCGGGTATCGAAAATCTGATCGGCGGCGATTTCCGCAATCGCTTTTTCGGCAACGACGTGGCCAACCGCTTCGTCGGCGGTACGGGCATCGACACCCTGGTCGGCGGCGGCGGACAGGATATCCTGTTCGGCGGGACGGGCAACGACCTGCTGGTCGGCGATGCGCTGACGGTCGGCGATCTGTCCCACGCCAACCGGGACGATTATCTCGATGGTGGCGACGGATCCGACATGATCATCGGTGGTCAGGGCAACGACACGCTGATCGGCGGCACGGGAAATGACAGCCTGCTGAACGGATCACGCCCGGTGACGCTGACGATCACGGGTTCGGTCGTCAGCAGCGGTGCGACGTTCGACGGTGGCAACGACGTCATAGATGGCGGCGAAGGCGTCGATCACGCCGTGCTGCAATTCGGCGGCCGTACCGACGATCTGTCGCTCGATCTGACGCAGGGCGATGCCATCAACTATCTCTATTCGAACGGCGTCGCCGTGGGATCGGTGACGAATGTCGAAAGCGTCCTGATTTATGGCGGCACCGGTTCGAATAATTTCGTCGGAACGGCAAGGAACGACGCGCTGTTCGGTGGCAGCGTTGCCGATACGCTGATCGGCGGGGCGGGCGAGGACAATGTGACCGGCGGCGCGGGCGATGATTACCTCGACGGGGGCGAGGGATATGACGTCCTCAATTTCTCGACCAACACCAACATCGCCAATGGTATCACGCTGGATCTGCGCATCACGACCGCGCAGGATACCGGCGCCGGTATCGATACGGTGCTCAACTTCGAACAGATCGTCACCACGCAGTTCAGCGACGTGGTGATCGGCGGCGACGAGAATCTGACGATCGACGACGCGCTGGGGGGGGACGATATCTTCATCGGCAATGGCGGCAACGACAACATCTCGCTCAACCGGTTCGCCACCTATCCTATCGCGTCGACGATCATGCTGGATGGCGGCGAAGGCGATGACACGCTGAATTTCCTGGCCGGCCTGCTGCCATCCCGTACCACGACGGATTCGCAGCTTCCCTATCGCGATACCGTCACCGCACTGGGTGGAATGGGCGACGATTTCATCACGATCCGTGGTGCCCGCACCACGGTGATCGATGCCGGGGACGGCAACGACGTGGTGGGCATCAGCATCGCGGGGAACACCGATCGCGCGGGCTACGACATCACGCTGGGCGCCGGACGTGACGAACTGGCGATCCAGTGGGGCAATCGGGATATCGCCTCGTTCAACCGCAACGGCATCGTGGTGCGCGACTTCCAGGGCGGTGCGGGCGGCGATCTGCTGGGGCTGACA
This sequence comes from Sphingomonas sp. CFBP 8760, assembly GCF_014841615.1. Taxonomy (GTDB): domain Bacteria; phylum Pseudomonadota; class Alphaproteobacteria; order Sphingomonadales; family Sphingomonadaceae; genus Sphingomonas. Next base: position 40,549 of record NZ_JACYUG010000007.1, on the reverse strand, counting down.
GCGATCCTCTCGCAAGGCCTGTTCACGCCAGCGGGGGCGACCACCACGATCGGCACGTTCAGCCCGTTCATCAGCGGTCATGTGACGCTGGTGAAGCAGGGTAACGACACCCTGCTCCAGGCGGACAAGGACGGCCGCTTCGGTGCCTCCCCGATGGTCACGGTGATGAAGCTGGAAGGCACCAACGCGTTCACCATCGGTACGGGCAACGTCTATGCCTATGTCGTCGTCAGCGGGGCGCAGCAGACCCTGCTCTACGATCCGATCATCACACAGTACATGGCGGCCGGCACCACCGGTCTGGAAGGTCATGCCGGACGCGACAGCCTTCAGGGCGGGGCAGGTGACGATCTGCTGGTCGCACTGGCAGGCGACGATTACATCAACAGCTTTGGCGGCAACGACACGCTCGCCGGTGGCGCGGGCGTCGACTACATGGTCGGGGGCGCGGGCAACGATGTCTACGACGTCGACAACACACTGGATTTCGTCAACGAACTCGCCAACGAGGGCGTGGACCTGGTCCGTACCTCGGTCAACTGGACGCTGGCCGCGACGTTCGAGAATATCGAGGTCGTCGGCGGGGCGATCCGGGTGACCGGCAATGCGCAGGCCAACGTCCTGACAGGGGGCATCGCCGGGCAGGACACGCTGGCCGGCGCGGCGGGTGACGACACCTATGTCGTTCGCCATGTCGGCACCGTCATCGTCGAGGGCGCCGGCGGCGGCGCCGACCGGGCGGTGGTGTCGGCACGCTCGTACACGCTGGCGGACGGGGCGGCGGTCGAGATGATGGTGGCCGCGACCGGCAGCGATGCGATCGACCTGACCGGCAACGAATTCGACCAGATGCTGGTCGCCGGTGCCGGCATCAATGCGCTGGACGGGCGGAGCGGTTTCGACATCGTCAGCTATCGCGACGCCGCGGCGGGCGTGATCGTCGACGGGTTGGGGATGCGCGGCACCGGCGGCGATGCGCGGGGAGACACGTATCGCAATGTCGAGGCGTTCGAGGGCAGCGCCTTCGCGGATCGGCTGACCGCCGACGATCGTGGCATGTGGCTGAACGGCGCTGGCGGCGACGACTGGCTGACCGGCGGGGCGGGCAACGACAGCCTGCTCGGCGGCGGCGGCGGCGATGTCTTCGCCTTCAACACGACCGCGACCAGCGGGAGCGACCGGGTGCTCGACTGGAGCAGCGGCGACCGGATCGCGACGTCGAAGCAGTTGCGCGGCGCGGATGCCAACGGCTTCCTCACGGTCGCGACGAGCGGCCTGGTGCTGCTCGACGGCACCGCCCGCGGCGACACGGCGGAACTGGCGAGCCAGGGCGGCGCGGTGCTGAAGGCGCTGGGCCGTAGCGACGGTTACTGGTGGTACGGTTTCGTGTCCGGTGCCGACGAGGGCTTCGTCGACGGCCGGGTGCGGGAACTGGCATCGGTCGATGTCGCATCGGGGACGACCGGGATGGCCACGGCAGACACCGGGCCCGGGGCGGATGCCGGCGACCTGTCGGCCGGGTTCGTCAACAGCCCGTTCTATCTGTACGACGCGATGGGGGGCGCGATGTCCGCCGGCGCGTTGCTGACCGCCTGAACGGGCTGGGATGACGACCGATATGCCACCCAGGCTCGTCGCCCCGGTCGAGGTGATCGCGGTGGGGGAGGCGCCGGACTGGCGCCTGACCCGACAGGGCGATGTCGTGGTGCTGCACCGCACGGCCCTTCCCGACGTGACCGCGATACCGGTGGCCGAATCGGATACCCCGCAGGGCAGGGTGGTGCAGGCCGCCATCGTCGGCGGGGGCGGTGCGATGATGACGTGGCGATACACCCCCGGCGTCTGTCGCGTGGCGGCCACCGGCGATACCGCGGGCTTCATCAGCGTGATGCTGCCCGACGCGGTGATCCTGCACGGATGCGTGCGGCCCCGATAGCGATGGGCGGCTCGATCGACCGGGCATGATCCCTGTCGAGGGGTGGGAAAGTCCGGGGTGTGGAGAATGATGACAGGCAGTCTGCCCCGCCGTCATCGCTTCGCCGTGGTCGCCGTGACGGGATGGACCCGGCCGATGCCGTCGCGCGTCAGGGGGCGGCCGGAATGGATTCGCCCCCTGCCCGACCCACGCCGATCCTATCCCCGATCGTCAATCTATGGGTCGGCCGGATCGCCGTCTCTATGTGAGACACTGTTAGCAGTTGCGACAAATAAGCGTTTGACAGGGCGGCCGTCGCCCCGGCTAATGCGGTTGCGGCACGCGACCGGGCGGAAAGTCCGGATGGCACCGGGCGATGGTGGTCGACGTCGTCATGCCGGTGGCTGGCGCCGGTTCGGGGGTGTATGAACACGATGTCGCTGCGACGATATGGTCGACGCTGGTGCTGGGCGCTGGCCCTGATCGCCATGCCCGGCACCGTCGCGGCCGAGACGCTGGCGGAGGCGATCGCCGATGCCTATCGCCACAACCCGCAATTGCAGGCGCAACGCGCCGAACTGCGCGCGCTCGACGAGACGGTGATCGAGGCGATGAGCCCCTATCGGCTGGGTGCGTCGATCAACAGCAACATCGCCCTCAACGAGCGACGCCAGCGTGGCCTCTCGTCGGAGGGCTTCTCCGTGTTCGAGCAGCGATCGATGGGGGCGTCGATGTCGATCAGCCAGCTGTTGAGCAGCGGCGGGCGCACCGCGGCGCAAGTGTCGGCGGCGGAGGCGGATGTCCTGTCGGGACGCGAACGGCTGCGCGAGGTGGAGAATTCCATCCTGTTCGAGGTGATCGATGCCTATGTGTCGGTCCTGCGCGACCAGCAGCTCGTGGCGATCCAGACGCAGGCGGTCGGGAATTACGAACGGCAGGTCGCCCAGAACCGCTCGCGTGAGGCGGAGGGCGATCTGGCGATGACCGATGTCGCGCAGGCGCAGGCGCAGATGCTCATCATCCGGGCCGCGCTGGCCCAGTCGCTGGCGAGCCTCCAGCAGAGCCGGTCGCGCTTCGCGACCGTGGTCGGGCGCAATCCGGGTGCGCTTGATCCCGGCCCCGGCCTGCCCGCCGTGCCCATGACGTCGGTCGAGGCGCAGCGTGCCGCGGCCGACGAAAGCCCGATCCTGTGGCAGGCGATTCTCAACGAGCGGGCCAGCGGCCAGCGCATCGCCGCGGCGCGGGCGGAACGCGCACCCTCGATCTCGGCGCAGGGCAATGTCGGCTATGTCAATCCGGCGGGGTTCCAGACGCGCGATCTGGGCGGCAACATCGGCGGATCGATCAACCTGACGGTGCCCTTCTTCGCGCAGGGCGTGATCGGCTCCCGCGTGCGCGCGGCGATCGCGCAGCAGCAATCGGCCACCTTCCGGGTGGAGGAGGCACGGCGCAGCGTCGCCGCCGGCGTGCTCAACGCCTGGAACCAGACGGTGACGGCGCAACAGCAGTTGCGGGTGGGCCAGGAAGCCGTGACGGCGGCGGAGGCGGCGCTGGGCGGGGTCCGCCGCGGCTTCGCCGAGGGGTTCCGGTCCAATTTCGAGGTGATCGATTCCGAACAGCGGCTGCTCAACGCGCAGTTGCTCACCGTCAACGCACGCTACAGCCTGTTCGCGGGACAGGCGACGCTGCTGGCCTTTATCGGGCGTCTGCAGGCGGCGGTGCTGGTCGACGGCATCGCGCCCTATGATGCCGGTGCCAATCTGGCGGCGCAGCGCCGCGATCAGTTCGGTCCGTTCCTGCCGCTGGTCCGCGCGTTCGATCGTATCCAGCGCCCCTCCGCCAAAGGGTATCCGGCGCCGACAATCGCCGCCGCCGCGGCGGTCCGGACGGGCGTCGCCAGTCCTGCGCCCGACGGTCCGCTCGCCACGACGCTGCCGCTGCCGTCCGGCGACGCGTCGGACCCCATTCCTGCATCCGGTTCACAAAGGGAGAAATGACATGACGACCAGGCACATGCTGATGGCGTTCACGGCCCCGATCGCCTTGATCGCCGCACCTGCCGACGCCGCGATCTTCGCCTTCAACCTGACGGGCGCCACCAACGCCGCCTTCACGATCGATTCCGCGCTGCTGGCGCCGCCGGCCTATGCGGACGCCGACACGTTCATCGTCGACGGGATTGCCGGCGTCTTCGACGGCAGCGCCGGTACCGCGGAGTCGATCACCTTCAACGTCGCCTCGTTCGATGGCGGACTGACGATCCAGCTGGGCAGCGCGTTCCTTAACTTCTTCGGGAGCCAGCTGTTCACGGGATCGACGACGGCGCCCACCTTCCTCACCGGCAGCTTTGCCCTGTTGGAGGACGGCGACCTCGATCTTCCCGCCACGCTGACCATCGGCGAGGTGGTCTCGCCCGTTCCGGAACCGGCCAGCTGGGCGATGATGATGGCGGGGTTCGGCATCGTCGGGTACGCGATGCGCCGCCGCCGGGCGGTAGTTCGGTTCGCCGCCGCCTGAGTCCCGCCGCCCAAGTTCCGCCGCCTGAGCGATGCGCGCGGGGAATATCGCCTCCCCGCGCGCGCTTGTCCTTCGGCGCGCGCGTGGCCATCGGCTGGTAAAGGCAGCATGGCCGACCTATCTTGACGCGCGGCGACGATCTACACCGTCATGGTCCTCGTCGCCCGACACGGGACGGACTGGGGAGAATCGAATGACTGCGGCGACCGACTATGCGCGGGCCCTGAACGGCAGGGCCGGCGACAGCGAGACGGGCGCCGAACTGTCGTTGATGGGCTTTGGCTTCACCGAGATGGAATCGAAGCTGTACTGCGAGTTGCTGCGGAGCGGCCCGGCATCGGGTTACCGGCTCGCCCAGCGCATCTCGAAGGCGGCGGCCAACGTCTATCGGGCATTGAAGACGCTGGCCCAGAAGGGTGCGATCACCGCCAGCGAGGGGATCGGCGAGGCGACGACCTACAGCCCGACGCCACCCGAGGAACTGCTGTCGATGCTGCGGCAGACGTTCGAGGCGCGGCAGATCGCCGCCCGCGCCACGCTGGAAGGCATCCGCAAGCCGGCCAGCGACGAACGGGTCTATTCGGTGCCGTCCGTCGCGCTGGTGTTCGAACGGGCCCGTTCGATGCTGGCGCAGGCGGAGAATATCGTGCTGATCGATTTCTTCCCGTCGATCCACGATCTGCTGGCACCGGAACTGGAAGCGGCCCGCGCCCGCGGCGTGACCATCGGCGGGATCGCCTATGATCCGCGCCATATCGACGAGCGGATGCCGCTCAATTACGAATCGATCGATCTCGTCGTCTCGCGCTGGGCGGGGCAGGGAATGATGCTGGTGATCGACGGACGGCAACTGCTGCTAGCGCAGATGTCGCACGACCTGACCACGGTGCTGAACGCGGTGTGGACCGACAGCGCGTTTCTCAGCTGCATCTTCCACAGCGGCCTCGCGGCGGACATCCGGCTCGTCGCGATGCGCTCCGACCCCAGCGATCCGCTCCAGATACTGACGTTGCAGCAATCGCGCCCGCTCGGGCTCGACCAGATCCTGCATGCCAAGGGCGACGATCCCGGCACATGTGAAACGCCACTGGACAAGGCCAACGATTAGCGGCCACTAATAGCCCGTTGGGGAACGGGTCGGGGGCAGTCGATGGAATCTGATGACCGGGGAAGTCCCTTGGCCGCCGCGCTGCGTGCCGCGCGGGGACATTTCTGGTCGGCGGCGTTGTTCAGCGGACTGGTCAACATCCTCTATCTCGCGCCGTCTCTGTTCATGCTCCAGGTCTATGATCGCGTGGTGCCGACCCGTGGCGGTGCGACGCTGGTGCTGCTGATCGTGGCCCTGATCGTCGCCCTCGGTGTGTTCGCGATCCTCGATCTGGTCCGGATGCGGCTGTTGCTGCGGGCGAGCATGCGGCTGGAGAAACAGGCGGCACCCGCGATCCTGCGCCGGGTATTGGGCGCCCACCGGGCGACGGCGGCACAGCGGACGGTCGCGCTGCGCCAATTCGATACGGTGCGCGGCACGTTGACCGGCCCCGCGATCATCGCGCTGTTCGATGCGCCATGGGCGCCGCTCTATATCCTCGTCTGCTTCCTGCTCCATGCCTGGATCGGGGCGCTCGCCGTGGCGGCGATGGTCCTGCTGATCCTGGTCACCTTTCTCGGCGAACGCGCGACGCAGCACGGATTGACGCAGGCGGGGGAATGGACGGGGGCGCTCGGCCGTTCGCAGGACTATTCGGTGGCGGCGGCGGAGGTGGGTTGCGCGCTGGGGATGCGGGAGGCGATGGTGCGTCGCCACCTGATCGAGCGGGCCCGCGTCGTCGACCGGCAAGGCGATGTCGCCGCCACCTCCAGCGGGTTCCTGGCGGTGACCAAGTTCCTGCGGCTGCTGTTCCAGTCGCTGGCGCTGGCGCTGGGAGCCTGGCTGGCCATCCGGCAGAGCATATCGGCCGGGGCGATCTTTGCCGCCTCGCTGCTGATCGGCCGCGCGTTGCAGCCCGTCGAACAGATATTGGGGGCGTGGCGGAGCGTATTGGGCGCCCGTGCGGCGTATCGCGGGCTGTCCGTCTTTCTGGCCGAGGACGATATGGCCGTGACGCGGACGGCACTCCCCGCGCCCCAAGGGCGGATCGAGGTATCCGGCCTGACGGTCCGCGTACCGGGCAGCGACCGCACCATCCTGAAGGAGGTGAGCTTCTCGGTCCGGCCGGGCGAGGTGATCGCGCTGGTGGGGCCGAGCGGGGCGGGCAAGTCCACGCTGCTGCGCGCGCTGGTCGGCGCGATCGTTCCCGATGCGGGGAAGGTGCGGATCGACGGCGCGCGCATCGCCGACTGGGATCGCGAGACGCTGGGCCGCCACACCGGCTATATGCCGCAGACGCCGACGCTGTTTCCGGCGACGGTCCATGCCAACATCTCGCGCTTTCAGGGGGCGTTCGCCGAGGATCCCGCCGCACTGGACGCGGCGGTGATCGACGCCGCGCAGCGGGCGGGGGCGCATGAGGCGATCCTGCACCTGCCCCAGGGCTATGACACGCTGCTGTCGATCCGCGAGGATGGTGGCCTGTCGGCGGGACAGCGCCAGCTGGTCGCGCTGTCGCGCGCGCTGTTCGGCAAGCCGCGCCTGCTGTTCCTCGACGAACCCAACGCCCATCTCGACATGAGCGGAGAGGCGATGCTGCTGGAGATGCTGGGCCAGGCACGGGCGCAGGGGGTGACCGTCGTGGTATCGACACACCGCACCGGGCTGCTCCAGGCGGCGGATCGCATCATGCTGCTGCGTGACGGCGAGGTGCAGTTCATCAGGAACCGCGACGAGGCGTTGCGACCGCAACAGCCCCCGGCAGCGCCGATGCAGGCGCATCATTCGCCCGATGCCCCGACACCACGCGATCGCCCCGCCGATGGGCGGGCCGGAGGAACGGCGGCATGACCGCGGCATCCGATACCGACGCCCGGACGAAGGCGGCGACGGTGCCCCCCGCCGGCTTCCTCGATCCGGCACGGCTGAACGACTCGCCGCGCCGGGCGCTGATCGCGGGCGGTATCGTCGCGGTGGCGTTCTTCGTCGTGCTGCTCGGTTGGGCGGCCTTTGCGCGGCTGGATGCCGCCGCGCATGGCAGCGGGCAGGTGATCGTCGCCGGCAACCGGCAGGTGATCCAGCACCGCTATGGCGGGAATATCGACCATATCCTGGTGCGCGAGGGGCAGCAGGTCACGCGTGGCCAGGTGCTGGTTCGCCTGTCCGGCTCGGAGGTCGCGGCGACCGAGCGGGCGCTCGCGGCGTCGGTGATCGACCTGCAGGCGCAGCGCGCGCGGCTTCAGGCGGAGGTGACCGGGCAGCCGATCGTCTGGCCGGCGGCCTTCGCCCATGCGCGCGAGGAGGATCGAGCGCTGATCGCGGCGGCGCTGCGGCTGCAACGGGCGCAGGCCGTGGCGCGTCGCGAACTGCTTGCCGCCAGTCGCAGCGTGCTGGCCGAACAGCGCGATCAACTGGGGCAGCAGATCAACGGCTTTCAGGCGCAGGCACGGGCCGCCGCCACGCAACGACGCTCGCTGCAGGCGCAGATGGACAGCACCCGCCGCCTGGCGGAGCGGGGCGACGTGTCACGCAACACGGTGCGGGCGCTGGAACGCAGCCTTGCCGAACTGGACGGCAACAACGACGATTTCACCGCCCGCGCCGCGGCGGCGCAGGAACAGATCGCGGGCACCGGGCAGCAGATGGCGCAGACCCGCCGGCAGTGGATCGAGCAATCCGCCGCGGCCCTGCGCGACACCCAGTTCCAGCTGAACGATGCGCTGCCCAAATGGATCGCCGCGCGCGAGCAGCTGGAACGCACCGTGATCCGTGCGCCCGCCGCCGGCCGGGTCGTCGATCTGCGCGTCCATTCCGCCGGTGGGGTGGTCGCCGCAGGCCAGCCGATCCTCGACATCGTGCCCGACCGGGTACCGCTGGAAATCCGCGCCAGCTTCGCACCGGAGGATATCGACGGCGTGTTCGAAGGGCGGGAGGCCGAGGTGAAGTTCCTGTCGCTGCACGACCGGGACCTGCCGATCGTGCTGGGCATCGTCCGCAACGTATCGGCGGACAGCGTCGAGGATCCGCGCACCGGCCTCAGCCATTTCACCGCCCAGATCGTCGTGCCCGAATCGCAGGTCGCGCTGTTGCGGGCGGTGCGGGAGGGGGATGCCGGCATCCGCCCCGGCGTGCCCGTGCAGGTCAGCGTCCGGCTGCGCCCCCGGACCGCCCTGCAATATATGCTGGACCCGCTGACCGAGAGCCTGTCGCGCAGTTTCGCGGAACGCTGAGGCCGTCCGCCCATGCGGGGTGGAGGGACGGGGCGACCGGCGTCATCCATCCGGCAACCGTAGCCTGCGACAGGCCGGCGGGAAGGGGGGCCTCGTGTCCGGTCGCACCTTTTGCGTGTTTCCTGAACGTGAGCGTCGATCTGGAGTCGGATGACATCAGATCGATCCGTCATGGCGAGCGCAGCGAAGCAATCCAGTGCCGGACCAGGACGCCCTGGATTGCTTCGCTGCGCTAGCCATGACGAACATCCGGATCAACCTCATGTCATCCCGCTCTGGCTAGAGCCACGATCGATAAAACGATTGCGGGTTCGTCTCTGTTTGACGCGGTTTGGCAACCGGTGGTAACATAGATTTACAATAGCAAGATTTTCAGGAGGGAGTGCGGTCCGCAGGGATTTATAACCCGCTCAATAGACGATCCATTGCACATGACCAAAAGCAGATCGGAAGCCGATGACCGCGCCTCGATGTGTCGTTCTTGTCGTCGATGACGAAAAGGCGATAATAATACTGCTTCAGGAAGCACTGGCTCTGATGGGCTATGATGTCATCGTGGCCGATTCCGGTGATGCGGCGCTGCCCATCGTTGCCAGCGGGGCAGCGATAGATGTCATCCTGACGGATGTCGTCATGCCCGGCAAGGCGAACGGATTCGATCTGATCGAGCAGGCAAAGGTCCTGCGGCCCGGTATTCATACCATCGCCATGTCGGGCTACGTGGCCAAACACGGCGATAGGATCGGGCTTGCCGATCGTTTCATCCAGAAGCCGTTCACGATTCCGGTGATCGATCGCGCGCTGCAATCGCTGATGCTGCGGCAATGTGCCTAGCGCGGAAGAGATAGAAAGGGCTGCGCCGGTACGGCTATGACCCGACGCCTGCGGGGATCACCAGCGTACATCTGGTGCCGCCGTGATAGCCGATCGTAACCTTGCCCCGCACCGTTTTGGCCAATGACGTCATCAGCGTGCTACCTTGACCTTGGCCGTCATCGATCCGGCCGCCGGCCCCACCATCGTCGACAACCGTCACCCGGATGTGATCGGCCTTGTCGGCGACATCGACCGAGATGCGGCCGGGACCATCGCCAAAGGCGTGCTGAAGGGCATTGGTCACCCATTCGTTGACGATCAGCCCGGCGACGACAGCGACGTCACTCGACGCCTGGATATGGTCGGCCCGGTACCGGATCGTGATATAGTCGGGCGCCGCACCGGTGCGTAGCAACGATACGACCCGTTCCAGATGATCCGCCAGATCTATCGATTTGCCATGATCCAGCTGGGCCGGAAGATTCTGATATACCGATGCGATCGTTTCGAGGCGGGCGGCCGCCATATCCAGCTCGCGCGCTACCGCGGGATCGAGCGACGACAACGACTGATGGGCAAGTAGCCCGGCCGCGATCTGGTAATTGTTCTTGGTGCGGTGATCCATCTCCGCGTTGAGCAGCGACAGGGTATGTACCTGCTGTTCGCAACGGCCACGCATCACGGCAGCCGCGCGGCGATGGGATGCCGTTGCCCAGATGGTCCCGGCGAGTGCCAGGGTGGACAGCACCATATTGGCCAGATCGGTGGAGATGCCGCCATGGGGGGAGACCCAGTTCGGGAAGACGTACCGGATGGTCAGCAACTGACAGCTCACCGCGGCGATCATGCCGGCGCGGCCGCCACCGACCAGCGTGGCGATCATGACCGCCGGGAAGGTCAGCACGAACGGCGCCACGCCACCGACGACGTGTTCGATCGCCAGGCGTGCCGCCACGGCCCCCATGGTCGCGGCAACGGCGACCAGGATATCGAAGGCCAGGCCCTGGCGGTCGATGCGCAATGTCTGGACGGATATCGAAGCCATTTCGTTCAATATGCCCCCGCCTTGCGAGTCGCGACGACCCTGTCCTTGCCGTTTGCCGGTGATACTCGAAGTGTTGTCCAACGGGATCGAACGGTCAAACCTGTTCTCGAAAGATTTGTTCGAGCCCCCGATATGGACCGGACATGATGGAGTATTGCCGGCATGAGACACCGCCGGGAAGATTCCGGTGGTGTTTCATGCCGGCATTTGATCGCGATCAGGCGTAAACGATCTTGCCGCCGCGGCGGCGATAGCGGACCGCGCCGGCCACCATGCCAAAGCCGAGCAGCATCATCCCCCATGTGGCGGGCTCGGGGACCAGACTGGTCGGCTGGAAATTCGCGCGCTGGGCGACCGAACCGTCCTGCGTGGTGAACGTGCCACCCAGATCATAGCCCGTCGCGTTGGTCCGGAAGATATAGGTGGCGCTGGTCTGCCCGACGCCTTCGAGGCCATTCGCGCCGAAATCCGCACGCAATACCGAGCCGCTGCCGTTGCGCGACGCGGTCGTCGTGGAGCCGGCCGGTCCTTGCGTATTGGGATTGTTCGCCGCGGTGAAGAACCCGGCACCGTCGAAATCGGTACCGTCTACCAGCGCCTCGACCGAATAGCCGAAGAACCCTGCCGATGTGAGGTTGTACACCTCATCGCCAAAATCGATCGCGGTAATGGCGACCTGATAATAGAAATCCAGCGTGCCCAGCGTGTTGCGATAGACGGCGCTGCGCAGGAACCCGCTATAGGTCGTGGCCCCGGTCGTACCGGACTGAATGCTGTCCAGTTGGACGCCCCGGGTGGAGGCATCGAACGCCGAGAAGGCGACCCCGACCTCTCCGGGCAGAAGAACGGTCGCAGAGGCTGGCGCCGCTGCCGTGATGGCGATCGTGGAGGCGAGAGCAACGAACCCAAGGCGCTTCATAAGACATCCCCTTTACCCGTGACGGCTACCAGACAGGCGCATCCATGCGCTTGCCGCCGACAGGCCGGGAAGCGTACGACCAATACGGCAGCACCCCAGTCCTAACACGCCGACAAGGCATGAACGTTAATCTAGCGTAAATATATGCAGGCCGGGCCAATTTTATTACTAAACTTTTGTTATTTCACGATGTTGGGTCGCCGCGTACGGGCGCTCACCTTGAGTCTTCAGCCATGGGCCGCATCTGGCGTTACAGAAAACCGCCCGAAGAAATACAGCTTAACGTCCTCATCGGCGACGTGACGGGTGCAATTTTTTCGCCGCCAATAATTGCAATATCGCAGGCGGGGGGTTCTTGGGCCATCGGCGCAGCGGCCCCGCTTACCCCTGCGGTCTTCCGATGAACGGTTGGATCGGGAGATCGCCGGGCGCCGCCCGCAGCGCGTCACGCATCGTCTGTGAGCCGCAGCCATCATACACGTTGAGATGTTGCCGGCCCCCGCTCGACCCGGTCCAGACGATATCGACGCTCGGCATGTCGCTCGGCGCGTTCCCGCAGTTCGGGGTGCCGGGGTGGTACAGCATCTCGTTCCCGGCCGGACGATAGGGCGCCAGTCTGGCGGCAAAGGCCTGATAGGCCGCGGACGTGATCCGGAAAGCCCTGATGCCGGTGACCGCGGTAAAACGCTTGCCCTCGAAAATGCCCTTCCCGTCAGGGGTGAGCGTGACCGCATAGACCGGGCAGGTGCCGAAGCACGGCGCGGTCTCGTAGCGGATCGTTTCACTGTCCAGCGCGATCGGCCGGCCTCCTGGCGACGCATCGACGGCCGCGCAGCCTGACAATCCAACCCCCGCCATCCCGGCCATGGCGAATCCGATGGCTCCTGCCTTGCTCATGTCATCGTCCTTTTTCGTGCATGTCCAACGGCATGCATCGCCTCCGCGTGACATAGCGCCTCCATTCTGAACGGCAGCACGATGGCGAATGTCGTTATCCGGCCGGGTTACCCCCATGCCCCGCCGGCATCACAGCCAGCCGTCGATGGCACCTGGCGGCCCGAGGGGCGTTGCGGTCGCAAGGAGAATGACATGCAGAATTTCGATCAGTTTCTTGGCGCAAGCGGCATGGACCTCGGCCAGCTCAGTGCACGCTTCGGTCTCACGCCCGAGCAGACCCGTTCCGCGCTCGCATCGCTGATGCCGGCGGTGTTGGGCGGCTTTCACAAACAGGCCGATCCCGGCGATCCCGGTGGCGTTGCACACGGTGCCGGAACCGCCGAGCCGACCACGTCGACGGGCAACGACATCCTGGGCCAGATCTTCGGCACCAAGGACGTCAGCCGGCAAGTCGCCGACCACGCAGCGGATCAGTCCGGGGTGTCGAGCGCGGTGCTGAAGGCGATGCTGCCGATCGTCGCCGCCATGGTCGCGCGCCACTTCGCCACGAATGGCGGGTCAGGTGCCGCCGGTGGGCTGGGCGGTGGACTGGGCGGCGTGCTGGCATCCGTTCTCGGCGGGGGCACGAGCGGCAATAGCGGCGCCGCCGGTGGATTGGGCGGCATGTTCGGGGGCGGTGGCAATCCGCTCGATGCGATCCTGAACGGGCTGCGCCGATAGGCGCTGGCCGGACGATGAAGTCGTCCGGATGTTCCGGCCGGGTAACGCGATGGCGTCATCCGGCCGGGACGGTCATGCTCAGTTGCGCAGGCTGTCGGGCACGACGCCGCCATTCTCGGCGAGCTTGGCCATCACCGCCTTGTGCAGCGCAATATTCTGCTCGGCGGTACCCGGGGCACCGGCATGGACGCCCAGTTCGTCGGCCAGCTCCTTACGGGCGTCGAGACTGTGATCGAGACCCAGCAGATTGAGCAGATCGACGATCGATGTCCGGTAGTTCCCGCCACCGTTCTGCATCGATGCCATCTCGGCCAGCACCGCACCGACATCGACATTCTGGGGGGCCGCCTGCGGAGCGGATGGCGCGATCGGCGCCGCCTGCGGCGTGGCGGCCGCGGGGGTGGCAGGGGCGGGCTGGGTGGCCGGCTTGTCCTGTCCGTGATGGAAGATCTTGCCCATGATGTTGCCGAAGATGCTCATCGTATCCGTTCCTTGAATGGCGACCGTCGTTGCGGTGTCGGCATGAACGACAGGGACACGTCAGAGGGTCCATTGGGAACGTCAGCGTTGCGTACGCAGTTATCCCGCTGACGTGCCGATGTGCTCGCCGATACGCTATCAGGGAATCCCGCTATGACATTTCGCAAAACGATCATCACCGCCACCGCTGTGGTGGCACTTGCCGGCTGCGGCCGCAGCAACGAAGCCGGTCAGGTCAACACCATGACGACGAACACCGAGGTCGACGGGACCAACGTGCCCGGTACGCCATCCGTCACGGCAAGCGGCGCCCAGAGCTTCGCGAACGTCGCCGCGGCCAGCGATGCGTTCGAGATCGAAACCTCGCGGCTTGCCCTGACCAACGGCGCATCGGCGGCCGTGAAGTCCTATGCCAACAAGATGATCGAGGCGCATACCACCTCCACCGCCAAGCTGAAGACCGCGGCGGCCGGCGTGACGCCGGCGATCACCCCCAACCCTGCGTTGAATGCCGAGCAGCAGCAGAAGCTCGACCAGCTGAAGACCCTGAACGGGGCCGCCTTCGATCAGGCCTACAAGACCGAACAGGCGGCCGGGCATCAGCAGACGCTCGATGCGCTGAAGGCCTATGCCGCCACCGGCGACGCCCCCCAGCTCAAGACGTTCGCCAGCGAGATGATCCCGATCGTCACCGCCCATCTGAACATGGCCAAGACGATGAAGATCTGATCGACGCCGTTTGCGGTCAGTGACTGCGATGTGGTTTGGCCTAGGTGCCTGTGGCGCCCGGGCCGAACTGTATCGGCGACATGGTTCGGTCCGCGCGCATCGTCATCGTGTCGGACAACGCTGGCCGGGAGACGGGAGCCGAGGCCGATCGGCCCGCCTGCCGGGTTTCACGCCGGACACGTCACGGCCCGCCGCCGCCCGATCGCGATCAGCATGACCAGCGCCGCCGCCGCCATCGCCCCGCCCGCCAGCGACACCGCCGGCAGACCACGCCCCGCGCCGATCACGCCGCCGCCCAGCGCCGCGCCGATCGCGTTGCCGAGGTTGAATGCACCGATGTTCATCGCCGAGGCGAGGTTCGGCGCATCCGCGGCGGCCTCCATCACCCGCATCTGCAGCGGCGGCACGATCGCGAAGCTGGCGATGCCCCAGATCAGGATCGCGGCAGCGGCGGGCAGCGGCCAGTGCATGACGCCGGCGAACACCACCAGCACCGTGGCGAGCGTCGCAAAACTCCCGACCAGCGTCCGATCGATCGATCGGTCCGCCAGCCGTCCGCCCAGCGTGTTCCCGATCGTCAGCCCGATGCCGTACAGCACCAGCATCGCGGTGACGAAGCCGGTCGAGGCGTGCGTCTCGTCGCGCAGGATCGGGACGATATAGGTGAACACGGTGAACATCGCGCTCGCCCCGACGACGGTCAGCGCCAGCGCCGCCAGCACCGGACCGCGCGTGAGTACCCTCAGTTCCGCACGCATGTCGCTGTCCTGCGTAACCGGCAGCGATGGCAGCGCCAGCCGCAGCGACAGCATCGCCACTGCCCCCACGCCGGCGATCCCGGCAAAGGCGGTGCGCCAGCCCAGCACCTCGCCCGCCCAGGTTGCCAGCGGCACGCCGCCGATCGTCGCCACCGTCAGCCCGGTGAACATCGCCGCGACCGCGCCCGCGCGCTTGTCGGCGGGGACGAGGCTGGCGGCGACGACTGAACCGACGCCGAAGAACGCACCGTGGTTGAACGACGTGACGACCCGCGCGATCATCAGCGTCCAGTATCCGTCCGCCAGCGCCGACAGCGCGTTGCCGAGCGTGAAGATGCCCATCAGCGCGACCAGCAGCGTCCGCCGGTCGATCCGCCCGGTCGTCAGCGTCATCAATGGTGCACCGATCAGCACCCCCATCGCATAGGCGCTGACCAGCAGCCCCGCCGCCGGGATCGACACGCCCAGATCGCTGGCGATGCCGGGCAGCATCCCCATCGGCGCGAACTCGGTCACGCCGATGCCGAAGGCGCCTGTCGCCAGCGCGAGCAGGGGGAGGTTGAGGCGCATGACGAATGGTCCTTTGTTGCTCCTGCAGAGATGATGGCTTGCGCGTCCGCGCGGTAGCCGGAGAATGGGACCAGCAGCTTTGCCTGGGAGTCACAGATGGACGTCGGCGGTCGATCGGGGGAGATGGCGGTGTTCGCCAGCGTCGCGGCGCAGGGCAGCCTGTCGGCGGCGGCGCGGGCGCTGGGGCTGACGCCATCGGCGGTCAGCCGCATCGTCGGGCGGATCGAGGCGCGGCTGGGTGTGCGGTTGCTGGTCCGCACCACGCGCGCGCTGGCGCTGACCGGGGAGGGCGAGGCGTATCTGCGCGCCGCCCGCCGCATCCTCGCCGATCTGGCGGAGGTGGAGGGCAGCATCGCCGATCAGGCGTCGCCGCGCGGCCGGCTGCGCGTCACCGCGTCGCTGGCGCATGGCCGGTTGTTCGTCGTGCCGCTGCTGGGCGATTTCACCGCGCGCTATCCCGGTATCCTTATCGACCTGAACCTGTCGGACCGGATCGTCGATGTGCTGGGCGGGCAGGCGGATGTCGCGGTCCGTTTCGGCCAGTTGGCCGACAGTCCGCTGACGGCACGCAAGCTGGGCGAGACGGGTCGGGTGGTGGTCGCCTCGCCCGATTATCTCGCGCGGGAGGGCACGCCGCGGGTGCCGGACGACCTGCTCGCGCACAATTGCCTGAGCTTCAACTTCCGGCGTGCCGAACCCGGCTGGCCGTTCCGCGAGGACGGGCGCGACCGGGCGCTGGCGGTGACGGGGTCGATCGAGGCGAACAACGGCGAGTCGCTGGCGCAACTCGCGCGGGCCGGCGTCGGTATCGCGAGGGTCGGGCGGTTCGCGGTGGACGATGACCTCATTTCGGGCCGGCTGGTGCCGCTGCTGGAGGCGTTCAACCCGCAGGACCGCGAGCCGCTCCACGCGCTGTTCGTCGGCGGGGCGACCATGCCGGCGCGGGTGCGCGTGTTCGTCGACTTCCTGGCGGAAAGAATCGGTGCCGGTGGCGCCGGATGACCGCGAGCGACGGCCTGTCGCGACCCGGGTCCGCCAAATGGCGGAGATATCAGGAGAAAATGGTGCTGCCGGTGAGGATTGAACTCACGACCTCAGCCTTACCAAGGATGCGCTCTACCACTGAGCTACGGCAGCACTCGACCCGACGGGCGAAGCGCGCCTAGAGCGGAGGGGGGACGGATTGTCAAGGCTTTGTTCGAACGGCTAGGGGAAGCCATGGCGAACAACGAGCGGGACGAGCGGCGGGCGGCGGCGCTGAGGGCCAATCTGCGGCGGCGGAAAGGGCAGGCGCGCGAATCGGCGGCGGCGGTGGCCACGGGCGACGCCACCGAAGCCGATATCGCCGCTACCGGACAAGGCGATCAGCCGATGCCGAACGATCCGGTGGCGTGACTGGCGATATCCACCGCCTCGCGCGTGGCGACCGACGCGCCGTAGGCGCAGGCTACCGCGAGGACGACCAGCATCAGCCGACGGGCGCACATTTTTCCAAAAGCCATTGCAGCACCTCTCCATCGAGTTGCGTCCCGATGATCTTCGTCACCGTGGCGTGATAGGCATTGAGCCATGAAAGCTCGTCCGGCGTCAATAGGGCCGGGTCGATCAGGTCGCGCTCGATGGGCGCGAAGGTGAGCGTCTCGAACCCCAGCATCGCGCGGTCGGGATCGCCGCCGGCAATGGTGCGCGGTTCGACCAGCAACAGGTTCTCGATCCGGATGCCGTAGTCGCCGGCCTTGTAGTAGCCCGGCTCGTTCGACAGCATCATGCCGGCGCGCAACGGTTCGAGCGCCTGACCGCCGGGATAATCGGGCTTGGCGATCCGCTGCGGCCCTTCGTGCACCGACAGATAGGCGCCGACGCCGTGGCCGGTGCCATGGCCGTAATCCAGCCCCGCCTGCCAGAGCGGCGCCCGGGCCAGCGCATCGATCTGGCCGCCGCAGGTGCCATCGGGGAAGACCGCGGTGGCGATCGCGATATGCCCCTTCAGCACGCGGGTGAAGCGGTCGCGCATCTCCGGCGTCGGCGGGCCGATCGGCAGCACCCGGGTCACGTCGGTGGTGCCATCGGCATATTGGCCGCCCGAATCGATCAGATAGAGCTGGCCGGGCAGGATCGGCGCATCCGATTCGGGGGTGACGTGATAGTGCGGACTGGCCCCGTGCGCGCCGGTGGCGGAGATGGTGGCGAAGCTGGTGTCGATCAGGCACCCGGTCGCCTGCCGGAATTCCAGCAGCTTCGCCGCCGCCGACAATTCGGTTTCGGTGCCCGCCGGACAGGTGGTGGCCGCCCAGTGGAGGAAGCGGGTGAGCGCGGCACCGTCACGCGCGGAGGCGGCACGGTGGCCGGCGATCTCGACCGGGTTCTTGATCGCCTTGGCCAGCAGCACCGGATCGCGCTCCGCCACCACGGTCGCGCCGCCGGCGGCCAGCGCCTGCACGATCGCGGCGACCGAGCCGGCGGGATCGGCGACGACGCGCCTGCCGGCCAGATCGTGCAGCGCGGCGGCGAAGGCGGTGCGGTCGTGCAGGCGGACGGCATTGCCGAGATGCTGGCGCACCGCATCGTCGATCTTGCCGGGCGCGACGAACAGGTCGGTCGCGCCGTCCGCGTGGAGGATCGCATAGGCGAGCGCGACGGGGGTGTGATCGACATCGCCGCCCCGGATGTTGAGCAGCCACGCGATCGAATCGAGCGCGGACAGCACCACCGCGTCCGCACGCCGCGCCACCAGCCAGTCGGCGATCGCGGCGCGCTTTGCCGCGGAGGCGACGCCGGCATGGGCATCGGCCTGCACCGTCAGCGGCGCGGGGGAGGGGGCGGGGCGATCCGTCCAGATCGCGTCGACGGGATTGGCGTCCACCGCGACCAGTACCGCGCCGGTGGCGGCGAGGGCGGCGGCGGTGTCGTCCACCCAGGTCTGCGGATGCAGCCAGGCGTCGTAGCCGATCCGCGCACCGGCGGGGGCGTGCGCGGCCAGCCAGTCGGCGACCGGGGTCTGCGGCACATCGACATAGGTCCAGTCGGCGGCGGACACCTGTTCGCGGACCTGCAGCGTGTAGCGGCCGTCGGTGAAGATCGCGGCGCCATCCGCCAGCACGACGGCGGTGCCGGCCGAGCCGCCGAACCCGGTCAGCCAGGCCAGCCGCTGCGCATAGGCGCCGACATATTCGCTGAGATGCTCGTCGGTCAGCGGGATGACGACACCGTCCAGTCGCTGGCGGGCGAGCTGGTCGCGAAGGGCGGCGAGACGGGCGGAATGGGAAGACATGGCGGTATCCGGGGCTGAAAGGTCACGGTGGAAAGTCACGAAAGTCGCATCCTACAGGGGTGCGCGGGGTGGGCGCATGAGGTGCGGCCGGCAGGCACGGGGTACATGACGGGGGCGGACGCGACGATCATGGCGGCGGGTTCTGGCAGATGCGGTGAGTGTAGGACAGGGGGGCATGGGGCGCGGTTGCGCCTTCCTTCATACGCTTCCCCGGCGGAGGCCGGGACCCAGTTGGGGGACGTTCGTGACTAACTTACTGCGGCCTTCCCAACTGGGCCCCGGCCTCCGCCGGGGAGGCAGAAGAAGGGAGGCAGAAGAAGGGAGGCAGGAGAGGGGAAGGGTCAGGCCGTCGCGGGGTCCGGCTTTTGCGGGTGGTGCGGCACGAGGATCAGCGTGTTGTCCTCCACCCGCCACGACTTCAGGCGCGACAGGAAGTTCATGCCGATCACGTTGACCTCGCCGAACGCAGGCGAGACGACGACGGTGAGGTCGCGGGCGACGATGTTGCCGAGGCGCAGTTCGTCGACCCGCGCGGTCTGCGCCTGCACGGTGCCGTTGGCGGTGCGCAGCAGCACGGGGACGATGCCGCCGCCCGCCTCCAGCCCCGCCGCGGCGGCGGTGCGGGTGGAGACGGCGGTGACGGTGGCGCCGCTGTCGATCAGCATCCGCCGTTCGGTATTGCCCAGCCGGACACGGACCCAGAAATGGCCGTCGGGGCTCATCCGGACGCGCATCGTGTCGCCGACGACGCGCTGGTCCTCCAGCTTCAGCATCGCCGCGATCCGGCCGATCCACGGATCGACATCGGCGCGCTGGTCGATCACCATCACCAGCAGCAGCGCGAGCACGCCCCAGGTGACGATCTGCACCCCCAGCCGCACGATCGCGACCCGCCGCGCCAGCATCAGCACCGCGACGATCGCGACGGCGACGGCATAGGGGGCGGGGGTGGTGAGCGGATCGGGAAAGGTGAACGTGCCGGGGAGCATGGTGCGGATGTAACGCGGCGGGGCTGTATGAGGGGTGTACGGCGTTCTTTTCGCTGGTCACTGGCGCGCGTCACCGCCGCCATCATCGCCTCCCCGGCGGCGGCCAAGGCCCAGTTGGGTGAAGTGTGGTGACGATCCACGACGGCCGTCCCAACTGGACCCCGGCTTCCGCCGGGGAGGTGGCAGAAGAGGAGGCGGCAGAAGGGTAGGGCGGCGGGGCGGGGGCGCGTGCGAAGCGTCGACATGGCGGTGGCAGCCGCTATGGAACGGGCATGACCGATTCCGTTCCCCCCGCCATCCCGACCGACCTGCCCGCCCCCCCGGTGGCGGAGCGGCGGCCGTACAGCGTCACGGTGCATGGCGAGACGATCGACGATCCCTATGCGTGGCTGAAGGATGCCGGCTATCCGGACGTGAAGGACCCCGCGATCCTCGCCTATCTGGACGCGGAGAACGTGTATTTCGAGGCGGCGATGGCGCCGCACCGGCCGCTGGTCGACACGCTGTACGAAGAGATGAAGGGCCGCATCAAGGAGGACGATTCCTCGGTGCCGCAGAAGGACGGCGACTGGCTGTACTGGACCGCGTTCGAGACGGGCGGCCAGTATCGCAAATGGTGGCGCCGGCCGGTGGGCGCGCCGGCCGACGGCAGCGCCGACGAACTGCTGCTCGACGAACCGGCGCTGGCGGAGGGGAAGGAATATTTCTCGCTCGGCGCGTTCGCGGTCAGCAACGACGGGCGGCATCTGGCCTATGCGATCGACGATACCGGCGCGGAACGCTTCACGGTGCGGGTGAAGGAACTGGCGACCGGGCGCGACCTGCCCGAGGTGATCCCGGGGATGCTGTCCGACATCGTGTGGACGGCGGACGACAGCGGCTTCCTGTACGGCCTGGCGAACGAGCAGTGGCGGACCGACAATGCCCGGCTGCACCGGCTGGGCACGCCGGTGGCGGACGATATCGAGCTGTACAAGGAGGCGGACGAGGGCTTCCGCGTGTCGATCGGCGAAACCTCGTCGCGCGTGTGGATCGCGATCGGCACCGGCGACCATGTGACCAGCGAGATCAGGCTGGTGCCGGCGGGCGATCCGACCGCGACGCCGATCCTGGTCGCCCCCCGCGTCGAGGGGCGCGAATATGACGTGGACGAGCATGACGGCACGCTGTTCATCCACACCAACGACACCGATCCGCAATTCCGGCTGTGTACCGCGAGCATCGATGCGCCGGGCGACTGGCGCGAACTGATCGCGCCGTCGCCGCATTTCTACATGACGGGGGTGGAGTGTTACCGCGACTTCTTCGTGGTGGAGGGGCGCGAGGACGGGTTGGATCAGGTCGAGATCCATCGCTACGACGCGGGCACGGCGCCGGTGCGGGTGGCGTTCCCGGAGGCGAGCTATGCCGCTGGCCTCGGCGACAATCCCGAATACGACAGCCAAGTGCTGCGGATGGGGTACCAGTCGATGGTGACGCCCGGCACCGTCTATGATTACGACGTGGCGACCGGTGGGCTGACGACGCTGAAGGTGCAGGAGATCCCGTCCGGCTACGACGCCGGCCGCTATCGCACCGAGCGGATGAAGATCGCCGCGCGCGACGGCACCGAGGTGCCGGTGTCGATCGTGTACCCGGCCGATTTTCCGCGCGACGGGACGGGCGCGGTCTATCTCTATGCGTATGGCGCGTACGGCATGGCGATCCCGCCGGGCTTCTCGACCGGGCGGTTGAGCCTGCTCGACCGGGGGATGGCGTTTGCGATCGCGCATATCCGGGGCGGCGACGATCTGGGCCAGCAATGGTATCTGGACGGCAAGCTGACCAAGCGGACCAACACGTTCAACGATTTCGTCGACGTGGCGCGCGGGCTGGTGGCGGACAGATGGACGAGCGCCGGGCGGATCGCGATCGCGGGCGGATCGGCGGGCGGCGAGCTGATGGGCGCGGTGGTCAATTCCGATCCCGACCTGTGGGGCGCGGTGGTGGCGGACGTGCCGTTCGTCGACGTGCTGAACACGATGCTCGACGCGGACCTGCCGCTGACGCCAGGGGAATGGCCCGAATGGGGCAACCCGATCGAGGACCCGGCGGCGTTCGCGCTGATCCGGTCGTACAGCCCCTATGACAACGTGAAGGCGCACGCCTATCCGCCGCTGTTCATTTCCGGCGGGCTGAACGATCCGCGCGTGACCTATTGGGAACCGGCGAAATGGGCCGCGAAGCTGCGCGCGACCAAGACGGACGACAATCTGCTGCTGCTGAAGACCAACATGGGGGCGGGCCATGGCGGCAAGTCCGGCCGGTTCGAATCCCTGCGCGAAGTGGCGGAGGAACATGCCTTCGTGCTGTGGCAGCTGGGGATCGCGGGCTGACGCCCTGACCATGACGATCGCGGCGATCCTTGCACGGTACGGCCTGATCGCGATCTTCATCGGCGCGGGGGTGGAGGGGGAGACCGTGGTCGTCACCGGCGGGGTGATGGCGCATCAGGGTCTGGTGCCGCTGGCCGGTGCGATCGCGGTGGCGGTGCTGGGATCGTTCACCGCCGACCAGCTGCTGTTCCTGACCGGGCGGCGGTTCCGCGACCATCCGCGCGTGGTGCGGTGGATGCAGAAGCCCGCCTTCGCCCGCGCGCTGACCGCGTTCGAGCGGCATCCGGCGGGGTTCATCCTCGCGTTCCGCTTCATCTACGGGTTCCGCACGATCAGCCCGGTGGCGATCGGCACCACCGGCGTGTCCGCGCGGATGTTCGTGACGCTGAACGCGGTCGCGGCGGTGGTGTGGGGCACGCTGTTCACCACGCTGGGCTATGTGTTCGGACAGGGGATCACCGCGCTGCTCGACCGGTACAGCCCCAGCGTGACCACGGTGGGAATCGCGGCGGCGACGGTGGCGGCGTTGATCCTGGGGGTGCAATGGTGGCGGAAACGACGGGCGGCATGAGGGAATTCGCGCAGGACTTCGTCGCGGGGGCGGCCGACATCGACGAGCTGGGGCATGTCAACAATGCGGTCTGGGTGCGCTGGATCCAGGATATCGCCACCGCGCACTGGGAAGCGGCGGCGGCCCCGGCGCATGTCGCCGCCTATGCCTGGGTCGTGACCCGGCACGAGATCGATTATCGCGGCAACCTGACCGAGGGGCAGCGCGTCACCGCCCGGACCTGGGTGGGCGAGCCGAAGGGGGCGCGGTTCGACCGGCATGTCCGCTTCGTCGGCGCGGACGGCCGCGCGCTGGTGACGGCGGTGACGACCTGGGCGCTGATCGACCGCGCGACCGGGCGGCTGCTGCGCGTGCGACCGGAGATCGCGGCGCCGTTCATCGGGTAATCACCGTTCCCCCAGGATGGCATCGATCCGCTCGATCATCGCGGTGAAGCGGGGGGTGCCGATGCCGCCATAGGCGCGGGTGAACTGCGCTTCGGTCAGCCCCTCCGGCTCGCGGAGGATGACCGGGGGCAGCAGGCTGTCGTCGGTGGCGGCGCGCAGGCGGGCGGCGCGATCGGCGGCGCGATCGGGCTTCGTCGCCGAGGTGGCGGTGCGGAAGCCGGCGCGGTCGGCGCCGATGTCGATGAACGAGAAGCCGGTGGGATCGCCCACCGCGAATTCCGATTGCGGGGCCAGGCTGTCGGCCAGTTCCTTCCACTCGCCCATCGCCTGCGCCAGTTGCGCGCCGCCGCCGACCGCCAGCGCGGCGGACAGCGACCAGTGCTTGGGCAGGTCGGCGCGGCCGTGCAGCGTGACGATGGGGGCGGGGATGCGGCAGCGGTCGACATGGGCGCGGGCGACGTTCGCCAGCTCGCTGGCCTTTTCGTCGACCAGCAGCATCGCCAGCGCGACGAAGCCCGCCTGATTGTCGGACGGGCTGGCGGCGCCGATGAACGCGCGGCGGACCTGCGTGGCGAACTGCGCGGCGGGGGTGCGGCGCTGCGCCCCGGCGAGCGCGCAGTAACGGCGGGTGACGGCGACGCCATCGATGTTGGCCTGCGGACGGGGGGGATCGACGATCGCGACGACCTTGCCGCCGCCGATCGCGACATGGCGCACCATCACGTCGAGCGGCGGCACCTCCACCCCGCGCCACGCCAGCAGGCGGCGGCCGACGTTCAGGATCGCGCGGCTCCACCGGTCGGACAGCGACAGGCGGCCGATCGTCAGGTGGGTGGCGGGGAAGCCACGGCCGGACCGCACCGCGACGACCGCCGCGTTCAGCCAGCGCCCGCCGGGCAGGCGATGGCTGCCGACGATGTGCAGCCCGTTGTCCTTCACCCCCAGCGACAACCGGTCGGGCCGCAGGCCGTGGCTGGCGAGCGCGGCGATCCCGTCCAGCTGTTCGGGGCCGAAGGCGATCGGATGCGCGGCGGGCATGTCGGCGGCGCCCCGCAACTGGACCAGCGCGTCGCGCCCGGCGCCGACCTGTTCGGCAGTGGGGGCCGGGCGGGGCGCGACCCAGGGCGCGGGACTGGTGAACAGGACCAGCAGCCCCGCCGCCACCGCGACGACCAGCGACAGCGCGGCCACCAGCAACAGCGGCCAGCGACGGCGGGATGGCGGAGCGGTGGTCATCGGTAGATGCTGCTGTGCGGCATCGGCGTGATCCGGTCCAGAGGCGACCGACGGGCCGGGGTGGCGGCGCGACGAATATGGGGGGCCACGGACACCGCTTCGTCAGGCCGGGACGGGCGCGGCATGACGGTGGGGGCGGGCGGGGCGTCAGTGGGTCGGTGTCGCCGCATTGGTGAGGGGCGGCGTCACGGTCAGGCGGTCGAGCATCAGCCCCTCGTCCGGGGTGGCGATGGTCAGGCGGTGGCGGCCGGGGGTGAGGGGGCCGAGGGGGACGGACACGAGATTGTCGAGGACGCCCGCCGACCAAGCGGCGTCGCCGGCGTGGCGCGGCACCGCGATCGTGCGCGGGGTGCCGTCGAGCGTGACGGTCAGGCGGAAATCGGTGCGGGCGGTGCCGGGGAAGGTCGGGACCAACTGGATGGCCAGCGTGCCGGCGCGATCGGTGTCGAGCGTCCAGCCGATCGGGGTGCCGGCGCCCGATGCCAGCATCGCGCCGGTGCCGCGCCCCAGACCGGGGACGAAGCGCCAGCCCTTCGCCGCGACGCTTTCCGCCTCGACCACCGATGTCGTCGCGGGCGGGGCGGGGGGTGCCGCCGGGGCGGCCGGGTCGGCGAGGCCGGGGGCGGGGAGGGCGACGGGGGGCAGGCGATAGCCGGGCCACTGGTTGTCCGCCGGCTCCTCCGCCATGATGTGCCGCCACTTGCCGCCGGCGATTTCGTTGTTGAAGCGGCGGGTGAGTGATGTGACCAACGCGTCGGCGGCACGGGCATCGGCGGCGGCGCGACGGGCGTGGAGCGGACGGCTGTCGGCCCAGGCGGCGTAGCGTTCGGCCGAGAAGTAACGGCGGTTGGCGGCGGCGGCGGCGCGGACCGGATAGGCGACCAGTTCGAAGAACGCGTCGCGTGCGTCCGGGGCGATCCCCGGTTCGATCCGGTCGAGATCGGCGACCAGCGCATCGAACGCGGCGAGGCGCGCGTCGATCGCGGCCGGCGCGAGCGGGCTGGGACGCGGGCGCTGGCCGGGCAGGCCGTAATGGAGATGTTCGGGCCGGCGTTCGAGGTTCAGGCGATACCAGCGGTCCATCAGGTCGGCGATCGGGGGAGCAGCGGCTGCGCCGAAGCTGCGCGTCGCCCAGTCGTGCAGGAAATCGCGCTGGGTCTGCGCGCGGGCGGTATCGACGTTCCATGCCATGGCGAGGAAGGCGGTGATGCCGATCTCCGCCGGTTTCACGTCGCCGACATTGGCGATCCAGACGGTGCGCGCGCCATGATCCCAGGCGCGCCCCATCTCGCTGCGGATCAGCGCGGGCGGGGTGGTGCCGAGCCACAGATAGGAGAGCGGCGCCCCCAGATAGGAGAGGTGGTAATAGACCCCCGAGCCGCCACCGCGCCGCCGCTCGGCGGCATCGGGGAACTGGCGGATATAGCCGAAATTGTCGTCGGGCCACACCAGCGTGACGTCGTCCGGCACCTTCAGCCCGGCGCGGTAGAGGTCGAGCACCTCCTTGTAGGGGACGAACATCTGCGGCACCCGCTCGACCGCCGGATCGACATGCGCGGCGAGCATCGCGCGCTGGTCCGCGAAGACCTGCGTCAGAAGCGCGATCTTGCCGGCGGGGGTCTCCGCGCCGACGATGCCGGAATCGTGGATGCCGCGCATCCCCAACGTCCACAGGCTTTCGTAACGGCCGTTGGCGCGGACCCTTTCCTCCCAATAGCGCGATACGCCGGCGCGGTTGGTGGCGTAGTTGAAGCGGTCGGCCGCGTCGGTCCATTCGCCGACATTGTCGCGCAGCATCGGTTCGGCGTGCGACGATCCCATCACGATGCCGTAGTCGTCGGCCAGTTTCGCGTGGGCGGGGTTCCGGTTGAAGGGCGCGCTGACGCGGTGCATCGCCGGCCACAGCGTGTTCGCCTTCAGCCGCAGCATCAGGTCGAACAGGCGTTCGTAGGTCTTGGCGCCGATGCCGCCCTGTTCCGGCTCGAAGGTGCGTGCCGCCCAGGGGTGGAGGCCCCAGTCCTCGTCGTTGAGGAAGATGCCGCGATACCGGACCGAGGGCGGGCCGAACCGGTGCGTGCCGGGCGCGACGTACAGCGCGGGGCGGCGGCGGGCGGGCACGTCCGCCCACCAGTGCCACGGCGACACGCCGATCGCCTCGCTGAGTTCGTACGCGCCGAACGCGGTGCCGCGCCGGTCGCTGCCCGCGATCACCAGCGCGACGGGCACGCCGGGGGCGGGGCGGCGGACGATGGTGATGACGAAGCTTTCCCATGCCCCGGTCAGGCGGCGGGCATCGAGCTTGCCGGTGCGGACGAGGCGGTCGATCACGGCGTTGCGGCCGAGCGTGCCGAGGATGATCGGCGGCGTGATCGGTGACTGGGCGGGCGTCTGGCCGGCGAGCGGCGCGGCGGCGGTGGTGATGCCGGTGACGGTGGCGATGTCGCGCGCCAGCCCCTGCGCGGCATGGACGACGACGGGGTGGTCGGCGGGGTCGTAGAGGACGGGGGCGGCGATACCGTTCGCCGCGATCGTCAGCCCGCCGCGCACCGGACGATCGCCGACCAGATCGGCGGCGATGGCGGGCGAGGCGGGGAACAGGGCCAGCAGCGTCAGGGCCAGCAGCGTCAGGGCCAGCAGCGTCAGGGTCAATCGCCGGATGATCGTCATACCGCTCCGCTTTCCGGCCCAGTCTCTGGCCCCGTCTTCGTTATGACGGTGTAGGCAGGACCGGCGCGATCGTACACCCATGCTGTCCCATCACAATGCCCGCCCGGCCAGCGTCGCGATCGCCTGGATGATCGCGAGATGCGTCAAGCCCTGCGGGGTGTTGCCGAGAAAGGCGTGCGTCTTTGGATCGATCATCTCGGCATAGGTGCCGACGCCGTGGCCATCCAGCGTCGCCATCGCCGCCTGGAACATCGCGGTGGCGCGGTCCTGCTGGCCGAGCAGCGCGCGCGCCTCCGCCACCCAGAAGGTGCAGGCGATGAAGCAGCCCTCCTCCTTGTCGGCGCCGGTATAGCGGTAGTGGAAGGCGCCCGCGCCCAGTTCGCGGTCGATCGCGTCGAGCGTGCGCGACAGCCGGTCCTGCCCGTCGAAGCGGAACCGCACCGCCAGCGCGACGCTGGCGTCGAGGCGGTCGGTATCGGGGTGCATCAGATAGGCGCCGCGCTTTTCCGACCAGCAATGCTCGCCGATCCACGCCGCGATCCGGTCGCGCTCGCGCATCCAGCGTTCGCGGCAGGTGGAGGGCATCTGCCCGGCATCGACCAGTTCGATCGCGCGCTGCAACGCCTGCCAGCAACTGATCTTGGACATGGTGTAATGCTGCGGGTCCTCCAGTTCCCAGATGCCGGCATCCTTCAGCCGCCAGCGATCGGCGCATTCGTCGGCCAGATGCGACAGCGTCTCCGCGCTGACCGGATCGAGGACGTTGCCGCATGCGACGAAACGGCCCGCGGTCTCGAAGATGTCGCCATAGATGCCGTGCTGATGCTGGTCGCCGGCCAGATTGCCCATCACCACCGGCTGCGATCCTCGCCAGCCGGGCACGTCGACCTCGGTCGGCGGCGGCACGTGGCGGCCGTCGAGCGTGTAGCAGACCTGCGGCTGGCCGTCGCCCAGCCGCTTCAGCAGCCAGGTGAAGGCCGACTTCGCCTCCCCCCACGCACCGATCCGCAGGAATGCCTTGATCGAATAGCCCGCGTCGCGAATCCAGGCGTAGCGATAGTCCCAGTTCTTCGGGCCGCCGATCCTCTCGGGCAGCGAGCTGGTGGCGGCGGCGGCGATCGCGCCGGTGGGCGAGTAGAGCAGCAGTTTCAGCGCCAGCGCGCTGCGCACCAGTTCGTCGCGATACGCGCCGTCATGATGCAGCCGGGCCGACCAGTCGCGCCATTCGCGGTCGGACAGGTCGATGCGTTCGTCGATCTCCGCGATCGGGGGGACGATCAGCGGCTCGTCCTCCCCCGCCACGATCGCCAGCGTCGCGCGCTCGCCCGCCGTCACGGTGACGGTGGCGGCGATCTCGGTGTCGTCCATCCGGTCGACGCGGACATTGTCGCTGCGCAGGAACAGCCCCAGGACATGGCCGACATGGAACAGGTCGTGATGGCCGGCGCGCGACATGTACGGGTTGACGGTATCCGCCTGGCGGCTGAACCGCAGCGTGACGAGGAAGGTGACGCTGCCTTCCACCCCCTCCACCCGGCGGGCCAGTTCGGCCCAGGGCAGGCGGCCGGCGGTGCCGCTGTTGAGCGATTCGACCAGCGTGGCGGTGCCGCCTTCGGTGACGAAGCGGGTTTCCAGCACGTTGCTGTCCGGCCGGTAGCGGCGCTCCACGTGGAACGGCGCATCGGGCGTGATCGCGAACCGGCCGCCCTCGTCCGCGCCCAGCAGCCGGTCGAACAGCGGCGGCGAATCCATGTTGGGCACGCACCACCAGTCGATCGATCCGTCCGATCCGCAGAGCGCGATGCCGCGCCCGTCGCCGAGCGCGCCGTAATCCTCGATCGGCAGATAGCCGGCGGCGTCGCGGCGGGGAGGGCAGTGCTGTCGGGGGGAAGTGGTCACGCAGGCTCCGGCGATGAGGGATGCGGGATGAACGCCGGCGCGGCCCCGCCGGCTCCGGCGGCAGGGAGAGAAAGCGGAGGCAGGGCGTTGGGGCACGAAACCCCGACATGGCAGGAGTACAGGCATGAGCATCGCATCGGCATTCGGATTCGGCGGCAAGAAGGTGCGCTACGCCGTCGTCGGCCTCGGCGATATCGCGCAGGCATCGATGCTGCCCGGCATCAAGCACACCGGCAATTCCGAACTGGTCGCGCTCGTCACCGGCGACCCGGAAAAGGCGCGCAAGGTCGCCGACCAGTACGGCGTCGAGGATACCTACAGCTACGAGCAGTTCGGCGCGATGCTGGCATCGGGCAAGGTCGATGCGATCTACCTCGCCACCCCCAACTGGCGCCACGCCGAATTCGCGATCCCCGCGCTGGAGGCGGGCATCCACGTGCTGTGCGAGAAGCCGCTGGAAGTGTCGGTCGCGCAGGGCGAGGCGATCCGGGCGGCGGCGCAGGCTTCCTCGGCGAAGCTGATGACCGCGTACCGGCTGCATTTCGAGCCGGGCACGCTGGATGCGATCGGGAAGATCCGCGATGGCCAGCTGGGCGATCTGGTCGCCTTCACCTCGTGCTTCGGGCAGATGGTCGACCCCGACAACCACCGTACCGAGAACGGGATCGAGGCGGGGCCGCTGTTCGACATGGGGCCGTATCCGATCAACGCGATCCGTTACCTGTTCGGGGCGGAACCAGTGGAGGTCGTGTCGGCGGTGGGGGTGCGGCGTTCGCCGGCGCAGGCCGCGAATTTCGACGATACGCTGGCCGTCACGCTGCGGATGCCGGGCAACCGGCTGGCGCAGTTCACCGTCTCGTACGCGATGAACAACGTCAACAGCCTCATCATCGCGGGCACCGAAGGGTCGATCCAGATGAGCCCGGCCTACGGCTTCGGCGATCCGATCGAGCAGAACGTGACGATCGGCGAGAAGAAGAGCCATGAGAGCTTCAAGGCGACCGACCAGTTCGGCGGCGAGATGAAGTATTTCTCCGCATGCATCCTAGAGGATCGCGAGCCCGAGCCGGACGCCGAGGAAGGGCTGGCCGACCTGCGCGTGATCGAGGGGATCGTGCGCGCGCTGGAGACAGGCGAGCCGCAGACGCTGCCCCCCTTCACCCGCACCCGCCGGATCGATCCCAAGGAACAGGTGCAGACGCTGCGCTACGTGTCGCCGCCCGCCAACGAGGTCAACGCCGCCAGCCCGACCGGCTGAATGGGATTGCCGGGGGCCATCCGATGTCCGGATCGCTCCCGGCAATGACCCTGCAATCCGGTCAGGGCATTGAGAACATAGGCGGAACTCCTATCTTGGGAGCATGTCGTTCCATGCTCCCGAGACCCGTTCCGTTTCCTCCCGCGGCGAGGCATGTCCGCGCCGGTCGCTCGCCGCGACGATCGCGGCGGGGGCCAGCAGCCGGGCGGCGCTGTCGCGGATGATCGGCCGTCCCGACGGCTATCTGTCGCGCTTCATCAACGACGGCGTGCCCCGCGCGCTGCGACCCGACGAGCATCATCGGCTCGCCTCGTTCTTCGGGGTCGGCGACCGGGCGCTCGGCATCCGCGACCTGTGGTCGGCGCGCTGATCGCGCGGTCGCGGATCACGGATCAGGCGTCGGGCTGCAGATACCGCTGCATCCCACGGTAGCCGGTGTCGCTGAGCATCACATAGGCATCGGAATCGTCGTCGGCCCACCATGGCATGACCAGCCCCGCCTTGCGCAGCGCGCTGATCCAGCGGAGGCCGATGTCGTTGGTGACGCCGGCGGCGACGGCCGCCTCCAGCGACGTCACGCGGCGGCCGTGTTCGGTTTCGATGAACACCCATAGCAGGATGTCCCATGCCGGATCGGTCAGCAGTTCCGCCGGGACGAAATCCCGGCGGCGCTGTCGGTCGTCGTACATCCGGCGGGCCCGGCATCTCATACTATCTGGCATCGAATGAAGTCCAAGGTCGATCGACACCGTAGCGGACCAGCCGCCGGCGATGACGCATCGTCGCCACCAGCAACGTCAGCAGCATGGGATAGGCCCACAGTTTCAGCAGCAGGGCATAGGCCCAGCCGCCCATCGTGAGATCCAGCAGCTTGCCCAGGTGGACGATCAGGGAGGCCAGTTGCAGCGATGCCACCGCCATCGGCCAGTATCGGTTGGCATTCAGCGCGATCACGGTCAGCCCCGCGAACAGCAGGACATCGACCGCGAGCACCCCGAATTCCGCCCCCGCGAACCGCCGCGACAGCGGCGCGTAGGCGATCATCGTCGCGAAGGCGGCGGCGAACATCGCGATGGCGACGAACCGTTCGGGCTTGCCCCCGCGCCACGCGGCATAGCCGGAGACGCCCAGCTGGAGCAGCGCGAACAGGATCACGTTGGTCGTCATGTCGGCACCGTCATGCCCGCCGCCGCCGTGCGTCAAGCCGCCTCGCGGTCCACCGCGGTCAGGTGCGCGGCGTGAAGCGGGGGCTTGGGCGACATGTCGCCATAGCTGGTTTCCGGCATCCGCAGATATTCGCGGGTACGATCCAGCCCGGCATGGGCCTCCACGATCCGGCGGCGCGCCTCGAACAGCGCGGTCATCGCGGCGCCCAGGCTTTCGAACACGTCCTGACCGATCATCGCGGGCAGCCGTGCGGCGGTCCGCCCGTTCGCCATGGCGGTCGCCATGGCGCCGGCCTGCGCCAGTGCCTCGTCGATCGCCTGCTCGGTGGCCAGCAGCGGCGCTGCGATCGTGCGGGCGATGGCTTGTCGTGTATGCTGCATGTCTACATTCCCCGTGACGCTCCCGGCGGGGAGGACGCCACACCAGCGGATCGCGAATGACCATATTCATCGGTCATCCGCATGATGACCTCGGCCCCCACGACGACGAGCACGACGGCGTAGACCAAGGCGACGGCACCGCCGGCGATGATCGCCAGACGGAGCCAGCGTGATAGCGCGACCTGCCTGCCGACCGGTGCGACGTCATCTTGCTGACCGGCACGATCTAGGACCGGCGCGGGGCTGGTGGCCACTGGCGGGGATTGACCGGTCAATCGCTGGGGAGGGGCTGGCGGCGCGGCCTGGGGAGCGGGGCCGGGGGGCGGGGCGATCGCGGCGTCGCCGAGCAGGCGGGCGGCCTCCATCCGGTTGGCGGCGGCCAGTTTCCGGACCGCGTTCGACAGGTGGGTATCGACGGTGTGGGACGAGATGCCGAGGATTTCCGCGATCTGCTTCGAGGTGCGCAGTTCGCCGACCAGCCGCAGACACGCCACCTGCTGGGGTGAGAGCGTCGCGATCAGCGCCGGATCGGCGGCCATGACGGGCCCTTCACGTTACGCATCCTGACGATCGGTGCGGAGATGCATGATGGTGGCCGACAGCATCGCGCCGACGGCATATTCCTCGATCGCATCCGCCAGGGCAAGCGCCTCCAGCAGCTTGGCTTCCAGATGCCGTCGTCGTTCGTCGTCCATCACCTACACTGTCCTGCCAATGCCACGGAACCGCCGCCTTACAGCGACTTGGCCACGGGCGGGAGAGGCCGCGACATCATCGGGCGATGCCTTCGACGGATCGGAAATGGCGGTGTCGCCGGGCCGGCGCCACGGGATCGGCGGAACGGCTGTCCGTCATGGCGCGGGTGACGGAAACCCATCCCCCCGTCACAGGCTCGTGAAACCCGACGATGGCGGGGTTTCCGCCGTTTGTCGGAGAATGTCATGGAGGGCGTATCGCGGTCGCCTACGGATCGAACGGTGGACGTCGCTAACGGTCACCGCGATTCCAGCGCGCTTGAGATAGACTCTGCGGCCACCGCCGACGCCTGGCGTAAACCCGTCCGACACGATGGATATCCCCGCTGTCGGCGCCAGTTGCCCAAGGCGCGGGGTCACTTTCCGGAACGGCGCCCAGGACGCCGCGTGAACAGGGCACCGGGTGAAAGGCACCCTGCCAAACGGGCAGGGCGCCTGACATGCCGGGCGTGACGACGCGGTGCGCCGTGACGCCCTTCACCCGTCAGTTGCTGTCGGCGTCGTCATCGTCTTCGTGATCGACGATGAGGTACGTCGCGCCCGCGATGATGCCCGCGCCGATCAACAGGGGAATAAGGCTGGCGCCGCCGGCGGCACCCAGCTTGCTCGACTTCGACGTGGTCGAGCCTGCGCGCGCGGACTTGGCAACGGACAGCGTCGATGCAGCGTTAACCGGCGCAGCGCTGGCAGCAACGGGTGCCGCGACAAGCGCAAAACCGGCCGAAGCGACGGCTATATTCTTGAAAAACATGGATTTCTCCTCCTATGCAACGCACATGTTGCATGTGCGAGAACAATCCATCTGCACCGTTGTTCAACATTATTTACGGATATCGGCCGTTTGGCGCACACGATTGCTGTCCTGGCTGGCCACATCCCTGCCGCATCTTGCGCTTTGTCCAGCCCGGGGCGGGCCGCGCCGTGATCGACTTCCGCATCGGCTGGGGGACGGCGCGACATAGGCGCATGCCCGATGGTCGGCGGACGGCCACATGCCACCCGACGCCCGCCGGCGAGGGCGGACTGGGGCGCGCGCCCTGCGACGGGCTACGTCATCTAGAGCGGGATGACATCAGGTAGAACCGGATGTTCGTCATGACGGATCAATCCGATGTCATCCCGCTCTAGGGGGCGATGACGCGGGCGCTGCCCTCCGAAGCAAGGACGGTCGGCAACGCCAGTCGAGCGTTAACCTTTTGTTAGTAAATGACGGGATAGGGGTAGGCGGGGATTTGCGCTTGAGGGGGCGAGATTGTTTCGAGTGCCGGATGAGGCGACGCTTTGGTTGTGCAGCCTGATCGTCAGCCTCTGCTTCGCCGTGACGTTCGAGACCGTCGCGCGTCGTCATCGTGCCAGGCCGCACTGGCGGCTGTGGGCGCTGGCCAATCTCACATACTCGCTGGGCGTGATCGGGTTCGATCTGTCGGCCCATCCCATCGCGGTCGCGCCGGCCTTCTTCCTGTACATGCTGCTGGCCGCCGGGCCTTTGGCGACCGCCGCCGGTCTGGATGCTTTCGAGGGGCGGCGAATACCCATCGGGTGGGGAGCGGCCTTCGCGCTGCTTCCCGGCATCGCCTATGGCGTCACGCCTGCCGATCGGTTCGGTACGACGACATTGCCGCAGTTCGCGGCCGGCGCAGGACTTGCGGTATCGTTGGGCACGGCGGGTCTTTACCTGATGCTGACGCCTGCCACTAGGCTGGCGATCGCCCGCCGGATGCTGGGGCTGACCATGCTCGCAAACCTGCCGAGCTACATCAGCGCCCTCGCCCTGCCGCTGCAGCCGACCGGGCTATTCTACATCGTCGCGCACTATGCCTGGATGTCCCAGCCCGTCCTGACCCTGATCGCCAACCTGACCCTGCTGGCCATACCGATACTCCGCGCCAACGAGGAACTGCGCCGCGCCGCGCTGACCGATCCGCTGACCGGGCTGCACAACCGGGCATGGCTGGCGGCATCGGACCAGGCGTATGCGGGCAGGGGAGGCGTACTCGCCGCCCTGGATCTCGACGGATTCAAGCAGGTGAATGACGTGAACGGTCACGCTGCCGGCGACGAACTGCTGGTCCGGATCGCGGAATCGCTGCAACGATGGTGCGCACGGCACGGGGCGGATGCGGTACGACTGGGGGGCGACGAATTCCTGATCGTGATGCCCGGCGCATCCGAGCATCTCGCCGCCGATCTCCGTCGGCATGTGCATCAGGATCGGCTGGCGATCCTCGGGGTGCCGCAATGGTCCACCAGCATCGGGTTCGCCGCCTATCCCGCCGACAGCCCGTCGTTGGCCGAGGCGATGCAGGTCGCGGACAAGGCGCTCTATCAGGACAAGGCCGGCAAACGGACGCCCGCCTATGCCCGGGCGGCCTGACGACGCCGGTCCGGGGGGGGCAGCCTCCGGCTACGGCTACGCTACCACAGCGGCTTCCGACCATCTTGCGCTATCAAACACCAGCCCGCCTCACCGCAGTTTGACCGGAGAGCCTTCGACGACAACATAGCGAGAATGACGGAAAAGCGTGGAGCGGGTGAAGGGAATCGAACCCTCGTCGTAAGCTTGGGAAGCTTCTGCTCTACCATTGAGCTACACCCGCCAATCCCTTGAGGCGCATGGCCTTCGTCGGGAACGATCGCTGGCATGCCGACATCGTGTCGTCGGTCGGCCGGTCGTCGTGGGTGTCGCATAACCGAAGGGCGGGGGCGGCACAAGCGTTCGGCTTCTCGAAAACGGGGGGCGGTCGCGCGATTGCGCTGCGGGCATTTGGGTGGTGGTGCGGGCGCCGGGCGCGGTTATGCTGCGACCGGAACGGCAGCAGGGAAAGTGGCGGCGTGGATATTGGCAGGCGCGAAGTGATCGTGGGGGCAGGTGCCGTCGGCGTGGCGGCGGCGGCGACATGGCCGGCCGCGGCGGTGGCACAGGTCGGCGCCAAGGCGAAGGATGCCGGGGCGCCGGGTATGCCCATGCCGGGCGATCGGGCGGCGTCGGCGGAGCTGGCGGGTATCGCCGACGCCTTGCTGGCGGACTGGCCGGAGGCGGCGCTGTCGCTGGGGGTCGACAAGGGCGAGCGGATCGCGTTGCGCGGCCGGCTCGCCGATCGCAGCGCCGCGGCGGACCGGACGCGGGCCGGGCGCTGTGCCACGCATCTGGCGATGTTGAAGCGGATCGGCCGGCGCGGCCTGTCGCCCGCCGTGGCGATGGATGTCGACACGACCGAGGCGGCCCATGCGCTGGCCGACGAGGGATGGCGGACGATGCCGGTCGGCGAGGTCGCGGTGCTGAACCCGTCCGCCAGTTTCCGCAATTCGCCCTACCTGGTGTCGCAGCTGGGGGGCGCCTATGCCGATGTGCCCGATCTGCTGGAGAACAAGCACGAGGTGGCGGGTGCCGCCGATGCCGAAGCCTATCTGGCGCGGCTGGACCATTATGCCCGCGCGCTGGACGGCGAGACGGCGCGTATCCGCGCCGATGCCGCCGCCGGCGCGATCCCGCCGGTGCTGGTGATCGACCTGACGATGGGCCAGTTGCAGGGTATCCGCGCGACACCGGTGGCGGACTGGGCGATCGTGGCGACGTTCGCCGCCAAATGTACGAAGGCGGGGCTGCCGGCGCGCCATGCCGAACAGGCGGCGCGACTATGCGCGGCGCGGATCGCCCCGGCGCTCGACCGGCAGATCGCGGCGTTCGCGGCGATGCGGCCGGGTGCCAGCACGGTCCCCGGGCTGTGGCAGCGGCCGGGCGGGGACGGCTGGTATCGCTGGCTGGTGAAGGCCGCGACCACCACCGACGAGACGCCGGAGGCGATCCACGCGCTGGGGCTGGAGCAGAATCGCGCGATCAATGCGGAGATCGACACGCTGCTGAAGGCGCAGGGCCTGACCAGGGGGACGGTGGGCGAGCGGCTGTCGGCGCTGTCGACGCGGCCCGATCTGGTCTTCGACAACGACGATGCGGGGCGCGCGAAGCTGCTCGCCTATCTCAACGGGCGGATCGCCGATATCCGCACCCGCCTGCCGCGGGCGTTCGGGAGTCCGGTGAAGGGCAGTCTGCTGATCAAGCGGGTGCCGCCCGCGATCCAAGACGGTGCGCCCAACGGCTATGCCGGGCCGGGATCGATGGACGGGTCGCAGCCCGGCCTTTACTACATCAACCTGAAGACCACGGCGACCTGGCCGCGCTATTCGCTGCCGACCCTATGCTATCACGAGGGGCTGCCGGGCCATATCTGGCAGGGCGAGTACAGCTATCGCCTGCCGCTGATCCGGTCGCTGCTGGCGTTCAACGCCTATTCGGAAGGATGGGCGCTCTATGCCGAGCAACTGGCCAGCGAACTGGGCGTGTATGACGACGATCCGCTGGGCCGGATCGGCTATCTCCAGTCGATGAACTTCCGCGCGTGCCGGCTGGTGGTGGACACCGGGATGCACGCCAAACGCTGGACCTTCGAGCAGGCGCTGGCCTGGTTCCAGGCGGCGACGGGGATGCCCGCAGTGCAACTGACCGCCGAACTGCAACGCTATGCGGCGATGCCGGGGCAGGCCTGCGGGTACAAGATGGGCCATAACGAGATCAACCGGTTGCGCGGCAAGGCGCAGGCGGCACTGGGCGCGCGGTATGACCTGAAGGCGTTCGACGATGTGGTGCTCGGCACCGGCAACGTGCCGCTGACGCTGCTGGAACGGGTGGTGGACCGCTACGTCGCCGGGGCGCGGGTATAGGGCGCGGGGGGTAGGGCGAGCGAAAAGGGGGCCGCGCATGTCGGCCCCCTTTTCGCATCGACGCCCGCCCGATCAGCGGCGCGGCGGCGTCGGCTTGGCGCGGTAGCGGGTGCCGCCACCGGCGCCGCCCCGCGGACCGCCGCCCGCATTCGATCCGCCGGCATTGGACGGGCGACCGCGCGGGGCGCCGCGCGGCATCGACGGCGGACCGTCCGACGTGGTGATCGCGATCCCGCTCTCGTCGTCGCCACCATGCGACGACTTGGCGGCGGCGGCGGCGAAGCGCGTGGCAATCGGGCGGGGGATCTGCACGAACGTCTCGGACGGGCCGATCCGGATCGCGCCGATCTCCTCGCGCGTCACATGGCCGCGGCGGCAGAGCAGCGGCAGCAGCCAGCGCGGATCGGCATTCTGGCGACGACCGATGTCGAGCCGGAACCAGACGGTGTCGTCGAAGCCGGGACGATGCCCGTCCTCGCGCCGCTGCGGCTCGTTGGCGCCATCCGCCATCTCTTCGGGGTTGGGCATGCTGGCGCGTAGCGCGCGGACCAGCATCGCGGCGACATCCTCGGGCGACTTCGTCTCCAGCAGCCGCTGACCCAGCGCGCGATCCTCGTCGTCCAGCTCGACCGGTTCGGCCAGCTTGGTCAGCAATCGCTCGCGATCGGCGCCGCGAATGTCGTCAGCGGAGGGAACCGGCACCCAGTTCGCCGCGATCCGCGCGCCGCGCAGCATCATGTCGACGCGGCGGCGCTTCGGATAGGGGACGATCAGCATCGCGGTGCCTTTGCGCCCGGCGCGGCCGGTGCGGCCCGACCGGTGCTGCAACGTCTCCGCATCGCGCGGCAGCTCGACATGGACGACCAGGCTGAGGCCGGGCAGATCGATGCCGCGCGCCGCCACGTCGGTGGCGACGCAGACGCGGGCGCGACCGTCGCGCAGCGCCTGAAGCGCGGCGTTGCGCTCGTTCTGCGAATGCTCGCCCGACAGCGCGACCGCCGCGAATCCGCGCTCGACCAGGCTGGCGTGCAGGTGGCGGACATTGTCGCGCGTGGCGCAGAACAGCATCGCCGTCTCCGCCTCGTGGAAGCGCAGCAGGTTGACGACGGCGTGTTCGATATCGGACGGCGCAACCGCGACCGCCTGATACTCGATATCGCCATGGCCGCGATCCTCGCCCACCGTCGAGATGCGGAAGGCATCGCGCTGATAGGTCTTGGCCAGCGCGACGATCGGGCGCGGCAGCGTGGCGGAGAACATCATCGTCCGACGCTCGGTCGGGGTCGCGTCGAGAATCTGTTCCAGATCCTCGCGGAAGCCCATGTCGAGCATCTCGTCCGCCTCGTCGAGCACGGCGACGCGCAGCGAGGACAGGCGCAGGGCGCCGCGTTCCAGATGGTCGCGCAGACGGCCAGGCGTGCCGACCACGACATGCGTGCCATGGCTCAGCGCGCGGCGTTCGCGGCTGGCGTCCATGCCGCCGACGCAGGTGGCGATGCGCGCGCCGGCATACAGCCACTCCAGTTCGCGGCTGACCTGCAACGCCAGTTCGCGCGTCGGGGCGATCACCAGCGCCAGCGGCGGGCCGGCGGGCGGGAAGCTACCCTCGACCAGCAATTCGGTCGCCATGGCGAGGCCGAAGGCGACGGTCTTGCCGGAGCCGGTCTGGGCGGACACGAGCAGGTCGCGGCCGCTGGCCTCCGGGGCGATGACGGACGACTGCACGGGGGTGAGCTGGTCGTAACCACGGGCGGAAAGCGCCTCGGCAAGAGACGCGGGGAGATTATCGGGAAGCATCGAATTCCAATATGGGGGCTTTCGCCCGCCGGACCAGCGCGTATCGTGGTCGTTGGCGTATAGCCCTAAAGCGCGTTGCCTGTAGCCGATCCGCTCGCCCATGCCCATTGAAAATTGTAACCGCCCAGCCAGCCCGTAACGTCGACCGCCTCGCCGATCGCGTAAAGCCCTGGAACGCGGCGTGCTTCCATGGTGCGGGACGACAGTTCGGCGGTGCTGATTCCCCCCACCGTCACCTCCGCCTTGGCATAGCCCTCGGTGCCATCGGGGCGGAACGGCCAATGGCCGAGTCGCGCGCCGGCGGCGCGCAGCGCCTTGTCGGGGATATCGGCCAGCCGATCCGCGATCTGCAACCGGCCCGTCAGCGCGTCGGCCAGCCGGTCGGGCAGGCCGAGCGCACGGCGCAACGAGGCGCGGGGCTGGGCGCGCTTCAGGTCCACCAGCCAGTCGGCGTCGCGATCGGGGGTGAAGTCGAT
The DNA here is from genome assembly GCF_014841615.1 of Sphingomonas sp. CFBP 8760. Taxonomy (GTDB): domain Bacteria; phylum Pseudomonadota; class Alphaproteobacteria; order Sphingomonadales; family Sphingomonadaceae; genus Sphingomonas. Next base: position 920 of record NZ_JACYUG010000007.1, on the reverse strand, counting down.
CGCGACCGTCTCGCCGTGCCGCCAATAGGACGACGCCTGCAGGATCGCGGGGCCGGACAGGCCACGATGGGTGAACAGCGCGGCTTCCCGGAACGCGGCCTTGCCCGCCTGCGCGACGACGGTGGCGGAGACGCCGGCCAGGTCGCGGAACAAGGCCTCGTCCGGCCCCAGCGTCAGCGGCACCAGTGCGGGGCGGGGCTCGACCAGCTTCAGGCCGAACTGCTTGGCGAGTCGATAGGAGGCGTCGGTGGCGCCGATCTTGGGGATCGACGGCCCGCCGGTCGCGATGACGAAGGCGGGGGCGGTGACGGTGCGGCCGCCGATCGCGATCCGGAAACCGGTGCCGTCATGCTCGACCATGGCCGGTTGTCCGAAGGCGCGCGCCACGCCGCCCAGTTCGCATTCGCCCATCAGCATCGCGACGATCTGGCGGGCCGATCCGTCGCAGAACAACTGGCCCAGCGTCTTCTCATGCCAGGCGATGCCGTGCCGCTCGACCAGCGCAATGAAATCGGCGGGGGTGTAGCGGCCGAGCGCGGATTTGGCGAAATGGGGGTTGGCGGACAGGAAGCGATCGGGCGCGGTGCCGGTATTGGTGAAGTTGCACCGCCCGCCACCCGAGATGACGATCTTCGCGCCAGGCTCGGCGGCATGATCGACCAGCAGGATGCGCCGCCCGCGCTGGCCGGCGACGGCGGCGCACATCATCCCGGCCGCGCCGGCACCGAGGATGATGGCATCGTAGCGGGGGGTCATGATGGACGATGGCGGTAATGCATGGCCCCGCCTACGCGCGCCCGGCCCTCTGGAAAAGCGTTGTCCCCCAACACGTCCGCCCGGAACTTTTTCGTCGCGGGGCCTAAAAAACCCTGTTGACGTAAAAATGTCATGGGGCTAGAGGGCTGTCACCGCAGCGATCG